>WNZI01000117.1 GCA_009728235.1 Vibrio cholerae | reverse complement strand
CGATACGAGACTGTCCGACTGAAGAACAACCCCAATCGTGGGCCACTTCTAGCCGTTGGCAAGCTGATTCAGCTGTCCAGTCAAGGGATCGTTTTATGAGGGAACCGCGCCACCTCCGATCGGGGTGATAGTAGGCCGTAGTGGTGAAGATCTGTGCGAGAAACGGTCGCAGTTGGAGCTTCGGAGAATCAGCGTTCGGTCAGGTTTTACCCAGTTTTCTGACTAGCTCGGGGTGCCCGTTGTAGCGTCGGCGAGAAGGGTGTCCACACATCAGTCGCCAGAACGGCTGATCGATTGTGCCGAGGATGTACGTCCTTCTAGCCTGCTGGGGAGTTCGTTCATGCCTGATCGTAAGACTGTGCGAACGTCAGCGGTGGTGCGAACCCTTGTTCGTTGACGGTGAGTGCGTAAGTGCCGATAGCCGCTAGTGGACCCTCGTCCTCACGCCCTCGCTCTCCTCGATTAGAAAGCAGATTTGCTTTGCATGCTGGCGTCTCGAACCTCATAGATCGGCACCACGTCAGA
>WNZI01000116.1 GCA_009728235.1 Vibrio cholerae | reverse complement strand
GCATGATCGGGTTGCGGATGCACTCAGCTTTGAAGAGCGAGTTGAATGCCTCGGCCATGGCGTTGTCGTAGGAATCGCCCTTGGATCCAACGGAAGCGACCGCTTCGGCTTCGGCAAGCCGTTCGGTGTAGCGAATCGCACGATATTGCACTCCACGATCGGAATGATGCGTCAGACCCGCAACGCTTTGTCGGGCTCTTTGACGGTTCCAGAACCCCATCTCGAGGGCGTCCAGGGCCAGATCGGTTCGCAGAGAGGTCGATACCTGCCAGCCGACGACGAGGCGGCTGAAGACATCGATGATGAACGCGGCGTAGACCCACCCCGAGTGTGTCCGGATGTAGGTCAGATCCGCCACCCATAACTGGTTCGGGGCTGCAGCAACGAACTGCCGCTCGACCAGGTCCGCCGGCCGCGGTGTTTCCGCGCCCGCGACGAGGGTCGTCTTGCGGGTCTTCTCCCGGCTGATCCCACGCAAGCCGCCGGCTCGCATCAATCGCTCCACGGTGCACCGGGCGACAGGGTGGCCTTCCCTGTTCATCTGCGCCCAGACCTTCCGGGCACCATAAACACCAATATTGTCCTGGTGCACTTTGGTGATGACCGGCATCAGTTCCGCATCCCGCACCGCACGCGCTGAGAGCGGCCGGCTCTTCGCGGCGTAGTAACTGCTCGGGGCGATCTCGACG
>WNZI01000115.1 GCA_009728235.1 Vibrio cholerae | reverse complement strand
CGGCGCTGACATTCAGGGCGATGATGACCAGCCCAAGAACGAGGTCAGGCCATCCGGACCTGCTCCATAGGGTGCTGATTCCCATGGCGATGATCGCGATGTTGACCAGGACATCGTTACGAGCAGACAGGAACGCTGCCCGAGCCATGGAGCTGTTGTGGTGGCGGAACCGGGCCAGAATAAAGGAACACGCGAGGTTCACCAACACTGCCCCTCCGGCAGTAAGAAGCAGGGCCAACGGATCCGGCGGGATCGGATCACTGAACTTCATGAAGGCCTGCCACGCCGCAGCCAAAGCAGGAAGCAGGATGATGACCGCCATGGTCTTTCCCGCCAGAGCCTGCGCCCTCAACGACCACCCCAAGGCCACGAAGATCAACACATTGACCGCCGTGTCTTCAAGGAAATCGACGCTGTCAGCAAACAAGGACACCGACCCGATAGACAGGGCGACCGTGACCTCGACGAAAAAGTAAGCGAAGTTGAGCCCTGCCACGATAAGAACCGCGACCTTGAGGCGCTGACCAAGAGTATGGGAACGTCGTTCGGGCATCACAAGGCCTTCACCTCGATGGAATAGGAGACGGAGCGGCCTGAACCATGACCAATCTGCTGGTCTCCATCATCGCCGTCTCTCACCAAAAACAGCGAAGCGGCATCCGCTCCCAGCCCTCCACACCAGGGCCCTTCACCAAAGACATGCCTCT
>WNZI01000114.1 GCA_009728235.1 Vibrio cholerae | reverse complement strand
GTTCTCGGATGCGCGGATGATGGTCGAGGCCATCATCTACCGGTACCGGTACCGGTGCGGGATCGCCTGGCGCGATCTGCCCAAGGTCTTCGGTCCGTGGCAGACCGTGTGGACCTGGCATCGACGCATGGCCGAAGAAGGCACCTGGGACACGGTGCTGGCAACACTGACCGCCGCCGCGGACGCGGAAGGCCTGATCGACTGGTCGGTGGCGGTGGACTCCACGATCGCCCGGGCACATCAGCACGCCACGAACACCACCCGCCACACAGGGGGATGGATCGAACTACAAGAATCCGCGTGAAGAGCCGGCCGATCACGGCATCGGACGTTCTCGCGGCGGGCTGAGCACGAAGATCCATCAGCTCGTCGACGGTGCAGCGCTGCCACTGGTCAGCCTGATCACCCCTGGCCAAGCAGGAGACTCGCCCATGCTGCTGCCGCTGCTGGAACAGCTGCGTGTGACCCGGCCGGCAGGTCGGCCCCACACCCGCCCGGACGCGGTCCTGGGCGACAAGGCGTACTCATCACGGGCGATCCGCACCCATCTGCGCACTCGTGGCATCAAGACCGTGATCCCCGAGCCGGCGGACCAACAGGGCCACCGGAAACGCCGGGGCTCCCACGATGGGCGGCCCGTGGGCCTCGACGCGGCCGCCTACAAGGGCCGCAACGTCATCGAGCGCCAGTACGCCCAACTCAAGCAGTGGCGCGGGCTGGCAACCCGGTA
>WNZI01000113.1 GCA_009728235.1 Vibrio cholerae | reverse complement strand
ACCCCCATGAGCGTTAGTGCTGCCCCGCGTACTGTCCGTATCTCCAGGCCGAACGACGTCGTCGCCTCCTACTCGGTACTGCTCAAGCAGGTCCGCAAGGAAGGCCTCCTCACCCGCCGCCGACGCTTCTACGTCTGCGTGTTCGCCCTCCTGGCCCTGGCCATGGGAGCGGCCTGGACCGGCTTCGCGCTCCTGGGCGACACCTGGTACCAACTCCTCATCGCCGCCGCCCTCGGCATCGTCCTGACCCAGATGGCCTTCCTCGCCCACGAAGCCTCCCACCGCCAGATCTTCACCACCCGCACCGCCAACGACTGGTCCGGACGCATCCTCGCCGCCGGCGTCGTCGGCATCAGCTACGCCTGGTGGATGGACAAACACACCCGCCACCACAACGACCCCAACACCCGCGGCAAGGACCCCGACATCGAGGTCGACACCATCTCCTTCCTCGAAGAAGACGCCGCCAAAGCCCGCGGCCTCCAGGCCTGGATCACCCGCCGCCAGGGCTACCTCTTCTTCCCCCTGCTGACCCTGGAGGGCATCAACCTCCACGCCCGCTCCATCAGCACCCTCTTCGCCCGCCGCACCATCACCGGCCGCTGGGTCGAACTCGCCCTCCTCGGAGCCCGCTTCGGCGCGTACCTCGGCGTCCTGTTCTGGTTCCTGCCCGTCGGCATGGCATTCGCGTTCCTCGGCGTCCAACTGGCCGTCTTCGGCATCTACATGGGCGCCAGCTTCGCCCCCAACCACAAGGGCATGCCCGTGGTCCCCAAGGACAGCACGCTCGACTTCTTCCAGAAACAGGTCCTCACCTCCCGCAACATCCGCGGCGGCTCGTTCGTGAACAACGCCTTCGGCGGCCTGAACTTCCAGATCGAACACCACCTCTTCCCCGACATGCCCCGCCCACACCTGCGCCGCGCGGCCGTGATCGTGAAGGAACACTGCGAACGCCTCCGCGTCCCCTACACCGAA
>WNZI01000112.1 GCA_009728235.1 Vibrio cholerae | reverse complement strand
GTCGTCGGGCGCCGTTTCGGTGCCGCCCGGTGTCCCCGAGGGCCGGCCGTGAGCGCCGCGCTCGTCCTCGCGCTCGGTGTCGCGGGGGGAGTGGGATCGGTCGTCCGCTTCATGTTCGACGGCGTCATCCGCACGCGCGTCCGCACTGCGTCACCCATCGGCACGATGACCGTGAACATCAGCGGCTCGCTGGCGCTCGGTCTCCTGACCGGGCTCGTGCTCGCAGCGCTCCTGCCGACCGAGTGGGCGCTCGTCCTGGGCACCGGTTTCCTCGGCGGCTACACCACCTTCAGCACCGCGAGTGTCGAGACGGTTCGGCTGCTGCAGGCGGGCAGGACGAGGGCGGCACTGCTCACGGCCGGAGGTACGGCGCTGGCCGCTCTCGCCGCGGCGGGAGCGGGCCTGTCGGTGGCACTCCTGTTCACCTAGGACGCAGTTCCACCCATCGGGCGCACCGCGCGTCCGCGTCGCGGACTAGGGTGGCTTGGTGCCCAAGGAAACCTTCGACATCCGTGCGATCGCCGTGGGCGCCTACGGCCCGTCGCTGCTGTACGGGGTGGCGACCGGCGCCATTCTCCCGGTCATCGCCCTGACCGCTCGCGATCTCGGGGCGGACATCGCGACAGCAGCGCTGGTCATCACGTTGTCGGGTATCGGATCCCTGGTCACCAATGTCCCGGCCACCCTGATCGCCACGCGCTTCGGCGAGCGGAAGGCCCTCGTCGGTGCGGCAGTGTGGTGCGCGGCAGCGATGTTCCTGGCCCTGGCCGCCCCGACGCTCGCCGTGTTCTCCGCCGCGGTGTTCATGGTCGGCATGGCCGGCGCCGTCTTCGGACTCGCCCGCCAGAGCTATCTCACCGAGGCCGTGCCCGTACACTTCCGGGCGAGAGCGCTGTCCACGCTGGGCGGCGTCACCCGCATCGGGGTGTTCGCCGGTCCCTTCGCCGCGGCTCTGGCCATGAGCGTGCTGGGCCTCGACGGCGCGTACTGGGTGGGAGGGGCAGCGAGCCTCGCGGCGGCGGCGCTGAGCTCGCGCGTCCCGGACCTCGGACCAGCGGGCCGCACCGCGCTTCCGGCG
>WNZI01000111.1 GCA_009728235.1 Vibrio cholerae | reverse complement strand
TGGTCTCGAACTCGACGGGCGTCAAACGTCCGAGTCGGGCCTGCCGACGGCGTCGATGGTAGGTGCGCTCAATCCAGGTCACGACCGCGAGCCGTAACTGCTCGCGGGTAGTCCAGGAGCGGCGATCCAGGACGTTCTTCTGCAGCAAAGCGAAGAATGATTCCATCGCGGCGTTGTCGCCGCAGGAAGCGACTCTGCCCATCGAGCCAACCATTTGATGGCGTGTCAGAGCGCGCAGGAACTTCCGGCTCCGAAACTGCGATCCTCGATCGCTGTGAACCACGCAGCCGGCGACATCACCACGACGAGCGACCGCGTTCTCCAACGCGTTCACCGCCAACCTGGACTTCATCCTCGAGCCGATGGAGTAACCGACGATCCGGTTCGAGAACACGTCCTTAATGGCACAGACGTAGAGCTTCCCTTCTGCGGTTTTATGCTCCGTGATGTCGGTCAGCCAGAGCTGGTTCGCGGCGTCTGCGGTGAACTCGTGCCGGACCCGCCCCTTCTCGTCTGTGACGGTGCAAAGGTCATCGTGGACTGGCGGGCCGGGCTTCTTCCCGTTCTTCCCACGCTTCTTCCCAAACGAGCTCCACCACTCATTGGCCGCACAGATCCGCCACGCGGTCCGATCCGACATCGTTTCCCCGGCGTCGCGGGCCTCGTCTGCCAGGAGCCGGTGGCCGAACTCGGGGTCATCGGTGTGGGCATTGAAGAGAGCATTCGCGCGATACGCCTCAGCGACCTCGCTCGTGGTGACGGGAGCGGTCAGCCACCGGTAGTAGGGCTGACGGGAGAGCTTCAGAACCCGACACGTCACCGTCACGGGGATCCCGTCGGCGGCGAGCTCACTCACGAGCGGGTAGAGCCTTTTCCCGGCAAGTTCGCCTGCGACAAATACGCCGCTGCCCGCCGCAGCACCTCGTTCTCCTGCTCGAGCAGTCGAACCCGTTTCCACAATTCGCGGTTCTCCACTGTTTCGCTGCGAGACTGAGCAGGCGTCTTATTGTCGCCGTTCTCGGCGTTGCGCATCCATTTCGTGAGCGTCATCGGGTGAACACCAAAGTCCTTCGCGATCTGCTCGATGGTCACTCCGGACTCACGGTTCCTGGCAACGCGCACCACATCGTCGCGGAACTCGTCTGGGTAAGGCTTCGGCACAACGACATCCTTCCAGGCCCGCCTTCCGGCAAGCCAGATCAGATGTCACCTATTCGTGCAGCAGACCCC
>WNZI01000110.1 GCA_009728235.1 Vibrio cholerae | reverse complement strand
GGTGGTCTCAACCGGTCAATGCACCACTCCTTGGCAGGATGAGTGGTGGAGGTGCGTGTGGAGTTCACAGAGGAGCAGCAACAAGCGATTTGGGAGGGGTGGCGGAACGGTGAGTCGTTCCGTCAGGTCGGCGACCGGGTTGGGCAGCCGGCGCATGTGGTCCAGTACTTCCTCCGGGGCTATGGCGGAATCAAGCCGAGCGTTTCTCGACGGAACTGCCGGCACCTGACTCATCAAGAGCGCGAGGAAATTTCTCGCGGTGTTGCAACAGGGTGGTCTATCCGCAGAATCTCCGCGGAGCTGGGGAGGTCTCACTCGAGCATTTCGAGGGAGCTCGCCCGCAATGGTGGACGAGCCGCCTACCGGGCAACGGTTGCTGAGCAGGCAGCCCATGTTCGGATGAAGCGACCGAAGTTGAACCGGCTCAAGCAAAGACCTGCACTGCTGCAGGTCGTAAAGGCGAAGCTCATTCTGGGGTGGTCACCGGAGCAGATCGCGGCCTGGCTGAAGATGGCCTACCCCGAGGACTTGGCCATGCGCCTGTCCCACGAGGGTATCTACCGGTCTATTTACTACGTCTACCGCCGTGAACTCGACCGGGGCATGTCCCAGCATTTGCGATCCGGGAGCACCATCCGCCGGCCCCGGAAGGCGAAGCAATCGTTGGGTCGTGGCCGGTTGAAGAACATGGTGCCCATCACCGCCCGACCGGCGTCGATCGAAGACCGTGTCGAGGTAGGTCACTGGGAAGGAGACCTCGTCATGGGAAAGAGGCCGTCCGCGGTGGCGACGCTTGTCGAGCGCAGCACCCGGGCCATCAAAGTCGTTCACCTCCCCGATGGATACAAGGCAGAGGCCGTACGCATCGCTTTGACTCAGGCGTTCAAGGACATTCCTGAGCCGTTGCGCAGGTCGCTGACCTGGGACCGCGGCCGGGAAATGGCAGAGCATCAGCAGCTCTCCACGGACCTGAGGATGAACGTCTACTTCTGCGCCCCGGGAAGCCCCTGGCAGCGCGGGACGAACGAGAACACGAACAGAATGCTCCGCCAGTACCTCACGAAAGGCTCCGACCTACGACGATTCACCGCCAAAGACCTCGATGACATCGCGAACCTCATCAACGATCGTCCTCGGCAAGTCCTGAAATGGGCCAGCTCCAACGACCTCTACCAAGCCCACATCACCACCTCCAACCACCCCGCGATATCCTCAGAATCACAGGTGGTGCATTGACCGGTTGAGGTCGCC
>WNZI01000109.1 GCA_009728235.1 Vibrio cholerae | reverse complement strand
TTCAGTGGTCGGCCCGATGGGTCGGTGCTGCTGTTTGCCCATGGTTTTGGGTGCGATCAGAGCATGTGGCATCGAGTCATCCCGTACTTCGAGGACCGGTACCGGATCGTGTCGTTCGACCATATGGGCTCGGGGCTCTCTGACCTGGACCAGTACGATCCCGAGAAGTACTCGACTCTCGATGGTTATGTCGCGGATCTGCTCGCCCTGTGCCGTGAGCTCGACCTCCACAACGTCGTCCTCGTCGCACATAGCGTCGCGACCATGATGGCGATCGAGGCTGCCATCGCGGACGCCGATAGGTTTCGTGGGCTGGTCCTGGTAGCGCCGTCCCCGTCCTACATTGATGATCCGTCCGCGGGCTATGTTGGTGGCTTCACCCGGCAGGACATTGATGGGCTTCTGGAATCGCTGGACAGCAACTACTTCTCCTGGTCCGCCTCACTCGCCCCCATCATCATGGGTAACCCTGATACACCTGAATTGACGGATGAGCTCGAGGCGAGTTTCTGCCGAACCAACCCTGACACTGCACGAAACTTCGCGAGAGTCAGTTTTCTCTCCGACATACGCTCACATCTGACTGCCCTGGCCACTCCGGCGTTGATCCTTCAATGCTCCGATGACATGCTCGCGCCCCCCGAGGTAGGCCGCTACCTGAACGAGCGACTGGCAGTCAGCACGCTCGTCGAACTCGCAGCGACCGGACATGTACCCCAGGCCAGCGCCCCGCAGGAAACAGCACAAGCCATCCTGCAGTACCTGCAGCACCAGATAACAGGCTTCTCATGACGTCGGACACGGATTACGAGCAACTGTTCCAGGAGGCGCCGTCCAGCTATCTGATCACTGATGAGGCGTGGACGATCATCGCGGCCAACGCGAGCTTTCTGACCTGGACGGGGTACAGCAGCGACGAGGTCCTTGGGACTTCTCTTCCCCGGCTGATGCCGATAGGGGACCGTCTTCTCCACTCAACTCACAGTGCACCTCAGATGCAGCTCACCGGAACCGTGTCCGAGGTGTCCCTCGAGATCCTCGACGCGGCAGGACGCCGCCGGGCCGCCCTGCTCACAGCCGTCCGGTCAATTCGTTCCGACGGGCGTGTGGAGATCCGGGTCATCATCTTCAGCGCTCATGAACGCCGTCAGTACGAGCTCGAACTTGTTGCGGCCCGCCGGCGCGCGGAAGAGTCCGAAGTCCGCAGCGTTCGTGCCGAGGCCGGCCTGCAACACCTCGCACTGCACGACTCCCTCACCGGGCTGCCAAACAGGGCGGGTCT
>WNZI01000108.1 GCA_009728235.1 Vibrio cholerae | reverse complement strand
CGGAGAGGTCGCCGGCGTCGCTGCCTTCGGACGCCGGGGCGCCCGACCGGCCCGGGACGGCGCCGGCCATCAGGCGCCCTCCTGCGGCGAGCTGATGTGCACGACCTTCACGAGGGAGAACTCGTCGAGCAGTTCAGGACCGTATCCGAAGCCGGCTCCACTGATCCCGCGGGGCTGGGCCGATCCCCCGGGCGCTCCACCGAAGACCGCATTGACCTTGACCGTGCCCACCGCCAGGCCCGCGATGGCCTGCTGCGCGTGCGCGATGCTTCCGGTCAGGACCGAAGCGGCGAGGCCGTAGGGTCCCCGGGCGGCGAGGCGCAGGCCCTCGTCGAAACTGTCGACGACGGTGACCGGAGCAACGGGACCGAAGGTCTCCTCGGTCATGACGGCCATCGCTTCCGTACAGTCGGTGAGGACGGTGGCCGGATAGTGCGCGCCCGGGCCCTCCGGCACGGCTCCACCCTCCAGGCACCGCGCACCCAGGCGGAGGGCTTCACCCACCTGTCCGTCGACGGCGTCCCGCATGCGGCGGTCGACGAGCGGCGGGAAGGAGCCGCTGCCGTTCCGGGTGCGCGCCTCGGCGACGAGTGCCGCGAGGAAAGGTTCTGCGATGGCGCGGTGCACGTAGATGCGTTCCACGGAGGTGCAGATCTGCCCGGCGTTGGCGAAGGCGCCGAGGGCGGCCTGGGCTGCCGCCCAGGCGGGATCGACGTCGGCGTCGACGATCAGGGGATCGTTGCCGCCGTTCTCCCGGATCACATGGGCACCCGTGAGGGAGGCTGCCCGAGCGATCCTCGCTCCGGTGGCGCTCGAACCGACATGGGCGTAAACATCGATACCCGTCTCCATGGTGATCATCTGGCCCACCTCGGCACCACCGGTCAGCGTGGTGAGGACGCCGTCCGGGAAGGCGGGCTGCAGGAGACGGCCGAGCAGTTCGCCCACGTGCGGGCAGCGCTCGCTCGGTTTGTGGATGACGGCGTTGCCGGTCACGAGTGCCGCACCGATCAGGCCGGCGGCCACGGCCACGGGATCGTTCCAGGGCGTCAGCAGCACGGCGACGCCGCGTGGCTCGGCAACGGTGTAGTCGGTGGCCGTGACGGCTCCCCTCAGGCTGAGCCCCCGGTGCACCGGGCCGAGCTCGGCATACTGCTCGAGGGTCGAGATTCCGGCTTCGATCCCGCCGATGGCGTCCTCGAGCGGCTTGCCGGTCTCGCGCGTGTTGAGCTCGGCGAGTTCCCGGGCGCCCGCCCGCAGCGCCGCGGCGGCCCTGCGCAGAGCGGCGCCCCGGTCCGCCGGGCTGGTGGCGGCCCATTCGGGCTGCACGGTCCGG
>WNZI01000107.1 GCA_009728235.1 Vibrio cholerae | reverse complement strand
GGCACGGATGCAGGCGCTGCCCCGAAGACGGGCGGTTCACGCCGTCGGACCGAGGAGCCTCGCACCGCGTCCGAGACGACGAGCCGCAGCCGTCGTCCCGCCTCCGGGCAGCGCGTCGGTGATGCCGTCCGTCGTCCCGCCGTCGCAGGTGTGCCCACGGGTGGCGGGCAGCGCAGTCATGCGCCGTCGTCCGCACCGCGTACCGAAGGTGCACGCCGTGCCGCCGGCTCCCGCAGGGCCAGCGCACCGGCGTCGAACGACCGCCGCCCGCGCTAGCGGTTCCTGAACCACAACAGGCCGAGGGCCTCCTACCACGACCGGTAGGAGGCCCTTCCTGTACCCGGATGAGTGCGGCCGCTCGCTGTGTGCGGGAGGATTGGGCCATGAACGCACTCCTGAACATCATCTGGCTCCTGTTCGGCGGCATCTGGCTGGCTCTCGGGTACTTCCTCGCGGGCATCCTCTGCTGTCTGCTGATCGTGACCATCCCCTTCGGCATCGCCTCCTTCAGGATCGGCGTCTATGCGCTGTGGCCCTTCGGGCAGACGATCGTCCATCGCGGAGGGCAGCCCGGCGCCTTCTCCACGATCGGCAACGTCATCTGGCTGCTCGTCGCGGGCATCTGGATCGCGATCGGGCACGTGCTGACCGCGATCCCCATGTTCGTCAGCATCATCGGCATTCCACTCGGCATCGCGAACCTGAAGCTCATCCCGGTGTCACTGGCGCCGCTCGGCAAGGTCATCGTCCCGTCGTCGGGGACGTACCTGCCCAGCTACCGCTGACGCGCAAGGACGTCGGCTGGTCGGCCGGGGGTCCCCGATGGCATAGGAGAAGGCCGCAGACAGTGATTGTCTGCGGCCTTCTCGGTACGCGCTCGTCCGGACCTGGCGAGCCCTGGTCCGGTTACGGTGCTAGTCCGAGCCGCCGACCACCGTCGATCCGCCCGAACCGCTGGTGCCGGGCCTGTCCGCGTTCTTCAGGAGATCGCCGAGCAGGGCGATGATGTCCAGGCCCGTGGTGTCCTTGACCATCTGCGTGATCTGGTGGACACCGCTCGAGACATTCCGGCTGAGCTGGCTCGCGCCGTCGGTCGAGACCACCGTCATGGTGTCGATGGCCGACATGGGCGCTGCGATCTCGCGGGCCATCGCGGGGAGGACCTCGAGGACCTTCGACAGGATGGCTGCCTGGTTGAACTTCTCGTAGGCCTCCGCCTGGGCCGCGATGCCCGCAGCCTCGGCCTTGCCCCTGGCTTCGGTCGACTCCGCCTCGGCGTTACCGCGCGATGCGATGACCGCAGCGTCCGCCCGGCCGCGGGCCTCCGCGATGGCGGCG
>WNZI01000106.1 GCA_009728235.1 Vibrio cholerae | reverse complement strand
GGGGTCAAGTCCCGGGAAGTGGTGTAACGGTTGATCCTTCGGTTAGGCGCTGAGGGCCATGATCGTGTCGGTGTCCGCCTCGCTTCCCGCGTCGGGGACGGGGCGCATGCGAGAGCGGGCGAGGATGTCGAGGCCGAGATAGCGGCGCCCCTCGGCCCATTCGTCGGTCTGTTCAGCGAGGACGCCACCAACGAGGCGGATGATCGCCTCGCGGTTGGGGAAGATGCCGACACTGTCGGTGCGGCGGCGGATTTCCCTGTTCAGTCGCTCGTTGGGGTTGTTTGACCAGATCTGCTGCCAGAGGTCCTTGGGGAATGAGGTGAACGCGAGGATGTCTGCCCGTGCGGCGTCGAGATGCTCCGCGACGGCGGGGAGTTTCTCGCTCACGTAGTCCAGGGTCCGGTCGAACTGCGCGGTTACAGCTGTGGCGTCGGGTTGGTCATAGACGCTGTGGAGCATCGCTTTCACGGCCGGCCACATGCTCTTAGGGGTCACGCTCATCAGATTCGCGGCGTAATGAGTGCGGCAGCGTTGCCACGCTGCCCCGGGCAGGTTCGCGGCGATCGCGTCCTTGAGCCCAGCGTGCGCGTCGGAAGTGACCAGCTGGACCCCGGTCAGGCCGCGCGCGACCAAGTCGGCAAAGAACGCATTCCAGGCTGACCCGCTCTCACTAGTGGCGACCTGAAGTCCGAGGACCTCACGGCGACCGTCGCCATTGACCCCGGTCGCGATCAGGACCACGGTGTTCACGACCCGGCCGCCCTCTCGGACCTTCATCGTCAACGCGTCCGCGGCAACGAACGTGAACGGGCCGGCCTCGCTAAGGGAGCGGTGGCGGAACTCATCCACGTGTTCATCGAGATCAGCCGCCATCCTGGACACCTGCGACTTCGACAGGGAGTGGATACCGAGCTGCTTCACCAGCTTGTCCATCCGTCGCGTGCTGACGCCGGCGAGGTAGCAGTCCGCGATCACCGTGATCAGTGCGGCCTCGGATCGTTTCCGGCGTTCGAGGAGCCATTCCGGGAAATACGTGCCCTGTCGCAGCTTCGGGACGGCGACATCGATCGTTCCGGCACGAGTATCGAGGTTCCGATGCCGGTAGCCGTTGCGGTGTGTGGTGCGCTCGGGGCTGCGTTCGCCCCACTCCGCTCCGACCACGGCATCGGCGTCAGCGGACAGCAAAGCGTTGATCATGGTCTGCAGCAGATGCCGCATCAGGTCCGGGGACGCGTCGGTCAGGGCTTCTCCGAGCACGGTCGCGGGGTCGACAATATGGGGAGCGGTCATCGTGTTGATGCCTTTCGAGTGGGATGTGAGAGTTTCCTCGAAGGATCACACGGTGACCGCCTTCACGTCAGCAACGACGCAGACAACCACCGTGGCGTTACACC
>WNZI01000105.1 GCA_009728235.1 Vibrio cholerae | reverse complement strand
TGATACGAGACTGTCCGACTGAAGAACAACCCCAATCGTGGGCCACTTCTAGCCGTTGGCAAGCTGATTCAGCTGAACCGTCCCGGGAATCATGCCGCCTGTTTGTTGGCGGCGTCGTCGGGTAACGGGCCGATTTCTCGAGCATAGTATGCGTGTTCGAATTCCTCGGGTGTCTGGTGCCCGAGGGCAGAATGCAGGCGGTCGTTGTTGTACCAGTGGACCCACTCGAAAACGATCTCCATCACGTCGGTTTCGGTCTTCAGCGCCCCGCTGCGGAACGGTGCATCCTTCGCGACGGCCTCGTTCTTGAACAACCCCATCACGGTCTCGGCCGCAGCATTGTCATAGGCGTCACCGACGCTGCCGATGGAGGGCTGGAGTCCTTCCAGGGCCAGTGTGTCGGTGTAGCGGATCGAGGTGTACTGAGAGCCGGCATCGGAGTGGTGGATCAGTCCCGCCGGCACGGCGGCCGGTGTGTTGGCGACGCCACAACGCCATGCGCAGGCAGTGTTCGACGAAGGCGGTGTCCTTGATGGTGGAGGTCTCCCAGCCGACGATCGCCCGGGAGTACAGGTCGATGACCAAGGCGACATAGATGAATCCGGAGTAGACGGGGACGTAGGTGAAGTCGGTCACCCAAATTTGGTTCGGCGCCTGTGCGGTGAAGTCCCGGTTCAGCAGGTCGCCGGCGCGGCGGCCGTCCTTGCCGGGGAGGGTGGTGCGCGTCTTGCGGCCCCGGACGAGGCCGTTCATGCCCTCGTCGCGCATGAGCCGGTCCACGGTGTGCTTGGAAGCCTCCGGAAAGCCGGTGCGGCGCAGCCACTGCGTCATCTTCCGCCGCCCGTAGATGATCTCGGGCCGGGGGCGTCCCTTCGCGTCGGGGACTTTCAGGCTGCGCAGCGCGTCGGTAAGGCGGGCGTCTTCGATGGTGCGCAGCGCCGGCAGGCGTTTCTTCCACGCCCGGTAGGTTCGTGCGGCGACCTGCACGCCCTGCTCCCGCAGGACGGCGCAGGTCGACTCGACCGCATAGCCTTCAGCGCGCATCTCGTCGATGAAACGGCAGATCAGCGGCGGCGAGGGTCGAGTTCCCTCGCGAAGAAAATCGAGGCCTGTTTCAGGATTTCATTGGACTCCCTCAAGTCCCGCACCTCAGCCCGTAGCCGCTTGATTTCCTCCAGCTCCTCGCTGCTCGGACCGGCCTTTTCGCCGGCATCGACCTGGGCCTGGACAACCCAGCGGCGCAGCGATTCAGGGCCCACGCCGAGCTTCGGCGCGAGTGCCTTGCAGGCAGCATAGACAGACGGATATTCGGGCAATCGATCCACGGTCATGCGCACGGCGCGGTCACGGACCTCGGGAGGGAACTGCTTGGGCATGATCACTATCTTTCTCACAGAAAATAGCGGCATCAAACCCGGGACGG
>WNZI01000104.1 GCA_009728235.1 Vibrio cholerae | reverse complement strand
GCCTCCCTTGGTGGGGTGTGCTCCGGTGGTGGGGGACCAGTGGATGTCTCCGCGTTGGTATTTCTGGTAGCAGCCGCCACCGACGAGACCGCAGACGACGCCGGTGGTCGCAGTGCCGAGGGTCGGCGTACGCGCAGCCACAGCAGCAATCGCCGACCCCCCCGCGGAGGCAACAGGGTTGTCATTGTTTCGTGCGAAGGCTTGAAGCGCACTCAGGCTGGCTGGCCACTGGTTCCAGTCACCGACGACGGGGCCGATACTGGTGTACTGCCACAGGTCGTACCCGGCCCAGCCGGCCGGCATCCTCCCGGCATTGCTGTTGTTGTAGTTCGCGATGTGCAGGGGGTGGTTGGCGAAGGCGCGTGAGGATCCTGTGCAGGTGTCCCACCAGTCCGTCGTGGTGTAGATCATCGGGAGTCGGCCCGTTGCACTGTACATCGTGTTGGAGAAGTCTCTGATCCAGTTGACCATCTGGGTGGTGCTCATGTTGTAGCAGGCGTTGCCGAGGCTTGCATAGGGGTTGTACTCGACGTCCAACAGCGGCGGCAGCGTTTTCCCGTCCGCGGACCAATTGCCCCCGTACCTCAGGAAGTAGTTCGCCTGCTGTGCGCCGCTGGAGACGCTCGGGATAGCGAAGTGGTAGGCGCCGCGCAGCATGCCGGCCGCTTCTGATCCGCCGTACTGGGCTGAGAAGTAGGGGTTGGTGTAGTTGGTTGCTTCCGTTGCTTTCACATACGCGAAACGCGACCCCTGATTCCTTGCAGCGACCCAGTCGACGGTCTGCTGGTGGCTACTCACGTCGACTCCGAGGACCCCCGACGGCTTCCAGTAGTTGGTCGCCGCTGAGCCTATGGACCCTTCTGCTGCAGTCCCCTCGGCCGGAGGCTGGACCTGCGGGTCCCCTGACGTGGCAAGCCGGACGATTCCCTGGCCCAATGATGCGCCGTCGGGTCCGATCTCCGCAGCCAGTGCTTTCTCATTGGCGGCCATGATGTCGGCGGATAAGGGAGCTGTGTCTTGGGATCCGGAAACGACCGGAGCCGTGGTCTTCATTGGTCCGACCGGCGCAGCTGCGCCGCCGCTGGTGGCCGGTGCAGTACCGCCCGCCGTGTCATTCGTGTCCGAGGACAGAGTCGTCGCAGCGGGGGCGGCTCCGACGGCAGCGTCGTAGCCACGTTGTCGGATTGCGAGGAGTTGGAGGGCGGTGCCGTCTCCGACGGAGCTGTTGCTGTGTCCTGGGTTTCGGCGGCATGTGCTGCCGGAAGTGGACCGGCGATGAGTACTGCAAGAAGACCGACGGTGATCGTCAGTCGACGCGCGTGGGGTGTTTTCAATGTCTTCTCCAAAGGTCAAATGTCCGCTTCAACCGCTCGGCCGCTGATGCAGATCGTCCCGGGTGCCAGGGCTGGTGTGGCGCGGACTAGTT
>WNZI01000103.1 GCA_009728235.1 Vibrio cholerae | reverse complement strand
CCGGTGTCCGCCGCCTCGACGGGTACGGCGGCCGGCCGGCGCGGCCGGCGCGCCGTGCGGGCTCGGGCGGTCCGGCGGATCGAGGACGGGCCCTGCCGTGCGGCCGGTGGAGCCGCGTTCGGGGAAGGGAGCGTTCGGGTGGGTGGGGGCGAAGGTCGTGAACTCGGGGTCGATGGACACGACGCGTCGCACGCGCGTCTCCTCCGCGCCGTCGTCGTCGCCGGCATCGACCTGGGGAGCGTCGTCGAGCACTTCGAACGGCGTGACCGAGTAGCCGAGCTCGGTCTGGATCCGCTGCAGGGTCAGGGCGAACGAGTACGCGGATTCGAACCGGGACGCGGGTTGCTTGGACATGGCCGTCGCCATGGCGAGCTCGAGTGAGTCCGGGACGTCCTCCCGGCCCGTGCGCTGCAGGGACATGGTGCCGATCCGGTCCATCAGGGCGGCCTGTGAGTTGTCCATCCCGGGGAACACGAACGGTGAGCGCCCCGCGAGGAGCGTGTACACCGTGGCGCCGAGCGCCCAGACGTCCACCTTCACGCCGTCGAGTCCGCCCCCGTGGAACGCCTCGGGGGGCGACCACGGGATGGACATGCCCTGGTCCTCGTCGCTGCCTGCCGACTCCATGGTCCCGGAGATACCGAAGTCGGTCAGGGCGGGCCGGTTGTAGTCCGTGACGAGGATGTTCGCGGGCTTGATGTCGCGGTGCGCGATACCGGCACGGTGCGCCGACTCGACCGCCGAGGCCACCTGGATCCCGATGGTGAGGGTCTCGGCAACCGAGAGCCGGGCACGCCGGTAGCGGATGTCGAGGCTCGGACGGGAGCAGTACTCCATGGCGAGGTACGAGTGACCCTCGGCGGTGGTGTTCGCCTCGTAGATCGTCACGATGTACGGATGCGAGGACAGCTGGGCCATCAGGTTGGCCTCGGACTCGAAGGCCTTGCGCGCGCCCTCGGTCCTGAGGTCGGAGATCAGGACCTTGACGGCCACCTGGCGGCGGGGGCGGTCCTGCTCGTACAGGTACACGTCAGCGAAACCGCCCGAGCCGAGCAGGCTCACGTACCGGTAGCCGGGGAGCGACGGCGGGGGCGCCGCGGTCCGCCTGGTGTTCACGGCAGGTCCTCGAACCGGAGGGAGACGTCGTCGCCCAGCTGGGCTATGTCCCCGTCGAGCAGGAAAGCCGTCTCCCCCTGGCCGAGCCGCCGGGGCGGCTGCCCCTCCCGGATCAGCACCGTGCCGTTGGTGGCCTTGAGGTCGCACAGCATGACGTGCCACCCGTCGAGGCGCACCTCCACATGGGAGCGCGAGATGTCCCCACTCTCGGACTGCACCTGGACCAGGCGGGGCATCTCCTTGCCCTGCACCCGGGACACCGACGGCTGCCGTCCGATGACGAGGGACCGGTCCAGGTCGACGACCTCGCCCGTGGAGATCCTCATGACCCCGAGGTTCGGCCGCCGCACGCGCTGCGTCTCGGCCTGCAGATCCTCACCGCAGACGGCGCAGGCAGAACTCGTGGGCGCGTTGGCGTGGCCCGCGACGCAGAGCCGCGCCAGCACGAGGGGGCCGGTGCC
>WNZI01000102.1 GCA_009728235.1 Vibrio cholerae | reverse complement strand
GCCGGGCCCCCAGGGGCGACGCGGCCGGAACCTCGGGCGCTGGCCGGCCGCACTCGAGCGGGCGGGAACTCGTGCCGTGTGGGACCCGCGCGCCGTCACCGCCCGGGTCCTAGTCATCCTGACGCTCCCCCTGCTCCAGCGCAAGGCGTGAGAGGTCCGCACCGTGGCGGAGAGCGACGCTCCCAGGCTCCACAGGGTGGCGTCGCGGTAAAGACGTGCGGCGGACCCGCGAAGTGTGGGAGCCGGACCTCGAGCCGACCCCGCTGTTCAGCTGGCTCCCCCTTGCGCGTCATCCAGCTCAGCACTGGCGTTCCGCACCGAGCGCCGAGCCCCCGGCACAGCACAGCATCGGTAGCTGACTCCCAGCCACCGCGGCAGCACCGTTGGGTGAGCTGATCTTTCCGACTCATGCGTATGCCCTGAGCCGGAACCGCCGGCAGGGAGACCTCTCCCGGCCTTACCAGGTGCCCGGCATCGTCGTCTCCGAGCGCCCCTTCGCTACCCGGTGAGCTCGGCTTTCGAGGCATGCGCTCTTCCGCCTCTGCTCAGAGGCACTCTTGTGCGTTGGGCCTTCAAGCGTCGTTTGATCTGCCGGGATACTTTGATCCGTCGACGCTCGGCGGCTACCACGCCGTGATGAGCCTGCTCGAGCCGAACAACCATCCGGTCGAGAATCGAGCCTCGACACGATGGATCTCGACGGAGGCTTGGCACTCGTGGTGACAGGGCTGGTCTCATCAACAGAACCCGACCACCGGCAAATATCGGGCATGGCGAGCTCTGTCATCGATATCAAAGAAATCCGGCAGTCTGGAAGAACTCCGTCGCCCGTCCAGGATTCGGGCTGTATCCCGCTGCACCGCTGACAGCCTCCCCGCTCGGGAGTACTTGCGCCGGCACGCGGAGCGCTCATCCCGGACACGTCACCCGTGGGTACGGAAGGATTATCACCCTGCCGTCGTGAACGACGACCACTCCCAGCTCCTCGCCGGTCGATCACCCTGCTGAGCTGAAGGACACAGCACTGGAACCAGGATGGAGCATAGAGGCTGCCCCGCGACCAAGTGGCCAGCAATGCAGTTGCATCACTACCCCTCGAGGAACGAGCCGCCGGTGAGTAGAAGCTTCAATTTCGTTGGACTCGTGAACCGCGATCCAAGAATTCCGCCTGCCCTACGCATCCGCGGATTTCTCCTCGGGTGCACGCAGATCGAGAGAGCCGCGTCCCGGCGGGGTGCTGCGAACTTGATGCAGTAACGGCACTGCTGCTGTCGGTATCGACGTCAGATCCTGCTCGATGTCAACGGTCTGCTAGGCGCCCGGTGTTCCGGACTCGGCCGGCCGCCGCGGGCAGGGTCAGAGGCCAGTTCCGACACCGGCCCTGCATCCATGCCGGTATGGTTCTCGGACTGTGTGGGGCGTTGTTGGTGTTTGGGGGTTAAAGGGGTGAAGGCCCCGCACCTGGTGGTGTGGGGCCTTCAGCTCTAATGGTTGTCCGGCGGTGTCCTACTCTCCCACACTCTCTCGGGTGCAGTACCATCGGCGCTGTGGGTCTTAGCTTCCGGGTTCGGAATGGGACCGGGCGTTTCCCCCACGCTATGACCGCCGTAACCCTTGCTACCGGTCCGACCCCTGTTCCCTGGTGCCGTGTGGGTCGGGCCCGTTGCGGGCCGCCCTGGCGGGTGGGGGGTGGTGGTAAATCTGTGGGGTTACATCGTTCGTGCTGGATGAACCTGTATGAACCTATATGTAGCTGTAACTACCTGTTGTGTTGGTGGTGCTGTGGTGCTGGTGGTGTTGTTGTCCCCCTGGGGTGGGA
>WNZI01000101.1 GCA_009728235.1 Vibrio cholerae | reverse complement strand
AACACTCATGAACGAGAACCAGCCGATCAAGGTCACCGCTACCGCTGACATCCTCGCCTACGTCCCGCGCACCCTCGGCTTCCAGCCGCGCGAGTCCCTTGCGATCGTCACCCTGCGCGGGAACCAGCTGGCCCTGACCCTGCGCGTGGACCTTCCCGCCGAGACGGCCGACCCGGTGGACTTCGCGCAGGCTGTCATGCACTACGTCCTCGCGGACGACGCCGCCGACGGCGCGCTGATGTTCGTCTACACCAACGAGGTTGCCGAAGGCGCCAAGACCGGCACCAACCACTTCGCCAAGCCCTACATGACACACGCGCAGGCCATCGAGACCGAGATGGAACGCGCTGGGCTGGAGCTGCGCGGCGGCTGGCTGATCAACACGCTCGGATGGATGCCGTTCTTCTGCGAAGAGGAAGGCTGCTGCATCCTGCAGCAGCACGAAGAGATCCGCGACAGCGCCCTGAACGCACACATGGTCGTCGCGGGATACGCCCTGAACGAGGACGCGAGCCGATCCGTGATCGACCCCGCTTTCATCGGCAGCGACACCGCGCACACCAAGATCGAGGAAGGAACCTACTGGCTGAACCTGCTGGACCCGCTGGACTTCACCGACCCCAGCATGAGCCAAGGCCGCGCCGCGTGGACGACCGCGCTCGGCACAGTCGAGGACACCATCACCGAGGACGAGGCCTGCGAACTGGTGACGTACCTGCGCAACCGCGCGATCCGTGACCGCCTCCTCGCCGACACCGTGGAGGCCACCAACGATCAGGAAACCTACATGCAGATCCTCGCCGGACGCTACGACAGCACCCCGGACTGGTCCCGCGTCGAGGCCACGCAGAACCTGCTGGCCAAGATCCTGCCCTACACCCCGACCGAGGACCGCGCCCCGCTGTTCTCATTCCTCGGATGGCTCAGCTGGCAGCAGGGATCATCCTCCATCGCCTACGCCTACTTCGAGAAGGCGCTCGACATCGAACCGCAGTACCGGCTGGCACGGCTCATGAAGGAGCTCGTCAGCAGGGGAGGCCTGCCGCTGGCAGCGATGAACCAGCGCACCAGCTACGGCGACCACAAGCGCAAGAACCAGCACTAACCCGCCAGTCCACAGACCGAGAGCCGGACACCCACCCCCACGGGAGTCCGGCTCTCACTGGCATTCCCCGATCCAGTCAGCAGGCACAGTTGCCCAGGTGCGCGGGCGGCGGCCTCCGCCGCCATCTCCCCCGGCCGCCGCCATACACGCTGACGCGACCACCAGACCCAGCCACAAGCTGCACCTACCGTCGACCGATGAGCCTCGGACTGACACCAGCGAGACATACAGTGACACCAACTCACCGACCAGGAAGAGACGATCATGGGACCCGTGGACCACATCGCAAACCCCGAGCTGCCCGTTGCTCTGAGTCCTGACCTCAGCGCGAACCTGCAGGTGCACCTGCCCGAGCTGCAGGCGCCCACGCTTGAGAATTTCCTCGAGGACCAGCTCGAGACCGGCCAGCCGGGCGGATTCAGCGGCGTCGGACCCGTCGACGTCGCCGACGCCTCCGATGAGGCACGCCGCTTCTTCCAGGGCTGACGCCGCAGCAGTGACGCCGAAGACACCACGGGCACCGCGGGCACTGGGGACCCCGCACCTGGCACAGTGCTGTATCTGCCGTGCCACCACGAAGCTCCTCGACGAGGGCAGGCCACTACCCGAGGGCTGGCTGTACCGGACGATCACCGTCGACGTCGGCCGCTACTACTGCCCCGACCACGCCGCCCACGCCGACCGCGCCGAGCGCGCCTGAACGGTGCAGATGAGTGAATGAGTATTTGAGTCTTTGAGTAGGGGCCGGCACCGATGGGTGCCGGCCCCTACTCGTTGCTGGGGTTCGGTGGTTGGCGGCCGCGGGTGTGT
>WNZI01000100.1 GCA_009728235.1 Vibrio cholerae | reverse complement strand
CGACAAGTACTCCACCGTCTACCGGGCTGCCGTGGTGCTGAACGCGGTGATCGCGTGGTCCAAACGATTGTCAGACACGCCCTAGGCCTGAAGGCTCCGGTCGTCTGCGTGTTTATCCCCCATCCACGCAGCCTCCCCGGGGCCTTCGTCATTCGTCCTCGAACGAACCGGCAGGCGGTGGTTTGAGTCCGCCGGCGCGCTTGTCCAGCTCGCCCTTCGTGGAGATCCTGATGACGTCCTGCCAGCCCTCGGACATCCGCGGCCGATGCAACGGGCAGAACGTCAGTCCCGCATCCGCCATATACGCCCAATCCTTCGTAATACTCCTCGAGGACCTAACAACACCTCGCAGATCTCTATCTGTCGCCGTACCGTTCCTCCAGGACTGGCCAAAGGATATTCTCGATCAACTTTTGCTGCGATATTTCTTCAGTCTCAGCTGCCCGGCGCAGTAGTTCGAGTTGAGATTTACTGACCCGAATGTTTGCACCGCTCGTTTTCGGCTCCTTGTTTCGGCGCTTCCATGCCGGCAGGTTCTGATTGGGCTGAGCCTGTCGGGAGGGACGGTCCTCTGACTCAGGCACCTCCGGCTGCTCCGCTTTCGCTGCGAACTCTTCCGCTGCTCGTTCCTGCTGCGCGGTGGTGCGTTGCCTTACTTTCACCATGCCAGGATCTCCTCTGCTAACCTCTGAATCTCGTTCTTCGCTTTGCTGTCTCGCATCTCGACCACGCCCAGCCCCTCAGCCAAGGCCTCCTTGTAGGCGTTACGCTCGTGCAGCCGGGCTGATGCCAGACGTATTTCAGGGAACTCAGCCAGGTACTGCTTTGCTTGGTCTGCTGCTTTCGAGAAGGTATTTGTCGGAACCCGGTTCAGTACTGCGAGCACCTTTAATTCCGGATTCAGATCCCGCGCTTCTTCAATGACCTTCGCCAGTTGCTCTGTGACATCCAATGCCGGTTGAGTCGGTTCGATCGGAGCAAGCAGCATGTTTGCTGTAGTCATAGCCGTTCGCATCTCACGTGAATCCTTGCCCGGTGCATCGACAATCACGACTCCATATCTCTCCCCTAGGTCCGTCAGTGTCTGGCGTAGATTCCCGGTCTTTTGAAGTGTCTGTACCGGAACTCCCCCAGCTTCCTCTCGATCCCTCGCCCAGTTAGTGGACGTATGGACCGTTGGGTCAGCCTCCAGAATGAACGGATCCATATCGCGCCTCTGAAACTCCACGGCGAGATTGACGGCGATAGTGCTTTTACCAACACCGCCCTTATGATGCGCGATCAGGAGAATCATAGAACCCTTTCTGATAGTAAAACAGTAGTAATTTGGTAGTCGTGCGCTACTAGTTTGGTAGTACCACGCTACCAAAGCGATAGTTGGATCGCGGCCGACGCGCCGCTGGCTTCTGCCACTGCCGAAAGAAGTAGTAGTAATATAGTACCAGTATGGTAGTACTCTGCTACTAGTCAACTAGCAGTATCACATCACTATAGGAGCACTTTGGTGCCAAATGGCTTTCGAGGTTACGCAGGAGCGATGAAACTCGCATCAAGGTGATTCCACTACCGCCATAGTAGCGCTATGGTAGTAGTATTGTAGTACTTTACTACTTGTTCAGTAGTGCATCCGTAGCAATAGCAGGCGCGGAACCCGCAGGTCTGTCTTGTCGGAGGAGATCGATACGGTATGCCAGTGACTTCAGCTCCTCGCCCTGGTTGGCATGGGATACCGCCGAGCGCGGACCGCTATGTGCCTCCGCTGCAGCTCGACCCGCCTGATCGGCCGGCGACTGAGTCGGAGAAGGCGCCTGCGATGTGGGTGGAGTTGGAGTACCCGGATGGGCGGAAGCAGACGGTGAAGGGTTTCGCGATGGCATGGACATCTGATGCGGTGTACGCGCAGTGGGTTGAGTTCTCGCGGGCTCGTGAGGCGTGGGTGCGTCCGGATCAGTGCCGGCGCCGTGATATCCCGGTCAAGAATCGTTTCGGTACCTGACCGCCAAGAGGCTGTGCACGGCCACCGCTCGCTCGAGGTGAGTTACCCGGTGTCGGTGACGCAGGTGGTTGTGTGCAGCCGGGCCGTTGGTTCCTGCTGTCCATGTGTGTGCGGGACAAGCAGCGGAGCGTGGGGGAGCTTGT
>WNZI01000099.1 GCA_009728235.1 Vibrio cholerae | reverse complement strand
AAAGCTTTCTGAGACAACTGGACCCACCCCGCACGGAACAACCAATTCCTCGAGATTCCGGGCCTCCTTTTGTCTCGGAAACTTGTCTCACTGGGTTTCGTCTTAGAAGTCCTCGCATTCGGGGTTTATGAGTCAGAATGGCGGGATGAGGCATCTCGGGTACACCAGAGTCAGCACGTCCAGCCAGGACGCGCAGTTGCAGCTCGACGCACTGGTCGCTGCAGGCGTGCACAAACGTGATGTGTTCGCTGATGTGACCTCGGGGACAAGGGCCGCGATTGAACGGCCCGGCATGAAAAAGCTCCTCGAGTACGCCGACGAGGGCGACACCGTCGTGGTGTGGCGCGTCGACCGACTCGGCCGTTCCCTCATCGACGTCCTCAATACGGTGAATACGCTCCGCGACCGCGGCATCCTTGTCCGATCCCTGTCGGACGGGATTGACCCGACGACGTCGACCGGACGGCTGATGCTCAACATGCTCGCCACCTTGGCCGAATACGAGCGGGAGCTGATCGTGGAACGCATCAATGCAGGCATCGCCGCCTCTAAACAGAACGGCACGAAGTTCGTCGGCCAACCATGAATCCGAGGGTCGTCGCGGACAAGCTTGCCATCGCCGCCGATGCCCGGGCGAAGGGACGCACCGCGGAGGAAGCTGCCCGACTCGTCGGGTGGAGCCGAGCAACGCTCTACCGGCACCAGCGCGCTTCTGCACGACTCTGATGACCTAGTCACCCCTGAGGGCAGGGCCCCCGGCGCGCCGCAATGACCCACTTGATGCTCTTTAAGGCGTGATCCGCTGCAGCTGCGACTCGCTACAGCAACCACCAATGCAGCACTTGCACTTATTGCAGATATGGCACATGCTGGATACAAGTGAAAAAGGAGACCTACTCATGGCTGCTCTTACTGCCATCCAGAACGTTCGAACCATCGACGTCACATCTACTCAAACCGCTGAAGCCAAAGAGGTTTCGCGTCGTTTCAATGAAGTAGACGCCCAGGATCTCACCATCCGCATCGAGTCATCTGCAGGGGAGGCTGTGACTGTGCCTGAAGACCTCAGCAACCTACTACAAACGATCCTCAGACTGGCGGCGTCCGGTCAATCCATCGGTATCACTCAGCTCTCGAAAGCGATGACAAGTGTGGAGGCCGCTAAGACGCTTGGCATCTCTCGGCCGACCTTGCTCAAACTTGCCGCCAATGGAGACATAGCATCACACAAGGTCGGTTCCCACACACGCTTCGATCGCGCCAACGTACGCGCCTTCGCCGAAGCCCGCCTTACCAAGCAGCGTGATTCATTCGATTCGCTGCGCGATTTCGAAGATGCAATGAGCTTCAACCAGGACTGACAATCCTGTTCGAGTGGCCCCCGATGCGCATAGGCTGAGCCCATGCAGCCGGGGGCCACTCTCATCTTCCTAGACACGAGCGTTATCTACCCCCGGACTCTGCGCGACTGGTTCTGTCTACTTTCACTGAACTCCGGGATCGAAGGCATCGACCTCCGGTGGAGCGAAGACGTACTGGCAGAGTTCATTTACAACCGCAGACGTCAAGAGCCTGGTGCGTCGGACGCCCAGATTGGCCAATGGCGACAACGCCTCACGGACTCCTTCCCCAACGCGATTGTCTCCAACTACTCGATCGACCCCATGTTCCTTGCGGGTGAGGACAAGTTCGACGCACATGTCCTGGCCGCAGCCATACATGGACGCGTCGACTATCTCGTCACGTCCAACATCTCGGATTTCGAAGGCTTTGCGGACAGCGTCGAGTTCGAGATCCTGACCCCCGACGACATGTTGTGTCTGATCGAGCAAAGAAGGCCTGATGCCGTCAGCACAGCAACTAAGAAGCAATGCAACTACTGGTCAAAGCGTGAAGGGTCCAAGACCCTTCACGACGCACTAGTCGACTCCGGGGCACCCAACTTCGCTCAAGGCATCCGGAAGCGACTGTCCCAATGGGCGCTCTCCGGTCGGTACTAGCGATCGGTTCGTCCTGGACGTTCAACCCATAGCCGTTACCTGTAGGCGAACCACTCACTGCAGGACCACCATCATCGTCTCACCGTCTCATCGACCTCCGACTCATCTAAGGGTTACGTTGGTCCGAATGAGACGAACCAAATGCGACACAT
>WNZI01000098.1 GCA_009728235.1 Vibrio cholerae | reverse complement strand
TCCTGCCCACGGTAATAGTGGAAACTGATCGCGGACCCGGTGTGGCTCTCTGTCCACCTGACGCGGCTCGTCGAGTCGCTGTCTTTCCCAGGACCTGTCCACCGGCCGCGACCGCTTCACGTGCCGCCGGGTATGGCTTCATAGGAGCCTGACCAGATCCCCTTACCGTATTGCCTGCCCGGTCTGGCGCGTGGAGATGCACCTCTACCGAAAGGCAGACATGTCAGATCCTGAGCTGCAGGAACATCGTGTTGTCGTTGGAATCGACACGCACGCCGATACTCATCACGTCGCCGTCGTCTCCGAGTACGGAAAGCCCTTGGGTGACCAGGCGTTCCCCACGACGGCGGCAGGCTACGGGGAGGCCCTCGCCTTCATTACCAGGTTCGGTGAGGTCCTGCAGGTTGGAATGGAAGGTACTGGCACTTACGGTGCGGCTTTCACGAAGGTCCTGCAGCGGGTGGGCATGCTCGTCATTGAGGTGAACAGACCTGATCGGCAGCAGCGCCGACTCAAGGGTAAGACTGATCCTTTGGACGCGTATCGGGCGGCTCAGTCCGTCATTACGGGCAGGAGTACCGCGGTCCCGAAAGCGAAGGACGGGCCCGTTGAGTGCTTGCGGGTCCTGCGCGCGTCGCGGGTATCTGCGATGAAGTCCCGCAGCGCGGCAATCAACCAGATCAAGAGTCTGCTGATCTCGGCACCGGAGGGTCTGCGGGCAAAATATCAAGGTATGACCACGGCGACCATGATCGGGGTCATGGCGCGATCACGCCCGTCCGGGCATGTGGCTGACCCGTCCTATATGACTGCGCGAGTGCTGAAGTCATTGGCGATCCGCTATCAGCACTTGAGCGCTGAGATTGAGGATGCAACAGTCCAGCTGCACGACATTCTGCAGTCCTACGCGCCGATGCTGCAGGAACTGACCGGCGTCGGCGCTGACGTCGCTTCCCAGCTGCTCATTACGTTCGGAGATAACCAGGACCGGATAGGTAGCGAAGCACAGTTCGCGGCTCTCACAGGTGTTGCCCCCGTCCCGGCGTCATCGGGTAAGACCAGCCGTCACCGGCTCAGCCGCGGCGGCGACAGGCAGGCTAACTGCGCGCTGCACCACATCGTCCTGGTCCGGATGAATATCGATCCGAGGACGAAGGACTACGTCGTCAAGCGGACCGAGGAGGGCAAGAGTAAACGGGAGATCATGCGATGCCTCAAGCGCTACGTCGCCCGCGAGGTCTACCACCAGATCACCAACCCGACCCCGGCGCCTACGTTCGATGACCTCCGCCCGTTGCGTCATGAACTGGGACTGACGTTGCAGGACGCAGCCACGGACCTCGATGAGTGGCCGTCGACGCTTTCCCGCCTCGAGCGGGGCCGGACCCGCAACGACCACCTCCTCCTACGCTACCGAGCCTGGCTCCACAACCAGAGAACGATGGCGGGTCCCCTGCCCACAGCCAGGGACAGTTCCGACGGGTTATCCACCGCTACAACGACTGGGGAGCTACCCAAAGGGCTCCCTGAACTCAGCCGTGGATAACCCGAACTGACCCCAACCATGGACAGCTCCCATGGTCGGCTGAGCGACAGCGCTGGTAGTCGGCTTTGGCTTTCTGTGCTGCTGCCTTGCGTGTCCTCAGCGATCAATTGATTAGCGAGTTGCGGCGAGTCTGGCTCCGAAACCGATGAAAGCGATGCCGGCAATGGCGTCTGTCGCACGACGGATGACGGGGCGGAGCAGCCGTTCGCGGAAGGACGCCGCGAGTAGTGCCACCAGGAGGAGATACGTTCCACCGAGGACGGGCAACGTCCAGGCATGGAAAAGCCAGTCCCATATCGTTGCTTGCGGGCCGACGAACTGCGGCAGGAGCGAAAGGTAGAACACGAACATCTTCGGGTTGGTGATGTTGCACAAAAATCCCTGATGGAAGCCGCGCGCCCATTGTTCGGTAGGAGCTTGGCCCTGCGCTGCCGGAGGTAGCTGCTTGCGCAGGGCAGATCGTAGTGACTGCACGCCGAGGTAGAGCAGATAGGCGATGCCGGCCCATTTGATGGTCTGGAACAACCACTGGGACTGGACGACGAACGTACCAACACCCACCGCCACAAGGGCACCTTGGATGGCAGATGCAACACAGATCCCGGCGACTGTCGTTGCCCCGACACCGCGCCCTCCCATGACAGTGTTTCGAAGCACCATGAGGAAATCGACCCCGGGAGCAAGGATCACGGCGACCACCACCAGCAGAAATTCAACAGTCATTTCACACCTCCAGTGATCAGCCTACGTTCTGCGGTTCGAGGGAAGGCACTGCAGCCGGGAATGACGGTTAGGCCACTGGTGCTCACCCCTGCTGAACGCGGTTTGACTCTTATAGGAGCGTCCTGGGCACGGC
>WNZI01000097.1 GCA_009728235.1 Vibrio cholerae | reverse complement strand
GACCTGCCCTGCCGGCCCGTGCGAGTAGGCAGCATCGGGGCGATCAGCTCCCACTGAGCATCAGAGAGGATGTGGAACCGGGACATGCCTTCCAAGGTGCCAGCCGGCCCCTAGACTCATTGTCAGACACACCCTAGTGTTTCCGTACAGCCCGTGACCGGGACTCCCCCTCGGGTTCGCCCCTCCTCCCGCCCCGTCAGGGGCCTCGCTGGAGACAGAAAGGCAACAGTTTCCATGACCACCAAGAACCGCGCCGTGGCATTCCACGGCATCAAGGACGTGCGCGTCGACGAGCTGGACTTCCCCAAGCTGGAGATGCCCGACGGCTCCGCCGCCCCGCACGGCGTCATCCTCAAGATCGTCGCCACCAACATCTGCGGCAGCGACCTGCACATCTACCGCGGGTCCTTCCCCGTGCCCGAGGGCATGGTGCTGGGTCACGAGATGACCGGCCAGGTGCTGGAGGTCGGCAGCGACGTCCAGTTCCTGAAGGAGGGTGACCTCGTCTCCGTGCCGTTCAATGTGGCCTGCGGCCGCTGCCGCAACTGCCGCGCCGGCCGCACCGAGGTGTGTGAGACCGCCAACCCGGAGCAGGCGTGCGCCGCCTACGGCTTCAATCTGGGCAATTTCCAGGGCGGACAGGCCGAGTACATGTTCGTGCCGTACGCCGACTTCCAGCTGCTGCGCTTCCCGGACCAGGAGCAGGCTATGGAGAAGATCCTGGATCTGGCCGTGCTCTCGGACATCCTCCCCACGGCGTTCCACGGTCTCATGGCGGCCGGCGCCAAGCCCGGCTCCACCGTCTACATCGCCGGTGCCGGCCCCGTGGGCCGGTGCGCCGCGGCTGCCGCTCGGCTGCTGGGCGCCTCGTGCATCATCGTGGGCGACCAGGACGCCTCGCGGCTGGAGCTGGTACGCAAGCACGGCTGCGAGACTATCGACCTCTCCGCCACGGAGAACCTGCAGGACGCCGTGAACGACATCCTCGGCGAGCCGATGGTGGACTGCGCGGTGGACTACGTCGGCTCCGAGGCCCACGGCCTGGGCTCCGCGGCCGATGAGATGCAGCCGATCGCCGCCGTGAACCAGGTCCTGGACATCACCCGTCCGGGCGGAGCCACGGGCATCATCGGCATCTACGGGCCGGACCCGATCGCGGAGACGAAGGCCGAGCAGGAGGGCACCTTCCCGGTGGACTTCGGCAAGGCCTGGATCAAGTCGCCCCACATCATCGGCGGCCAGGCGCCCATCATGCGCTACAACCGCCAGCTGATGATGTCGATCCTGTGGGACCGGATGCCGTACCTGACGGAGATGGTCAACCCGCGCGTGATCAGCCTGGACGAGGCACCCCAGGCCTACGCGGAGTTCGACCAGGGCTCCGTGGAGAAGTTCGTCATCGACCCCCACGGGATGATCGCCCGCTGAGCGACGCCGCCTGTTTCGTCAGGCTCAGTCTGGGTGGTTCTCCACCGCACCGCGCACTCCGCCAAAGTGGGGTGCGCGGTGCCGCATGGGTGCCCGGTCCGCTTTGGCGGCGTCGTCACGATGCCCAACAATAGCGCGATGCCCAGGATGCACCGGGCCGAGATGGGCATGCCGTTGCCGATGACGGTGTGACATCCCCGCCGTCTCGACCGTAGAGGATCAGTGCGACCGGCCATCCTGCGCGATGGGGAAAACACCCTCGTCGTCATGCGTCTGGACCGGTTGGCCGGTCCCTACCGGATGCGTTGCGCACCGTGCAGGCCCTGGCTGATCGGGGGATCGGCTTGCAGGCGTTGGACGTGGACCTGGACACCTCCACGGCCTCGGGACGGCTGATGTTGAACATGCTGTTGATGCTGGCCGAGTGGGAACGGGATCTGCTGCGTGAGCGCACCTTCGAGGGCGTGGCCCGGGCCCGTGCGGCCGGACGGCGTCCGGGGCCGAAGCCGAAGTTGGATGAGGAGAAGACCGCCGCGGTCCGGGCCGCGGTGGCCGGAGGGCAGCCCGTGGCCGCTGTGACACGCTCGTTCGGAGTCTCCCGGCCCACGATCTACAAGGCACTTGACACCACCAAGGCCGGCCAGCCCTGAACGGCCCGCGCCCTGTGGATGTCCGCGGTTCGGGCCGGTTCTTCCCCGTAGGGTGAGACCCGTCGCGATGTCCTTCTTTAAGGGCCGCGACAGTGAGTGAGCCGCCTGTTCTCTCGTTCTAGTGTGGGCGCCGCCCTTGTCTTGATCGATATAGGGGGCGGGGGCATTTCACTTCCGCCCGGCGCGCGCGCACCCGGTAGCCCCCACCGGGCATCACCCTTGCTCAGACCGGGGTAGCAGTGCAACTACCGCAGTACCGCATTCACGCTTGCGTTACTGCGGTAGTGCGGTCACTGTTCGGGGTGCTGGGCTTCGATGGCCTGGATGATCAGCTGGGACATGGGTACCCCGGCCTCGACGCTGTGCCGGCGCAGGTGCTTGTGCAGGCGTTCGGGCAGGCGGATGGAGGTGGCCTTGATGGGCTCGGTGGCGGCCTGGGCGTGGGCGGCGTAGGCCAGGGTCATGTCCGGGCCGTCGGTCGGAGTGGCCGGGGCGGGGGTGCGACGGCCGCGGGCGGCGCCGGGGGTGGGCTTGGTGCTCACGGGCGGGTTATCTCCTGGATCTCCTCGGCGACCTGGATCCAGGGGCTGAGCGCGGTGCGGGTGGGATAAGTGCCGTGGGTGTACTTGAAGCTCTCGCGGGTGGGGATCGTGGTCGCCAGCTGCGGGACGTTCTCGGCGGCCAGCAGGTCCACGACCTAGGGCGTGTCTGACAATGAGTCCAGGGGCCGGCTGACACCTTGGAAGGCATGTCCCGGTTCCACATCCTCTCTGATGCTCAGTGGGAGCTGATCGCCCCGATGCTGCCTACTCGCACGGGCCGGCAGGGCAGGCC
>WNZI01000096.1 GCA_009728235.1 Vibrio cholerae | reverse complement strand
GCCCGAGGCCGGCCTGTCCGCCGGTGCCCGCCCGGTCCCGGCGCCGCTGATCCCTCCGGTCCCCCTCACGGGCGGACCCGGCGGCTCAGCGTCCCCTGCCTCTGCGCCTGCCCCTGCCCCTGCCGAGTCCGCCACGCCCGAACGGACCGGCCACCCGGACGACGACGTCGAGCAGACCAGGGCCTCGGTGCGCCCGGCCGGACCGCTGAAGATCCTGTTCGACAACGGACGCGAGGTCGAGCTGCGCTCGCAGGCGCTCATCGGCCGCAACCCCGCAGGGCAGAATGGGGAGATGATCGACCAGCTGATCGACTTCTCCGACCAGGGACGCTCCGTCTCCAAGACGCACCTCCACGTCCGCGTCGAGGGCCAGGGCCTCTGGGTCACGGACCGGAACTCCACCAACGGCAGCGCCATCACGGCGCCCGACGGCCGGCGCACGCCGGTCGGCGCGGGGGAGACGCTCCTGGCCCAGCCGGGCTCCACTGTGCACTTCGGGGACCGCAGCTTCCTGGTGGTGCGGCCATGACGGGCCCCGAGGCCGCGCCCGCGCCGCCTCCCCGTGACCTGCGGCTGAGCTACGGTTTCGCCACCGATCGCGGACTGCGCAGGGAACTGAACGAGGACTCCCTCATCGCATCCGAGCCGATCTTCGCCGTCGCCGACGGCATGGGCGGGCACGAAGCGGGCGAGATCGCGAGTGGCATCTGCGTACGGACGCTCGGTGGGAGCCCGATCATCGGCCGCCACCTGCCCGAGTTCTCCGCCGCGGATCTCGAGGAACTCATCGAGGACGCCGACCACGAGATCCGCAGGCAGACCGGCGGCCAGGCCGGCACCACCCTCACCGGCGTCGTGCTCGTCCAGGAAGCCGGTATGCCGTACTGGCTGTTCTTCAACGTGGGGGACTCCCGCACCTACCGCCTCAGCCAGGGCCAGTTCGGGCAGATCTCCGTGGACCATTCCGAGGTCCAGGAACTCGTCGACGTCGGCACCATCTCCGCCGAGCAGGCACGCACCCATCCGCGCCGTCACGTGGTCACGCGCGCCCTCGGCACGGGGGACGACGCCGAAGCCGATTTCTGGCTCATGCCGGTCGAGGAGGGGGACCGCATCCTCGTCTGCTCCGACGGCCTGAGCGGAGAGGTCAGCGACGACGGCATCTACGCCGTGATGAGCAGCGTCCAGGACCCGCAGCAGGCCTGCGAGGACCTCGTGGAGGCGACACTGCGCTCGGGGGCCCGCGACAACGTGACGCTGATCGTCGTGGACGCCACAGGGGTGGGCGAGGAGGCGGACATGCAGGCAACGGCCCCCCGTGGTGGTACGTACGCCGCCGACGTCGGCCACACCGCCGAGACCGGCAGCCATCCGGTGCAGGCGGATCCCGCCCTGCCCGCAGGAGCGCATGCGGTGTCCACCGGCGACGGGAGCCGAGCGGCCGGAACGCGCCCGGACGAGCAGGACGCGTCGTGACCGCCTCCCCTGCGCCCGCAGCGCCGTACGCCTACCTGGCCGGCGAGTGGACGGTCCTCGTCCGCAGCGGCCTGATCGCCGCCCTGCCCGCCGATACCGCGGACGCGACCATCAGCGCCGTCTGGGCTGCCATGGACGACGACGCCGGGATCGCCACCCTGCTGCCCCTCGTGACCGGAGGGTTCGGAGCAGGGCTCGCCGCGATGCCGTCCTTCGCCGTCGCCTCCACGGCCGCCGGCCTCCAGGTGATCCTGCGTGGACCGGTCAGGCTCACGGCCGCCGGTCCCACGGGCAGTACCACCTACTCGGGCGAGCGCGTCACCACCTGGACCGAACACCTGCTCGACACCGGCAGCGTCTCCTCCTTCACGCTCGAGTGCGGGACGCCGGCCGGAACGGCCGTGCCGCTGCCGTTGGTGGAGGGAGCCGTCCTGGCATCGTCGATCACCTCGACGCCGGCGGGCACGGCGCCGGACGGAACCGCTGTCCCGGGGTCCCGGGATCGATCGGACGGGACCGCTGAGCCCCGTTCCCCTGGCGCCGCGGCGCGCGCCGCTGAACCGCCCGCCGCCTCCACCGTGGAGCCTGCCGCCGAACCGGGCTCCCTCGGTGCGCTGGATCCCGAACTCGAGGCCGAGCCGTCCTCGTCCCTCGGAGAACTCCCGGTACCCGCGGCGGCACCACCCACCGACCGCCCGTCGGAGGGGGACGATTCCGCAACCATCAACCCCGGGCTGTATCTGACGAGTGTCCCGCCGGACGTCGCCGATCCCGGTGTCGCGTCCGCGGTCGAGCCGCTCGCTCCGATCGCGGGGGTCCGGTACCCGAACCGGCAGGGTCAGGACCGGACCGTGCCCCGACCGGGGGACCGTACCACTCCCCGGACGACGAGGGTGCCGGCGGCCCCGAGGACGACCGCCTCGCCCGTCCTGCAGACGGTGCCGTCGCCCGGCCCGATGCTCGCGCCGCGGAGGACGAGGGCACCACGGGATTCGGCTACGACCACCTGTGGGACCAGACCGTGGCCCGCCGGGTCGAGGATGCCGCCGTCAGGGAAGCCGACGACGCCCCGACCATCGGCTCCGCCTCCGACGTCCGCGCGAAGGACGCCGGACCGGCCGTCGGTCCTGGGGGCGGGACCGCCGATACCCCGGACGAACCTGCAGGGCCCGCGGGGGGACCGGCAGGACCGGACGGTGGCACCTCCGTCGGCTCTGCGTCGGCTCCACCGGCATCCTCGCCGGCGCCGGTGCCCCCGACCGTCCTGATCGACTCGGTACCGTGGGCGACGGCCCGCACGGACACATCCGGCACACCGGAACCGGCGGGACTCCCGGTACCGCCGGCCGTGCCGACCGACGGTGGTCCGCGGGGCGGCTCACCGAATCCGGCCGTGTCGGCCGGAATCGCGACCGACGGCGACCACGACGGGCAGACCGTCCTGCGCAGCCAGCTCCCGGATCCCGCGCCGGTCGAGCCGGTGCCCGCCCCGGCGCCGTCCGACCGGG
>WNZI01000095.1 GCA_009728235.1 Vibrio cholerae | reverse complement strand
CCAAGGAAGTTTGGGAAACAGCCCAGGAAGAACACCTCGCAGCCAAAGCTCTCGCCGGTGAAGACATCGACTAAGCCAGCCTGTTTCTTTGCCCGCTACCTCCACGCGTGCCCTCATCCTTGCTCTCCACCGTCGGAAACAAACAGATGATTCCAACGCTGGGTGGGGCCAACCTACACCGTCACAAGAAGCCCGGCGAGTCGCAAGTGGGGCCACTTCAAACCGTCACACCGGGGCCACTGAAACCTGTCACAGCCAGTCAAGACCACCTAATTGCAGCTCCCTCTACTTTGGCCCTGCCCTGTTTATTCGTGGGTGGGTTCGCCGGTGATGCGGTGGTCGGCGTGGTTGATTCCTTCGAGGATGAGGCGGGCGAGGTGTCCGTCGATGATGCTGTAGATGACGTTGCGTGCGTCTTTACGGGTCGAGACGAGCCCGGAAAGGCGGAGTTTGGCCAGGTGCTGGCTGACCGCGGTGCGATTCGCTCCGGTTGCAGCCACCATGGTCCCGACGTCTGCGGGACCCTGGGTGAGCAGCCACAGGATGTGCAGGCGGGTCGGATCGGAGAGCATCCGGAACGTAGCGGCTCCTGCTTCCAAGCGCGGGGCATCCGGCTCGACAGGGTGGACGAGACTCGGTCCCGTCGTCTCTGGCTGACCAGTTCCGTCGTCGATTACGTTCTCGAGGGCGGTATCAGGGCTTGTCTGCGCATCAACCGATGGTTCGCCCATGGTGCCCGTTTCCCCCTTCTCACCCGCTTCATACCGATACTTCAGACCGAAAACCGATGCCCGGACGGTATATGTCTGCTCCACGTTACTGCCCGCGCTCAGCCCTGCGCGTTGTCTGCGGTGAAGACACAGGTGCTGATGCTTGCGGGGTTGTCGAGGCGCCGCGTGCATCGGTGTCGACTGGGGGGTCAACTGGGGGTGTGGCCTTAGGTGCGGCGGGCCAGAGCATCAGTGCTGCGATCGTGCTGATCAGGGCGAGTGCTCCGAGGACGAGGGCTGCGACGCTTTGACCGGCGGTTGCGCCGACCCACCCGGCGAGGGGGTAGGCGAGGAGGAAGCAGGCGTGGGAGAGGGAGAACTGGGCGGTGAACAGGTAGCTGCGGGTGTCATCTATTGCGACCCGGCGCAGCAGGCGTGAGGACGGGGTGCTGATCATCGACGTACCGATACCGAAGACGACCCAGAGCCCGAGGAAGATGATCCATGACCTGTCGGTGAGACTCGTCTGGCTCTGCCCGGTAGTGGCAAGGAACACCGTGGCGAATAGGCCCACGGTCAGGACCGCGGCACCGGAGAGCATGAACGTGCGGTCCGGTGTGCGTTCGAGTGCTTTCGGCGCGATGAACGCCACGAGCATGGACCCTGCCCCGTAGAACGCCAGAGCGATCGCGACGTCGGTGTTGGACCCACCGAACAGGTCGCGGGCGTAAACGACGGTGTTGACGAGCACGAGGGCCGTAGCCGTGGCGACGACGAGGTTCAGGGCCATCAGCCCGCGCAAGGACGGCTCGCGCACGAAAATCCGGGTGCCCAGGGTGGTGCGGTGCAGCAGGGAGCCTTGTTGTTGGGCAGCGGGGATGGCCGGCAGGCGGATTGCGAGGACCATGGCCGCGGAGACCAGGAACCCGACCATCGTTCCGACGAAGAGGTTGTGGAAGCTCATCACCGTCAGCAGGGCCGCGGCGAGCAGCGGGCTGACCAAGGATTCCAGATCGTAGGCGAGCCGGGACAGGGACAGGGCCTTTGTGTAGTCCTTCTCCTCCGGCAGGACCACCGGAATCAGTGCCTGGAACGCCGGCGTGAACGTTGCGGACGCGGATTGGAGGATGAACACCAGCACGTAGATCTGCCACACCTGATCAATAAACGGCAGGCTCAACGCGATCGCGGCGCGCACCAGGTCCGCGCCGACCAGCACACCCTTCCGCGGCAGACGTTCGACCAGCGCTGCCATCACGGGGGCGACGAACACGTAGGCGATCATCTTGATCGTCAGCGCCGTCCCCAGAACAGCGCCGGCCTGTCCACCGGCAAGGTCGAAAGCCAGCAGGCCCAGGGCGACGGTGAGCAAGCCGGTCCCCAGCAGGGCGACGACCTGAGCGGTAAACAGATTGCGGTACGCCGAGCGGCGCAGAACAGAGAGCATGACAAGGGGCCCGTCTCGTGCAGGAACAAGTACCACCATTATAGGTGCACTATTACGCACTCATGAACTCTATGACACACCAAGAATCAGTGGTGAAGGGCTATTTGATTCCTTCGGTTGACTGCAACGGAACGTCCAATTCCGGTTTAGAAGGACTGGCACCACTACTACTTGGTGGCCAGCTCCAGCACCAGCGTCGCCCGAGCCCGTCCACATGGGTTGTCCATGGCTGGGGTCAGGTCGGGTTTCCACGGCTGAATTCAGGGAGCCATTCGGGTAGCTCCTCAGTCGCAGTAGCGGTGGATAACCCATCAGAACTGTCCCTAGGTGTGGGCAAAGCCGCCGGGCTCGTCTTCTGCTCATCAAACCAGGCCCGGTAGCGCAGGAGGAGGCGGTCGTTGCGGGTGTGGCCTCGCTCGAGGCGGGAAAGCGTTGATGGCCACGCATCAAGGTAGCTGGCCGCTTCCTGCAGCGTAAGACCTAGTTCGTGGCGGAGTGGTCGCAGGTCAGCCACAGTCGGTGCAGGGACGGGGTTAGTTATCTGGTGGTAGACCTAGCGGGCGACACAGCGCTTCAGACACCGCATGGTTCCCGTTCACTCTTGCCTTCCTCGGTCCGTTTGGTGACGTAGTCCATTGTTCTGGGGTCGATGTTCATGCGGACCAGAACGATGTGGTGCAGTGCGCAGTTGGCTTGCCGGTCGCCACCGCGGCTGAGCCGCTGACGGCTGGTCTTACCCGATGACGCCGGGATGGGGGCGACACCTGTGAGGGCCGCGAACTGTGCTTCGTTGCCTATCCGGTTCTGGTTATCTCCGAATGAAACGAGCAGCTGGGAAGCGACGTCGCGCCGACGCCGGTCAGTTCCTGCAGCTGAGTTGTTGCATCTTCGATCTCAGCGCTCTGTCTGTGTCAAGGTCAAGTGGCCCCGGTGTGACGGTTTGAAGTGGCCCACCTGCTGACTCGGTCTAAG
>WNZI01000094.1 GCA_009728235.1 Vibrio cholerae | reverse complement strand
CCGGGGGCGACTCCGAGGCACCTGCGGGCGACCGCCCGCGCAGGAGCCGGACCCGCCGCCGCAACGGTGAGGTCGTCGCGAATCCTGCCGGCGGCTCCGAGGACTAGCCCTCGGTGACCGAACTCCCTGCGCCGTCCGCGGTTCCGCTCTGGAGCCCGGACGGCGCCAATCTCGTGGTGCACGCCGACAACGCCCCGTACCTGGCCACACTGCCCGGTGAGTCCTTCAGGATGATCTACGTCGACCCGCCCTTCAACACGGGCAGGGCGCAGCGCCGACAGCAGACCTCGATGGTGCGGGCCGCCGACGGCACCGGGGATCGCGTGGGGTTCAAAGGCATGTCCTACTCGACCGTGAAGGGCATGCTCGCGAGCTACGACGACGCGTTCGAGGACTACTGGGAGTTCCTCGCACCGCGGCTCGCCGAGGCCTGGCGGCTCCTGGCCGACGACGGCACCCTTTACGTGCATCTCGACTACCGCGAGGTGCACTACGCCAAGGTCATGCTGGACGCCCTGTTCGGGCGGGACTGCTTCCTGAACGAGATCATCTGGGCCTACGACTACGGCGCCCGCGCCAAGCGCAAGTGGCCCGCCAAGCACGACAACATCCTGGTCTACGTGAAGAACCCGGCCGGGTACTACTTCAACAGCGACGAGGTGGACCGGGAACCGTACATGGCGCCCGGGCTGGTCACGGCGGAGAAAGCCGCCCTCGGCAAACTCCCGACGGACGTCTGGTGGCACACGATCGTGTCGCCGACGGGCCGGGAGAAGACGGGCTACCCCACCCAGAAGCCCGAGGGGCTGCTGCGGCGTGCCGTCGCGGCGAGCAGTCGCGAGGGCGATTGGGTCCTCGACTTCTTCGCCGGCTCCGGCACCCTCGGTGCGGTCGCCGGGAAGCTCGGCCGACGTTTCGTGTGCGTCGACCGCAACCCCCAGGCCGTGGAGATCATGCGCTCACGTCTCGCGCCGTGGACCTGAACGGCGGTAGCACCGCGGTCCGGAACCCTGCACCGCCGCCGCTGCCCGCGGATCACCGGCCTGCCTAGACGACGGGTGTGCCCGTCGCCATCTCCCTGATGGCCTCGAAGGTCTCCCTGCTCGTGAGGTTCTCCCCGAGCAGGTTCGGCTTGCCGCTCCCGTGGTAGTCGCTCGAGCCGGTGACGAGCAGCCCGTGCGTGCGCGCGATCCCGCGCAGCTCCCGGCGGGCGCCCTCGGGGTTGTCCCGGTGCTCCACCTCGAGCCCCAGCAGTCCCGCGGCGATCATCTCGTCGATGACCGCCCCGCCCACCACGGCTCCCCGGTTGAACGCCGAGGGGTGCGCGAAGACCGGGACGCCGCCGGCGTCCCGGATGAGGGCGACGGCGGCAGCGGGGTGCGGAGCGTAGTGGCTGACCCAGTAGGGCGAGCGAGCGGTCAGGATGCGCTCGAAGGCCTCGGACCGTGTGGTGACGATGCCGAGACCGATCAACGCGTCCGCGATGTGCGGCCGTCCCACCGTTGCGCCCTCCGTCACGTGCTCCTCGACGAGTTCCCAGGTGATGGGGTAATCGGCCGCCATCAGCTCGACCATGCGCCGTGCTCGGGTCAGCCGTGCCGTGCGGGACTTCTCGATCTCCTCGCGCAGTCCCGGGTGCCGGGGATCGTGCAGGTAGGACAGGACGTGCACGCTGATACCGGTGTCGGTGCGGCAGGACACCTCCATGCCGGGGACGAACAGGATGCCGAGCCGGTCCGCCGCTGCCGCAGCCCTGTCCCAGCCCGCCGTGGAGTCGTGATCGGTCAGCGCGACGCGTCGAGCCCGGCGGCGCCGCCGACCTGATCAGGACCTCCGGGTTCTCGGTGCCGTCGGAGACGTTGGAGTGCGTATGCAGATCGATTCTCACCGGATCCAATCTACGCGCCGGCGGCGACACTGCCCGCCCCGGTACCCGACACGATGCAGCTCCTGTCCCGGCGCCGCCCCTTGCCGACTCCACCGGTGCCCACCGGTGCACACCGGCGCCCACCGGCCGCAGCGGGCGCCGACTTCCCCGGGGGACGGCCCCGGTGAGACGATGGCGGGGTGAGCACAGACGACACCGCATCCGATTCCCCGACGACGACCGACGCACCGGGGGGCCAGCCCCTGTCCGACCGCAACGAGAACCGCTCGCAGCGGCCCGACTCCGACGCGTTCAAGGCCTTCATGGCCGGGCAGTGGTCCCCGGCGGCGGACGAGCTCCCGGCAGAGGCTCCCGTTGCCGCGCACGCCGCCCGCCGTCGTCGCGCCGTGTCGGATCGTTTCCCCGGCGAGCGCATCGTCGTTCCCGCGGGGCCCTACAAGGTCCGCTCCAACGACACCGACTACCGGTACCGCCCCCACTCGGGTTTCGCGCACCTCACCGGCCTCGGGCTGGACCACGAGCCCGACGCCGTCCTGGTCCTCGAGCCGGTCGAGCAGGGGACGGGCGACGACGGCGGGAGCCACACGGCCACGCTGTACTTCCGTGAGCTCGCCGGACGGGACAGTGCCGAGTTCTACGCGAACGCCCGCTACGGCGAGTTCTGGATCGGCCAGCGCCAGTCGATGGCACAGATCGGGGCCCTCCTGGCACTTCGCACGGCCGACCTCGGCGAACTCGAGGTCGCCGTCACGAAGGATGCCGGGGTACCCGAGATCGGCGGTATGAGCATCCGGTTGCTGCGCGAGGTGGACCTCAACGCGGACGCACTGGTCGACACCTCCCGGATCAACACGGGCGTGGACCTGGAGAAGGCGGATGCGCTCGACGCCGTCCTGGCCGAAGCGCTCTCGGAACTGCGGCTCCTCAAGGACCCCTGGGAGATCGAGCAGATGGAGGCGGCCGTCGCCGCGACAGTCAACGGTTTCCACGAGGTGGTCCGCGCACTCCCCCGTGCCATCTCGCACCCGCGCGGCGAGCGCGTCGTCGAGGGCGCATTCTTCGCCCGGGCACGGGAGGAGGGCAACGATCTCGGCTACGACACCATCGCTGCCGCCGGGAACAACGCCACCACGCTGCACTGGATCCGCAACACCGGACAGGTCAGGGCCGGCGAACTGCTCCTGCTCGACGCCGGTGTGGAGGCCGAGAGCCTCTACACGGCGGACATCACGCGGACCCTTCCCGTCAACGGCCGCTACACCGAGGTCCAGCGCCGGATCTACCAGGCGGTCCTCGACGCCGCCGATGCCGGTTTCGCAGCCGCCCGACCGGGACGCAGGTTCCGCGAGGTCCACCTCGCAGCCGTGACCGTGCTGGCGGAGAACCTCGACCGCTGGGGCCTGCTGCCCGTCTCCCTCGAGGAGGTCCTCGCGCCCGAGGGCCAGCACCACCGCCGCTGGATGCCGCACGGCACGAGCCATCACCTCGGCATGGACGTCCACGACTGCGCCCAGGCCCGCCGTGAGCTGTACCTCGACGGGATCCTGACGGAGGGCATGGTGTTCACGATCGAGCCGGGTCTCTACTTCAAGGCCGAGGACCTCGCCGTCCCCGAAGAATACCGCGGCATCGGCGTCCGCATCGAGGACGACATCCTCATGACCGCCGACGGACCGGTCAACCTGAGCTCGGCACTGCCGCGCGGTCCTGACGACGTCGAGGACTGGATGAGCGGCATCTGGGGCAGCTCGGGCGAGTAGGGGCAGGCGCCGCCGGTGCATACCGTCGGCGCCGGGAGAAGTGCTGCGCAGACGAAGCAGGAGGCAGGGACCTGACGGTCCCTGCCTCCTGCTCGTGGTGTGGCCCCGCTTCCGCGAGGAGCGCCCGGGTCAGCCCTGCTGTGAACCGCCCGCAGCCGACGATCCGGAACCCCGGCCCGTCGGGTCATCGTGCTGGTGCTCCGCGGTGATGCCGCCGGGCCGACCTGCTCCGTCCGCGGTCGGCTGAGCGCCGGGAGCCTGTTCCTCGACGCGCACGCCGTACTGCGGGCGCCCGTCGGGCAGGTCCGGGAACTGCCGCGCCGCGGCCCGGTGGTGCCCGGTCCCGCCGTCTGGCTGTCCGTCAGGGCCTGCTCCGCCGGAGCGTCGGCCGGTGGAGCCTGGCCTGCGG
>WNZI01000093.1 GCA_009728235.1 Vibrio cholerae | reverse complement strand
GGTGCGGCTCAGGTCGAAGGTCCTGCCGCGATAGGTGATGGTCGAATCGAGCATCTCCGGTTTGGCACTCCGCGCGGGGACGAACTCCCAGCGACTGCTCGCGGGCGGGGACGCCCGGTACCAGCGCTCGGCCACCGGGCGCAACGAGGCATCACCGCCACTGGAGACGCAGAGCGTGTGCTCGGCCTCGGTACCGGCCCGCGTCTCCCACTCGAGCCCGCGCGCGATGGCCTTCACGCGGCGGGTCATCACGTCCACGTAGGCGTCGAAATCACCCGCCCGCGTGGCAGTGGTCAGCAACTCCTCACCATCCTCCGCCCACCACTGCCAGAACGCCGCGATGGGATCCCTGCCCGCGCGGCCTGGCAGTGCCCGACGACCGAAGATTCCCATGAACGACACGCTCCCACCTGCTCGCGCCCGGGATTTGCCGGCCGCTTCGACTCCAGCGAATCTACCCGGCCGCAGCCGTGCCGGGCGGTCGAGGACGGCGTGTTGTCATGCCGTCGCTCTCCCCGCCGCCGACGCGCCGGTCTATCCCGCCCGGCGCGCGGGCGGCGCGCTCCCCGGTGCGCCGCTCAGCGCGACGACGGCGAGGACCCCGCCGCCAGTGCCAGGGAGCCGGTGAAGGCTGCTACGCCCGGCCATCCGAACCGACCGAAGAACAGACCACCGAGCCAGCCGAGGACACTCGATCCCGCGTAGTACCCGAAGTTGTACAGGCCGGAGGCCTGCGCCTGTCCGGTGGTCGCGAGGGCCGGCGTCCACCCCGAGGCGATGGAATGGGCGGCGAAGAAACCACCCGTGAAGACGACCAGTCCCAGGACCACGAGGGCGAGGGACTCCGCGAGCGTCATCCCGAGGCCCAACAGGATCACGGGGATGGCGGCGAGCAGCACCGGCAGGCGGCCGAACCGCACGCTCAGCCCACCGGCGAGCCGGGAGGTAGCGGTACCCGAGAGATACGCGAGGAACAGCAGGCTCACGAGGGAGGCGGGCAACAGGAACGGCGGGGCCTCGAGGTGGAATCCCAGGTAGTTGTACACCGCGACGAACCCGCCCATCAGGAGGAACCCCTGTGCGTACAGGGCCAGCAGCCGGGGAGAGCGCAGGTTCAGGGCGATGCGCCGCAGCAGGGACGGGCCCTCGCCGCGAACGAGGGGGCGGAACCCCAGGGGCCGGGGAGCCAGCAGCACGAACGCGACGGCGGAGGCCGCAGCGAGGACGCTGACGGCCAGTACGCCCGCGCGCCATCCGAACGCGTCGCCGAGCGGCCCGGCCACGAGCCGTCCCGTGAGCCCGCCGAGGGTCGTCCCGGCGATATAGGTCCCGGCAGCGACGGCGGCATGGAGCCTGCGCACCTCCTCGTGCAGGTACACCAGCGCCGTGGCGGGTACTCCGCCCAGAGCCACGCCCTCCAGGAAACGGAGCGCGATCAGTACCTCGAAGGTCGGCGCCAGTGCGGCCAGGAAGCCCAGTACGACGGCGGCGGTGATCGCCCAGGTCATCGTCCGCCTCCGCCCGGCACGGTCGGCGACGGCGGACCAGGGGATGACGGCGAGGGCCAGGCCCAGCGTCGCCGCGGAGACCGAGAGGGCCGCGGTGGCCGGAGAGACCCTGAACTCGGCAGCCAGCCCGGTCAGGACCCCCTGCAGCGAGTACAGCTGGGCGAAGGTCGCGACTCCGGCGAACAGCAGGGCCAGCAGGATCCGCCGGTAGGCGGGGGAGTCCTTGGGGTGTCCCTGCCACGGGCTGGCCGTCATCGGGATGCGCCCGCCCGCGCGGGTCCGGTCACCGGGAGCCCGTCTCAGCGGCGGCGGTAGGTGAGGTCGAAGACCATGCGCCCGGCCGTGATCGCCTTGTTCTCGAAGCTCGTGAGCGTCCGGCCGTCGAAGCGCGGCGCCCATCCGCCGAGCATGTCGACTCCCTCGTTCACTCCGGTGTTGCCCGTGCTCACGGGGTCCTTTCCTTCGCGGATGGGGGCTCCTCCGACCACTGACTCCACTCCGCTGGCCCACACCTGGGTCAACGGGCTCGCGTCACCGGTGCGCTCGCCGTCGTGCACGTTCTCGAAATGCTCGCTGGCATCGAGGACGGAGCGCATCTGCACGGCATAGCTGGACCAGTCGGTGGCGAGTCGGAAGATACCGCCCGGCTCGATGATCCTCGCCGCCAACTCGACGTAGTCGTCCTTCACGAGTCTGCGCTTGTGGTGGCGTGCCTTGTGCCAGGGATCGGGGAAGAACGTCCAGAGCTCGGCGACGGAGGATGCGGGGATCATCCCTGCGAAGGCCTCCGCGGCGTTCACCTGGGCGGTCCGGACATTGGCCAGATCGTTCTGGCTGATCCGCAGCATGGTCTGGGCCAGTCCCGGCCGGTAGACCTCGAGCGCGAGGTAGTCACGGTCGGGGTCGAGGCCCGCCGCGTGCGTGATCGCTTCGCCGAGTCCCGATCCCACCTCGACGACGAGCGGCGCCGACCGCCCGAAGGCCGCTTCGACGTCGAGCACGAAGCCCGGCGCCACCGAGGTGTCGGCATTCGCCACACGGGGCACCTCGAGCAGAAAGGCCTCCGCGAGCTCGTCCCAGGCCTCGCGACGCCGGCCCTGGAGGCGCGAGCCCCGCCGGACGAAGGAGACGGGCTGGCTGCGGTGCTGCTGGTCGGGGGTCTGTGCTTGAGGCTCCATCACGTCCAAGGCTACCGGCACCGCACAGCCGAGCCATCGCCGCGGTCAGTGGCCCGGACCGCCGATGCGGGCATCCGGCGGACCTGCTGATAAACTGGGGACACTTGCCTGCGCACGGTGGATTCGTTCCGCCAGCTGGACGCGCAGCCTGCGTCGATAGAACGCATTCTTTTGTCCCGCATCCTGCTCCCGGATTCGTGAGCGCGGTAGACACTGTCTGACTTTTCTTCGGCGAACCCCTGCGTCAACCGGTGCCGGGGAAGATGAGAAGAAAGCTCGTGTACTTCACATGACTACTTTTGCTGCCCTCGGTGTGCCCAAAGCGCTGGTCGAGAACCTCGCCGCGCAGGGGATCACCGAACCATTCCCCATCCAGGTCAAGACGCTCCCCGACTCCCTCGCCGGGCGCGACGTCCTCGGGCGCGGCCGCACCGGCTCGGGCAAGACCCTCGCCTTCGCGCTTCCCATGGTTGCGCGGCTCGCCGAGCAGGAAGCGGCCTACCGCCGCAAGCCCGGACGGCCGCTCGCCCTGATCCTCGCGCCGACGCGTGAGCTCGCCACCCAGATCAACGCCACGGTGGAACCCCTGGCGAAGGAACTCGGGCTGAACACCACCGTCATCTACGGCGGTGTCTCCCAGCAGCGCCAGGAGAAGGCGCTGCGCGCAGGCGTCGACATCGTCATCGCCTGCCCGGGACGCCTCGAGGACCTGATGCGCCAGCGGCTCATCACCCTGGAATCGGTGGAGATCACCATTCTCGACGAGGCCGACCACATGGCCGACCTCGGCTTCCTGCCCGTCGTCAAGAAGCTGCTGGACACGACTCCGGCTGACGGCCAGCGCCTCCTGTTCTCGGCGACGCTGGACAACGGCGTCGACAAGGTGGTCAACCGCTACATGACCAACCCGGTCACCCACTCGGTCGACGACCCCCAGGCCGCCGTCACCACGATGGAGCACCACGTTCTCCTGATCGGCGACCAGACGCAGAAGAAGCAGCTGATCGTCCAGCTGGCCTCCGGCACCGGACGCCGTCTGCTGTTCATGCGGACCAAGCACCACGCCCGCAAGCTCGCCAAGACGCTGACGGACGCCGGCATCCCCGCCGTCGACCTGCACGGGAACCTGTCGCAGAACGCGCGCGACCGCAACCTGGCCGAATTCTCGACGGGTGACGTCCGCGTGCTCGTCGCCACCGACGTCGCCGCCCGCGGCGTGCACGTCGATGACGTCGAACTCGTCGTCCACGTGGACCCGCCCACCGAGCACAAGGCGTACCTGCACCGCTCGGGCCGTACAGCCCGCGCCGGTTCGTCGGGGACCGTGGTCACGATCACGCTGCCCGAGCAGAAGTCCGAGGTGCAGAAGCTGATGAAGGCCGCCGGCGTCGACGTCGCGTTCGAGAACGTGAAGGCGACCTCCCCGCTCGTGCTCTCCCTCACGGGTGAGCTGGCCGACAAGATCGATCCCCGCACCCGCGCAGCACTCCTCGCTTCCCGCGAGCGTCGCGTGGCGACGGTACGTCGACGGGCGCCAACGCCGAGCGCAAGCGCGCCCGGCGCGGTTCCGCAGCGCCGTCGGCCGGTGGCCGTGGAGGACGGGGCGGGCG
>WNZI01000092.1 GCA_009728235.1 Vibrio cholerae | reverse complement strand
ACCTCCCGCCCGCGCGGTCGGGGCGACTGTGGGCCGTCTGCTCGCGCCCGTCCGATCCATCGTCAGTCCGCTCGGCCGGCTCCTGATCGCCGCCGTCGTGGGGCTCTGGACCCTGGGGACGCTGCTCGACTGGAGCGAGGCCCTCGTCGCCGCCTCGATGGGGACCCTGCTCGTGCTCCTCGCGATCGGTTTCATCCTCGGGCGGTCCTCCTACGGCGTCGACCTCGACCTCGCCCGCACGCGCGTCGCGGTAGGGGACCGGGCCGTGGGCAGCGTCTCCGTCTCGAACACCTCGGACAAGGCCCTGCTGCCGGCGTCCCTGGAACTCCCGGTCGGTGCTGCCACGGCGATCTTCCACCTGCCCAGGCTCCTACCCGGCCAGGTCCACGAGGACCTCTTCAGCATCCCCACGCAGCGGCGCGCCGTGATCGTCGTCGGGCCGGTCCGGTCGGTGCGCGCCGATCCGCTGAGCATCCTGCGGCGCGAGGTGCTGTGGACCGAGCCGACCGATCTCTTCGTGCATCCACGCACCACGCCGCTGGTCGGATCCGCTGCAGGGTTCATCAAGGACCTCGAGGGACTGCCCACCAAGGAGCTCTCCAGCGCGGATGTCTCCTTCCACGCCCTGCGTGACTACGTGCCCGGCGACGACCGCCGGCACATCCACTGGAAAACGACGGCACGCACGAACAAGCTCATGGTGCGCCAGTTCGAGGAGACCCGCCGATCCCACCTCGCGGTCGCGCTGTCCACCAATATGACCGAGTACGCGAGCGAGGTGGAGTTCGAGCTGGCGGTCTCGGTCGCAGGGTCCATCGGGCTGCAGGCCATCCGGGAGCAGCGCAACCTCAGCGTCCTCACGCAGGGCGGACCGCTGCGCACCGCGACCGGCCGCACCATGCTCGACGAGATGACCCGGCTCGAAGGCCGTGCCGTCCGCGCGACGGCCGTGGACCTCGCCCGGACGACGGCGGACAGCGTACCCAACGCGTCGGTGGTCTTCTTCGTCGTCGGACCCGAGGTGACGCCGTCCCAGCTGAGGTCCGCCGCGGCGTCCATCTCGCCGGGCATCCGCTGCCTCGCGATCCGGTGCGTCACGGACGCACAGCAGAGCCGCGCCACCATCGGGGATCTCACCGTCCTGACCCTCAACAACCTCGGCGACCTCGCCCTGGTCCTCCGGAAGGCCGCAGCATGAGCCGCCGATCCAGGCAGACCGCCGCGGCACCGGTGCCCCGTCTTCAGGCCGGCATCGACGCCGGGGTCCTCCTGCTCCTGCTCGGCCTCGGCGTGCTCGGCTTCGGGCCGACCTTCGGCGGCGACGTCCGCTACCTCGTCGCCGGATTCGGAGGTGTGCTGCTGGGCCTCGCCATCGCGTGGGTAGGACGCGCCCTCCGGTGGGGACTCTGGGCCATGATCGGTATCTTCCTGGGCGCCTACCTGCTCCTCGGCAACGCGCTCGCGGCGCCCCAGGAGGCCTTCCTCGGTTTCCTACCCACGCTGCAGTCCCTGCGCATCCTCATCCTCGGCGTCGTCTTCGCCTGGAAGGACATCCTGACCGTCGCTGACCCGGTGGGCACGGCGAGCGGCATGCTCGTGGTGCCGTTCCTCGCGTCGATGCTGTGCGCGGTCGCGGCGGGCACACTCGCCTGGCGTGTACGGAGCCCCTACTGGTCCATGCTGCCGATCCTCACGCTGTTCGTGGTCGGCATCGCCTTCGGCACCAACCGTGCCTCGCTGCCCGAGGTCCGGGGGATACTGCTCGTCGTCGGAGCCATGGCGTGGCTTGCCTACCGCCGGGACATCGCCCGGACGGACGCGCGGACCCGGGTGGCGATCAACCCGGCCGTCACGGATCCGGCGACGGCCGCGTCCGGCCGGAACCGCAGGCTCGCCCTCGGGGCAGGCCTGCTCGCGACCGCCACGGTCCTCACCCTCGCGGTCAGCCCGGTGGTCGCCGCAGGCCAGGACCGGAAGGTGCTGCGCGACGTCGTCGAGCCGCCCGTTGACCTCTTCGCCTACCCGAGCCCCCTGACGAGCTTCCGCAAGTACGTGAAGGACACCTCGGACGACGTGCTGTTCACCGTGGACGGGCTGCCGGAAGGTGAGCGCGTGCGGCTCGCCGCGATGGACGCCTACGACGGCGTGGTCTACAACGTGAACCCGCAGGCCGCGGGCAACTTCGCGCGGGTGGGTGACGCCCAGCAGCTCGGCGACACCGACCCGGACGATCTCGACGGCGGCACGAGCGCTCAGCTCACCTTCGACATCAAGGAGTACACGGGCGTCTGGCTCCCCGCCGGCGGGGAGATGGAGGGCGTCGAGCTCGGTGGGCCACGCGCCCAGGAGCTCGGCCGGTCGCTCTACTACAACGACGACGCGCGGACCGCCCTCTCCACCGTCGGCGTGCAACCCGGAGACACCTACGAGGTCAACGCGGTCTTCCCGGAGACCTTCTCCGAGGAGCAGTTGGCACAGTACGGCTTCGCGGACCTCACGCTTCCCCGCGTGCAGAACGACCCGCCCGTCGTCGCCGCGAAGGCCGGCGAGTACATCGGGGCGGTGTCCGAGCCGATCGAACGCGCCCGGCGCCTCGAGCAGGTCCTCAGCGCGCAGGGGTTCTTCAGCAACGGCAAGGAGGACGAGGCGAAGTCCCTGCCGGGTCACGGTGCCGCCCGCATGCTGGCCCTGCTCGATGCCGACCAGATGGTCGGCGACGACGAGCAGTACGCCGTCGCGATGGCCCTCATGGCCCGCAAGGTCAACATCCCTGCCCGCGTGGTCATGGGGTTCTATCCCGACTGGGACGAGGTCGGTGACGCGCAGGGGCCCATCGAGATCAGGGCGAGGACGTGCACGCATGGGTCGAGGTGGCCTTCGACGGCGTCGGCTGGGTAGCGTTCAACCCCACGCCGCCCGAGGACAACGAGCCCGTGCCGCCCCAGCAGCAGCCGAAGTCCTCGCCCAAGCCGCAGGTACTGCAGCCTCCGCCCCCGCCGCAGGAACCGGCCGAACTGCCGCCGGACTCGGCGCCCGAGCCGCAGGACGCCGAGGAACGGGAGAAGGACCTCCTCGATGAGCTCGCCCCCTACCTGACCATCATCGCGATCGCCCTGATCCCCGTCTCGTGCTGCTCGTGCCGCTGGTCGTCATCGCGCTGCTCAAGCGCAGGCGCCGCAAGCGCCGCGAGCACGACGGCATGCCGGCAGAACGGGTCGGTGGCGGCTGGAGCGAACTGGTGAGCCTCGCGACGGACCTCGGTGCCGAGACGAATCCGCGCGCCACCCGGCGTGAGAGTGCCCGCGACCTGGCAACCGCCTTCCCGCAGAGCAGCGACACCACCACCCTGCTCGCACGGCGGGCGGACGCCGGGATCTTCGCAGCCGGGGACCCGAGCGAGGACGAGGTGCAGGACTACTGGCAGGACGTCCGGACGTCCCTCGACGGGATGGCGGGGTCCGTGGGCTTCTGGAAGCGCCAGCGGGCCCGCTTCTCGCCGCGCTCGCTACTGCGCGACGCCGAGGCGCGCAGGCGGAGTGCATCGGCGCAGGCCTCCGGTAGCTCCTCGGGCCGGGGCCGACGTGGCCTGCGAGGCACGGCAGGGGACAGCGGGGCATGAGGACCGATACGCTGCAGTGCCCGCGCTGTGCCGCGTCCCTGCGCCCGGGCACGCCCTATTGTGTTTCCTGTGGCAACAGGACCGGGTACCGGGCCGGCTCGGAACCGGCGTCAGCCGCAGGAAGCAACGGGGTGGGGATGGCACAGCTGGAACTGAGGGACGCAGCCGCGTTCAAGCGCCTGGTCGCGAAACTGGTGGACGTGCTGCCCGCCGGTGTCCTCAGCGGCGTCCTGACCGCCGTCGGCCTCAGCACCATCGAGACGCAGCAGGTCTCCGCGGTCAGCCAGCAGGTCAACCTCACGGGGTTCCTCATCCTCCAGGGCATCGCTTCGCTCCTGGCCCTCGCCTACTCCATCGGCATCTGGGGCTGGGAGGCCAGAACCGGGAAGACCCCCGGCAATCTGCTCCTCGGCCTGCGGACCACCGACGAGGAAGGTCACCCGCCGGGATGGCTGGCCATCTTCGTCCGGGGCCTCCTCGTGGCCGTCGCAGGACTGGTGCCCGTCGTCGGTACGGTGGTCGTGCTCGTGTCCAATGTCTTCGACGCGGACGGGAAGAAGCAGGGCTGGCACGACAAGGCCGCGCACACGCGCGTCTTCGACGTCCGGTCGGGCCGCGACCCGTTGCGGACGGGTGGAATCGGCGGTCCGGCGTCCTTCGCGCCCGCCGAGCCGGTCCCCGGCCTCCAGCCCGTGCCGTCTCCCGTTCCGGGTCCAGCCGCGGTTCTAGCGCGAC
>WNZI01000091.1 GCA_009728235.1 Vibrio cholerae | reverse complement strand
CCCTCCCCTGCGCCGTCGCCGGCCGCCCGGCGGCCAGGTTCGCCGCGAACGGCTCGAGCCGCTCGTGCCAGAGGGCGTGCGTCGCCGCCAGCAGCTCCGCCGGCGAGCGGTCGTTCACGAGGATGGCGTCCGCCTCCCGCAGGCGCTCCTCGCGGCCCGCCTGGGAAGCGATGCGCTGTTCGGCGTCCTGCCGGTCCATGCCCCTGTGCTCCACCATGCGCTGGACGCGGATCCCATCGGCGGCGTCGACGACGACGACGACATGGAAGCGCGGAGCCTGCCCCGTCTCGACCAGCAGCGGGATGTCCTCGACCACGATCGAGTTCTCCGCCGCCTGGGAGACGAGCTCGACGGCCGCGGCCCTGACCCTCGGATGGACGATCCCGTTGAGGCGCACGCGCGCCGCCGGATCCCCGAAGATCAGGCGTCCCAGGGCACCCCTGTCGAGTGATCCGTCCGGCGCGACAATCCCTGGACCGAATGCGGCCACGACCTCGTGCAGGCCCTCGGAGCCCGGTTCCACGACGGTCCGGGCCAGCACATCCGAGTCCACGAGGACGGCGCCCAGTGCTTCCATCCGACGGGCGACGACGGACTTGCCCGCCGCGATGCCCCCGGTCAGTCCTATCCGCAGCATGGAGCAACCCTAGCCCCGCCGACGGTCATCTGTGTCAAGGGGGTCGGGACGACGTGCTGTCCGCTCGAATGTCGGAGGGCTTCAATACGCTAAGGCTACTTACTTCTTCGAGGAGGATCGTGACAACCACACTTCAGGACCTGGAGCAGACAGCGGCGTCCACGTTCGGCTGGGATGACCTGCGGCCCGGGCAGAGGCAGGCCATGGAGTCCGTCCTCGCCGGGGACAGCGTGCTCTGCGTCATGCCCACCGGGTCGGGCAAGTCGGCCATCTACCAGGTGCCGGCCCTCGCACTGCCCGGAGTCGCGGTGGTCATCTCGCCGCTGATCGCCCTGCAGCATGACCAGGCCGAGTCCATCAACGAGCACGCGGGGGTCGAACGGGCCGTCGTCATCAACTCAAGCCTGAAGAAGAAGCAGATCGATGCCGCCTGGAGTGCGGCGGCCGATCCCGACGACACCGCGCGCGCCAAGTTCCTCTTCCTCGCACCCGAGCAGGTCTCGCGCGACGATGTCGCGAAGCGCCTGCGCTCACTCGACGTCTCGCTCGTCGTCGTCGACGAGGCGCACTGCGTCTCGTCCTGGGGCCACGATTTCCGCCCCGACTACCTCCAGCTCGGACATCTCGTCCGTGACCTGGCCGTGCCCGTGATCGCCCTCACGCGACGGCGTCCCACCCCGTGCAGAAGGAGATCCTCGAGCGGTTGCGGCTGGATGATCCGGCGGTCATCGTCGAGGGCTTCGACCGGCCCAACCTCTTCCTCGAGGTGGTGCAGCATGTCGAGGACGCCGAGAAGCAGAGGGCGGTCCTCGACCAGGTGCTCGCACTGGACGGACCGGGGCTGGTCTACGTGGCGACCAAGAAGGCCGCCGAATCGCTGGCGTCCGCCCTTCAGGAACAGGGCCGACGCGCTGACGCCTACCACGGGGGGCGGCGCAGCAAGGATCGCGAGGCGGTTCATCAGGGTTTCCTCGACGGTGAGATCGATGTCGTGGTGGCCACGACGGCGTTCGGTATGGGCATCGACAAGCCGGACGTACGTTTCGTCGTCCACGCCGACATCTCCGACTCGCTGGACAGCTACTACCAGGAGATAGGCCGCGCGGGCCGGGACGGGGGGCAGGCGAAGGCGATCCTTCACTACCGGCCGGAGGACCTCTCGCTGCGGCGATTCTTCGCGGCGCGGTCGGTCAACCGCAAGCACCTCCGCGACCTCTTCATCCTGATAGCCGGACAGGACAAGCCGGTGAAACCCAAGGTGCTCCGGGATCTGTCGGGCCTGTCCGCGCGGAAGCTGACGGGCCTGCTGAACCTGCTGATCGCCGCGGGGTGCATCACGGACGGCGCGAAGGGCCATCGGGCGCGGAAGATGTCTGCCGAGGAGGCCGTGGAGAGAGCGGTCGAACAGGCCGAGAACCGCGAGCGGATCGATCAGTCCCGCGTCGAGATGGCTCGGAGATACGCCGAGACCAGGGGGTGCAGGCGGCAGTTCCTCCTGTCGTACTTCGGCGAGGAACTGCCCGATCCGTGCGGCACCTGCGACACCTGCCGACGGAACGAGTCCGACAACGCGATGTCGTCCTTCGAATCACCGCGATCGCCAGCGGCTGACGGACCCTTCGACGTCGACACCACGGTGGAACACGCTGATTGGGGGCTCGGGACGGTGATGGGCTACGAGGAGGGCGTCATGACCGTGCTCTTCGACTCCGTGGGCTACAAGACCCTCTCCGTCGACCTGGTGCAGCGGAAGGACCTCCTGACCGTCGTTCCGTCAGCGTCGACGGCTGACGGAAGGACGGCCGGGACGTGCGGTATCAGCGGGGCTGTGCCGGGTTCGTGGGATCGCCGTGGGACGGCGGGTTGATCGGTGGTCCCGACGTCGCAGGGCTGACCGGCGAGCCTCCCGAGGTGCTGTCCACCTCCGGCATCGAGGTGCCCGCCCCTTCCGAGAGTCGGGCGCCGCCCTGCACGGCCTCGAGCCGGTGCTGCAGGACGACCTTCACCGGCAACCTGTTGCCGTGTGCCTCCTCGTAGTCGAGGAGCGCACGCAGGCCGGACTCGTCGAGTCCCGTGATGCGCGTCGGAAGGGTGCCCAGCGGGATGTGGTCGTAGTCGGGCAGCGGCAGTGCGTCATGGCCTGAGGATTCGGTCACGTCAACTCCTGTACGTCTTCGGAAAGGGTGCTGAGTGATCCACCCTAGGCACGGGCCGGGACGAGCGGCAAGCAGCACCAGCCACCTCCAGGCGCTTGTATCCTGATAGCTTGGACGTGAACCGACCGAACCCGTTGCCGAGGCTGTGACCGTGACTTCACCGATGGAAGAACTGACGTTCGTCGTCGCCAGGCTCAAGGGCCTCCTCCTCATGGAACCGACCGCGAACCGGGCCGTGGAGGACCTCGCGGAAGCCATCAAGAAGTCGATTCCCGGGTCCCTCGGGGCCGGGGTTTCCCTCATCGACCACCAGGGTCGGAAACGCAGTACCGGCTACACCGACGACGTCGTCGCCGTTGCCGATGCCCTGCAGTACGAACTGGGCCAGGGACCCTGCCTGACCGCCTGGGCGGCCGAGAGCACGGTACAGATCGACGACATCGCGGCGGATGAGCGGTGGCCCCTCTGGCGGGAAGCCGTTGCCGACCTCCCCCTGCGGTCGACCCTGAGTACGGCGCTCGTCCACCAGGGTACGAGTATCGGGGCCATCAAGGTGTACTCCCCCCTGCCCTCGGCCTTCTCCCCGCAGGACCGCAAGCACCTCACCCTCCTGGCGTCGCCCGCGGCGACCCTGCTCGGCAGCGCCCAGCCGGACGCCGCACCGGCAGCGGTCAGCAAGGCCCTGCAGGAGGCTCTCAGCACACGGGACGTCATCCATACGGCTCGCGGGATCCTGATGGAGCGGCACGGCCTCGATGCCGAGACGTCCCTGCGGCGCCTCCTGTCCGAGGCTTCGAGCAGAAGGACCGACCTTCGGACCGTCGCCCTCCTCGTGATCGACGGCGTCGCCGGTAGTTCGCACTAAGGCACTGCGCGTGGAGAACCATCCAGATCACGAATACCAGCGGATCCACCTCCTGAAGGCGGTCCGCCATGCACAGATCACCGCCGGCGAGTTGTGGCTCCACTACTTCGGACTGGGAGGCGATGCCGGCGAGTACGAGGTCGAGGCCTACCTGCACGGATCGTTCACGCTTCCTCCGCTGCAACGTGATCTCCTCGCCCATGCGGCGAACGAACTCATCGACAGGATCCCGCCACCGCCCAGGGCTCCCTACAGCACCGATCCTGCGGGCGACGAGGCCGAGGAGGAGCGCGCCGCCGGCCGACAGGCGAGCGAGACACCCCGGCAGGACCTCGCCGAGGGGAGCGGCCTGGAGTGGCTCTTCGACCGGCGGGAACCAGGGGGAGCCGGCGCCGATCGAAGCCCGGACGAGGACGACCCGGACACCCGGCCGAGCGACCGCGCCTGACTCGCCGGCGGACCGGTGACTCTGCTGCCGGCCCCTGTCGTCGGCACCCGGCGTAACCGACCCGCGAGCCGGGCGGTGGAACGCCTAGGATGGAGCGGATGACTTCGTTCAGCCTCGACGCCCTGCGCCGTCGCCCTGACGTCGAGGCGCCCGAGTTGGTCGCGGTCGACGCAGCCGACCGCCTCCTCCTCGACACAGCCGCCACCCGCCTCCCCGCCGGCGGGCTCGCGGTGATCAACGACTCCTACGGTGCGCTCACCCTGGGAGCCGCCCAATTCACGGCGCACGGTGACATCCGTGTCTTCCAGGACGGCATCGTGCACGAGCGTGCACTCACCCTGAATGCTGCCGAGCAGGACCTGGGTGACGCCTACCGGTTCCACCCCCTCGGTCCGTCCCTGCTCGACGGCGTCTCGACCGTGCTG
>WNZI01000090.1 GCA_009728235.1 Vibrio cholerae | reverse complement strand
GTAGTTTTTCGAGACGCCGTGGGTTGTCGATTCTCGAAGTCGCCTGTGCAATTTCGCGAAGTCGCCTGCACGGGCACAATGCGACCCGCCTTACGGGTGGCAAGTGAGGGCTCTTATCTTCGGTCGAGGCATACGGTGCAGTCACGGCTGAACGGCGCCCCAACGGCAGCACAGTTGCTCGATCAAGGTTGACGTCGTCACAGCCCAGTTTCATGCCTTGCGCCCTCAGCGTCGCACCCGTGACATAGGGTCACTTCATGTATCCCGGCTTTGACATTGTTCCGCTTGACGGAAGTCCCTCAGATGGCTTCACGGGCATCGACTTCACTGCTTTCGTTCGCGGTCCTTCCATATATGACACGCGTTCCCTTGAAGACCAGATCATGGAAGCTCTGAAGCAGGAGCTGACGAAGGCAGGATTCGCCACCCGCCGGTGTCAACTTCCAGGTGTTGGGTCCCCAGCCACCGGCGCGCCGCCGTTCTACGAGTTCCTGAAATGGGTTCATGAGAACTGGGACTTTCTAAAGGGAGTGGCGTCCACCATCGTCAGTGGAATTGTCTTCGTTCAAGCTAAGGCTCATCTCCTCGAAAGGAAGCTAAATGATCGCGTGCTGGACCCATATAAACCTTCTGTTTTCGTTGAGCTGCTGGTGCGGACTGAAGCAGACGTGAGCAAGGAAGTTGAGGATGCAGCTTCCTCGCTTGGAGCTTTCCTCCAGTACTTGCCGCATCTCAGTGCTCGTTTAGTTGAGGAATTTCCTGAACAAAGCTTCACACTACGAGTATCGAATAAGAGCAAACTACTGCCTTACACCCACTTCAAAGTTGCTCAAATTCGTCGTTCAGACGTCGCTAAAGTGATGCGGTACATGAACGCTAAGCAGGATCAAACCGGCGTGAAGGCCATCCTTTTGTACCGTCAGTTCGGCACCCTCACTCGACTTCGACAAATAAGGTCGCTAGACGAGTTTTTCAGACTGATGGTGGGTCAGTGAACGAGTAATACAGCTTATCGTTCGCCCCTGGGGCTGCTCTTCGCACAGATACTACTCATCTGCGCGCCTGACAGCGAAAGGAACTTGAGATTGGCCTTCTGGGATGCACTAGCATTGCGCCGCAGCATCACCGAGTTGAGGCGTAAAACGGTCGTGACCCGCACCGCGCAGTTGTTAACTCGCGATGACGGAGTATTGCCGCTTCTTTCCTCGCTTGTACAGGAGGCAGACCGCCACTCTCTGAGCCATACTCTGGTCGTCACCCTCGTATTACAGGAGTCCCAGTTCTACCACGGGGCACGCGGAGGCGCGTTCTGGACTGCAGCGTTTTTACTTGCCCGCCACCTACCCGTCAGGCGCCTACAGAACAAATCGCTAGGCATCACCAGCATCAAGCCGGTGCTACTAGTCGAACTTTCACAGGCCGGTCTCCTAGGCTCCGCAAGCACCGAGGAGCTGGTAACCCGCGTTGCTCGCGAAGAGCGATACGCGGTGCATGTAGCCTGCGTACAACTGCAGACGTTGACCGCGCGGGGCGCCACGGATGAAGTTGCCTTCCTCGCATATGCCGCCAATCGAGCAACAACATGCGCACTCTTGACCGCGCCGGAGCAAGTGCTCGCTGACAGCGGTGCTTTTCGCAAGCGGCGGCTGGACTACGATCGGCTGCTGCCAATCGCGCAGCGGCTACTTGCGGCTCGTGAAGAGTGCCCCTAGCCAGCGTCTGAAACTGGCTTTTTCCAGAATCTCTGCACGGGCTGCGTCCTGGAAATCGGTCATCCTGAGTCGTGCGTCAACTACTTCTTCCGCTTTATGGTCCATCTTAGTCGATAAATTATCGACGTGCGGAGATAATCTATTCCCGAGCTGATCCTCAAGATCCTCAGCGGCCTTGACAACCGATTGATTAAACAGAAGTTTTACGTCCGCAAAATTTTCCCGAAAAGTGAGCATTGCTTGTCGGACAGCTTCTTTCTGCTTTCCTAGATCGCCGTCGTTCAAATTTGAACCCACTTCATCGGATTTCCACAGGACCGCTCGTGCAGCACTAGTGACAGCGCGAGCCACCTCGTACTGTTTCTGACGATGCCAGCGTTTGCGTTCTTGCCGGTCGGCGAAAATCGGGCCGAGTGCGGCGCCAATAAGAACGCCTATAAGGGGCAGGACCAGCTCAAGTATGCTCACTATTTTCCTGTCGTTGTCGGCTTGACATCCACTTTAGGACACCAGCAGGCAGAAATATAAGCGCGAGACCGTGCAGCCCTCTTGGCTACGGATAGGAAACCTTCGAGAGTCGCCCTTACCAGCCGTGGTGGTCGGAACACTCGTAGCTACGACCGAACGATCTTTTCCGGGGCGACAACCATCCTGACAGAGCCAGCATCAAGGTCAATCTTCCCTAGATCGCCATACAGAACGTAGTTGCTCCCCTCGACGGTGGGGTCCGCTGCACGGCTAGGTGACATCTGGTCTGCACCGTACGGTCGAGGATCCGCTTAGGGGCAGTAGATCGGGCGCTTATCCACAATCGAGGCATAGGGTGCAGTCATGGCTGAAACGGCGCGTCCATCTCTTGACCCTCATCCCGACGTGATCCTGAGCCTGATTAACACGGTAGTGAATGGACGGTGGCCTGAGGATCCAGACCAGTTCAACGCGTACTTCGAGACCATTGATTGCGTTCCGGGGCCGTTGGGCGAGCATCAAGATGATCTGCCGGACTCTGCTCGCGGTTCACTGCTCATGCCAGGAATCTCCATGGAGGGTGGTTCCTGGGAGGCGCTGGCAGGCAAGCTGCACTTCCTCGGGTTTTTCTTCTATCCAGGCACACTGGATTCCCACGTACTCGCCGGCTCCGCGTTCAAGATCGTGCGAGACCGCCTCACGGACATTTACGGTGAAGCTATTGACGAAACGGACCAAAGTGAGGGAAACCGGTCAGCGCTGTGGAAAGTGAATGAGACGTCCGTCGAGCTCTACGCTCACGTCAATCTCGCACCCATGCTGCAGCTCGGGCTAAGCCATCATCAGCTCACCCTCCTGCACGAGAAGCTGGTCATCGAGAAGCGCGGCTACTGACCCACCTAAGGATCCCCCGTCGGACACTGCATGGCGGAGCACATCCATATAGGGGCCTCTGCTACGTTGCTACAACTTACTGGCGGGTCCATCTCGCTGATTCACGGCGAGGAGATCCTAGATGTGGGAAAACGTACCCAAGAGTGCCGGGACAGGGGACTGGGCCGAGCTAGACGATAACGGCTGGGGCGCCCTTATGGGCTGGTCCGCCGGCGCGGACAATCTTCGGCGCACCCCCGTCGATGACACAGCTCGAACCGTCCGGGTGACCACGACGGGCCCAACCGGGGTGCGCAAGACCGAGGAAGTGAATCGCCCCGGGTTTAGTGGAGGCTCTGGTGTGTCCCGGGTTTCGCGTGGTCCGAATTTCTTGGCTTCTCATGCCACGGTGATGATGCGGTTGCGTTCGAACTCTATCGGACTGAGCCATCCGAGCTGGCTGTGTCGGCGTTTGCGGTTGTGCCAGATTTCGAGGTAGTCGAACATCGCGTTGGCCAGTTCAATACGGGTGTTCCATTTCTGGCGGTCGAGGAGCTCGACCTGCATCCGTGACCAGAACGACTCGATCATCGAGTTGTCGTAGCAGTCACCGATGCTGCCCATCGAGGCCATCAGGCCAGAATCACGCGCCCTCTTCGTAAAGGCCCAGGACCCGAATTGGACTCCGTGGTCGGAGTGAATGATCGTCCCCGAGCTGGCGCTCTTCCCGAGCCGGCTGTCGATGGCCATCCCCAGCGCGTTCGTCACCAGTGCGGCCGTGGGCGACGAGTCGATCGACCAGCCGACAACTCTTCGTGAATAGGTGTCCAGGACCGCACAACAGTAGATTTTTCCTTCACGCGTCGGATGCTCCGTGATGTCCGTGACCCACAGCTGGTTAGGTCCCTCACGCCCGAAGGTCCGCTTGACCAGGTCGGTGGAAATGTCATCGGCCCTTATCCGTTTCCACTTGCGGCGCCCCGAGATCCCTTGGAGTTCGGCGCGGCGCATCAGCAGCTCGACCTGACCATGACCCACCTCGACGCCCCGGCCGAGCGTCAGCTCGGCGTGCACCCGCCGGGCACCGTAGATGCCACGAGAGTCCACATGGATCTGGTTAATGAGATCAGTCAACATTGCATGCCGGATATTACGCTCCGATGGTTTCCGATTGCGGTGCTCGTAGAACCCGGCTTCGGAGACGCCCAGCACGCGGCAGGCGACCTGAACGGGGTGATCTTCCGCGGCGATCACTTCGATCGCCGCGTAACGACTTTTGGGTTGGTCTCCTCCTTCAACAACTCGACCGCCCGGCGGGAGATGGCCAGTTCAGTCTCGAGTTCGCGGATTCGCCTGTTCGCTGTCGCGAGATCACCCTTTTCAGCACTGCTTAGACCGGGCGTCTCACCTCGATCGATCCGGTCCTGCCGGCGCCAGTTGTAGATCGTCTGATCGCTGACGTCTAGGTCGTGCGCGACACTTGCGACGCTGCGCCCAGCAGTGAGCAAGTCGAGAACCTTGCGTCTGAACTCCGCCGAGTAGCCCTGTCGTCCCATCTGTTCCTCCTGATGTCAGACACCAGAATCCACAAATTCCGACTCCGTCGAACCCGGGACACACCACTCTCAACCCATGGAGGATGAGAGTTATGGCGACGAAGTACAGCGATGAGTTGCGTCAGCGGGCGACCCGGATGGCGGTCGAGCTGCGGCGTGATCCGGACTCCCGCGTTGGTGCGGTGGAGCGGGTAGCGAAGCAATTGGGGATGCACCCGATGACGTTGCGTAAGTGGGTTCGACAGGCTGAGGTCGATGACGGGGTTCGGGCGGGCACCACGAGTGCGGAGGCCGAGCGGATCGCGAAGCTTGAGAGCGAAGTCAGGGAACTGAAGCGGGCCAACGAGATACTGCGGACAGCGTCGGCTTTTTTCGCCGCGGCGGAGCTCGACCGCCAACTGAAGTAGTTACTGGCTACATTGATGCCCACCGTGATCGTGTCGTGGAGGGCAAACCGCTCGGGGTCGAGCCGGTCATCGAGGTCCTGCGCTCAGCAGG
>WNZI01000089.1 GCA_009728235.1 Vibrio cholerae | reverse complement strand
CCAGCCACGTACCCGCAACCGGAACCGCCGGGCGGGCAGCGACGGCGTCGTGTCCGTCCCCGCCGCGGACGCTCCGTCGGTCGCCAGCGAGCAGGTTCCGGCCCCGTCGAGTGACGGCGCCGAGGACACCTCCGCCGGCGAGCAGCAGGACCGCGGGGACCGTGACAACGGAGGCCGCAACCAGCGCAACCGTCGCAACCGCCGTGGCGAGGATCGCTCCGAGCAGCAGTCGGGTCAGGGCGAATCCCAGAACTCCCAGAACTCCCAGAACTCCCAGAGCGAGCCCCGGAATGCGCAGAACGATGTGCAGGCCGATTCCCAGGGCGACCAGCAGGGCGAGGGCCGCAACGAGCGTCGCAGCCGCTCACGCAACGGCCGCGACGAGAACTCGAACAACGGGTCGACCAACGAGAGCCAGAACGACACCGGACGCAATGGCAGCGAGCGCAGTGACAACCGCGGCAACGGCTCGGGGGTCAACGACGACGACGCCGCGGCCGTAACCGCCGTAACCGCGCGAACCGCAACGGATCGAATGGTTCGAACGGTCCTGAGGACCGCAACAGCCGCTTCCGCGATCGCAACGACCGCAATGACCGCAACGAGCGCCGCCGCGGCCGCAACCAGCCCGACGTCGACGACGTCGAGGTCACCGAGGACGACGTCCTGCTGCCGTCGCGGGCATCCTCGACGTCCTCGAGAACTACGCGTTCGTCCGCACCTCCGGGTACCTGCCCGGCCCCAACGACGTCTACGTCTCGCTCGCCCAGGTCAAGAAGCACAACCTGCGCAAGGGCGACGCCGTCGTCGGAGCCATCCGTGCGCCCCGCGAGGGCGAGACCCAGGCCAGCGCCCGCCAGAAGTTCAACGCGCTCGTCAGGATCACCACGGTGAACGGTCAGCCGGCCGAGGACCTCAAGGACCGCGTCGAGTTCGCGAAGCTCGTGCCGCTGTACCCGTCGGACCGCCTCCGCCTCGAGACGGACCCGAAGAAGATCGGCCCCCGCGTGATCGACCTCGTGGCCCCGATCGGCAAGGGCCAGCGCGGCCTGATCGTGTCGCCGCCGAAGGCCGGCAAGACGCTGATCCTGCAGGCGATCGCGAACGCCATCACGATCAACAATCCTGAGGTCCACCTCATGATGGTTCTCGTCGACGAGCGTCCCGAGGAAGTCACGGACATGCAGCGGACGGTGAAGGGCGAGGTCATCGCCTCGACCTTCGACCGCCCGGCCGACGACCACACGACGGTGGCCGAGCTGTCCATCGAGCGCGCGAAGCGCCTCGTGGAGATGGGTCAGGACGTGGTGGTCCTGCTGGATTCCATGACGCGCCTCGGCCGTGCCTACAACCTGGCTGCCCCGGCGTCGGGACGCATCCTCTCCGGTGGTGTCGACTCGGCTGCGCTCTACCCGCCGAAGCGATTCTTCGGTGCGGCGCGCAACATCGAGAACGGTGGCTCGCTCACCATCCTGGCGACGGCGCTCGTGGAGACCGGTTCCAAGATGGACGAGGTCATCTTCGAGGAGTTCAAGGGCACCGGCAACATGGAACTCCGCCTGTCGCGCAACCTCGCCGACAAGCGCATCTTCCCGGCCGTGGACGTGAACGCCTCCGGCACCCGTCGCGAGGAGAACCTGCTCTCGCCCGACGAGGTCAAGATCATGTGGAAGCTGCGCCGCGTGCTGTCGGGTCTCGAGACCCAGCAGGCACTGGAGCTGCTCACCAACAAGATCCGGGAGACCCAGTCCAACGTCGAGTTCCTGATGCAGGTCCAGAAGACCACGCTGGGCTCCAAGGACTCCGACTAGCAGGTCGCCCCGCCGCCTGTGCATGCCGCCAGCCCCGAGCTGGACGGTACGCACAGGCGCGTCGCCCGTTAACCACCGCTCGACGCCGAGTCGGCAGGACCGATCGCCTTTCCGGGTGGAACCGGAGTCGTTCCGGCCCGCTCGTTCTCGACAGACTGGCTGAACAAGCCGAAAGAGGTACTCCCGATGTTTGAGTCCATCCAGGGACTGCTCGACGAACACGCCGAGCTGCAGGACCAGCTCGCCGACCCCGCGGTGCATGCCGATCAGGCACTCGCCCGCAAGCTCGGCCGCCGCTACGCCGAGCTGGGCCGGATCGTCGACGCCCACAACCGCTGGAGTGCCCTGAACGACGACCTCGAAGCGGCGCGAGGCATGGCCTCCGAGGACTCCGAGTTCGCCGCCGAGGTGCCTGTGCTCGAGGAGCAGCTCGCCACGGCCCAGGAACGACTGCGCCGCCTCCTCATCCCACGGGATCCCAACGACAGCCGCAATGTGATCATCGAGGTCAAGGGTGGCGAGGGCGGCGACGAGGCTGCACTCTTCGCCGGGGACCTCCTGCGGATGTACGCGCGCTATGCGGAATCCCGCGGCTGGAAGACGGAGCTCCTCTCGGCCAACGAATCGGACCTGGGCGGTTACAAGGATGTCCAGATGGCCATCAAGGGTTCCTCCAACGATCCCGCGGAGGGTGTCTACGCGCGCCTCAAGTTCGAGGGCGGGGTGCATCGCGTGCAGCGTGTGCCGGTCACCGAGTCGCAGGGCCGCATCCACACCTCCGCTGCCGGTGTGCTCGTGCTGCCCGAGGTCGACGAGCCCGAGGAGGTCGAGATCAGCCAGAACGATCTGAAGATCGACGTGTACCGCTCCTCGGGTCCAGGCGGCAGTCCGTGAACACCACCGACTCCGCCGTCCGCATCACCCACCTGCCGACCGGGATCGTGGTCGCGATGCAGAACGAGAAGTCGCAGCTGCAGAACCGCGAGGCTGCCATGCGCGTCCTGCGCTCTCGTATCCTTGCCCACGAGCAGGAGAAGATCGACGCTGCGAACTCGGACATCCGGAAGTCGCAGATCCGCACCATGGACCGGTCGGAGCGCATCCGTACCTACAACTACCCGGAGAACCGGATCGCCGATCACCGGACGGGGTACAAGGCCTACAACCTCGACGCCGTCATGAACGGCGAGCTCGAGCCCGTGGTGCAGTCCGCCATCGAGATGGACGAGCAGGCCCGCCTCGACGCCATCGGCGCGGACGAGTAGGCATGGAGGAGGCCCTGCGGGCGGCCGAGCGGCGGCTCCGCGAGGCCGGTGTCCCCAGTCCCCGCGTCGACGCCGAGCTGCTCGCCGCGCACCTGCTGGGTGTGTCGCCGGGCCGGCTGCGTGCTCTCGCGCTGACGGGCACCGCCGTGCCCGGGGGTTTCGAGGAACTGGTCGACGAGCGCGCCCGCCGCGTGCCGCTGCAGCACCTCACCGGCACCGCGTCCTTCCGGCGGATCGACCTGGCCGTGGGCCCGGGGGTCTTCATCCCGCGCCCGGAGACGGAGGCGGTCGCGCAGCTCGTCATCGACCGCGCTGCACGCCTCGACAGTCCGAGGATCGTGGATCTCGGAACGGGGTCCGGGGCCATCGCGGCGCGCGTCGCCGACGAGGTGCCGGGCGCGGAGGTGTACGCCGTCGAACTCAGCGACCTCGCGCTGGCGTGGGCCGGACCGAATCTCGAGCGGTTCGGAGTGCACCTCGTGCAGGGGGACCTGGCGACGGCTCTGCCCGAGCACGACGGGTCCTTCGACGTCGTCGTGTCCAATCCGCCGTACATCCCCGCCGGAGCGGTCCCCATGGAACCTGAGGTCGCCGAGCACGATCCGCGGATCGCCCTCTACGGTGGCGGAGCTGACGGCATGGACCTTCCCCGGGCAGCGGCGCGTTCCGCCGCACGCCTGCTCCGGCCCGGCGGCTACTTCGTGATGGAGCACGCGGAGGTGCAGGCGCCCTGGGTCGCGTCCCTCCTCGAGCGGGCGGGTGTCTGGACCGACATCTCGACCCACCCGGACCTGACCGGGCGGGACCGGGCGACGAGCGCCGTGCTCGGCCCCCGTGGCCGCAGCGCAGACAGCAAGGAAGAGGCAGCACCATGACGCAGCACAGCGGGGACGGCCGACCGGCCACCGGCACGGTCGCGGTCGCGGCCGTCACCTACGACCGGCACGAGGAGCTCGCGGAGCTCCTGCGCTCCCTCGGTACGCAGAGCGCGCCGATCAGGACCATCGCGCTGGTGGACTCGGGCACGCGTCCCGCGAATGCCGTCGTCGACGCCGCCCGCGCCGCGGAGGGTGCCGCCCCGATCCACTACCTGCGTTCCGAAGCCAACCTCGGGGGTGCAGGCGGCTTCGCCTTCGCCATCCTCGCGGCGATCGCCAGCGGTGCCGAGTGGATCTGGCTCATGGACGACGACGGACACCCCGAGGACGAGCGGTGCCTCGCCGAGCTGCTGCGCGCCGCTCAGGAACACGGCCTCGACGTCGTGAGTCCGCTCGTCGCCGCGACGTCGGACCCCACGCGCCTGTCCTTCAACTTCCGCATCAACGGCCTGCTCACGAACGACCGCGCGACGCTGGAACCCATGGGATACCTGCCCGGCATGGTGCACTTCTTCAACGGCGCCCTCGTCCGCGCCGACGTGTTCTCGAAGATCGGGCTGCCGGACATGAAGTTCTTCATCCGCGGCGACGAGGTCGATTTCCTCGCGCGTGTGCGCCGGGCCGGGCTGACGTACGGGACCCTGACGACGGTGGCCGTGCGACACCCGGCCACGTGGTCGGAGATGAAACCGATCTTCGGCGGGTTCATCACCCCTGTGATCCCGGAGGGTGACTTCAAGCGCTTCTCCTACTTCCGGAACCGGGCGTACCTCGCCCGGAAGTACCGCAGTCTGCGCTGGTTCGGTGCGGACGTCATCGGCTTCCCCTACTACTTCCTCACGCAGCGGGACCTCGTGGGCCTGCGGGCGTGGTTCGCGGCCTACTCCGCCGGTCTGCGAGGCACGGGCTTCGGTCCGCCACCGTCCGCCTGACGCCGGGTCAGGGCGTCGCACCGATGTGCGGCACCGCGACCACCAATGGAAGGATGGGCTGGTGACCACCAGCTATGACTGTTCAGATCCCGCCCAACGCTCCGACGGGCTCGCCGCCGCCCAGCGCGCGGTGTCGCTGAAGCAGTGCGTCGTCCTGCCCACGGACACCGTCTACGGGATCGGAGCCGATGCCTTCTCACCGCAGGCCGTCGCCACCCTGCTCGCCTCGAAGGGCAGGGGCCGAAACATGCCTCCGCCCGTCCTCATCCCCCGGATCCAGACACTGGACGGTCTGGCGACGGACGTGCACCCCGACGCGCGCAGGCTCGCCGAGGAGTTCTGGCCCGGCGGGCTGACGCTGATCTGCCACGCCCAGCCCTCCCTGACCTGGGACCTCGGCGACACCATGGGTACGGTCGCGCTGCGGATGCCGGACGACGCCCTCGCACTCGAACTGCTCACCCACACCGGTCCGCTCGCCGTGTCGTCGGCCAACCGTACCGGCCAGGCCGCGGCGACCACGTCGGCC
>WNZI01000088.1 GCA_009728235.1 Vibrio cholerae | reverse complement strand
GGGGGTTCTCTGGTGTGAGAGCCCTCCCGTTGGGGGTGGTGTGGTTCCTGTTGTTGGTTGGGAACCGCATAGTGGACGCGTAGCATGCATTGATCTTCACTTTCTCCTGGTCCTCCTGTTGAAGGTGCCCGCCCTTTTGTCGTGTCGTGTCGGTTCCTTGTCTCGTGTTGCCACGTGACAGGGGTCGACGCTCCATCGAAAAGGGCGATGGCGTCCTTCTCCGGGTGGGGAGAGGAGTGTGTGGTGTAAGTTATCGGCTTATTAGTACCGGTCAGCTTCACAGGTCTTGAGTCCCTGCTTCCACATCCGGCCTATCAACCCAGTGGTCTGGCTGGGGGCCTCTCACACTCTAGGTGTATGGAAATCTCATCTTGAAGCAGGCTTCCCGCTTAGATGCTTTCAGCGGTTATCCCATCCGAACGTAGCTAATCAGCGGTGCACTTGGCAGTACAACTGACACACCAGAGGTTCGTCCGTCCCGGTCCTCTCGTACTAAGGACAGCCCTTCTCAAATTTCCTGCGCGCGCAGCGGATAGGGACCGAACTGTCTCACGACGTTCTAAACCCAGCTCGCGTACCGCTTTAATGGGCGAACAGCCCAACCCTTGGGACCTACTCCAGCCCCAGGATGCGACGAGCCGACATCGAGGTGCCAAACCATGCCGTCGATATGGACTCTTGGGCAAGATCAGCCTGTTATCCCCGAGGTACCTTTTATCCGTTGAGCGACGGCCATTCCACAATGTGCCGCCGGATCACTAGTCCCGACTTTCGTCCCTGCTTGAGATGTCTCTCTCACAGTCAAGCTCCCTTGTGCACTTACACTCGCCACCTGATTGCCAACCAGGCTGAGGGAACCTTTGGGCGCCTCCGTTACTTTTTAGGAGCAACCGCCCCAGTTAAACTACCCATCAGGCACTGTCCCTGACCCGGATTACGGGCCGAAGTTAGATATCCAGAGTGACCAGAGTGGTATTTCAACGATGACTCCACATGAACTAGCGTCCACGCTTCACAGTCTCCCACCTATCCTACACAAGCCACACCGAACACCAATACCAAACTATAGTGAAGGTCTCGGGGTCTTTCCGTCCTGCTGCGCGTAACGAGCATCTTTACTCGTACTGCAATTTCGCCGAGTTTATGGTTGAGACAGCGGGGAAGTCGTTACTCCATTCGTGCAGGTCGGAACTTACCCGACAAGGAATTTCGCTACCTTAGGATGGTTATAGTTACCACCGCCGTTTACTGGGGCTTAAATTCCCAGCTTCGCTCCACGCAAGCGTGAAACTAACCGGTCCTCTTAACCTTCCAGCACCGGGCAGGAGTCAGTCCGTATACATCGTCTTGCGACTTCGCACGGACCTGTGTTTTTAGTAAACAGTCGCTTCCCCCTGGTCTCTGCGGCCCTGATCCGCTCCGGTGAGCTAGTCACCATCACAGTTGGGGCCCCCTTCTCCCGAAGTTACGGGGGCATTTTGCCGAGTTCCTTAACCATAATTCTCTCGATCGCCTTAGTATTCTCTACCTGATCACCTGTGTCGGTTTGGGGTACGGGCGGCTAAAACCTCGCGCCGATGCTTTTCTCGGCAGCATAGGATCACCAAATTCCCCCATACGGGGGTCCCATCAGATCTCAGACTCGTGACTGAACACAAGAGCGCGGATTTGCCTACGCCCTGCCCTACATCCTTAGACCGGGACAACCATCGCCCGGCTTGGCTACCTTCCTGCGTCACACCTGTTAATACGCTTACCTCCCGAGATCAGGTCCCGCGATCCACAAAAAACCACGTCACCACAAGGGTGGGCGGTCATGCTTCTGGCGGTTAGTATCCCTCGATCAGTATTGGCGGTTTTTCGCCGGTACGGGAATATCAACCCGTTGTCCATCGACTACGCCTGTCGGCCTCGCCTTAGGTCCCGACTTACCCAGGGCAGATTAGCTTGACCCTGGAACCCTTGATCATTCGGCGGACGGGTTTCTCACCCGTCTTTCGCTACTCATGCCTGCATTCTCACTCGTGTAGGCTCCACCGCTGGTTTACACCGCGACTTCACTGCCCACACGACGCTCCCCTACCCATCCACACCCTTGAACCAGGAGAACAAGTCTCCGGCTTGGGATATATGTGAATGCCACAACTTCGGCGGTGTACTTGAGCCCCGCTACATTGTCGGCGCGGAATCACTTGACCAGTGAGCTATTACGCACTCTTTCAAGGGTGGCTGCTTCTAAGCCAACCTCCTGGTTGTCTGGGCAACTCCACATCCTTTCCCACTTAGCACACGCTTAGGGGCCTTAGTTGGTGGTCTGGGCTGTTTCCCTCTCGACTATGAAGCTTATCCCCCACAGTCTCACTGCTGCGCTCTCACTTACCGGCATTCGGAGTTTGGCTGACGTCAGTAACCTTGTAGGGCCCATTAGCCATCCAGTAGCTCTACCTCCGATAAGAAACACGCAACGCTGCACCTAAATGCATTTCGGGGAGAACCAGCTATCACGAAGTTTGATTGGCCTTTCACCCCTACCCACAGCTCATCCCCTCCATTTTCAACTGAAGTGGGTTCGGTCCTCCACGACGTCTTACCGTCGCTTCAACCTGGCCATGGGTAGATCACTTCGCTTCGGGTCTAGATCACGCCACTCCGGTCGCCCTATTCAGACTCGCTTTCGCTACGGCTTCCCCACACGGGTTAACCTCGCGACGTAACACTAACTCGCAGGCTCATTCTTCAAAAGGCACGCCGTCACAACTACCAGCACAAGGCCTCGGCTGCTCCGACGGTTTGTAGGCACACGGTTTCAGGTACTATTTCACTCCCCTCCCGGGGTACTTTTCACCTTTCCCTCACGGTACTGGTCCGCTATCGGTCATCAGGGAGTATTTAGGCTTACCAGGTGGTCCTGGCAGATTCGCACGGGATTTCTCGGGCCCCGTGCTACTTGGGATCCTCTCCAAACGGCGTCACGCATTACGGTTACGGGACTAACACCCTCTCCGGCCGGGCTTTCAAACCCGTTCACCTATACGCACGCACTCATTTCACCAGTCCGGCAGAACTGGAACGGAAAGTCCCACAACCCCAGTGATGCAACGCCCGCCGGCTATCACACACCACTGGTTTAGCCTGATCCGCGTTCGCTCGCCACTACTAACGGAATCACTATTGTTTTCTCTTCCTGTGGGTACTGAGATGTTTCACTTCCCCACGTTCCCCCCACGTACCCTATGTGTTCAGATACGGGTCACCCGGTCACTCGCGCGCCGGGCGGGGTTTCCCCATTCGGACATCCTGGGATCAAAGTTCGGTTATCAACTCCCCCAGGCTTATCGCAGATTCCCACGTCCTTCTTCGGCTCCTGATGCCAAGGCATCCACCGTGTGCCCTTAAAAACTTGACCACTAAGATCAAAAACATATCGAGAGAACCAGGCCCGAACACGAAGTCCGGAACCAGATTCTATAGAAATTGCTTCTTTTTAAGATGCTCGCGTCCACTATGCAGTTCTCAACCAACAACCCCAACACACCCACCCACACCCATCACCCAGAACACCCAGGAACCACCCCCGAAGACAACCGCCTCCAAGAACAACCCCGAACACCCCGAACAACACCAGTGCACGCAGCATGCGCAGGAAAACCAGAAACAACCAAAACCCCACCCCACACACACCACACCCAGCACCCAAAAGCACCAGACACAGCCCACGCAGAACAAGGCCCTGTTATCTCAGGACCCAACAGTGTGCCAAACGATCAACCCGACGAACACCCACCAACCACGCTTTCCAGAACACCAGACCCCACCCCACACAGACACACACCCCCCAAAAGGAGACGCACACCCACACAGAACCAGGACCAGCGAACGTACTCACCAGCCAGCAGGCACCACCAGGCACCTATTTATTGATATTCCACCCATGAGCACCCACCGCGGAACAAACGCCCGCGAAATAGGCTAACTCCTACAAGCCACACACCCACCACACAGGATGGACACATGAACAAGAGGCGCTCCTTAGAAAGGAGGTGATCCAGCCGCACCTTCCGGTACGGCTACCTTGTTACGACTTAGTCCCAATCGCCGGTCCCACCTTCGACGGCTCCCTCCCACAAGGGGTTAGGCCACCGGCTTCGGGTGTTACCAACTTTCGTGACTTGACGGGCGGTGTGTACAAGGCCCGGGAACGTATTCACCGCAGCGTTGCTGATCTGCGATTACTAGCGACTCCAACTTCATGAGGTCGAGTTGCAGACCTCAATCCGAACTGAGACCGGCTTTTTGGGATTAGCTCCACCTCACAGTATCGCAACCCTTTGTACCGGCCATTGTAGCATGCGTGAAGCCCAAGACATAAGGGGCATGATGATTTGACGTCGTCCCCACCTTCCTCCGAGTTGACCCCGGCAGTCTCCCATGAGTCCCCGGCATAACCCGCTGGCAACATGGAACGAGGGTTGCGCTCGTTGCGGGACTTAACCCAACATCTCACGACACGAGCTGACGACAACCATGCACCACCTGTAAACCGGCCACAAGTGGCTGACACATCTCTGCATCATTCCGGTTCATGTCAAGCCTTGGTAAGGTTCTTCGCGTTGCATCGAATTAATCCGCATGCTCCGCCGCTTGTGCGGGCCCCCGTCAATTCCTTTGAGTTTTAGCCTTGCGGCCGTACTCCCCAGGCGGGGCACTTAATGCGTTAGCTACGGCGCGGAAAACGTGGAATGTCCCCCACACCTAGTGCCCAACGTTTACGGCATGGACTACCAGGGTATCTAATCCTGTTCGCTCCCCATGCTTTCGCTCCTCAGCGTCAGTTACAGCCCAGAGACCTGCCTTCGCCATCGGTGTTCCTCCTGATATCTGCGCATTTCACCGCTACACCAGGAATTCCAGTCTCCCCTACTGCACTCTAGTCTGCCCGTACCCACCGCAGATCCGGAGTTAAGCCCCGGACTTTCACGGCAGACGCGACAAACCGCCTACGAGCTCTTTACGCCCAATAATTCCGGATAACGCTTGCGCCCTACGTATTACCGCGGCTGCTGGCACGTAGTTAGCCGGCGCTTCTTCTGCAGGTACCGTCACCAACCCCGAAGGACCAGCTTCTTCCCTACTGAAAGAGGTTTACAACCCGAAGGCCTTCATCCCTCACGCGGCGTCGCTGCATCAGGCTTGCGCCCATTGTGCAATATTCCCCACTGCTGCCTCCCGTAGGAGTCTGGGCCGTGTCTCAGTCCCAGTGTGGCCGGTCACCCTCTCAGGCCGGCTACCCGTCGTCGCCTTGGTAGGCCATTACCCCACCAACAAGCTGATAGGCCGCGAGTCCATCCAAAACCACAAAAGCTTTCCACCAACATGGCATGCGCCAGAAGGTCGTATCCAGTATTAGACCCGGTTTCCCAGGCTTATCCCAGAGTCAAGGGCAGGTTACTCACGTGTTACTCACCCGTTCGCCACTAATCCCCCCACAAGTGAGGTTCATCGTTCGACTTGCATGTGTTAAGCACGCCGCCAGCGTTCATCCTGAGCCAGGATCAAACTCTCCGTAAATGTATATACAGACACAACAACGAAACCCGGGAAAACGGGCAACACTGCTGCACAAAATTCGAAACCAGCCAAAAAAACCAGCCACCACAAAAAAGCGGCAACCAGCAAATTCAACCAATCAAAAAACAATCGGTATCAACAAACTTGGCACACTATTGAGTTCTCAAACAACAGGA
>WNZI01000087.1 GCA_009728235.1 Vibrio cholerae | reverse complement strand
CGGCCATCCCGTCCTCCGGCGTGGCGTCGGCGAGCGTCAGCAGGGTACGGCCGGTTGCGGGATCCTCGACGTCGAACGTGGCGCCCGACGACGACGCACGCCACTGCCCGTCGATGAAGAGCCCGGTGGGCACCTTGTCGAGTACAGCCTTCTCCTGGTCGGCGGTGACAGCCATTCCGTGCTCCTTCGCGAAGATCCCGGGCGCGTCCCGGGCATGACATTCCCGCTCACGCTAGACCCGCCCGTGAACGGGTGTCCAGTAAAGGTTGCACGGCGCCATGGCGCGTCCTTTGGACGAGTGCACAGGCGCTGGTCAGCGGGCGGCGATCACCGCGGCGTAGAGTTCCCGCTTGCTGACGCTGCTCTGCGCGGCCACGGCGGCCACGGCGTCCTTGAGCCGCATGCCGCCCTCCATCAGGCCGTTGACCTGCGCCACGTGGTCCTCCGGCCGCGTGGGTGCGGCCTCGGGGGCACCCGCGACGACGACGGCGATCTCCCCCCGCACCTCGACCTCCTGCGCCCACTGCAGCAGATCGAGGAGGGGCCCGCGGATCACCTGCTCGTGGACCTTGGTCAGCTCACGGGCCACCGCGGCGGGGCGCTCCGACCCGAACGCCTGCTGCAGCGAGCGCAACATCGCCTCGAGGCGGTGCGGTGCCTCGAAGAACACCATGGTGCGGCGCTCGGAGGCGAGGTCGGCGAGGCGCCCGGTCCGGACGCCGGCCTTCCGCGGGAGGAATCCCTCGAAGCAGAACCGGTCGGTGGGCAGACCCGAGAGGGCCAGCGCGGCCAGGACGGCCGAGCCCCGGGACGACCGTGAGGTCGAGCCCCTCGGCGACAGCCGCCTCGACGAGCCGGTACCCGGGGTCCGAGACGGACGGCATGCCGGCATCGGTGACCATGAGCAGCGTGGCGCCCGTCCGGACCAGTTCGAGGAGCTCGGGCGTGCGCTCGGCCTCGTTGTGTTCGTGGTAGCTGATCACCCTGCCCGTCACGGTGATGCCCAGCGCCTGGACGAGCCGGTGGAGGCGGCGGGTGTCCTCCGCCGCAACGACGTCCGCCGCGTGCAGCAGACCGATCAGCCTCTCCGTCGCGTCCCCCATGTTGCCGATCGGCGTCGCCGCCAGCACGATGCGCCCCCGACCGCTGCCGTCCCCCGCGGTCCCCCGGTAGGCGGTGATCGGCGTGCGGGCTCCGGTCGTTCCGCCGGCCTCGGGGTCGGTGTCCGTCGCCTCGTCGGCGCTCCCGTCGGCGTCCTCGTCGGTGCTGTCGGGCTCTGTCTCGTATGGCTGGCTCACCGGACCAGCGTAGCCCTCGCCCTCCGTGGCGGGTGCAGCCGGCCCGGCCCGTGGCGCACCGCCTGCCGGGGAGCTCAGGGCACCGCCGGTAGCATGACGGTGTGAGCACCACCGCCGTCCGTCCCCAGCAGGACACCCCGCAGCACGGCGGCTCCTGGGTCCTCCCCGCGCGGGTCGCCTACACCCGGGCAGCGCTCACCGCCCGGCTCCTGGGCCCGGCTCCCGCAGGCGGCGCGCTCCTCTGGATCCTGCCCCTGGCCATGGCACTGCTCGGCGGCATCCTGCGCTTCGTGCGGCTCGGTGAACCCGGTTCGCTCGTGTTCGACGAGACGTACTACGTCAAGGACGCCTACTCGATGCTGCAGTCCGGGTACGAGCGCGAATGGCCGGAGAACGCGAACGAGTCCTTCAATGCCGGCAACCCCGACGTCCTGCTCGACGCCCCCAACTACGTGGTGCATCCTCCGGTCGGTAAATGGATGATCGCCTTCGGGATGCTGCTGTTCGGCTCCGACAACGCCTTCGGCTGGCGCTTCTCGGCGGCCGCCGTCGGTACGCTGTCCGTGCTCCTGCTCGCCGTCGTCGCCCAGCGGATGTTCGGCTCGCCGCTGCTCGGTGCCGCAGCCGGGCTGCTGCTGGCCGTCGACGGCCACCACCTCGTCGAATCGCGCACCTCGCTGCTCGACATCTTCCTGAGCTTCTGGCTCCTCGCCGCCTTCGCGGCCCTGCTCCTGGATCGCGACGACGGCCGACGGCGCCTGGCCCGCCGGCTCTCCGCCCTGGCGGGACGGGGCGACGACGGCATACCATCGCGCCTCCAGCTCTCCTACGGCCCTCTCCTGGGCTTCCGGCCGTGGCGGTTCGTGGCCGGGATCTGCCTCGGGCTGGCGCTCGGCACCAAGTGGTCGGCCCTGCCGTTCATCGCGCCTTCGGCCTGATGACGGTCGTCTGGGACATGAGCGCCCGACGGATCGCCGGCGTGCACCACTGGGTGGTCGGTGGAGCTCTGAAGGACGGGCTGCTCGCGTTCGTGAGCATCGTGCCCGTGGCGCTGCTGACCTACCTCGCGTCCTGGACGGGCTGGTTCCTGTCGGAAGACGCCTACGACCGCACCTGGGCGGAGCGCAACCCGTCGGAGCAGTGGGGCTGGCTACCCGATGCGCTGAGATCCCTCGCGGAGTACCACCGCAGCGCGTACACCTTCCACCAGGGCCTCGGCTCGGACCACCCTTACGAGGCGAGCGCGTGGTCGTGGCTCGTCGTCGGCAGGCCGACGTCGTTCTTCTACGAGAAGCCGGGCGGCTGCGGAGCCGACGCCTGCTCGCAGGCCGTGACGGTGCTCGGCAACCCGCTCATCTGGTGGAGTGCGGCGCTGTCCCTCGTCGTGCTCCTGTTCTTCTGGCTCGGCAGGCGGGACTGGCGCGCGGCAGCCATCCTCACCGGCGTCGCCGCCGGGTACCTGCCGTGGTTCCTGTATCCCGAGCGCACCACCTTCTACTTCTACGCCGTCGCGTTCGAACCGTTCCTCGTGCTGTCGCTCGTCTACTGCCTGGGCCTGGTGCTGGGCGGACAGAACGCCGACCGCGCCCGGCGCCGACGCGGTATCGTGCTCGTGGGGATCTTCCTGGCTGCTGCCGTGGCACTGTCGGCGTACTTCCTCCCCATCTGGACAGCAGAGGTCATCCCCTACGACCAGTGGCGCATGCGCATGTGGTTGCCGAGCTGGATCTGAGGCCGCTGCGCCCACCTAAGGACCGAAAGCGAGCACTGGTGCGCGAAGCCATCACGGAACTCCTGGTCGACCTCCCGTCGACCAGCAACACCACCGACCTCCTCCTGAGCACGCACGACGCCGATCCCTCCCGCCCGCTCTACGCGGTCCGTGCGGACGGCCGGTGGCGGGACGTCCCGGCCGCGGACTTCCTGCGACAGGTCACCGCACTGGCCAAGGGACTCATCCATCAGGGCGTCCGGCCCGGTGACGCGGTCGCGGTGATGTCGAAGACCCGCTACGAGTGGACGCTCGCCGACGTCGCCATCTGGTTCGCCGGCGCCGTCACGGTACCCATCTACGAGACCTCCTCGGCCTACCAGGTCGCCTGGATCCTCGAGGACGCGCAGCCCGCCGTCGTGTTCGTCGAGGACCAGCACAAGGCGGAGGTGGTGCTCGACGCCGCCGCGCGCACCGGCAGGACGGACACCACCACGGTGGTGCGGCTGACGGATGAATTGCCCGAAGCAGCCTCGATCGCCTCCCTGACCGTCGCCGGTGCCGCCGTTCCGGACGCCGTCGTCGAGGCCGCCCGCTCCTCCCGCGGGCTCGCCGACGCCGCGTCCATCGTCTACACCTCGGGGACCACGGGCCGACCCAAGGGCTGCGTCATCACCCACGGCAACTTCGCGCTGTTCGCCGTGAACACCCTGGACTTCCTGCCCGAGTTCCTGCGCCAGGACAACGCGCGGACCCTCATGTTCCTGCCCCTCGCCCACGTCCTGGCGCGTGCCGTGCAGGTGGTCTGCTTCGCCGGCGGCATCAAGCTCGCGCACTCCGGCTCCGCCGCGCAACTGCTCGAGGACCTGACGACCTTCCGGCCGACGTTCCTCCTGGCCGTCCCCCGGATCTTCGAGAAGATCCACGCGACCGCGGCGCAGCGCGCAGCGGAGTCCGGGAAGGGCCGGCTGTTCGCCGCCGCCGAGCGTACCGCCGTCGCCTACTCCCGGGCCGTGGACGCCCGCGGGCGCGGCGGGCGCGGACCCGGCCCGGTCCTACATGCCTCCCATGCGGTCTTCGACCGAATCGTCTATCCGAGGCTGCGCGCCGTGTTCGGCGGCGAGGCCACCTACACCGTCTCGGGTGCGAGCCCCCTCAGCGAGCACCTGGCTCATTTCTTCCGCGGCGCGGGCATCATGATCCAGGAGGGCTACGGCCTCACCGAGAGCACGGCTCCCTGCACCGTCAACACGGTGGGCCTGACGCGCGTCGGTACGGTCGGCGTCCCGATGCCGGGCACGAGTGTCCGGATCGACGATGACGGCGGGGTGCAGGTCAAGGGAGCCGGGATCTTCGCGGGCTACTACCGCAACGACGCCGCGACGGCGGAGGCCTTCACGGCGGACGGGTACTTCCGCACGGGTGATCTCGGCTCGCTCGACGAGGACGGCTTCCTGACCATCACGGGCCGCACGAAGGACCTGCTCGTCACCGCCGGCGGCAAGAACGTGGCGCCCGGTCCACTCGAGGAGAAGGTGCGGGAGAGCTCTCTCGTCTCCCAGGCCGTCGTCGTCGGTGAGGGCAGGCCCTTCATCGGCGCGCTGATCAGCCTCGACGGCGAGTCCCTCGCGCAGTGGGCCTCAGCGCACGGCAGGGCCGGTCTGACCATCCGGGAGGCCGCGACGGATCCCGAGGTCCTGGCCGAGCTGCAGTCCGCCGTCGACGCCGCCAACGCCACGGTGTCCCGGGCCGAGCAGATCCGGCGCTTCACGGTGCTGGACACGGAATTCACCGTCGAGTCCGGTCACCTGACGCCCACCCTCAAGCTGAAGCGGGCCGCCGTCGTCGCGGACCATGGGGATGCGGTCGACGAGCTGTACACGCAGGCGGGGCGCTAGGACTCGACGGCGTCGCGGTAGCGTGCCTGCGCTGCGGCCTGGGCCCGGGCGACCGCTCGCGCCGCGCCGCGGTGGGCCAGGTGAGGACCAGCGTGAGGATGGTCGCGCCGAGGACCAGCACCGCGACCGCGATGGCCGAGTCGGTCCAGAACTGCTCGGGGAACAGCCTGATCAGGGTGTCGTCGACGCGGAAGGTCCAGGTCCCGTCGGCGAAGAACAGGGCATGGACCTGCGTGAAGAACGTCTCCCAGGCCAGGACCGCGAGGACCGTGAGGACCGCCGCGCCGACCAGGGTCAGTGCCGCTCCTGCGAACAGGGCCCGCCGGACGCCGCCCTTGTACCGTCGCGCGAGGTAGGCGCACGCGAGCACCGCCAGGACGAAGAGCACCAGGGCGATGAAGAAGGACAGTCCCAGGACGCCCTTCACGTCCGCCATGTGCCCCACCTCCGATTCCAGGAACAGGGGCTCCCCCTCGGGCGTGACGAGACCCCCGAGGTAGCGGGGAGGCGCGAAGTTCAGGACGTAGTCGAGAGCGTAGGAGCCGTACGTCATGCGGTCGTCCAGCGAGAAGCCGTACTGGTCCGCAGGGAATCCCGGGCGGTGGTACTCGAGCCACAGGAACGACGACGTCGCGACGGCACGTATGGCGGCGGCCAGCACGATCACGGGGAAGAACAGGGCGACGACGACCTGCAGGAACCGGGCGAGGGCAGGCTTCGCGGCTGCGGCCTGGTCGCGGGCAGCGGCGCGGCGGGCAGCCTCGCTGTCGGGCGGGCGGACGGAGAGGGCGGCGGTATCCGTGGAGGGCTCGCTGGGGGGCCGGTGGCGCAGCTGGCGTGGCGGCCGGTG
>WNZI01000086.1 GCA_009728235.1 Vibrio cholerae | reverse complement strand
TGACAAGTACGCGATCGTCTACCGGGCCGCGGTGATCCTGAAGGCGGTGCTCGCGTGGTCCAAACGATTGTCAGACACGCCCTAGTTCTACTGGGTGGAGCGCTCCCCAGATAGCTTCGATGCGGAGGTGTGACCTGATGAGTACCCCGGCCCTGGCACAGTGCTGTGTCTGCCGCGCCACAACCAGGCTCCAAGACGAGGGACGACCCCTACCCGAGGGCTGGCTGTACAGGACGATCACCGTCGACGTCGGCCGCTACTACTGCCCCGAGCACGCCCACCGAACCTGAGCAAGCAGAGCCTGTGGCGTCGGCACTGCGCTAACCTGCGAGGAGGCATCCAAACAGGTCGGCGCAGCGGAGCCTAAGTTCACCATGGCAGGGACTCTGTGGCGAAAGACGGGGTAGAACGGTGGCGTGTGTGGACGCTATCTCAATGGCGCAGGAGAAGCTTCAAACCGCCGAACAGGAGCGCAAGACCGACAAGCCCGAGCATCACTCCGCACGCCAGCCAGGTCCTTTCACCGATCGCTTCGGCCGCTTCACGACCTCGCCGGCCGGCGAACAGCTCCATCCACGCCTGGTGGCCCTTGGAAATGGGAGATCGGAAGACAGCAGCTCCCAATCCGAAGAGCAGGAATAGCGACCGAAGAAGGTGAAAGCTAATCCCTGCAAGAGCACACCCCCACTCATCTGTGGCTGATTCCTCCACTCAAAGGAACAGAGGCAGGACGGCCATAAGCCCTCGTTCAGAGAAGTAACCATGCTTGTGGCCTGATCCTACTGGCGAGGTCTCAGCGGACCTGCAACTTACTCAGTCAACCATTACCGGTAGGGCCGGCGGGAGCGTGTGTCTCACCTGTAGTGCTTCCCTGTTTCCGCTGGCGCTCCGAGCAGGGCTATGGTCCTTCGCTTCGCTCCGGGCTGTTCCGGCCAGGCTGCTCCTTCGTCGCAGCCGAGCCGGGTGTTTTTGTCTGCTGTCCTGGCGGATTGTGCGCCCCCGCTCCACAGCGTCAATCGGCTGCGCCGAGTGGGGCCGGCCACAAACCTCTACGGCGCTCCTGCGTCGCTTATTTCCTTGAGAGGTTTCTGGCAGGCCCCTGCCCCTTCGGGTTGAACAGTGCTCCGTCGGGGACGAGCGAGCGAGCTCGCCAGCAGGCAAAAAACAATGGGGGAAGGGCTAAGACCAGCTGGATCACCACAGGCTCTCTCCCCACCTCGTGACCGAAGGAGCAATAACTATGAACACCCAGACCAGCACCACAGCTGTCCTCGAGCACCTCGACCCGACCCAGCTCACCATCGACGCCAACGTCCGAGCCGATGTCCGCCTCGATCCTGAGTTCCTGGCCTCCATCAAGCAGCACGGCGTCCTCCAGCCCGTCGTCGCTCACCGCACCGAGGCCGGTGTGCACGTCCTGTACGGGCAGCGGCGTACCCTGGCGGCCGTCGAAACCGCACAACCGATCATGCCCGTGTACGTCGTCGCCTCACTCACGGAAGCTGACCGGTTGGTGCAGCAGATGGTCGAGAACGACCAGAGCCTGGTCCTGAACGACCGGGACCGCACCGAAGCGTTCCACCAGCTGTCCCTGATGGGCATTACGGCCGCGCAGATCGCCAAGAAGACCGGCACGAAGAAGACCACCGTCGAAACCGCGCTGAAGGTCCGCGCCAACACCACCGCCACCGAAGCACTCACCGCCGGATGGACGTTGGAGCAGTCAGCGGCGCTCGAGGAGTTCAGCGACGAGGAGCTGACCGTGAAGCGCCTGCAGCACATCCTCGAGGTGCAGCCCGAGCAGTTCGACCACCAGGTCGCCTACCTCCGCCAGGAACGTGCCACCGCCCGCCTCATCGCCACCGCGAAGGCTGAGCAGGAAGCCCTCGGCAACACCGTCGTCGACGGTGCCGGGTACGGGATGCCGGAGCACCAGCACCCCCACATGCTCCTGCGGGCAGACGGCGAGAAAGCGACGAAGGATGACGCGAATGCCGTGGTTGTCAGCTCGACCTACCGGGGCGAGGTTCAGGTGACCCCGGTGGTCGCGAACTTCCGGGACCACGGCTTCACGATCCGCGAAGGGCTCGGCATGAGCTCCACAGCGGGTCAGTCCGGGCCGATGACGGACGCGCAGAAGGAGGAACGCCGCACGGTGATCCAGAACAACAAGAAGTGGGACGCCGCGACCGAGGTTCGGCAGGGCTGGCTGACAACCCTGCTGGGGAGGAAGACCCCGCCGAAGGGATGGGCGCAGTTCACGGCCACGACGCTGGCGAACTACGGCAACTCCATCGCCCGAGCGACCGCGCAGAAGCACGAACTCGCCGCCGGCCTCGCAGGCGTCACCGACCCCGACTACCGGGCATACCGGGCACTGGTCGAGAAGCCGACCATGAACCCCGACAAGGCGGTCCTGGCGATGATGCTCGCCGCCCACGAGGCGGACCTCAGCCGCGAATCATGGCGACGCCCCGGCCCCCAGGCCGCCTACTACCTCTTCCAGCTCGAAGAGTGGGGATACACGCTCAGCGAGGTCGAATCCCTCATCACCGAGCACGCGATGAAGGACCCCAAGACCTGCACGCAGGACAAGACGACCCAGCTGAGCGAGCCGGCCAGGTAGGGGAATGAGGCGGGCGGCAGGACACGTGCATCGCACAGCGTTCCTGCCGCCCCTCAGCGGCTCCTGCCCACTGCTAGACACGTGGAGCCGCTACCTCGAGTAGGCGCTCTACTGCACCTGACTACCAGCGAGGGTATGTCACACCCCAAAGCCACTTAATAGCGCTGTAGCGTGCAACGCGCGCGCCCACGCCCGACGCGGGCTACAGTGCAGACGAGGCTCCCTGTCAGTGGAGCTAACAGATTTCCTTGTCACGAGGGAAAACCGGAGACGGAGCCATGTGGTGTGGTTCCGTCTCCACCCATTTAAGGCGTCGATCCGGCGTCGATCAGCGGCGCAGCGTTTGGTGGCTGGAATGCTGGGTACATGACAGACCAACCTCAGGACGGGGAGCAGCCCACGCCGCTGCGGTTCCTGACTTTGCAGCAGGTAGCCGACGAGCTGAACACCAAGCACAACACCGTCCGAGGACTCATCGCCTCAGGGGATTTGCCGGCCATCCAAATTGGCGGGCGCGGCCAGTGGCGCATTGAACGCGCCAAGCTCGAGGACTACATCAGCGCCGCCTACGCCAAGGCCCGCGTCGACATCGCCCGCGGCGACGTCGACGCCTCGCCCCAGGCAGCGGAGTAGAGACCCCCCACAGGGTCCGGATTAGCTTCCGTCAGCAGACTCTGCGGGGTCGGCCGGCGTAACAGCGTTCAGCCACACCCAGCCCTCACGCTGAATCTTTATGAGCGGTTCGAGGAACCGGATCTTCACCGCAGTGCGTGTGTAGGCGATCGCGTGTGCCTGGACCCGGATGGCTTTGGAGGGGTAGCGGACCCACGCGTACACCCGGCGAGGCTCCGAGAAGTCAGTGGGTCGGCAGTTTTCGACGTCGAGCTCGGCCGCCGTGAGCATGATCAGTTCCTCGCGCATGACGAACTCCTCTATCCGCTCGTCCATCCGCTTCGCGTAGTAGGCGGCATGCTTTTTGTTCTCACCCACGTCCGGACAGTACGAGGCAGCGCCGACAATCAAACCCTGATCGGTGTCCCTGCCCTAGTCCCAGCTCGCACCCATGGAGGCTGTGCACGGCCACCGCTCGCTCGAGGTGAGCTACCCGTGTCGGTGACGCAGGTGGTTGTGCGCAGGTGGGCCCTTGGTCCCTGCTGTCCATATGTGTGCGGGACGAGCAGCGGAGCGTGGGGAGCTCGTGCCGTGCCCATGTGGTCAGGAGGCGAACCACTTGGTGTCAGCTGAGCCCTTCGGTGTTCTCGAGGGCTGCCTCAACCAGGCCGACGATCCAGTCGGCGTCCTGTGCAACCTCGAGAGAGGTCTCGGCGTCGAAAGAATTGCCGTCTTCGGCGTCCTCACGTCTCCTTGCAGCTTCCTCACGCAGGGTGTCGGTGAGGAGCCCGTAGGCGTGGCGGTGTTCTGGGTCGTTGAGGTCGATGGTTACTCGGCGGATGCGCTGAGCCTTTACCGCACGCTGCACGCGCTGCAGCTGCTCGATAGCCGCTGCGAGAGTGTCATCAACGCTCAGACCCCGAGAGGACTCGGTGGAAGTCACGAAGACGCCGCGTCCCTGTTCGGAGCGCACCAGGCCATCCTCGATGAGCATCTGATGTGCCGCTCGGATAGTACCGAGGCTCTTCACTCCGTACTCATCCTGTAGGGCAGCGATGGAGGGGAGCTGGTCCCCGACGGTAAACTCACCCGCTTCGATCCTTGCCCGTAGCGCTTGGTAGATCGTCTCGTATTGGAAAATTGAAGCCATGTATGCAACTTAGCACCAGTCAATAGAGCTGTACATAGGTCTATTGGGTGGCGCTTACGGGTTCTCATTAGTATGAGGGCGAATCCGTTGGCCGGGCGATAGCTGAGGCACAATCAGAACCATGTGTGGACGCTTCGTGATCGCAGGAAACAGGGCCGCTATCCGGGACGCTTTCAGCGTTGACGAGACGTTTCAGGATGAGCTGAAGCCTTCGTGGAACGTTGCCCCGATGCAGGGGATCCCGTTCGTGTCCGAGCAGCTGCGCGAGGGTGAGCTGGTGCGCCGCCTCGAGATAGCTCGGTGGGGACTCGTCCTAGTCTGGTCCAAGGACCCGAAGGCCGGCGCCAGGATTCTCTGCACTAGTTGAGATGGCGCGTTCAACGAGAGTGTGATGTTCGGCTGCAGCCACTTCTACCGACTCTTGTCGCAGACCGCGGCGGACCCCTGCCTTTGCTGATTCACTGAACCATGACCAATCTCGAAGTTAGGATTCGCTACGTCGTCAATGATCTGTGGGTAGACCCGAGCTTGATGGGTTGGAGTAATCGATTCGAGAGTAACGGCGACACCGTTCTCATCAATTTTCCCAATGAGCAGGATGAATTTACGGCGAGGGACTGGGAGGCGGACCTCTTGCCGACACCATCGGCATTTCCTGTGTCGAGTGTCTACGATGAGCCCGGATGGGACAGTCGAACCATCGCAGTGAGAATCGTCATGATAGCCGTTGCGTTCGAGGCCGACCTCCCGCCGAATCCGCCGCTAAACCCCTTCGAGGGCGCCTTTGGCGCGACGCTACAGCAGGCGTACGAACGGGGTAGAAGTAGTGCAGAAGCGGCGATGAGGCGTTTCCTCGAATGGGTCCGCGCGTTAAGCCGCCAACCCTGGTTGGGGCTCAGCGCGGATGCTCCAAGGCAGTACGGAAGGGGTGGCGTCTACTACGCCGACTCAGGTGAAGGCATCGCCGGGGTTGGCCCTGCAACAAGCCGTACGTTCATTTCCTCGCGTCTTCGGATTGGTAAATCTCACCTAGATGCGGTGATGGCTGGTGTCCAGGAAGGGCTAGTTGTTCCAACATCGCAAGCACTCCTAGCGGACGCTTGGCATCTGACCGAGGGCACCGACCAACCCGATCGCAACCGCGCCATCATCCTCTCGGCTATGGCCTGTGAGATCAAGGCTCAAGAGCACCTTCGTGCGGCAGCAAATGCTCACAATGAGAAGATAGTGCACCTCCTGCTTCACAAAGGATCGACGTTGCACTACCTATTGAACGACGTCATGCTTGCTGTTTGCGGAACGACTATCAAGGAGTCCGAAGCTGTTTTATGGAAGCATGTCCAAGCATTGTCCGCAAACAGAAACTCTGAATCGCCCCGGGTTTGATGGAGGCTCGGTTCACTTGCTTCCGGCCCCGGTGGGGACGTTGGTAAGACTGTAGGCCTCCGTGGACTCGTGCGCCCAATGGTTGTTCTCGAACTCCACCGGTGGGATCAGCCCGATTTCGCCGTGGAGGCGCCGATGGTTGAACCAGTCAATGTATTCAGCGACAGCGATTTCAAGGTCACTGACGGTTTTCCAGCCGCCTTTGGGCC
>WNZI01000085.1 GCA_009728235.1 Vibrio cholerae | reverse complement strand
CGGACGACGACGCCGCCGCGGAGGGCGCGGACGACGTCGCCGCGGTGGGTGCCACGGTCGACGCAGGTGGGCCCGACGGCGTCGCGGCCGGTGCGTCCTGCGTGCCGGTGGTCGCCGGGGCCCCGGCACTGCAGCCGGTGACCAGACCCAGCGCCGCGAGGGAACCGGTCAGGGTGATCAGGTGTCGGACGGCGATGCGCATGGAGTACTTCCTTCAGTGGGTCGGAATGGTCGTTCCTCCAGTGTGTCGTTCCCGCATGAGGCCCTGATGAGCACTTCATGAAGCGGTTCTCATGAAACACCTCCCGGAGCCGGCCCGGTCCTACCCGCAGCTGCGGGTATCCTCCATGCGGGAATGGGACGGGCAGCCGTGGCGCTGCACCCGGTATGAAGAACATCGGATTCCTGTCTTTCGGCCACTACCAGGACGTGCACGGCTCGCTCGTCCGCACAGCCCAGGACGCTCTCGTCCAGGCCGTCGAACTGGCCGTGGCAGCGGAGGAACTCGGTGTCGACGGCGCCTACATGCGCGTCCACCACTTCGCACCGCAGTACTCCGCCCCGTTCCCCCTCCTGGCCGCGATGGCTGCCCGGACGAAGACCATCGAACTCGGCACCGGCGTGATCGACATGCGCTACGAGAATCCCCTGTACATGGCCGAAGAAGCCGCTGTCACCGACCTCATCAGCAACCGCCGCCTGCAGCTCGGCATCAGCCGGGGCTCGCCGGAGACGGCACTCGAGGGATCCCGCACCTTCGGCTACCTGCCCGAGGAGGGCTCGACCGACGCGGACCTGGCTCGCGACAAGGCCGCTCTGTTCCGGCGGGCGATCGCCGGGCACGGCGTCGCCGAACCGAATCCGCGCATGACCGGAAGTACGGCCAGGCTGCCCATCGACCCGCTCTCACCAGGGCTGAGCGAGCGCATCTGGTGGGGGTCGGGCACCCGCGCGACCGCCCAGTGGGCGGGGGAGCAGGGCATGAACCTGATGAGCTCTACTCTGCTGACCGAGGACACCGGGGTGCCCTTCGACGAGTTGCAGGCCGAGCAGATCGACCTCTTCCGGAAGGCCTGGGCTGCTGCGGGCCACTCGTGGTCCCCACGCGTCTCCGTCAGCCGCAGCATCATCCCGATCGTCAGCGAGACCGACGAGTACTACTTCGGGGTCCGTGCCCAGCGCGAATCCGCGGACCAGGTGGGCATCCTCGACGGTGCACGGTCACGCTTCGGACGGAGTTACATCGGGGCGCCGGATGTCATCGCCGAGCAACTCGCAGCCGATGCAGCGGTACAGGCCGCGGACACCCTGCTCGTGACCATCCCCAACCAGCTCGGCGTCGACTTCAACGCCGCACTGCTGGGCAACATCGTCCGCCTCGTCGGGCCTGCAGCAGGCCTCCGCTGACCACGAGGCACTGCAGCGACACCCGAGCTCATGTCAGAGGCGCGCCGGCGGGACCGTTCCCGTCAGTTCCGCCGTCACGTCGGCGATCGAGCGCCCGCTCCGTTCCGCCCTGGCGACCAGTTCCCGGAACGCCGCGCGGTCGTCGATACGCAGCTGCGCCATGAGGATTCCCTTGGCCATGCCCACACGGTCCCGCAGCTGGAGCGCTGCCGAGAGTTCCGAACTGATCTGGGCCGGGGTATCGGAGGTCTGAACGTGGCTCAGCAGAGCCGCAGCCGGGACCGCGAAGCGCGTGAGGGCGTACTCGGTCGTCTCGTCGAAGGCATTGGCCTCTGTCGAGTAGACCTTCATGGCACCGATCCTGGTGCGTCCCTGCATGAGCGGCACACTCTGGCACGAACGCACCGACATGGCGGCCGCTGCGGCCGCCCATCTGTCCCACTGCTGTCCCGACGCCGTCGTGTCATCGGTGCGCACGGCTTCCCGGTGGACCAGGCAGCCAGGCAGGGCCCTTCGGACAGCTCGTACTGGAGCTCGTCGGCACGCCGGACGAGATCGTCGGTGGCCCCTGTGCTCGTGCGCCGGCCGTGATGGATGAGGGAGACGCCGGCGCCCGTTGCTCCCGGGATCAGGTTCCGGGCAGCTTCGGCGAGTAGGTCCACGGCATGCTGCACTGTTTCTTCGGTGAGGAGGAGTCCACGCACCCGGCCGAAGACGACGGCCAGCTCGTTGAGGTTGGGCTCAGAATCCACGGTAAGCCTCGAAAGATGATGGAGCCGGTCGAGCCGGCGAGCTGCGGCGCCCGCTGCTGGACGCCGTCCAGAATAGCGAAACCGTGCCGGCGGAAGCAACTCGTCCCAGGACGCCGGGCAGTCCTCGGGACCGCACTCCGCTGCCGCCGCGCTGCCCTTCCGCGTCCGTGGTCCGCTCGATAGGCTGAATGGCAGGTGTCAGCAGGTTCTTCGGTGGCAGGGGGGCAACCATCATGAAGGAAGATCCGGGTGTCGGTCCCGGTGTCGGCACGAAAGCCCTGCTTCAGGGCGTCCTGGTGGCCAGTACGGGCCTGGGAGACTTCCTCGATGGCCTCGTCGATGCAGCGGTGTCGGACGTGTCCGCCGACGGAACGACGGTCTCGGTGAGTGTCACTCTGCTCCGGCCGCGCACCAAGGTCACGATCGCGAGCAACTGCGCCGCGGCCCGCCACCTGGCGAAGGTCCAGGTCCGGTACCACGACGGTCCGTCCGTTCGCGCGGCGGAAACCGGTGCAACCGTCAGCACCCCGGATGTCGCCTCCGAGGTGTCCTTGCCGCTCTACCGCGCGGCCGCCCTCGAGTACGGCATCCGCTCGAGCCTGGACGTGCCCGTCGCGCTGGAGGGGCCGGAGCGGGCGTCCATCAACTACTACTCGTCCGGTCCAGCGATGTTCTCCGCGGACAGGATCGATCTCGCCGAGCATTTCGCACGGCAGGCATCAGCGCCACTCGGTCTCGCCCTCCGCGTCGCGCGGCTCACCGAGATGGCTGAGGACCTCACCGCGGCGATGGAGTCCCGCACCACGATCGACCTGGCCGCCGGGGTGATCATGGCGCAGAACCGCTGCAGCCAGGAGGGTGCGATCGACATCCTCCGAGCGGCATCCAGTGCGCGGGGGATCAAGCTGCGTGACCTCGCCTCGACGATCCTGACCAGCACGATCGATGCGCCGGTGACCACTCATTTCGATTGAGAGCCGACGGGCACGGGATCAGGCGGTGGTGGACTCCACGACGCGCTCGGCGACCAGCCGGAGTTTCAGGTTCCTGCTGCTGGACGCCCGCTGCAGGATGGCCAACGCGTCCGCCTGCGAACAGCGGTTCTGGAACATGATGATGCCCACGGCGGTGTTGATCGTCTTGCGGGACACCAGGGCGGCTTCGAGGTCGTGCTGCTCGTCCCCTGCCGTCGCCGCCCGCAGGGCGAACCGGAGCGATGACGATGCCGCTTCGGCGAGCGCCACCGCCGCCTTGATACTCGCCGGAGGGAAGGCTTCCGGCAGGGAAGCGTAGACGTTGAGGGAGGCCCAGCCGCTTCCTTCGAGGGCGATCGGCACGCCGAGGATCGACCGCACCTGCGCGGTGTCGAGCCTGCTGAGGTAGGTGCGCCAGCGGGGGTCGGTGGTGGTGTCGCTGCAGTAGACGGATCGGCCCGTCTCCGCGGCCTCCAGGCAGGGTCCCTCGCCGGACCGGTTCTGGAACTCGTCCGCACGGCGGGCGACGGCGTCGCTCACTGCCAGCGTGCCGGCCCGTTTCCGTCGGATGAGGGTGACCGCGCACGAGACGTCGCCCCGGGTCGAGAGGCGCCTCGCAGCCACGACCGCGAATTCGTCGAGGAACTCCTGGATGCCGTCGGTCTCGGTCAGGAGGGAGAACAGCTCGTCGTTCACGTCGCTCAGTACGTCCAGCTCGGTCATGTGCTGTCCTCGGCCTGCTGAGGTGGTTCCCCTGATGTCCGTTCCACTGTACGCCGCGGCTCGGGTTGCCGGTCGGAACCCGCGGTGCAGCCGCTCAGCCGTCGAGGTCCGTGAGGGTGGAGCGGGCCGCTTCCTCGTCCTCCCGAGCTTGTTCGACTGCGTCCTCGGCCCCGGTGACCTGCCGGCCGAGCAGCGCCGCGCGGCGTCCAGGTCGGCGAGTTCACGACGCAGCGCATCGAGCCGTTCCTGGAGGTCCTCGATCGATGCCGTCAGGCCGTCCCGCTGGACCGAGAGCCGCTTCGCGCGCTGGCGCAGCTCGGCGGCGGCGTCCTCGGCCGTCCTTCGCGCCTCCCCGGCCGCCTGCAGCCGGTTCTCCGCCCGCTTGCGGCGCTGCGCTGCCACCGTCGCTCCTGCCGGACGAGGTCCGTCGTGCCGATCCGGGGGAGCATCGTCCTCCGAATCCTCGACCGGTCCTGTCCCGGGTGGCTCGAAAGGACCACCGACGGCTCCGGTCAGGTCCACCGGGTCCCAGCCACTCGCCTCGAGCGTGCGCACGAGGCGCCCGGTGAGGACGGCAGCGGCAGCAGCAGGGTCGGCGAGGGCGGCGCGCAGGGTCTGCTCGACACCTGGCAGGGCGGCCGGTCCGACATCGTGCCCCAACTCAGCGGCCGCTTCCAGTGACTGACGGGCCACGGCTGAGAGGAGCCGCTGGCGTTGCTGCCCGAGCGCCTGCAGGTGTGCCCGGTCGACGCCGGACTGCGCTTCGCGCAGGGAGGCGCCGAGTTCGAGGACCTGTTCGATCTCGTCCCGGCGGCGGGTGACGAGCACATTGACGAGCCAGGCGGACGAGGCCGCTTTCGGCAGTGCGCGCAGGGCGGACGCCAACTCCCGGTCGCCCTCCTTCCTGGCCGACGTGGCTGCAGCGTTCCTGGCGGCGGTGAACTCGTCGAGCGGAAGGGCATACAGCCGGTTTGCCTGGTCCACCAGATCCATGCGTCCTCCGTTCTTCCGTGGTCGGATGTCCCCTCAGGGTGGGGTGGTCCAACCGTCCCATGGGACGGCGGTGCCGCGGTCGCGGCACGCCTGGTGATCCACCGGGGGAGTGGGAACCGCCAGGACCTCGCTCCGGTTCCGCCTCACGGCGTCTGCAGTCCCAGCACGAGGGTGGACCGAGCTGCCCGGCCCGACAGCGTTGGCACAGGAGAATCCTGTGAACGGCAGGCTTGGCGCAGGATAGTCGCAGGTCGACCAGAAACCATTGCCATCGACGAGGCGAGAAGTAGCCTTACTTTCAGGTGATTCGGTTCACCCGAGAAGATCTTCTCCTGCTTCCGCGGAGATTTTCCCAGTCCAAGGAATGGCGGCAGTGCTGCCTCAGTCATTCCGCGCTTCGATCCCGGATCTCGGGCGATATTGCGCTGGGAAAGGTACACAGCAGCCAGGGTGCCACGGCATCCACCATCTGAGCGGCAAGTCTCGGTCGCACCAGCGGAGCTGTTCCGCCACCTCGGACGACTTTCCACCAAAGACGGTGTGAAGTTCCCGATCGCTGGCGCCGGTCCCGGTCGAACCGCGCCATGTCGTGCTCCAGCCGCATGACTCGTAGCGAGGAATTGCACCATGGCTCGTCATCGCCACTCCGCTCCACGGAACACATTCTCCTTCCCCGGCCACCGCTACATCGTCCTCGTGTCAGCGCTTCTGCTGGCCTTCTCGATGATCATGGCGGGAGGCACGCTGGGCGCTGTTTCTTCCGCCTCCGCCGCCTCCAGCGTCAGCCAGTGCGATGGAATCGCCAATGTCGGAGGCAAAGGCATCATCTGCACCGTCACCGTAGCCAACACCCTGGACGTCGGAACCGGCATCGGCAGCTCCGTCGTCACCGTCGAATCGTGTGTCGGCGATGCGAACGCGGCTTTCACCTGCACGACGAGCACGACTCCTTCGGATGACCTGGTCACATCGGTCGAGCAGTGCAACGGCTCCGGCAACGGCGGCGGTGGCACGGTCGAATGCCGAGTCACAGTAGTCAATACGCTGACCGGTACTGGCACCGCGACTCCTTTCCCCGGCACCATCAACCAGTGCAACCAGGCCGGAACAGGGGGAGGAACTGAGCCCACAGTCCTCTGCAGTCCGATCGGCTCGACCACCAACGCCACCGTGACCCAGTGCAACGAATCCGGCAACGGCGGAGGAGGAACAGCACGAGTGCAGTGCACTGTCGGGTTGAACTCCATCTCCTCGGCTCTTCCCGTAACCATCAACCAGTGCATCGGCTCCGGAAACGGAGGAGGCGCCACGGTGACCTGCGCGAGTTCTCTTGAGACAGTCAACCTGGCTGTGGTGCCGACTGAGCCTCCGGTTGTTGTGCCGCCCGTGGTTCCGCCGGTCGAGCCTCCGGTTGTTGTGCCGCCCGTGGTTCCGCCGGTCGAGCCTCCG
>WNZI01000084.1 GCA_009728235.1 Vibrio cholerae | reverse complement strand
CTCAGGACGGCCTCCGCCTCCGCCGCTATCCCGCCGTCGGGTCCCTCCACGGCGAGGGGGATCCGCTCCCCGGTCTTCCGTGCCCGGTTCACCGCCCGGCGGGCGTAGACGAGGCCGTAGCCCTCGGCGTCGACCAGGCGCTCGGGGACCGGCGGAAGCAGTCCTCCGACGCCGATCCCCACGTGCCAGCGGCGATAGCGGATGGCCCGCAGGGCGGCGTCGACGGCCGTCGTCGCCGAATCCACCACGCCCTGTACCTCGTCGCCCACCGACCGCTGGAACGGGACGACCGTCGGGAGGAGGCGCAGTGCCTTGAGGAGATCCCCCGTGAGGTCTCCCACCTCGCGGGAGTCGCGCTGGTTGATCGTCAGGACGTAGTGCATGGCATCAGTATGGCTGCAACCGTCCGTGTATCAACCGGAATCCGTTGTTTTCAGCAGCCGTGCCGTCGCTCAGCCGCCGACCAGCTCGCGGGCCAGGCGCCCTCGCAGGGTGTCCGCCGACACCTCGGTGATCGTGTAGTCCGCGCCGTCGCGTGGCGCGGCCGCGTCGAGCGTCCGCACTCGGTCGGCTGAAGCGTAGACCGTGAGAGCGGCCTGCGACCCCGGGTCCGTGCCTCCGGCCACCACGGTGGTGACCGCCAGTGAGTCGCCGAAGATCTCGGGCGCGAGAGCCTCGAACCGGGCTTCCGGAACGACGTCGACGGCACCGTCAGCACCGGCTGCAGACTGCGGATCGACGAGGAGGGCCAGCCTGTCCGCGAGCTCCTGCACGGGATAGACCTCGAAGGCGTGGACCCCGGCATCGCTGATCTGCTCCTCGAGCACTCGCCCCCCGTGGACGTAGCCGAAGAGCCAGTGGACACCGGCAGCCGATCGGCGTTCTCCGGACACGATGCGCTGACCCGTGCGCCGGAGGGTCAGGATGCCCGTGATCTCGTCGATCGCGCCGAGACCGTCGGGGGTGGTCTGCCCCTCCTGCACGGTCGGGTAGGCGATCTGCTTCGCCAGCAGCCCCCGCAGCGCCACCGTGGCCATCAGCCGCTTGTCGCCGTCATTCCTGTCGAGGAACGGGAGCGGGACCAACTGGGACCGCTCGACGCCGTCGAGCGCCACGATCTCCTCGTCGGTCAGGGCGGGAAGAAGCCTGCCTGCCTCGGCCGGGCCGTCCAGTAGGCTCCGCGCGCACTCGATGTCGCGTGCGGTCCATTCGATCTGCTGCGTGCTCAAGAGAACAGTCCTCCAAGTGATCCGATCGGGTCATCCATGAAATCGCCGACGCCGTCCGCCACGTCACCGAGACCCTCCGCCACGTCACCCACGGTGTCCGTCACGGTGTCCCTCACGCTGTCGTAGGAGTCGGCGGCGAAATCTCCGACGGCGTCGACGGCATTGCCGGTGAACTCCGAGATGTCGTCCCAGTTGTCATAGATGTACGTGCCCGCCGCCCAGGCGCCGGCGGCGAGACCCGCACCCACCACGATCCCCGCGCCGACGGGATTGAGCAGTCCCGCGGCCATGAGCAGGGTGCCGCCCCCACCGATCACGCTGAGTCCACCGGCCAGCCGGTCGCCCAAGCCGATCGCCCCGGAGTGCGCGGGGTCGATGATGTCATGTATGCCACCAGCGATCGCCAGAGGAGCGAGGGCGGGACCGAGGAAGCGGGTGACCTGCGAGAACCGGCCGGCATTCGCCAGGTCGTCGGCCCAGCCGGCATTGCGCAGACCATTGCTGATGTCGACGATGCGCTTGGTGCTCAGGAAGTTCTCGGAGTTGCGGAGCAACTGGAAAGCGTCCTTGCCCTTGGAGAACAGGCCGGCCCCCACGGCACCTGCGGCGAAGACGTCGTCGAGCCAGCCGTCGCCGTTCGCCGTCCCGCCGCCGCCGGGAACGATAGGGGTACCCGGCCCCGGACGGCCGGCGGAACCGTCCGATGATCCGTTGCCCTGATCACTGGCCTGTTCCTGCTCACGGGCATCGTCGACGAGGCGTGTGGACGCTGTCTCCAGGCTGCCGGCCACGACAGCGAGGGTGGTGTCGCTGTTGCCCCACTGTCCCTTGAAGCGATCCGCATCGGGCCCTCGCCACCCCTGGTTGTCGATGACCCGCTGCGCGAGCGTCGCCCGGATCACACGCAGCTGGTCGGCCGACTGCGAGAACTGCTGCGCGAGCGACTGCAGTTCCTGCAGGTTCGCGCCGAGTACCGTCGTCATGCCTACCCCCTGGCCGAATGTCGAAAGTCCGTCGGGCCGACCTTACCCGTGTACCTGCGACACGGCGATGGGGAGAACTGCCCAACCCCCTGCGCCACCGCTCGGCTGCACCCGGCCTACCTCGTGCTGATGACGGCGTAGCGCTTCGGCTTGTCGATCGCGGTGTAGGCACTGGCGCTCAGGACGAGCCCGATGACCAGGATGGGGACGAGCGGCACGAGAAGAGCTGCTCCGAGCATCCGCCGGATACCGGCCCAGGCCCCTACGGGTCGGCCGTCCACCGTCCTGACGGTGCGGAGGCCGAACAGGGCTTGGCCGAGCGTCCGCTGCAGGCCGTAGAAGAGCCCGTAGACGGTCACTGCTGCAAGGAATCCACCGACCAGGGCGCCCAGCCCGAGACCTGTCGAGCCGGCGTCGAGGCCGAGGGTCGCGACCACGATCGCGATGTAGACCACGGCCCACAGCACGGCGCCGACCACGATGTCGACGGCGACCGCGCCGGTCCTCCGCCAGGCGCCACCCCGCCGGAGAACGGCACCGGTGCCGAGACGCACCACGGTCCTGTCCACGGGAGGGACGTGCTGCGTTGCGGGATACCGGCTCATGGGGCCCCAGTGTATCCAGCCGCCGGCGGAAGCTCGCTGACAGCACGAGCCCCCGTCCACCCGGGGAGGCGGAACGGGAGCTCGCGGAACAGGCCGGGTCGGGTCAGCGGCCCTCGGGCGTCTCCGTGGCGTTCTTCGCCTCGACGTCGACGGAGCGACCCTGGGGCTCGTCCTCCTCGCTCGCGTCGCCGACGTCCTTGAACCGCTTGAGGGACGCCTCGATCTCTGCCTCCGCTTCCTCGCGTCCCGCCCAGTCCGCGGCCTCCACCCACTTGCCCGGCTCGAGATCCTTGTACTTGGTGAAGAAGTGCTTGATCTCGTCGAGCAGGAAGTCCGAGACGTCGGACAGTTCCTGGATGTCGTCGAACCGGGGATCGACGGGGACGCAGAGCACCTTGGCGTCCCCGCCGCCGTCGTCCGTCATGTTGAAGACACCGATCGGGCGGGACTCCACGAGCACGCCCGGGATGAGGTCGAAATCCTGCAGCAGCACCAGCGCGTCCAGTGGATCGCCGTCCTCACCGAGGGTGTTCTCGAAGTAGCCGTAGTGCGTGGGGTACTGCATCGCCGTGAACAGGACGCGGTCGAGGCGCAGCCGGTGGGTGTCGTGGTCGATCTCGTACTTCACGCGCGACCCTCTCGGGATCTCGATGGTGACGTCGAGCTTCATGGCAACTCCTGTGGGTGGTCGGGATCCGGTGGCGGCCGTCGACGCGCCCTTCGGAAGAGGGGCGAACCGCCGGTCTAGTGTTAAAGCGTCAGCCCTAACATATCGGTCGGCCGCCGGTACCCGGGCATTTCGCGCCTCTTTCGGGGTTCCGCCTCCACCTCTTGCGAAAGGATCCGATGAGCCGCCTCCTGCGCCTGCTGACCGGCCTCCTGCTGGTCCTGGCGATGGCTGCGGTCGCCGTGCCCCTGGCGATCCACCTCGTCCCCGGGGTCGTGGCCGCGATGAACCCCGCACCACCGGCTCCTCCGCCGGTCACTCCCGCGGCGCAGGTCCCGCCGACCGCCGTGGCGGTCCCCGACGTCGTCCGGCCGCTCCCGGCCACCGCGCCCGCACCGGACCCTGCCGTCCTCGGCGCGGACCTGGATGCGGCACTGGGCTTCCCCGGCGCAGGGACGTTCGCCGGTACGGTCGTCGATGCGGCCGACGGCAGGGTGCTCTACGCGAGGGATGCGACGCGCCTGCAGCCGCCGGCGTCGAACATCAAACTCGTCACCGCCGTCGCCGCCATGACGTACGTGCCGCCCACGCGGACACTCGTGACCTCGGTACTCACCACGGAGTCGGCGCCGGGCGCACTGTATCTCCGGGGAGGCGGGGACGTGCTCCTCGGCTCCGGCCCGTCGGATCCCCACTCCGTCGTCGGGCGCGCAGGCCTCGCCACCCTCGCGGCGGAGACGGCCGACGCCCTGCCGGAGGCCTCCGGGCCCTACGCCGTCTACCTCGACGACACCTTCTTCGCCGGAGCGACCCTGAACCCGACCTGGGCCGACGGCGACGTCGAGGCAGGGGAGATCGCCCCGGTTCACGCCCTCGCCATCAACTCGGCGTGGCTCGAGGAGGGGCGGGCCGGCGGGCCGCGGTCGCAGGACGCCGCGCTCGATGCCGCCCGGATCTTCGCGACGGCGCTCGGCTCGGCGGCGGCTGAGCGTGGCATCACCGTCATCCCGGAGGTGGAGCGGCAGGCAGCGCCTGGAACCGCCGCTGCCGTGGCGACCGTGGAATCGGCACCCGTCGGGGAGCAGGTGCGCAGGATGCTGGAGATCTCCGACAACTACCTCGCGGAAGCACTCGCGCGGATCGCCGCGGTCGAGAGCGGTCGCCCCGCGTCCTTCGGTGGAGCGACCGAGGCGCTCACGGCCGCCGCGCTGCGGCTGGGCGTACCGGAGGAGGGACTCCTGGTCGGAGACGCCGCGGGCCTCTCGGTGCGCAACGCCATGTCGCCGGAGCAACTCGCGATCCTCCTGCGCGGGACCACCACGTCGGTGGAGCCGGGCCTCGCCGGGGTCGCGGACTCGCTGCCGATCGCGGGCCTGACCGGCACGCTGGCGGACCGGTTCACGCCCGACGCCGACGCCGACGCCGGCGCCGCGGCGGGCGGGGCGGGAACGGTACGGGCCAAGACGGGGACGCTCAATGCCGTCACGGGGCTCACCGGGCACGTGGTCACCGCCGACGGTCGCCTGCTGGTGTTCTCCTTCCTCGCCGCGGGGCTGGACGGGACGACCTCCGAGGCGAGGGCGGCCGCGGACCGTGCGGCCGCCGTCCTCGCGGGGTGCGGCTGCCGGTAGCGGGTACCTCGCCCCTCGCGGCCGTCCCGGCCTGGGCGCGGCGGTCAGCGGCATGTGATCGAATAGGCGCATGAACGAGTCCGCCGCACCCCGCCCGCAGCTGGTCAACTGGGATCTCGCGGCGTCCACCGCCGCGTCCCTGACGCCGGCCGGACCCACCATGCAACCCGCCGAGATAGCCCGTGCCGTGGAGAACATGCGCCGGCTGGCAGACGCCTCGGTGAGCCACGTCCACGCCATCTCGAGGCTCGACGCCGCACGCGACCTGCGTGACTCGGAACTGCTGATCGTCGACCGCGCGTCCTGGGCCAGGGCCAATGCCCGGAGCTTCCGCACCCTGATGGAGCCGGCCCTGGACCAGCTGGCCGCGTCCCGGCCGGACGTCCTGAAGTCCGCGTCGCTGGCCCTCGGTGGGACGGTCACAGGTGCGCAGCTCGGAGCCATCCTCGCCTTCCTCTCCAGCAAGGTCCTCGGCCAGTACGATCCGTTCGTCCCCTCCCGCAACGGGCAGGGCGGGCGCCTGATGCTCGTGGCACCCAACATCATCTCCGTCGAGCGGGAGCTCAACGTCGATCCGTCCGACTTCCGCCTCTGGGTGTGCCTGCACGAGCAGACGCACCGGGTCCAGTTCGCGGCCGCTCCGTGGCTGAAGGACCACATGACCAGCGAGATCGGGCAGCTGACGTCGGGCCTGATGGACAAGGCCGATTCGCTCTCGGAACGCCTGGGCGCCGCGGTGAGGAACATCACCGCCGCCCGGACCCGGTCGCGCGCAGGGGCGACGACGGCCGACGGCGTCCCGTCGCAGGACGTCGGCGTGCTGTCCATCCTGCAGGACCCGGATGACAAGGCCCGCCTCTCCCACCTCACGGCGGTCATGAGCCTCCTGGAGGGCCACGCGAACGTCGTCATGGACGGCGTGGACGGAAGCATCGTGCCGTCGGTCAAGACCATCCGCCGCCGCTTCAACGCCCGCGGGAAGTCCCGGGGACCGCTCGAGAAGGTCCTCCGGCAGCTGATGGGCCTCGACGCCAAGATGCGCCAGTACAGCGACGGGTCGAAGTTCGTCCGCCGGGTCGTCAGCCAGACCGGGATGGACGGCTTCAACGCGGTCTGGCAGTCGGAGTCCCACCTGCCCACGGAGCGCGAGATCCACGCGGCCGACGAGTGGATCGACAGGATGAGCCTGCGCCGTCATGGCTAGGCGCCCGCGGCTCCTGCCCGCCGTCGGGACCGCACGGAATCTCCTCGCGGCCTGCCTCGAAGGCGTCGTGGCTGACCCTGACCCTGACCCGCTGCCGCGGCAGGACCGCGCGCCGGTCGGACGCCAGGCCTCCGGTCCTGCGGGGGCCGCCCTGCCCTCCGGTGATCCGGCGCCGTCGGGCGGGCCGGTGCGGCAAATCTGCCGTTGGTCCTGGTGGCCTGCAGCGGGGGACCGGACTCACTGGCACTCGCCGCCGTGGCCGCGCACCTGGCCCGCACGGGGCGCTGTCGCGTCGGCGCCGTCGTCGTCGACCACGGACTGCAGCCG
>WNZI01000083.1 GCA_009728235.1 Vibrio cholerae | reverse complement strand
ATCCTCCTACGGTGCAGCTGCCATAGGCTGACCTTGTGCTGCACCTCCTCTTCGATACCTCTACATGTCTCGACCTTGCGCAGCGTCGAGACGGGCAGCGCTGGATTGTCGCGCTGCGGGTGCTCATTCATCAGGGAGAGGTGAAACTGCTGGTCCCACCCGTGGTCATTGAGGAATTTGACCGCAACGAAGCCCGCGTGCAGGCGGCCATGACGTCCAGCATTGCGGCTCGGTTCAAACAAATTCGCCATGACCTCATGACCTACGGCAGCGACGATGATGGTCACGCCGTGGAGGTCATCGAAAATCTCGGCCGGCACCTCCCGCTCGTCGGCGCGATGACGACCCGGAACTTCCGCGAAATCCGTGAGCTCCTCGTTGCCGGTCAGATAGTCGAGCAATCGGAGGTCGAGACCAACCGCGTTATCGAGCGTGGGTTGAGAAAGGCCGCACCATTCCACAGCGGGAAGAACAGTATCGCCGACGCCGTCATATTCGAGCTTTACCAGACCGCCGCACAGGGAGCGGATCTCACGATGCACCCGCACGCCTTTATCACCACCAACCACACCGACTTTTCTCGGACGAATGGCGATAGACGGGAGCCACATGACGACATAGCGGATGCATTCGACGGAACCGGTAGTCGATACGCCCTCGGTGTGGACGGCCTCGACATAGTCCTGCGCGACCACTTTGGTGAGGAAATCGAGGAGCTCTTCGAGGAAAGTGACTTCCAAGAGGAGCCTCGGCGGCTGGACGAGATTCTCGCCGCAGAGACGGAGATGTTTGACCGTATCTGGTACCACCGGTCCTTACAGCACGATTACCGCGCCGAACGGGAAGGGGACGCAGAGGAGCTCGAGCGCCACCAGGCCATCGCTGGCCCCGGCCGCGCGCGCGTTGAGGCTACCTATACAAAGCCCGGGCAGCTCGGGCCGTACACGGACTTCGAGATTGGGATGCTGAACGGGAAGATGAGCGCGCTACGGTGGGTGCTGGGTAGCGAGTGGGACTTCCTCGACACCTGACCCGCCGTCTGTAAGCCGGTCGTTCACCGTTTGTGTTTGAAGCTTGAGGATCGTGTCGTTTCTCGAAGTTCTCTGCACTGCAAGCCGCGGGATTCCGGCTTCCGTGCAGGCGAGTGTGAGCATCTGGTTCTCGTACTCTCCTGCACCAACCGGTGAGTCGCAACGGTAAATGACCGCCTGGACGACCCGTCTGCCTAAGGGAGCACCTACCTGCACTGTGACCTAGAGGAAGTCAGGCTCATCCAGGTGAAGGGTTCTGGGGCGTAGCCGGTGCAGAGAGCAGGCTGTCGTAGGGGGTGACTGTAGGAGTCGCCCTGGTATCGGCGGGCAGACTCTCGATGAGGGCGCGCAACCCGCTTTCCCCGTCAGGATCAGTCTCGGGCTTCTGGCCGGATCCGGCGCGGAGGTAGGCGTACACGGTTTCGCGGCTGATGCCGTATTCACGGGCCAGTACGGCTTTGGGCACGCCGGCGGCGGCCTTTTCGCACAGTTCGGTGGCCCTCTCTGGGCTCAGGGACCGGGAACGTCCCTTGTAGGTGCCACGCACCTTCGCCAGTGCTATTCCTTCTCGCTGGCGTTCTCGGATCAGGGAGCGTTCGAACTCAGCGAATGCGCCCATGACGTTCAGCAGCAGGGTCGCCATCGCATTGTCGTCCCCTGTGAACGTGAGCTTCTCGTGCACGAACTCGATCCGGACGCCTTTGGTGGTCAGTCGTCGCACGATGCCGCGTAGGTCCTCGAGGTTGCGGGCGAGCCGGTCCATCGAGTGAACAACCACGGTGTCGCCGTCACGGACGAAATCGAGCAGGTCCTCCAGGGCCGGCCGATTCTGGTCCTTACCCGACGCATGATCGGTGTACTTCCGATCGACGGCTACGCCATCGAGCTGACGGAGCGTCGTCTGGTCCAGACTGCTCACCCTGATGTAGCCAACTCGCTGCCCGGTCACCCAAATACCCCTCATCTGTCAGCTTTGACTCTAAGACCTGCGACAACTACTGTCCACAAACGAAAAAAATGATCCTATTCTGACAGTTTACGCCAAAGCATCTGACGTCCGGCATGGGTGTACTCCAAATAGACGCCGATGCTTTCCCAAGCGATGGGTGGGTAGCGCGGTGAAGAACACCATCGACCGGTTCGGTGCATCGTGATGTGCCGGATGCCGGATGCCGGATGCCGGATGCCGGATGCCGGACGTCGGATGCCTCGGGCAGCTGGGATGCGTGACCTGGTCGGTTAGTCTCTGGTGGTCGGTTAGTGGGCATATGAACCACACCGATCAAGAGGAGAGCGAAAAGGCACCATGGCAGAAAGCGCGGAGTCGGGTCCTGAGCGGTATGTAGACCCGGTAGGACGGCGAGTGGATGATCTTGTGGCTGCCCTGCGCCAGGAGGTCGACAAGGTTGAACAGCTGGGCGAAGCTCTTGCGAGCAGGGATGTCATCGGTCAGGCCAAAGGGATATTGATGGAGCGATCCGGGGTCGTCGAGGACGTGGCGTTCGCGATGCTGCAGGACACCAGCAATCGGACGAATGTGAAGCTCCACGATGTGGCTCGTCGGCTCGTGCGGGAGCGCGTGATAGACGGGCACCCCTAAGTACTCAAGGAGCGCTCATAGATCGCACCCTGGCGCAAGGGAGCCACGTCACGTGGTGGTGTGTGGCCCTCGTGGCCTAGCAGAAGGTCCACTAGAAGGGACTCGAGGATTGGTGTTTAGCAGTGGGCAGGGTCTGATAGTCCGGTGAAGGGTTGTAGGGGTACCGCAGGAAACTCGCGGGCCCTTGCAACCCTTCGCTGCGTGTGGCGTGAGGCGCTAACCGGCACTCCTACGTGTGGGTAGGATGAGGAATCCCCTTAAGGTCTGGCTGGTCTCGGAGCAGGGGTTGCATCGAAAAGGGATGAAGTCCGTGCCCCATTCTGCCCCGGAGAGCCTATGACCAGCGTCAGCGCAACCACTACCAATGCCGAGGACTACAGGATCGTACGTTTGGACAGGTGTGCGGTTTTCGTGTCCATGACCCGCCCGATGTCCATCACGGAGCAAGACGCCCTGAGGATCCTGCACGACAGCTTCGAACTCACCGACCACCGCCAGTACGCCGTCCTAGTCGATGTCAGCATGGTCGACGATGTAACGCCGGCGGCCCGCAGGGTGTTCTCCTCCGCCCGGAACATCCTGGTCGCCGCGATGCTCGGCAGCAGCCCCATGGACCGGATGCTGTCCGCACCATACGAGCACGTCGTCTACCCCTCCCAGTACTTCACCGATGAGCACGAAGCCCTCCTGTGGCTGCGCCTCATGCACGACCGCCCCTGTCAGGACCCGGTCGAGCACACGCTGAGCCTGACCATCGACCTCGACCCCTTCAGGCCCCGCCCACAACCGGCATCCTCCTACTCCAGTAACTAGCTCCTTGGCTTTAGGCACTAAGCAAGCTTTCCTTTAGGGTTGACGTGAGGGCCCTGCCCGGGGTCTGGGACTACTTTCGAGAAGGTGTTCGTCATGACTATCGCCCCGCTTGCGCCCATCGAGCTCCCGACACCAACCGTTGATGCTGTTCTGCCGGCTACGTGGGACAGTGACGAGTCCCTGATATCCCGCGACCTTTCTGACGTGTCCACCCGTGAGCTCAGGGTGCTGTGCAACCAGCTGTACAGGTCCCTGGAGGCGGACTTTCCGCCCTATGGGGCGCAGGAGGATTACGCCATGGTCGCTGAAGAGCTTGAACAACGGGAAGCCCGTGCACGCCAGCGAACCGAACCGACCGCGCCCGTCAGTGCGCCACGTGAGACGTTTCGGGACAATCCTCTGGGTTCACGGTTCGAGTTCTTTCATGACGGAGTGATGTCCGGGTACGTGAAATACGACCTGCGAGCAGGGCATATTCGACTCCTGGAAACGGTGGTGACCGAGCCTTACCGAGGCCGAGGACTTGAGTCGGTCCTCATCCGGGAGGCTCTGTTAAACGCCCACCAGCGCCGCCTCAAGGCCATGCCGTACTGCCCGCACGCACAAGCTTTCCTCACCGCAAACCCACAGTTCACCACACTGATCCCCGCAAGCTAAACGGCTACCCAGCGCCAGAACCCCCGGGTGCATCAGTTGTGGATGCACGGACGCCCACGAACAAACGCACCCTTCCGCTCACCTCGCCCACTACACAGCCGACGTTGTTCCCGTAAAAAGCTGGTCCTGCGGAACCTGTCACTCAGCCATAAAGCGCTGCGAAAAACACGCCACTTACCGCTGCGAATCACAGCTGGGAACATCTCGACCGGCCGGGACATCAATAATTCGTCCGGTTAAAGGATCCTTTGAGGGTCTGTCCGATAAACGGTGTGTGGGGTCCGGCATTTCATTAGTGGTTGGTTCTCTCGAACCGGTTCGCGAAGGTGATCGCAAAGGCGTTCAGGGCCGGCTTCCACCTGATCACCCAGCGTGCTCTGCCGCCGCCGGTCGGGTCAAGGGACCGGGTCACCAGATACAGACACTTCAGCGCCGCGGCCTCGTTCGGGAAGTGGCCCCTGGCCCGCACCGCTCGGCGGTAGCGGGCGTTGATGGATTCGATCGCGTTCGTCGTGCAGATGACCCGGCGGATCTCCACGTCGTATTCGAGGAAGGGTACGAATTCCGCCCACGCGGATTCCCAGAGCTTCACGATCGCCGGGTACCGCTGACCCCACTCAGCTGTGAACTCCTGGAACCGGTCCTTCGCCGCAGCCTCGGACGGAGCCGTATAAACCGGTTTGAGGGCCCTGACGATCCCGTCCCGGTGTTGCCGGCCCGCGTAACGGAAGCTGTTGCGGATCAGGTGCACGACGCACTGCTGCACGACCGTCCGCTGCCACGTCGTCGTAATCGCCTCCGGCAGGCCCTTGAGCCCGTCACAGACCGCGATGAGCACGTCCTCGACACCCCGGTTCTTCAGCTCGGAGAAGACCTGCAACCAGAACCGGGCGCCCTCAGCGCCGTCACCAGCCCAGATCCCGAGGATGTCACGTTCCCCATCCGTGGTGACGCCCAAGACAGGCGTAGAACGGGGTGTTCCGCACCTGCCCATCCCGAACCTTCACCACAATCGCATCAACGAACAACACCGGATAAAGCGGATCCAGCGGCCTGGAGGACCACTCCGCGAGTTCACCGGCGACCCTCTCCGTGATCCTCGAGATCGTGTCCTTGGAGACTCTCGCCCCGTAAACCTCCTCGAAGTGCGCGGCGATCTCACCCGTGGTCAGCCCACGTGCCGACAGCGAAAGGACGATCTCGTCGATACCGTCCAGGCGCCGTTTCCGCTTGGGCACGATCACCGGTTCGAACGACCCGCCCCGGTCCCGCGGCACCTCGATCTCAACCCGACCGATCTCCGTCAGCACCGTCTTCGCCCGTGTCCCGTTGCGCATGTTCGCCGCGATCGGCGTCTGCCCGTGCTCGTGTCCGAGGTGCTCGGTCAGCTCCGCCTCCAGCGCGGTTTCGAGGACATTCTTGGTCAGCTGGTTCAACAGCCCACCGGGGCCGACCAGGCTCACACCCTGCTCCCTGGCCTGCGTGAGCAGTCGCTCAGCGAGGTCCTTCTGGTCAATGATCTCTCCCGTCACAGGATCGATCATCGCCTCTGATACTTCGGTCGTGAAGTCCTCCACGGCCATCTCCTTCCGGATCAAGCCGAACCTCACACACCGTTTTTCTTACAGTCCCTTGTTAGTGAATGTTTTTGCTGACGGTTATCGGTTGGGCGTCAGTGAACGTGCTTTCGGGTGTGGCGCGGGTGTGGCGGGTGATCCAGTTGGTGAGGTGTTCGGGGCTGAGGGGTCTGCTGTAGTGGTATCCCTGTGCGAGGTCGCACCCCATGGTGATCAGGGTGGAGCGTTGGTTGTCTGTTTCGACTCCTTCAGCGACGGCTCTGATGCCTACGGCGTGGGCGAGCTGGATGCAGCTCGCGACGATCGCGCTGTCACCGTCGTTGCTGCCGAGCCCGCTGACGAAGGACCGGTCGATTTTGAGTTCGTCGATGGGGAAGTCTTTGAGGTAGGTCAGGCTCGCGTAGCCTGTGCCGAAGTCGTCGATGGCCAGGCCTACGCCTAGTGCTTTGAGAGCGGTGAGCACCGTGAGTGCGACCGCCGGGTTGTCAATGAGGGCAGTTTCGGTGATTTCCAGGGTCAGCATATGAGGATCGAAGTCGTGCCGGGCGAGGGCGGCTTCGACGATCCCGGTGAGTTGTGGGTCGATGAGTTGGCGGGCGGAGAGGTTCACTGCGATTTCGATTGGTGTGTGCACCGCCGTCGATGTACTCCAGTGGGCGCCCTGCATGATGGCTTCATTAAGCACCCAGGCTCCCAGGTCACGGATGAGTCCGGATTCCTCGGCCAGGTCGATGAAGTCGATTGGTTGTAGGAGGCCTCGTACCGGGTGTTCCCAGCGGACGAGTGCTTCGACGCCGTTGATGATGCTCGTCGCGACGTCTATGCGGGGTTGGTAGTGTACGCGCAGCTGCCCGGTCTCGATGCCGTGGCGGAGTTCTCCGAGGAGGCGCATTCGGTTCACTGCCGGATCGGACTCGGAGGGGTCGTGGACGTCCCAGGTGTTGCGGCCCCGCGCTTTCGCCCGATACATGGCAATATCAGCTCGCCGCAGCAGCAGATTGGCATCGGCACCCTGGTCATCGGTGAGGGCAATACCAATACTGGCCGAGCAAACCACTTCCAGGCCCTCGATGATCATCGGCCTGTTCACTGTTTCGAGCAGCCGCTGGGCCAGTACTGTCGCATCGGACAGAGCACTGACCTGCTCGATCACGACGAATTCGTCTCCAGCGAACCGAGCGACGGTCCCTGTGTCCCGGATGGCTGAGGAAAGCCGCCGCGCCACGATGTTCAGTAGCTCATCCCCTGCGTTGTGTCCGAGGCTGTCATTGACCGATTTGAAATGGTCGAGGTCCACGAACAAAACGGCGACCTTCATGCTGGGCAGTGGCTCGGCGATGTCCCGTTCGAGGATGGTAGAC
>WNZI01000082.1 GCA_009728235.1 Vibrio cholerae | reverse complement strand
GGCAACGACAGGCACGTCCAGGTCGTCGGTCAGACTGTCCTCGATCAATTCCATGAGTCTGTTCAGTTCAGCGATCACGGCTCTCCCTTCACCATCAAGCCTTCCGGGTCCCCGTCATCGGCACCCTACTATCGCGGTCCGATCAGATCACCCCATTGGAAAACAGGCCGAGTGTGGTGAATCCCAGCATTAAACGTCTCGAATGAAACTACTTGCCAGAATGGGAAGTAGTTGTGATAGTAGAAGTACGCAGCAACTACTCATCAAGGGGAACGATCATGAACGACACCACCATCCCGAGCCCGCCGAACGCCAGTGAAGCCCAAGCCTTACTCGATCAGGCGACCCAGGTCGGCGCGAGCGTACGATCCGGTGCCAGCTGGCCGGCAATCAGTTTCCTCCTCGGCCTTGGCGCCGCTTCATCAATGGGGATGATCGCGTTCACCTACGCGCGCATCGCACCCAACACATCAACGGCCCTCCCCATGGTCTTCATGGGTGTCTGGCTGCTCATCCTGATGGTCACGGTCCTTCTCTTCACCCGAACCAGCAAACGCGGCTTCGGGATCCGATGGGGCGTCTACATGGGCTTGTGGGGTGCCCTCTGGTTCGCAGGAATGCTGCTCTCGGGCTTCATCTTTCAGGGAGAGCTTTGGTTCGCAGGCCTCGTGGCCGCGCTCCTGACCGTCTCCACGACGTCATGCGCCTGGTACGAGGCCCGCCGGTGAGCACGTCGACAACCTCTGAGCACCCGCGACACCAACTCGACGACGCCCTCGGGCACCCCGTGCGATTCTCGCTTGCAGCGGCTCTGGCTCAGACCGAGGAGATCGACTTCGCGACCCTCCGGAATCATCTCCAGATCACCGACTCGGTTCTCAGCAAACAAGCAACAGCGCTGGAATCAGCAGGCTACGTCAACATCCGAAAGGGCTACATCGGCAAACGACCCCGAACCTGGCTCAAACTCACTCAAGAAGGCCACCACGTCTGGCGAAACCACCTCGCCGCCCTACAAGAAATTGCCTCCACCCCACCTCACCTCAATCACTGACCCCACCGCACAAAACACCAGCACCAAGAACCGCACGGCCTTCAACGTCCGTTTAGCCATCCCTCCCCGGCCAACTGTTGTGTCGCTACGCTGAATCCATGTCTCGAGTCTTGATCACCGGAATGTCGGGCACGGGAAAGACAACGCTGCTGGGCGAGTTGTCCCGGCGGGGCCACCAGACGCTCGACACCGACTATGACGGCTGGGTCCTCGCGGACGGCACGTGGGACGAAACGCGCATGGCCGCCTACCTCGCGTCAAACTCGTCTGTAATCGTGTCGGGAACGGTCGAGAACCAAGGACAGTTTTATGACCGTTTCGAGGCTGTCGTACTCCTCAGCGCACCTGTGGAAGTACTCCTCGAGCGAGTAGCGGTTCGTACCAACAACCCCTACGGGAAAACAAGGACAGAGCAGTCTGTGATCCGCCAGCAGGTCCTCGACGTCGAACCGCTGCTTCGACAGGGTGCAACCCTTGAGCTCGACGGTCGCCGACCACTTTCAGAACTGGCTGATGCTGTCGAACGCCTCATGGCATCCGCTGGCCACGTCCGGTGAACCATCGGCATGCCCGTACCTCCCACTCCGATGGAGCAAGGTGAGGGATGTACTGATTCAGTAGACGGTGGTGCTGGAGCGCCAGCTGCGATCCAGGCATCGAGATCATGTGGACGTTGGAAGGACAGAACGGGAGGCATCGTTGGGTCAGCCTTGATCTGTTCGGCCGCTTCTCGCTTCCGCCTAAAAGTCTTGAAGTGCCACCGAATGATGGAGTCTTCAGCCATGACCCGGCGAAGAGTTTCCGTGTTGCCATTACATACTGGTGTCTTCGAGACGATCCGCCCGATCGTTCGCCGAACGAGGCGCCCGAGGGACAGCCACCGTGGATAGTCGAGGAACACGACGAGTTCAGCCCGCGCGAGAATGATGGATCGCCATGTCGAGTACGCACTATCAAGGACCCACCGATCTAGAGCGGCGATGTCAGCGGCGATCCGGTATTGGTCATCGACGGGGCGGCCCTTCCACTCAGGAAGCCAGTCCAGGTCGTCATCCGCTGAGAACTCCCGGACGCCAGTAGCTTTGCATAGGCGTGTGCTGCTGACGTTTTTCCACTTCCGGTCACTCCATGGAAGAGGACACGCTGAGCCGGTTTGCCTGTCATGCGCTAAAGAGTATCGCCCACCGTAGAAGCACGCGCGCCGAGAGATACTGACAACACCGCGACCTGTTCGCCAATCCCATTGAGGGATCGCCCACCGCCCGCTGCGTAGCGCTCATCTCGAGGAGGATGGGGACATGGGGAAGTTCATGGGCGTCCTGGTCGAAAACATTCTCAGCACCCTCGGTCCTGAAGGTCGGATGGTGGCGATTGACGGTGTCGATGGCAGCGGAAAGACGTCGTTCACGGCCAAGCTGGCAGCGGAGATTCATCACCGTCCCGTGGTGATCATCCACGCAGATGATTTTCTCAACCCCTCGCGCGTCAGATACGCACGGGGTCGCCACTCACCAGAAGGATTCTGGAAAGACACCTACAACTATCCGGCCTTTCACCAGTACGTGCTCACACCGCTAGGCCCGAAGGGGGATGGCTGGTATTCGCCGGCTTCCTACGACCCGGTGACGGACCAGCCGGCCACGGCGGCGTTCCTTCACGCCCCACCGGAGGCGCTGGTCCTGGTGGAGGGCATGTTCCTGCACCGGGACGAACTCACCCCGTCTTGGGACGCCTCGGTGTACCTCGACGTCCCCTTCGGTGTGACCGCGGTGCGGATGGCGGCCCGGGATGGCAGCAACCCTGACCCGGAACATCCGACGATGCGCCGGTATGTCCACGGCCAGCGCATCTACTTTGAAGCCGCGCGCCCCTGGGAGCGAGCCACCTTCGTCATCGACAACAGCGACTTCGACGCACCCAGAGTCACCCGCCCCAGCTCTGTCCCAACAGACCATTAGGGAACCGGCCTACAGTCACTCAGATTATTCGTCATCGGGCGATAGGAACGCGAGCCGTTGCTCCGGGCTCCAAACGTAGGTGTCATCGCAGCCATATCCCCTGAGCCAGGCCTGCCCGTCCAACACGCGGAGGTAGAACCCCTTGGGATACTCGACGTCCTCGCTCACGGGCTGGGATGCGATGTGGATCGCTCCGCTCGGGCCGCGGCCGGCGGACAGGACTGAGTCCGGTGCCTTCGACTGGTCCAACATCGCTAACCGGAGGTAGGGACCGGTCACCAGTGGGCAGAGTCTTAGACCCTGGTTTTGTGCTGCCACGAAGACTCGGGATTGAACGGCACCCTGTTCGAAACCGAGTTGCTCTACGGTTCGCTCCACGATTCGTAGTGTTCGAACCACCGGGTCGTCGAACGCGGAGTTAGCAATCAGTGTCTCGGCATGAGCGTTGAGCTTGACGTCTGCATCGCGCAACGATTGGACGAGCTCGATTCGCGACTGCCCGCCCACCCGGACCACAAGACCATGGCTCTTCGCCGCTTTCATCATGAAGCCATACTCCGTCACAGCTAGCTAGCCAACGAATCGCCATGTCGATTGAGGATGTTCTATGGAGGATCGCTCGACGGGATGCTGCATGAGCGATCAGTTTCGAACAGCCGCCACGGCTTCAATTTCCACGAGTTGGTGCTCGTAGCCAAGAACTGTCACACCGAAGAGGGTGCTCGGGACGTCGTGGGCACAAAGGCTCGGCGCACAACCTCCCACGCACGGACGAGATCGTCCCGGTCAGTTGATGCCACAAGCACCCGAGTACTGATCACGTCCTCGATGGTGGCTCCTGCTTCCCGGAGAGCAGTCGTCATGTTCCTGATGCACTGTTCGGCCTGAGCCGCATAGTCACCTTGACCTACGGTCTGTCCGGCCGTGTCGAGGGGGCAGGACCCTGCGAGGAAGATGAGCCGAGCATCTGCCGGCGCAGTGGCCGCGTAGGCGTACTGCACCATGTCAGCTTGCACGGTGGAGCGAATCAGAGTCACTGTCGAAGCCATCCGCGCCCAGCCTTCCCTCGTACCAACGAAGCACCAGCATCCCACCTGCCGCACTACGCGGAAAAGGATCCACCAGCGGGGATGGAGCAAAACCCGTGCGCCACTATCCCCCAGTACCAGCTGCACCCCGTCGCCTCAAGGTTCCTCGGGCCGTTCGGGTGCGAAACCATCGCGTGCTCAATCGGTCCTTTGTGCCACCCCCCTTCATGAGAGGTCAACCGTGTGACTTCTCGTCAGAATGGCGGGCTTTGTGACGACCGGATGGCGGGGTTAGCCGCTCCAGCACCGTCCCGTAGGGGATCCTTCGGCGGACGTCTACTCCTCGACGGCGTCACTCAGGTAAGTGCGCTGTTGATCCGTAAGCTCTCCTGTAGTTGAGGATCAGAAGTGCCGCCACGATGGCGCAGATGATTCCGGTGGTCATGGCTCCCCACTCGGATCGCTCAGGAAGAGAAAAGAAGAAAAAACCCAAACCTCCGGCAGCATTGATGAGAAGAAGAACGATGGCCGCTAACCACGTGTTTTTCGGCATACCGATCACCGTAGTACCGCGGCGGGGTACAGCCCGGAAGCAGATCGCTGACTGAGCCTGAATGCAAACTGCTCAAACGAGGACCGATTAGGAGGTCGAGGACGAGCTTGCAGCTCTGATCGCATCTGAGAGCTCTTCAGGAGCGTCAGAGGAGACGAGGACCGAGGTGCAGCCAATCGTGATTCGGACCGAAGGACCGCCGACGAGATAGCCAGTCGTGCTACCGGGTAGCATGCGAACCCCCATATCAGCAGCGATGCCGGTGGGCCGGTCTGGACCGACCTCGTCAATCTGGTGATAGGGAATATAGGTCGCGAAGATTCCCGCAACTCGGACGCTGACCCCGGTGGGTTCCAGCTTGACGGTCACCTGCATCAAAGCAACCGAGAGGAACACGACCGTAAGCAAGAAGGCAACGAACGCAGCCCCGCTCACCCCACGCGCAACCATTCCCCATGCGACGCCAACGGTGACCACCCCACCAAGAGTTAGGACACCCAGGCGGTAAACCCATGGCATTCGTGTTTGAAAGTTTTGGCGCAATGATTCTTTGCCACCATGCATCCCGCCATCTTCGCAATCACGCATCCGACTGTCCATCCGGTCGGCGACAGGCCACTAGGCCTGTATCGACGAATAATTTATGGCGCCCGCAAGCCAATGGCTCAGCGGGCCCTAATCCGCATGGCCTGCTCGGTGCAACGCTTTTCGACAATGACTGATTTCGGGTGGCACCGATGATGATTGCCGGTGCGCGACTAGAAACGTCTGTCCAACCCAGTCACTTCCCGTCCATAGTTACTACGATGATCAGATACTGATCATCGTCGATTGGGGGAACCATGGAAGCTACCGCAAAGAAGTGCGTCCAGTGGGGCATCGTCCTCATCGTGACCGGCGGGTTTGTGTTGGTGTCCCTTCCGCAGTTGATCGGCCTGCTTGCAGAATCAGTGGGACCGACTGCCTCAATCGGTGTTGGATTGGTGGACATTGCTCTGACACTGGTTCGGTGGGCGTTGATACCCATGGGTACGACTCTCATCGGCGCCGCTATCGTCATTCGAGCTTTGGCCCCGGCAGTTGTGCGGTCAGGGGAAGCTCACCACCGACGTGAAGATCTGAGGTAGGCGAAATCATGTCATGCGACGTTCATTAGTCCTGGTGCTCATCGGGCTACTCGGCGGTCTCCTGGTAACCGGATGCGCCGGAGGGGACCTCGACACGGAGAATCCGCCTCCACCACTGCCTTCCGGTCCCGTGGTGTCAATGGTCTCGGAGTCTGTTTCGGGCACCTACACCGGCACTCACACCATAGAGCTCGGCGACCCGCCCGACGACGCCACACACATCCGCACCGACCTGACGTGCCTGAGTCCCGGAACCCTCACCCTGGACGATGGCTCAGTCGTGATCTGTCCGACCACTTCCGCGGCGACCAGCTCCATGACCTCGTATGAGATTCTGCCAGGGCAACGATCAGTCACCGTGACCGCATCCGAACCCAGCACGAAGTACACAGTCTCCGTCGTCTACGAGGACGGAGACTCCGTCCGATAGCACCACAGGCATTCTCAAGCTCTAGGGTCAAGGCTGCCCGCCTATGTTGCCGCCAACCGCGACCCACTGGCCTATGCGGCCTACGCGGCCCCTCGTCACCAGGACGCAGATATGGATCCCCAAGAGGACGAACACCAGCACCTACTCCATGGGAGAAGGTCCTTCTTTGGCAGCATCGTGAGCCCGCAAAGCATGCTTCACACCCAGGCGGACGATCAGATACAGGACGAAACCGATGATCGCCGGCACCACGATCCAGATGATGAAGAGGACGATGAAAATGCCGGGTCCATCTACTCGCACAACTACCCCCAAAGTCGATCGACTAGTCACTCGAGCCTAATGCTGAAGGCATTGTCCACCGCATCCCATTGGACGGTGGGTCATCGTCCCGCACGACGATTCGCATCCAGGCCAGCCAGAGCGGAGGGTGCAAAGCCCGTCCACCACGTTCCCCAGTGTCGGCTCGACGCAGTCGCCTCAAAGTTCCTCAGGCCATCCGGGCGCAAAACCCTATGGTGCTCAGAGGGTCCTTTATGCCACCCCCCCCTTCATGAGAGGCCACCCGACCGGATACCGGCTAGATCGCGATGCACTTGGGGGCACCATCACCGGGCAGTGGCCCCGGTTCATGATCGTTCGACCTAGCCGCGCCCCACTCGCTTCGTGGGTACAAATCCAGTGAGGATTCTTCACCGATACTGGTGAGATGACGACGCTGAACGTACTGACTGTGGTGTCAGCCGAGGCTACATATGAAGGGGCTTCTGCGCCCATTGAGTATCAGGATTACGTAGTTGACGGACGCAGACTCCGTGATTTGTTGACGGTTCCCGTTGAGATGGCCCCCATCACTCAGGAAACCACTTTGTTGTGCCCCGCCTTTCCTCGCGCTGCAGTGGAGCAAATCGACAAGCTCTTGCTTGCCGGGGATCCAGATTGTGAGGAGGTGGAAGCGGCAGTTGCTTTAGGAGGTGGAGGCGTGAGTTCATAGCCCGTATGCAGACCGGCTGACGGGATCTACTTGACGTGGCAATCGAAACTCACTTCGTTTCGACTCCGTACTTGGTGAACTCGAGTAGACGCACACCGCCCTCCCAGGTATCGATGGCTTCCTCCACGTGTATCGCGAACAACCGAAGCTGCCCGATGAGGGGAGTTTCATCATCAGGATGAGCCATTATCTCTAGATCGTTAACGCTGACCCCCTCGATGATCCCGGCCAGTGGTGCCTCGAAAGTGAAATTCCGGCCGTCATCTGTAAGTAGTGCCACCTCGCCCAGCGGTCCCTCCTCACTTACGCGGAGAGTACCGACCCGGACAAGCGCGGCTCGCATCTCTGAAATGAACTCGGAATGGTTGTGCATGCCTTGCGCGTGCCCGATGTATCGAGAAGGACTAGAGGTCAGGGCTCTGCACGGAGTTGCACGATCCATCGGCACTAGGCAGGTCCAGGGATTCCTGACTGTGGCTTCTTCAGTGCATCCTGATGACATGCAACCGAGCAAGCGCAAGTGGAAAAGTACACTCGCGGAAGTCATCGGGCTGCTCAACGACTTTGATCCGTACGGCCTCAAGCCTGGCACCGCAGACGGCGCACCGCAGGACGAGTACGAACCCGAAGCGAGCACCATAGCTAGCTTCCTGCTCAACACCGGATCAATCAGTAGGAGCCAGGTAGAAGCAATTTGGCAGGATTGGTTCCAGGAGCCACTTAGCGATGTCATGGGTGCCGCGAAAGCGGAACGCTTCTGCGTCAATCTCAACTCGCTCCACGACTCGGCCTAGAGTTCCGGATGTTCGGAAGCCCACCGACTGCGGACACTAGGAGAACCGTCGCCTGCAGACCCGGTCTAGTCATGGTGAACTATGAGTCCCATGGAGCTTATCTGGTTCACCGTAGGATGGGTTTGCTGCACGAATAGGTGACAGTTTCTAGTTACGCAGCCAGAGCGGCTGGCGTGTTCATGG
>WNZI01000081.1 GCA_009728235.1 Vibrio cholerae | reverse complement strand
CTCGCGCCCGAGACCGGCCGCCGGCCCCAGGGCGAGGACCACGCCGGCAGTACCGTGGTCCGAGCCGGTGAGGCGGCACGACAGGCCGCCCGCCGCGTCCGCCGCCGCTCGTCCGCCGAGGCGGAGCAGAACGCCCAGCACGCCGCCTTCGGCGACGACCTCCTGGACAAGCTCGCAGCCAACCGACACCGTGGGCCGCTGGCGCCGTCCTCGGTGTCGTCACGGCGACGAGCGCGCGCCCTGGCTTCGGCCGCCGACTACGGATCGCCCTCGTACGCCGTGATCGTCACCGAACGGCCCGCGGACGCGCAGCGTCAGCTCGCCATCCTCCGCGACGCCGGGTGGCACGCGACGGCGGCCTCCCCCTCCGCGCTCCTGCCCGCCGTCTGGGCAGGGCTCGAGCACGCCGGAGGCGAGACACCCCGCACATCCTCCGCCGCAGCATCGACCTCTTCCACCCGCACCACCACGCACAGGGGATCAGCATGACCTCGACACTCTCCCGCCCCGCACCCCCCGCCGCAGCGGGTGCCCCTTCCCGACCGGCCGGACCCTCCCGGTCCCCGCGGTCCGCCGACCCCTGGCACTGGGCGGTGACGGGGGCCTGTCTGCTCGGGGTCCTCGCCGCGGCCACGAGCCTGAACGGCGTCGTCGAGCCGTGGACGTGGCTCGGTCCCGTGCTCGGCACCGTCCTCCCGGTCCTGCTGGCCATGGCGCTGAGCCGGACCCTGCGCCTGCACGGGGTGCTGACCGCACTCGTGGGCGTCCTGGCGCTCATCGGCGCCCTCACCCTCCAGTTCTTCCCGCGCCAGGGCATCCTCGGCGTCGTGCCCGGCCCCGGGACCTCCCTCGAGCTGCAGCGGCTCCTCGCCCAGGCCGAGGAGACCGTCGTCTCGCAGGTGGCCCCCGTCCTCCCGGGTGCCGGCATCTTCCTGATCATGTGCGCAGCCCTGGGGCTCGTCGCCATCATCGTGGACCTCTTCGCCACGACCATGCGCATGCCGGCGGCGACCGGCGTCGGGCTCGTGGCCGTCATGATCGCACCGGCCATCGTGAAGCCGAACGGCGTGGGCATGTTCGCGTTCCTCGCCACGGCGCTCGCCTTTCTGCTGATCCTCGCCACGGCCCAGTGGCGCGAGAACCGGCTCGCGTCCGGCGGGGCCCGTGCCACGAGCGGCTTCGCGGGGCGCAGCGCTATGATCGGCGCGGCGGCCCTCGCCGTGACCGTGATCCTGCCGTTGTTCGTCCCCGGCTTCAACACCGGCGCCTTCCCGCAGCGCCCGCCTCAACGTGTGGGGCAACGCGACCGGCCTGAACCCCGCCGTGACCCTCGGCAACGACCTCCGCAACCCCACCGGCTTCGGCCGGATCTCCTACACCACCAACTCCGACACCCCCGTCTACCTGCGCGCCGTGACGCTGGAGGACTTCAGCGGGCGCCGCTGGGAGCCCGACCAGCGCATGGACGACCGCGAGACGGGCGTGGCGGAGGTCGGGAACGAACTGGGAACGCCGGAGAACCTCGTGGACGGCGAGCCGGTCTTCACCCGGATCACCACGCAGAGCTACGCCAGCCCCTGGCTGCTGTCCCCCTACTCTCCCGTCGGGATCTCCAACCTCATCGGCACCTGGGCCTGGGACCCGGCGAACCTCTCGATCCTCGCCACGGACGGCGGCTCGACGGCGCGGCAGGAGTACGTGGTGCAGAGCCGTTCGGCGGACCTCACCCGGGAGGGGCTCGGTGCCATCGGCCCGTCCGGGCCGGGCACCGTCCCCGCGGTCTTCACCGAGCTGCCCGAGGACACGCCCGAGATCGTCCGCACCACCACGGACGAGGTCGCCGGTGAGTTCGTGAACCCCTACGACAAGGCCCTCGCGATCCAGAACTACCTGCGCGGCCCCGACTTCACCTACTCCGTCGAGGCTCCCGTGGAGGGCGGGTACGACGGCGGCGGCATGGACGTGATGGCCCGGTTCCTCGACTCCAGGTCCGGCTACTGCGTGCACTACGCCGGGACCATGGCCGTCATGGCACGTGCGGCGGGGATCCCCAGCCGCGTGGCCGTCGGCTACACGCCCGGCAGCCCGACGGGCGACACCGAGGAGGCGGAGGGGATGGAGTTGCGCGAGTTCGTCGTCGACTCCCGCAACGCCCACGCGTGGCCCGAGCTGTACTTCGAGGGCGTGGGCTGGGTCCAGTTCGAACCGACCCCCTCCCGCGGCGTCGTCCCGACCTACGCGCAGCAGGCCTTCGCCCCCGTCGGTCCCCGCGTCGACGATTCGGACGCCCTGAACCCCGGAGCACTCCGGAACCCCGCCGACGCACCGGGCTCGGCCGTGGCACCCACGGACACGGAACCGGACGACCAGGCCGCAGGGCCCCGCAACGAGGCGCAGCCCGTCGCCGGGCTGCTCGCCCTCGCCGGGATCGCCGCGCTCTCCCTCCTGCCGCTGCTCCTCCGCAGTGCCAGGACGCGCACGAGGCGCCGGTCCGTCGTCGTCACCGACATCTCGGCGGGCTCCCACGGCGCAGCGACCGCGGCCTGGGCGGAGACCACGGAGATCGCCGGCGACTACGGCTACCCGCTCGAATCAACGGACACCCCGCGCACCTTCGCAGGGAGGCTCACACGCGACGCCGACCTCGATGCTGCACCGGCCGGCTCGCTCGCGCGGCTCCGCACCGCCTACGAGTACGAGGAGTACGCCGACCGCACGGCCGGGCAGTACACGGGCACAACGGGCAGCGGCACGCGCTCCGCCACGCTGGCCCGGCCGGTGGCTCCACCGCAGTGGGAGGACGTCGACGCCGTCACGCGGGCGCTGCGGAGCAACAGCTCCTTCACCACGCGACTGAAGACACGGCTGCTCCCGCAGTCTCTGCTCAACCGGTTCCGGGCCGGCCCGCGGCGCTGACCCGCAGGTTCACCAGGGCACAGAAGCGCAGGGAGAACCGGTCGGTTTCTGCCGCCTGGCCCTATGGCCAGCCGCGGGTCTCATCGCGAGCAGAACTCTAAAGCCACTGCCTGAGGAGTTCGTCGAGAGCCGCCCCGTCTTCTGGTCAGTCGGGATTGCCGGTGGCCCAGGGAATCGCGCCCCGATGAGGGGCTCTGGCCGGTGGGGGCTGTTCATCGATGAGCTCATTGACGGCGTGGGCCAGGAGGTTGCACTCCTCCAGCGGTAGGGACACCACGCCTGCGAGATACGCATCGATGGAGACGGCATCGGCAAGTCCGGTGTATTCGACATAGCGACACCACGCGTCCTGGCAGGAGATGTCTGATGTCACCATCGCTGCGCGAATGAGAACACGCTGGGTCTCTTCTTCATCGTCGAGTGAACCCATCACTACTTCCCCCTTCGTCATCCGGTCCCGGTCGGTCCGCCGCTGGTCGACCGCGTCGGGTGCCGGGTGCGTTCCGGTTGTAGTGCGCCGCGACGATCACGTAGGTGAGGTCATTCTCGTCCGCGACGCCAAGGGTACTGAGCGCCTGCTGCAGGTGATCTTCGACTGTTTGCAGTGATAGGGACAATCGGACGGCGATGTTCTCGCACGTGAGGCCATTGGCGACCATGACGGCGACGACCGCTTCACGATCACTGAGATCCCGAGCTGCTTCATGGTGGTGCGTTCCGGGAACAGGCGGCGCGTGTCGCCTCAGCGCTGAATACGTCGGATCTTCGCCCGTCTGCCTCATGGGGTCCCCTGATGTGCACGGCGTGAAAGGTCTGGTGCCGGGGTCTGGGGCAGTCACCTAACAATGGTGGGGACCACACTTTCTGTCAAGACAAGCGGCTCATACTTCAGGGTCCGGCGCAGCGGACTTTCATGAACACGACGGACGGGGTGCGACAGCGCGGCCGCACTAGGCGACCACGCCTAGACTTGGGACGAGCGGTTGTGGCCCTGTCGTAAAGGCTGCATCGTGGTGATTCCTGCAACTGATGGTGTTGTCGAAGAGAGGAAGGACAGAGTGCTCTTGATGTCTCGTCCTTTCGCCGCCGGTCACTGCGGGGTGTGCTGGTGAGTGGGAACAAGCTCGCCGGTCTGGATGAGCTGTGCTCGGTCCTGTGCGCGTTGTTCATCGACGCACTGCCGGTAACAGGGGCGGCACTGTCTGCCTTCAGTGGGTCCGCGCAGGAGACTGCGCTGCATGCCAGCGATGAGCTCGCCACCCGGTTGGATGAGTTGCAGTTCGATCTTGGGGAAGGCCCGCGATGGGAAGCAGCCCGCTCCCGATTACCGGTCCTGCTCCCCTACGTGCGCTCGATGTCTCATGCGAAGTGGCCGGTGTTCGGTCACGCGTTGACCGACACCGACGCACAAGCCCTTTTCGTCTTCCCCCTGGTTGTCGGCGCCATGGACATCGGGGTCGTCGAGCTCTACAGGGATTCCCCCGGGGAGTTGAGCGAATCCGAGCTGATGACCGCACGAGCGATGGCCGACGATGCAGCCTGGAAATTGCTGCGCCGTGTCCTGATCCCGGACACGGGGGATGAGCACGACCAGGTGGAGTTGTCCCCGTCCCGCAGGGAGATACACCAGGCAACGGGTATGGTTCTCGCCCAGATCGGAGGTACCGCCGCGGACGCACTCCTCCTCCTGAGGGCCCACGCTTTCGCCAACGGGCAGACGGTACGCGAAACATCCAACGAAGTGTTGAAGCGGAAAGTGGATTTCACTCCATCTCCGGAAACAGAACCCTGATGGAGACGATGACATTGCTGATGAGGGGCCTAGAGTGACTTTATGGATGTAAGTACCCGCGCAAGCCGGGTCAGTGCCGCGTTCGTCAGGATCGCGAACACACTGGTCAATGAATACGATGTGCTGGATCTGCTGCACACGCTCGTGGAGGAAAGCGTTGGACTACTCGACGCCACCGCCGCCGGACTGATGCTCGCAGGCCCGGATGGCGTTCTGCAGGTCCTGGCATCCACCAGCGAGGAAAGCCATCTCATCGAAGTCCTGCAACAGGAGACGGGGGCCGGCCCGTGCGTGGAATGCTACGAAACGGGAGTACCCGTCACGATCCGCGACATCGCAGGCACCGAGGACCGGTGGCCTGAGTTCAGAGACGCGGCCGCAGCCCAGGGTTTCAAATCCGTGCATGGTTTCCCGCTGCGTGTGCGGGGCAAAACCGTTGGTGCGATGAACCTGTTCCGGGCGGAGGTCGGAGAACTGAGCGCTGAGGATGTGGCCATAGGCCAGGCACTGGCAGACATATCGACGGTCAGCATCGTGCAGGAACGCGCCCTCCGAGAAGCGGCTGTGATCAACGATCAACTCCAGCGCGCTTTGAACAGCAGAATCCTCGTCGAGCAAGCAAAAGGAATGATCTCGCACATCTCGAACGTCACCACCGACGAAGCCTTTCAGATACTCCGCTCGTACGCCCGGTCACACAGAACCAGCCTCACCGAAACCGCCACTGCGGTACTCAACCGAACACTCACCCTCTAGCTGTCAGCACCGACGGACGCGTGACCGGCGCGGGAGGTCCGACGAGGACCCCCGGCCGGTGGGTCTATGCGGGCTTGATGGAGTCCAGGTACTGCTGCAGCGCGTGTCGGGTTACCCGGTAGGAGCGGCCGAATCGAACACTGTCCAGCGCCCCTGCCTGAACCAACCGGTACACCGTCATCCTCGAAACCCGCATGCCCGTCGCAATTTCAGCGACCGTCAGCAACTCCGACACCAGCGGCTCGTTGGAAAGCTCCAGGCGAGCCCGAAAGCGGTCCAAAGCACCTTCAGTCAGTTCCTCCATGGACGACAGGCCGAGTGTTTCCAGGATCCAGTACACGTGCCCCTCAACAGCACGCGCAGGCATACCCACCTCATCTGCGATGTTGTCCAACGATTGCCCACGAGCGATCAACTGCGCGATGACTTCCTGCCGATCCGTGAGCACGCCTTCGGATACGTCAACCGGCTGCTCTTCGATCTCGCCGAGCCCACTCAGCTGTAACGGAAAGCTATTCAGGAACGAGAAGTGGGTTGCAGCAAGCATCAAGTGAGACTTCCGGACAGCGGGAAAGTAAACGCGCCACCAGGGTCCGGGGTGTAAGCATCAACAATGCGACACACCGAACATGTTCGTCAACAGGTGTCCGACTCCTTGCCTGAGAGGAGGTGATGAGTCGGGTACCCCGACCCGTTGCATACCTGCCACGGCCTGGCTCTTCACGACCGGCCTTCTCTGCATGGACGCAAACGACGCCTTGGTCTAGATTGATGGTGTTACCCCAGTCCCCGGTGGCACCTATGTCAGCGAGTGATATCCGGGGAGTACCGATGAAGAGTGACCATCCTCTCCCTGCGACGTCGGCGACGGAGCACTCCGACTGCCCACCCTCGGAGAGCCGGGCGTTCGTCGCTCCACTCCAGACACCAGATCAGCTCTCTGCTCTGCTTCTGGGGTGCAGTCAAGGAAACCAGAGTGACTTCGCCCGCTTCTACCAGGTCACCAGCTCTCGCGTCTTCGCCCTCATAGGGCGAATCATCGACGACTCCCAGCTCCGCCTGACAGTCATGGAGAAGACCTACATCGAAGTCTGGCGTTCGGCCGGGTCATACAAGGTCTCGGAGAACCGCCCGCTGACCTGGGTGCTGCTGATCGCGCGACGCACCGCACTTCACGGACGCCTCCCCTCACCGGCCGAGGACCAGACAGGAAGCCCCCTACAGACCGCTCGACGCAGCGGATCCACACCTGACCGTCGCTCGTGCCCGGAGGGGACATCGACCCCACCGAACACGCCGTACCCACTCGACGGCTTGAGCGTTTTCGAAGGAGAATGCCTCGATCAGGTATTCCTGCAAGCCCGCACCTACCCCGAGATAGCAACTGCCCTCCGGCTTCCCCGGTCCGTCGTGCAGAGCAGTCTCCGTGACGGTGCAGCTCGACTCCACGATCGGCCAGTGACCTCCTTCCCTTGAGTGGAGCCTCCACCAGGCCGTCAGCGACGTCACGACCCCGGACGCCTAGGAGGCGTAGGGGTCCGCGATCCCCACGTACTGCGTCGACAGGTACTCCTCGATGCCCTCCGCGCCGCCCTCGCGCCCGAGGCCCGACTGCTTCACCCCGCCGAACGGAGCCGCCGCGTTCGAGACGACGCCGGCATTGAGCCCCAGCATCCCGGTGTCGAGCCGCTCGCCGATGCGCAGTCCGCGGTTCAGGTCCCGCGTGAAGACGTACGCCACCAGGCCGTACTCCGTGTCGTTCGCCAGGTCCACGGCCTCGTCCTCCGTGCTGAACGTGATGATCGGTGCCACCGGGCCGAAGATCTCCTCCTGCATGATGCGGGCCGACCGGGGCACGTTCTTCAGCACGGTGGCCTGGTAGAAGTAGCCGTCCCCCGTGACGGGAGACCCACCGGTGACGGTCTCCGCGCCGTCGCCCACGGCGGCGGTCACGAGCTCGTGCACCTTGTCGCGGCTCTTCTGGTCGATCAGCGGCCCGAGCCTGGAGGTGTCCTCGGTGCCGCGCGCCGTCGTCATGCCGTCCATGCGCTCGGCGAGGGCCGCTGCGAAGCGGTCGGAGAGCGATTCGTGGACGATGAAGCGGTTCGCTGCCGTGCAGGCCTCGCCCATGTTCCGCAGCTTCGCGAGCATCGCGCCGTCCACCGCGGCATCGAGATCGGCATCCTCGAACACGAGGAACGGCGCGTTGCCCCCGAGTTCCATGGAGGTCCGGAGCACATTCTGCGAGGCCGCCGCGAGGAGGCTGCGCCCCACCGGTGTGGAACCGGTGAACGAGAGCTTCCGCAACCGCGAGTCCTGGATGAGCGGACCCGTCACGTCTCCGGCGGTGGTGGTGTTGACGATGTTCAGCACACCGGCGGGCAGGCCCGCCTCCTGCAGGACGGTTGCGAAGAGCGAGGAGGTGAGCGGCGTCAGGTTCGCCGGCTTGAGCACCATGGTGCAGCCGGCAGCGATGGCGGGCGCGATCTTCCGGGTGGCCATCGCGAGTGGGAAGTTCCACGGCGTGATGAGCAGGCACGGACCCACGGGCTTCTTCGTCACGAGCAGGCGCGACTTCCCGTCCGGCGCCATCGAGTAGCGGCCCGAGGCGCGCACCGCCTCCTCGGAGAACCAGCGCAGGAACTCCGCGCCGTACGTGACCTCTCCGCGGGCCTCGGCCAGCGGCTTGCCCATCTCGAGGGTCATCAGCAGGGCGAACTCGTCGGCGCGGGCCGTGACCAGGTCGAAGGCCGACGGAGGATCTCGCCGCGCTCCCGCGGCGCGGTGCGCGCCCAGGCGGCCTGGGCGGCCACCGCGGCGTCGAGCGCGGCCATCCCGTCCTCCGGCGTGGCGTCG
>WNZI01000080.1 GCA_009728235.1 Vibrio cholerae | reverse complement strand
AGAGATGATGGATGTGGCTCCGGTGCCGGCGTGACCCGAAATTACACGGACGCCCGCGAGGGTTGTCTTTTTGTGGATCTGTCCGTCGACGCCGGGGTCGCTGCGGGCCGGGCGGGAACATGACTTGATAGGAGCCTGACCGGGAAGTCGTCTCACCTTTGTGCTGTCTGCGCCTACCCGACCCGCGGTGACGTTCATTCACCGTTGGAAGGGAATCCCGTCTATGACAAGCATGACAGTCGCTCTGCCTCTCACCAACCCGCCGTTGCCGGCGGAGGCGCTGGTCGCGGGCGTCGATACGCACAAGGACACGCACCACGTGGCGATCCTCGATCACGTCGGAAGGCCTGTCGCAGATCGTGAGTTCCGTGCCGATGGCCGCGGCTACGCGGAGATCATCACGTTCCTCCGTGGCCATGGCAACGTTGATCGAGTCGGTGTCGAGGGGACCGGTTCCTATGGCGCTGGACTCTCACGCGCGCTGGCCACCGCAGGGATGACGGTCATCGAGGTTGCACGGCACGACAGACAAGCACGGCGGCGACGAGGCAAGTCCGACCCGTTAGACGCGCACCAAGCCGCAGTCACTGTTCTGGCCGACACCGATACCGCAATCCCGAAGAGTGGTGATGGTGCTGTCGAGTCGCTACGAATCCTCATCGGTGAACGCCGCTCAGCAGCGAAAGCCAGAGCGCAGGTGATGAACCAGATCCATGCATTGCTGATCACTGCACCCGAACTCGTGCGACACGCCTTCCGAGCTCTCACCGGGCAACGGCTGGTGAACACGCTCGCGAAGACTCGCCCTGGCACCGGCGGATCGGGTGACCCGGACGTGGTCGCACGACAGACGCTCAAGCGGCTCGCGACCCGCTACCTCACGATGCAGGCGGAGATCGACATCATCGAGCAGCAGCTGGGCTTGCTGGTCAGACAGGTGAACCCGACACTGCTCTCGCTGGGCGGGGTCGGTCCGGTCACCGCCGCAACACTGCTGGTCGCCGCTGGTGACAACCCCGAACGCCTCCGCACCCGAGCAACGTTCGCAGCCCTCGCCGGTGTCGCCCCGATCCCCGCCTCCTCTGGCCAACGCACACGGCATAGGCTCTCTCGCGGTGGGAATCGGCACGCGAACGCCGCTCTGCACCGGATCGTTCTGCTGCGCATGCGACACCGCGAACCACGCACAATGGCCTACTTCGAACGGCGCCGAGCCGAGGGACTCACCAACCGGGACATCATGCGCTGTCTCAAACGACACGTCGCGAACGAGATCTACGCTGCTCTGCTCAACCCAGCCGCGGACAACCCTACCGGACACGAACTACGGGCACAGCGGCAGCAGATCGGCATTCCGATCAGCATCCTCGCCGCGACCCTCGGCGTTCCTTACCAGCGGCTCCGCCGACTCGAGATCGGCACCCGCGCTGACCCCGAACTCGAACAACGCGCAAGCCTTGCCCTCGCTCAGCTCAGCCCACCGGAGACCGCTTGACAGCAATAGGAGCATCCACTATGCGGGACTCCACTGAGGCAAGCAGGGTCCCATCTTTGCTGGGCCAACTCTCGCGGTAGTGCGCCTCTTTGACCCAGCCACAGCGCAGGAAGGTTTTGCGCATGGCGATGTTGTCCTCCCTGGTCTGCCCCTCGAACCGGTTGACTGCCGACATGGTCGTGAAGACGTGATGTGAGGCTGCTTGTAGAACCTCTACTCCAAGGGCGCGGTTGCGGAAGGATCCATCGAGGCGAAGGTCGAACATCGGGTTGCCCTCACTGAGGTCTTCCAACCTGAAGAAGCCGATACGTCCATGCTCGTCATGGTCAACCCAGAAGGAGTCATTGTCTTCATCGCGAAAGCGGCCTTTATCGATGGAGGTTTCTACCTGCTCGCGAGTGAGGTGAGAACCGACGTGGAAGGGAAATTCGTTGCGCATCATGAAGCTGATGAGCGCTTCGTGGTCGTCTCCGACAGGATCAATGCGCGTGAGAATGATCGACATAGCGCCTTACCCTACGGGGTGCCAGCACACCTGGAGAGCTGGTGGCGCTCTATTTGGCCTACTGCTGATGCTTGTTCTCCTAGCCAGCTTCGATACCTGACAGTGAGAGAGTCGTTTCGGGTCCGTCCGCGCTCGAGGCGAGAGAGGTAGGAAGGCCATTGGTGGAGGTGCTCGGCCACCTGTTGCAGCGTGATCCCAAGTTCGCGTCGCTGTAGTCGTAGGTCCGTGATCATCGGTGCTGGGACCGGGTTGGTGATTTGTCGGTAGACCTCGCGGGCGACGTAGCGCTTGAGGCAGCGCATGATCTCTCGTTTACTCTTGCCCTCAGCTGTTCGTTTGTCGACGTAGTCCTTGGTCCTGGAATCTGAGCCCATCCTGACCAGCACGATGTGGTGAAGTGCGCTGTTGGCGTGACGATCTCCACCACCGCTCAGCCGGTGCCGGGTCGATTTGCCGGACGATGCCGGGACCGGGGCGACGCCAGCGGGGGCCGCAAACTGAGCTTCGTTATTGATGCGCTGCTTGTTGTCACCAACGGTTACGAGCAGCTGGGACGCCACATCGGTGCCGACTCCGGGTAGGTCACAGAGCAGTGGCGCGTAGGAGTCGAGAATCTCCCGCAACGACTCCGTGGCGTCGTCGATCTCGGTGGTGAGGTCCTGGTAGCGCGATGCAAGGGTCCTCAACACCCGGGCCGTGACGTAGTTGGGGTCAGCAAGATGTCCTGATGGACGGGATCTCGCCATCATCGCGATCATGGGTGCCGTCGGCATGCCCCGGTACTTCGCTCTCAGCTCGTCGGCTGCGGAGACAAGAAGGTCGCGGATCTGATTGATCGTCGCCGTTCTCGATTTCATCGCCGAAGCCCTACCCGCCCGCAGCACACGCAGGCATTCCACGGGTCCGTCCTTAGCTTTCGGGACGGCAGTGCTAGTTCCCGCGAGGACTGACCGTGCGGCCTGGTACGCGTCCAGTGGGTCTGATTTCCCGTGCATCCGACGTTGCTGACGGTTGGGTCTGTTCACTTCGATAACAGGCATGCCGGCCTGGAGGAGCACCTTGGTCAGTTCGGCCCCGTACGTGCCCGTTCCCTCGACGCCCACTCCCCCAATCTCGCCATGCCCGGTGATGAATTCGACGATCTCGCGGTATCCCGAACTGGTGGTCGAGAACTCGTGGTCCTTCACGGGTTTCCCGTAATCGGTGATGACGGCGACGTGGTGGGTGTCTGCGTGGGTGTCGATCCCGACGAAGACCTGGTGTTGTTCCTGATCTGGCATGCGTGCCTTCCTGAGCTGGTGGGCATCACACGGTGGGGACGGGCAGACAATACGGTAAGGGGACGTGGTCAAGCTCCTGACTTGTTTCATTGGTGGTGGGATGCTGCAGGATCTGCAGTCTTGTAGCGTCCAGGGTGTCAGTCGGCACAGGTCCGCAAGCTCCTTGCCGCCCGTCTCGTTCGGGTTGGCTCACTGATAGCGTGCCGCGCCGCTGACACCCGCCCGGGGCGTGGCTCGACAGAGGCATGCGAACACTTCAAGTCAGGGTGCCCGCCACGGGTGATCCATCACTTACATCGGCGTAAGGAACCCGGACATGATTATCATCGGCATCGACCCGCACAAATCCTCCATCACCGCAGCAGCCATCGATTCCTCGGGGTGCCAGCTCGCGGTACGGCGCTTCGTCGTCAACGCAGGAACCGTTAGACAGTTACTGGGCTGGGCCGCGCAGTGGCCTGAACGCAGGTTCGCTATTGAAGGCGCCAATGGTCTGGGCCGGGGAACCGCGCAGATCCTCGTGGCCCAGGGTGAGGCCGTCGTCGACGTCCCCTCCACGCTGGCCATGAAAGTCAGGGTCCTTTCCACCGGCGGTGGACGTAAAAGTGACCCCGCGGACGCATTCGCGGTCGCCCTGACCGGTCTCCGACAGGAGAACCTGCGCGTCGTCGTAGCAGAGGACCAGACCACGATCCTGCGTCTGCTGGCCGAACGCCGAGAGGATCTGGGCCACGAACGAGCCCGGCTGCTCAATCGTCTGCACCGGCTCCTGCGCGAACTTCTCCCTGGTGGTGTCGAACCCGGCTTGAGCGCTGAGAAAGCTGCTGCGGCGCTGCGGGCGATCAGGCCGGCAACAGCCACCGACGCGGTTCGAGGCGAGCTCACCAAGGAGCTGCTCGCTGATCTTCGACGCATCGATGCGTCAATGAAAAGCAACGAAGCCCAGACCCGTACCGTGTTGGATGCCTCCAACACCACCTTGCAGGAGATCCCCGGTATCGGCGTTGTCCTGGCGGCGAAGCTGTTGGGTCATGTCGGTGACATCACCCGGTTCCCCAGCGCGTCGCATTTCGCCAGCTACACCGGCACCGCGCCGTTGGAGGCCTCCAGCGCAACCACAACCGACACAGACTTAACACCGGAGGTAACCGGCAACTGAACTCCGTGCTGCACACCATGGCTGTCTGTCAGAGCCGCGACCCCGGGCCCGGCCGGGTCTACTACCTGAAGAAAATCAGCGAAGGAAAAACGCCCCGAGAAGCCCGCAGAGCACTCAAACGACGCCTCTCCAACGTCCTCTACCGACAGATCCTGCACGACCACCACCACGCCGAAAAGACCGCCGCTTGACACACAGAGGCGCTATCAAGCCATGCCTGTTCCGTGTGAGGCGATCGCGAGCCGACGGACAAGTCGTGTGCTGGACAGTGGCCATCGGTCACGTCATGTGGACTAAGGGTCACGCCGGATCGCGATCAATACCATCATTACCGTGGACAGCAGGAACCAGGGGCCCACCTGCACACACCCACCACGTCACCGACACGGGTCACTCACCTTGAGCAAGCGGTGGCCGTGCACAGCCTCCACCGCTGCAGGCTGAGACCAATCTTCAACTGTCGAGGAGCCGAAGCGTCGGGGTAGCGCCCACTGGCTTGGTATAACGGCGCGCTTGGTCCTTACACCCTTCGCGTCGACGGATAACAGTGCAAGGGTTCACTACCCATCGGCTCGGCTTACACACGCCCCTCGGTTGCAACTCCTTTCCCTGTCCCTCTGTGAGAATGTGAAGAGTCTTTTCCTGAGGAGCCCCGTGCAGACACTGCTTGACCGTGCAACCATCCGAACCGACCTCGGCAAATTCTCCCACCGCTGGCGCGGACGGATCGACGGCTGGGAGCAGTCGGGTCAAGCGCACACTGAGAAATCCTTTGCCCAGCAGCTGTGGTCCGACCTGCTGAGGTGTTTTGGTGTCATTCCGGAACGCATCGATCTCTTCGAGCGGGACGCCACACGGGCCTCGACGGGCGGTACTGGCTACATCGACTTTTTCTGGTCTGGAGTAGCTATTGGGGAGGCCAAGAGTCTTGGCAAGGACCTCGATAAAGCACACAAGCAGGCACTGGATTATCTCGCCGGCGGCTCGGTGAAGCAGTTCGAATACCCGAAGCACGTCATGGTCACCGACTTTGAGAACTTCCGCATTGATCGAATGGGGGAGGAACCGTGGACCATCCGGTTCACTATTGATCAGATCGCGGATCACGTGGATCAGTTGATGTTCCTCGCCGGGCACGAGACGGTGACGAAGACGCAGGAGGAAGAAGCTTCTATCGCTGCCGCCCAGTTGATGGCACAGCTCTACAACGCTCTCGTTGGTGACAATGCAGACGAGGCAGTCGGTGATGATGCTCCGACCAACATCGAGGAAGAGGACCAGAAAGCGCAAGAAGCTTCTGTTCTCCTCACCCGCTTGTTGTTCCTGCTATTCGGCGATGATGCAGGGCTGTGGGAAGAGGACCTATTCCGGAGGTGGGTGGAGTTCGACACCACTGCATCGAACCTGGGGCCCCAGCTCGATGCGCTGTTCCGAGTGCTAGATATGGATCCTTCAAGCCGGCGCAACATACCCGAGAGCCTCAACAGTTTTCCTCACGTCAACGGAGCGCTCTTCGACAGCTCCATGCCAGCAGGGTTCCTGCCCGAAGCGATGCGCGAAGCACTCCTAGACGCCTGCCGATTCCGTTGGACACAGATCAGCCCCGCCGTCTTCGGCGCCATGTTCCAACTCATTAAAAGCAAACAAGCCCGTCGTGGAGACGGGGAACACTACACATCCGAGACCAACATCCTGAAAACTATTGGGCCGCTGTTCCTGGATGACTACCGGCAACGTGCGGACCGACTCATCGCCGCACAATCAACCACGCTCAAGGCTCTCAACGACTTACAGGACGAGCTTGCGTCGAACCTGTACGTTGACCCGGCTTGTGGTGCGGGCAACTTCCTCAACGTCGCTTACGCAAAACTCCGGGATATTGAGACAGACCTCATCGCTGCACGCCACCGTAAACAGGGTGGAATGGACAGATCGCTCGACGCGACAATTGACCAGCGACTTTCGATCGACCAGTTTTGGGGCATCGAGATCAACTGGTGGCCAGCGAAGATCGCAGAGACAGCGATGTTCTTGGTCGACCATCAAGCCAACCGCCGGCTAGCGGCCGCCATTGGTCAAGCACCAGACCGGCTTCCGATCAGAATCACCGCTCACATCGTTCACCACAACGCTCTCACCCTCAATTGGTCACAAACTCTTCCCGAGCCTGACGGCCAGACGTTCGTGTTTGGCAACCCTCCCTTTATCGGCCAATACACAAAGACCACAGTTCAGACGGAGGACATGAAAGCGGTCTGGGGTGACGACTACAACGGATACCTTGACTACGTCACCGCATGGCACGCCCAAACAAAAACCCTACTTGCTGACCGCTATGGCGAATTTGCTTTTGTTACCACAAATTCGATTGCGCAGGGGCAACCAGTTGGTGCGCTCTTTGGTTCCCTCGCTCGTGACGGCTGGCGTATAAAGTTTGCCCACAGGACGTTCAAGTGGGACTCAGAGGCGCCAGGTAAAGCTGGTGTTCATTGCGTTATTGTCGGGTTCACCCGCGACCGCTCCTCTCCCCAAAAGCTCTGGGACTACCCGGATGTTCGGGGTGAGGCGGTCCTGCAGAAACTCGAACACGGCATTAATGCTTACCTCATTGATGAACGTGACATCGTGCTTCGAAAGGAGCGCAAGCCAGTCTCCCCGGTGATACCTGCGGTGAGCTACGGATCGAAACCTACTGACGGTGGGTACCTGGCATTAGACGCCAAGGAGGGTAAAGCCGGCCTTGACGAGGATGCAATCGCTCGAAAGTATCTGCGCAAGTTTGTAGGCGCGAAAGAGACATTGCACAACATAGAACGCTGGTGCCTTTGGCTTACCGACCTGACTCCTGCTGACCGCAGAAACTCAGCCGCACTGAGTAGCCGAATCGAAAGCGTCCGGCAGATGCGCTTGGCAAGCCGTAAGCAACAAACCCAGGAGTCAGCAAACACTCCTCACCTCTTCCAGGAAATTCGACAGCCAACCGAACCTTACCTTTGCATCCCAATCCACGTGAGCGAAAACCGTAAATATTGGACAGCACTACGCTTCGATGCGGACATCATCTGCGGGAACGCAAACTTCCTTGCTGCGGATAAAGACGGGCTGCTTTTCGCTCTCATCTCCTCGTCAATGTTTATGTCATGGCAACGTGTCGCTGGCGGCAGGCTCGAATCAAGGTATCGCTTCGCTAACACTCTGACGTGGAACACCTTTCCTGTCCCTGAACTTAGCGACCGAGATAGACAGCGCATCATCGCTGGTGGGGATGCAGTGCTTCAAGCACGAGCATTGCAGCCAGGTCAATCCTTAGCTGACATGTACGACCCACTGTCAATGGCGCCGGAACTGCTCGCTGCTCACAATGCCCTTGATAAGGCCGTCGACCAAGCCTTTGGATCCTCTCGACGTATCCGCACCGAGAAGCAACGACTTGAAGTGTTGTTCGCTCACTACAGAGCGCTCGTCAGCGCCCCTACTCCCCTGATCGCGGCTCCGTCAGGTGACGCCCCTGCCGAGTGATACGCACTGCCCATCTGCCAAGCTCTCCGTCATGGACCCAGCATCCCAGCCGCCGACCGCGCACCTGGGAACGGTGCCCTCATGCCTATGTCCTGTGAAGCCCGGAGAGGGCCAGACCCCCGTGGGGTGGGTGTCCGATCCTCGGCCTGTGAATCGCCCCGGGTTTAGTGGAGGCTCTCAACCCATGGAGGATGAGAGTTATGGCGACGAAGTACAGCGATGAGTTGCGTCAGCGGGCGACCCGGATGGCGGTCGAGCTGCGGCGTGATCCGGACTCCCGCGTCGGTGCGGTGGAGCGGGTGGCGAAGCAATTGGGGATGCACCCGATGACGCTGCGTAAGTGGGTTCGACAGGCTGAGGTCGATAACGGGGTTCGGGCGGGCACCACGAGTGCGGAGGCCGAGCGGATCGCGAAGCTTGAGAGCGAAGTCAGGGAACTGAAGCGGGCCAACGAGATACTGCGGACAGCGTCGGCTTTTTTCGCCGCGGCGGAGCTCGACCGCCAACTGAAGTAGTTACTGGCTACATTGATGCCCACCGTGATCGTGTCGTGGAGGGCAAACCACTCGGGGTCGAGCCGGTCATCGAGGTCCTGCGCTCAGCAAG
>WNZI01000079.1 GCA_009728235.1 Vibrio cholerae | reverse complement strand
CCAAGCTCCCTCACGCTCCGCTGCTTGGCCCGCACACACGTGGACAGCAGGAACCAATGGCCCGCCTACACACACCCACCACGTCACCACGCGTTGTCAGCTCACCAAGAGCGAGCGGTGGCCGTGCACAGCCTCGATCCGCGGGAAGGAGTTATTACCACTATTAGAAGCATTAGGGACGACAACAGCCGGCGCTCTACGTGAATGGGGGGAAACACGGAGCACCGACTGCACGATCAACCGTACAAGGTATCTACCGGCGATAGCTCTTGAGCCGGGTTACCGGTTCCGACGGCTCTCAGCGGAAAGTTCACGGCGCGTGCATTGATCGGGTCTCACCCACGCCTCGCGAGCTCGGGAAAATTCCACCCACTGCGCGTACACCGCGGACGGTGTCCACGACATCGCGAAGCCCTTAGCGGTCTGCCGGCCGCCGTCCGAGTACTCGAGCTCCACCCAGATCGGGAGAGCCTTCGCCGGCTCAGTCACGACGTCGACGGGTTCCTCGAGCTGCAGCGGAGCAACAAACCGATCAGCACTCGGCGGGATTCCATGCCACCCAGGACGCGGCACCGGAACCGGTGCCGGCGAACTAGGAGCGGATTCAGCAGTCACTGATCCGTCCGGATCGCAATGATCTTGTAGCCGTCGGGAAGGCGGTCAAACAGCGTGGCCCGCGCAGCCGCGTAATCGGCACCCTCAGCGCCGATGTGGTCGATCGTGTCCATGTCATCGCCGCGGCGGATCGTTCCCGTAAGTAGCACGCGCCGACTCTACCCAGACGCACCGACAGCCAGCGGACGAGACACCGACCGCCCCAGTACTCCCCCGACCAGTCCCGCTACGCGGTCCTACCAGCACTTCGCTGACGCTCAGCTCCACGATCAACACCTTTTTGCAGCTGCCTAAGGAGCGTACGCACTCCCTCCGACCTGTCTACGGCTACGCCGCCACGCACCCACAACTTTTCCCAGGCGCTGCGCTTATTTCCTGGAAAAACTTCTGGGCCCGGTGGCCCTACGGGTAGACAGCTCTCCGCGGAGTGCAGCGAGACAAGCTCGCCAGCAGCAAAAAGCGATGGAGAGGAACCACACCATGACCACCACGACCCGCTCGCGTCCCAGCCGGATCACCCCTCAGATCAACAACCAGCTCGACATGTTCGACCTCCTGACCCTCGCAGAGCCCATCACCGCCCCTCTCAGCTTCACCGTCGACTCCTACACACCCGAAGAGCACCACAAAGCCTGCGAACGCTGGAGGATCGAACACGGGAACCTCGGAATTTGGGGCAAGTCCCACATGTGGCACTGCAGCGGATATGACTTCGGAAACAACCGCACCCTCGCCGGCGGCCACCCCACCGTCCTGATGAGTGCCGACACCCGCTGCGATCACTACTACCCCGCCACCTGCTCCTGCGTCGGTGACCTGCTCTATCGGATGCACTGCGAAGGATGCGGCCACGTCACCGGCATCCACGCCAGTGAGAACGCAGCCGTCGAGGAACACCTCGACCACTGCTGGAACGGATGGCGGAACCTCCCCACCATTACCCGCAAAGGCCAAGACGGCCCATGGAAGATCCCCGACGATTACCCCACCGAGTGGCAGATCGAGGGAGCTCCCGTCCGAACCCTCCGCCAGCCCATGGGAACCCGCCACGTCCCCGGCCGCTCCCCCTTTGGAGGCTACGACGCAGGAACCCTATCCCCATAAGTACTAATAGTAGTATTGTCCCCACCGCCTCGGATCAGGCGGTGGGGACGTTACTGAGTGCCTCGAATGGCTCGATCCCTAATACCTCTGATGACGCCAACAGTACTGTTGTGTATATTAGTTCTATTGTTACTAATGCCCCTACCGAAGGAGAACCATGGTCGCGCAAATCCTCGCCCTGTGTAACCAGAAAGGGGGAGTGGGCAAGAGCACGACAACCTTCCATCTCGCCCGCAGCGCGGTCACCAAGGGCCTCCGGGTCCTCGTGGTCGATGCTGATCCACAAGGCAACATCACGAGCGTTCTGACAGAGGACGTAGGAGACGATGCCGCGGGCCTCGCCGACGTCCTCAGCGCGAGAGCGGCAGACACAATCAACGACGTCGTCATCGACGGTATCTGGAATGGGTTGTCCGTCGTCCCTACAGCAGGGGAGACGCTCGGAGTGGTCCGCGATGAACTTGTCGTGGCCGGGGCGGGGCGGGAAGCCAGGCTGAAAGACGCCCTGCATAAAGTGCACGACGACTACGACCTCGTCCTCATCGACTGTGCGCCGAGCTTGGACACTCTCACGATTAACAGCCTCACCGCAGCTACCGGAGTCGTGGTCGTCACCCAGTCGAAGCTCTGGAGCGCTAATGGGCTCGCCAAGCTCCTCGACACCATCGCCGCTGTGCAGGCGCACTATAACCCCCAGCTCCGCATCGCAGGCATCCTCGTCAACCAGCACGAGTCGCGCACCATCGGGGGAGCCCACTGGGCAGAGCAGATCCAAGAAGCCACTACAGCCCGGGGCCTTCCACTCCTGCAACCGCCAATGCCCAAACGTGCGATCATCGCCGATTCAGCCGAAGCAGCACAGGGACTCGACGAACTAGGGGCTGACGGGCTAGAACTCGCCGCTCTGTATGACAGCTATCTCGACGTACTAATGGAGAGGAAGTAACACCATGGCTAACCGCGCAGCACCCCGAAAGTCCACGCTGGCCGGCAAGTCTCCGGTGACCGCAGCAACGCAACCGGAACCAAGCGTTCCGGCCGAACAGGCTCCGTCAACGACGACATCAGCTCCTCGAGCTCAGTCACCTGCACCCAGTCCATCGAGCAAGAAGACGAAGGTCGCCTACTACCAGGACGCCGAGCTGGCAGCGAGAGTCAGGGGAGCGTTCCAAGCGACGGCCCATCTGGAGGACCATCGCAGCTTCTCGGATTTCCATGCCGCTGTGATGGAAGCCGAACTCGAACGGCTCGAAAAGAAGTACAACGACGGTCGTCCGTACAAAGGAGCTGCACCTAAAAGTGGTCGCCTCGGACGCCCTCTGGACTAAGGAAACCCTTGTGCGTAGTTAGTACTATTAGTACTAATAAACCTATTGTATCTAAGGGGGACTGATCAATGACGCTCCCGCTGTACATCAAGCCAGAAGGCTGCTGGCAATGCGCGAAGACAAAGGATCTGTTCGCCAAAGCCGGTGTCCAGTTCAACATCGTGGACGTCAAGTTCTGCCGCGGTCAGCATGACCAGCTCCTCGCGCATGACCAGCTCCTCGTGCATGACAAACTCTTCGATCCGAGTATCTAACTGTCGAGCGTAAGAGCCGGCGTAGTGCTTGTTTCAACCTATCCATGGACAGTACGAGCCGTCACCGACAACCTCGCCTCTACGGAATAGTTCGAATGCCCCTAATAGTAGTAATGTCCCCTACCGCCAGATCGAGGCTGTGCACGGCCACCGCTCGCTCAAGGTGAGTGACCCGCGTCGGTGACGTGGCGGGTGTGTGCAGGCGGGCCCTTGGTTCCTGCTGTGCATATGTGTGTGGGACAAGCAGCGGAGCGTGGGGAGCTTGTGCCGTGCCCATGACGCTCCTATAAGAGTCAAATGCCCGAGATGAGAGAGCTTCAACGGCCATTCACCAATATCGTGGCTGTTTACTGCAGGTCCTCACACGCGCTCAAGTGGGCGATGAGGTTCAGCGGGCATGGTTACCTGAATGCCATCACCGACCTCGATCCTGCCGCCAGTCAGAACAATGCCCATGATCCCTGCTTTGCGCACTACGTTGCCTTGACTGTCGCGGGGAAGTACTGCTTTCAGGAGCCCTTTTTGGAAGCGGTCAATTTGGTGGCAGGGGTTGCGGAGTCCTGTCACTTGGATCACGGCGTCCACTCCGATGCGCAGGAGAGTCCCCTCAGGGAGGCCTAGAAGATCCAGTCCTCGCGTGGTGATGTTCTCTCCAAGGTCGGCTGGGCGCACTGGGAAGCCCTCCTGCTCAAGCTCGTCGAACAGTTCTGCATGAATGAGATGTACCTGCCGCAGGTTGGGCTGTGTTGGATCAGCTCGAACGCGCGAGAGGTGCTGAACGGTGGTTCCGGAGTGAGCATCACCTTCCACTCCCACTCCTTCGACAAGGAGGATCGATGGAAGCGGCTGCTTGCTGAAGTTGTGCTCAGTACTGAGACTGAGCGAAACAACGTGACTGTTCACTTTCTCCCCCTGTGTGCCGCCCTAGGTCTTCCTTCGGCCGGGCGTTTCCAGTCCGTGGTGACGAGCTGGAATGGTGTCCCCGGATGTCGGCTTGATTCTGTCATAAGCCCCTTGGGCTGTAGCCGACCACAGGAGCTGTCCATGGCTGGGGTCAGTTCGGGTTATCCACGGCTGAATTCAGGGAGCCATGCGGGTAGCTCCCCAGTCGTCGTAGCGGTGGATAACCCATTAGAACTGTCCCTAGGTGTGGTCAGGGGGGCGGGCATCGTCTTCTGGTCATGGAGCCAAGCCCGGTAGCGCAGGAGGAGGTGGTCGTTGCGAGTCCTGCCCCGCTCGAGGCGGGAGAGCGTCGATGGCCACTCATCAAGGTCGCTTGCTGCTTCCTGCAAGGTGATGCCCATCTCGTGGCGGAGAGGTCGCAGGTCCACGACAGCAGGTGCCGGGACGGGGTTGGTGATCTGCCTGTAGATCTCACGGGCAACATAGCGTTTCAGGCACCGCATGATCTCCCGTTTGCTCTTGCCTTCCTCGGTACGTTTGGTGACATAGTCCTTGGTTTTCGCGTCGATGTTCATGCGCACCAGCACGATGTGGTGCAGGGCGCAGTTGGCTTGCCGGTCACCTCCGCGGCTGAGCCGGTGCCGGCTGGTCTTACCCGAGGACGCAGGAACACGGGCGACACCAGTGAGGGCCGCGAATTGTGCCTCGTTCCCTACGCGTTCCTGGTTGTCGCCGAACGTGATGAGCAGCTGGGAAGCGACATCGGGGCCCACTCCGGTCAGTTGTTGCAGCATGGGTGCATAGGACTCCAAGATGTCCTGCAGCTGCGCATCAACCTCCTCGATTTCGGCGCTCAGGTGCTGGTGCCGGGTGGCTAATGCCTTCAACACACGGGCCGTCACGTAAGAGGGATCAGCCAGGTGCCCAGAAGGTCGGGTCTTCGCCATAACGTCGATCATGGTCGCCGTTCTCACGCCCTGGTACTTGGCCCGCACAGCCTCTGGTGCAGAGACCAGCAGGCCTTTGATCTGGTTGATTGCCGCGCTGCGGGACTTGATCGCAGATGCCCGAGAAGCCCGTAAAACGCGCAAGCACTCAACAGGACCGTCCTTAGCCTTCGGGATCGCGGTACTTCTGCCGGTAATGACCGAATGAGCGGCACGATAAGCGTCCAAGGAGTCGGTTTTACCTTTGAATCGACGCTGCTGCCGGTCGGGCCTGTTCACCTCGATCACGATCATCCCTGCCCTCTGCAGGACCTTGGTCAAGGCAGCTCCGTAGGTGCCAGTGCCCTCCATTCCGACCTGCAGGACGTCACCGAACCCCGTGATGAAGCTGAAAGCCTCCCGGTAGCCTGCGGCATTCGTAGGGAACTCCTGATCAGCCAACGGTTTTCCGTACTCCGTGACGACGGCGACATGATGGGTATCAGCGTGCGTGTCGATCCCGACCACAATGCGACGGTCCTGCGTCTCAGCATCTGACATAGCTGCCTTTCGATGGAGGTGGGTCTCCACGTAGCCAGAACGGGCAGGCAATACGGTAAAGGGATCTGGTCAGGCTCCTATGAGGCCATACCCGCCGGTACGTGAAGCGATCGCAGGCCCGGTGGACAGGTCATGGGAAGGACAGCAACCTCGAAAGGCTGCGTCATGTGTGCAGAGAGCCACACCGAACCTGCGATCAGTTTCCACTATTACCGTGTATAGGAGGCGTTGTTACGCGCCGGCACCTCTGAGAACGTAGGAAGCAGAACGTAGATTACTGAGATGCCTACACAAGAACTTCGCAGGACCATCGAGCGGAAGCATCACGACAAGCTCGAACAGTTCAGACGAGCCTTCATGCGGGATGAGAATGTGTTCGACGCGAATCGTCCACATGGCGAGCAGCGGCCGCTGAATGTCGGTCCGTTTAGGTCCGTCTCAGATAAGTTTGCGGAGCTGACCTTTGGCGCGGACCGCTCTGGGCTGTCTTACATTGAGGAGACACCAGGGCTGGCCGGCTATAAGGTCACCATCTCCATGGCAGGTCATCACCGGGTCATGCGGACCCGGCTGCCGCTATCTGTGGAAGAAACTGACGCGTGGCTGTACGCCATTCTCGGAGACGAGTGGGCTGGCCACAGCTATCACGGAGGAGCGATGACCGGGGTCAACGAGAACGGCGGCAGGGGAGGACTCACCACCGTCTACTACATGCTGTTCCTCACCGACGAACTACGGCCAATGCCACGACCGGACATCCCGCTCGGTTACGATCTTGCACCGGTGGAGCCGGACGCCTTCACCGAGGTGTAGGACAGGACGCAGGTGTACCCGCCTCTTTTTTTGATGACAGCTGGGAGCTAAACGATGTGGGATGAGGAAGAGGATTACCTCACACCCCGCTACCTTCTGTGGGTCTGCATCGGTCTCGGCAGTATCATCGGCGTACTAAGTGCAGGAGCTCTCATCACAGCTCTCATGACATCTGTTGCGTCGGGTTTAACGCTTGCCGGCCTCGTCCTGCTGCTCGTCTTGGGCTTTTTGCTCGTGAGCATCGGGGCAAGATCACTCCGGGAAGCACCAGGCGAAGCCTCGAAGGACTGACACACACGGGGGAGTAACGGCACCCGCGGCTGTTCTCTAGGTGTGTGCCTCGTTGTAGGCATTCACGATCGTGTGCGGGATTCGGCCTCGAGAACTGAGGGTGTAGCCGTTGTCCTTCGCCCAGTCACGAATGCGCTGGAGTTCCTCACGCCGACTAGTGGCACCACGAGTACTGTCCGTCGGCTGCCCTTGATCCTCACTCACTGGTTCCGATATGACTTCTTGGTTCTCATCAGCGACGCCCTCGTCAGTTTCCTCTGTGTCTCCTTCGTCTACGGATGAGGGGGAGGTGCCGGCAACCTCGGGTTTGGTGTTGTAGTTAGCTTCGAGGTGCTCCTTGATGTCGTCCCGGAAGATTACCCATGTTCCACCGAGGCGGATGGCCGGGATCCTTCCATCACGTAACCACCGGTACGTCACCGTCTTATCGGACAACCCAAGAACTTCGGTCAGTTGATCGACACTGAGCCGTGCAGGCAGATCCGCGAAAAGAGTGTCGAGTGCTCGACTCATAACCAGCTACATCCGTCCTTACAGGGGTAGCTACTTATTGGCCTCGTTGTAAGCATCCACGATCGACTGAGACACCCGGCCCCGAGAGCTCGGGCTGTGGCCGTTGTCCTGTGCCCACTGACGAATCTTCTGTACCTCGTCGCGCTTCGCGCGACTCGTAGAGTTGCCTCGCTGCCCGCTCTGACCCCTGCGGTCACTGGACGCCTTACGAGCGGCATCTACGTACTGCGACAGCGCAGAGCGCAGCTCAGAGGCGTTATCCGTGGTCAGGTCAATCTCGTACTCTTTGCCGTCCAAACCGAATCGAACGGTCTCCTGTGCTTCCTGGCCGTTGAGGTCATCGATCATTTGAATCTGTACGCGCTGCGCCATTTTGGCTACTCCCATGATGTGTGATGTTTATTAGCAAATCTAGTGCCTGATTCTATCGCGCATCGAGTAGGCCCGCGCACCATTGAGTGAATGAACCCGTTTTGAAACTTCTCGATCTGCTTTTCAAGTGATTTGATTGGGTATCCTCAAGGGATTATTTGCGTGTGCAGCGTGACCCTTTGTAATTGATAGCTAGCGATAGTAACTCGCAGAGAATCTTGGTGAGGTCTGCTTCATTTCTTCCTTTGAACGACCTCATATGCAGACGAAGCGGTGGCCGACACCCCTATAGCTGGATGCCGGCCACCACCGTAATCATAGCTGTTCTTGGTGACGGTCAACAGCGACATGCTTGATCCACGCTGACTCGACACGCTGACCGACTCGACGCATGCAGTTCGGCTGACGCAAGCTCCCTTAGGATTCAGTTCGCGTTCAAGAATCTCTCGGACGCGTGTCACAGCGGAGTATGGGGCCACCTGAACATGATGAAAAATCTTCCTAACCAGAGCAACGATCTTGGTACAGCCAAGAGCACACTGCACACTATCGATGTGCTCCATCAGCAGGGACAACCAGTATCGGATGATGGAGTCCTGGGCTACGCAATGGCGCGTCACGGTGCGTATACCTTCCGCGGACTACCGTTCGTAGCACCGCACGGCTCGGGTCGAAATGCGTTCGAGGCAGCTCTTGAAGCACGCATCGCCGAACAGCAAACGCTTGACAGGGCTACGCAAGGGGCGCGTACTAGCGCTCGTGAGGCGCGAAGGCTTCTCAACGCGATGGGATGGCTGGACGCTCAGTGGAAACTGACCGCCACTGGTCGTGAATTCAAGGACGCGCCATCCGGAAGTGAACTTGAACGCTTGCTCCTGAGACACGCAGTTCTCAACCTAACAGTTGAGGAGAGATCAACAGGAGCACTGTCACATCCAGGCCGCATCATTCTTCACCTCCTAATGACGGGCCCAAGTCGCAATCGGCACGGGTTGGAACTCGCGCTGGAGGCCCAAGATGACAGTGCTGAAGAGCTAAATCGAGTGAAGGCTCTGTACAAGTTAAGTCCTGCTGATCGGATGAACGCGTTGATACAAGCGGCAGCTAGCCGACCTGGAGCACAAACAGCGTCTGTTACGACTATTGCAAACGCAAAGAAGATTCTTCCGAAATGGATAGTCGAAGCGGGCCTAGCACGTGAAAACTTTGGCGAGATGAATCGCCCCGGGTTTGATGGAGGCTCGGTTCACTTGCTTCCGGCCCCGGTGGGGACGTTGGTAAGACTGTAGGCCTCCGTGGACTCGTGCGCCCAATGGTTGTTCTCGAACTCCACCGGTGGGATCAGCCCGATTTCGCCGTGGAGGCGCCGATGGTTGAACCAGTCAATGTATTCAGCGACAGCGATTTCAAGGTCACTGACGGTTTTCCAGCCGCCTTTGGGAC
>WNZI01000078.1 GCA_009728235.1 Vibrio cholerae | reverse complement strand
TGGGCAGGAGCCCCGGATGCCGAGCCGCGGCGGGCTTCGTGGTTCCATAGATGGGTAGGACCACAGCAGAATAGAGACCGCCGGCGAACCAGTCGGCACCTGACGAGAGGACCGCGCTGCCATGACCGAGCAGGAGCACACCGCCGGACGAGACGGGGAAGCGCGCCAGGCGGATGACGCAGGCCAGGCCGATCAGGGCGGATCCCCAGCACCTGGTCGTCGTCACTCCTGGGGCTCGAAGTCTGCAGGAAACAGCTCCATAGCCCGGCCCGGTGTCGGTGAGGAGTCCGACGGTGGCTCCCCGGAGCCCCGAGCCTCTTCCGGCCGCGACAGCAGGACCGACCGTCCTCCCACCGCCCGTGGTGGAGCCTCGGGCGGCGAGCGCCGTGGAGGCCCGGACGGTGGATCCGGAGCGTTTGGCAGCGGCGGTCGCGTAGCGGGCGGACGGCCGGCCTGGAAGGGCTCCACCGATGGGGGCGCCGCGGCCGCATCGGCAGCCGGCCAGATCGCTCCGAGCCCGGAGCCCGGAGCGAACGACCGGGCAACGAACGCGGGGGCCGCTCCGCGCAGCAGCGCGACGCCGGATCGGGCGATCGGCGGTACGACCGCGCCGGTCAGGGATCAGGCAGGCCAGGGCAGCGATCGTCGGACCGACCGTACAGAGAGGCCGACAGCAGCAGGGGAGCTCAGCTCCGCGGCTCGGCCTCGCGCGGGGGGTCGGCGTCGGGTCATGCCGCCGACAAGCAGGACCGATCCGCCGGCCGCGGGCCTGGTTCTGCTGCCGGGGCCGGCCGCGATCGTCCCTGGCAGTCCCGGTCCGCGACAGGCGAGGGACGATCGGGCGAGGGGCGGCCGAGCCGCGATCGAGGTGCTCCGGACAGGAGTACGTCCTTCCGTCGCCCATCGGATCGCCCTGACCGCGGTCGAGGTGACGACCGCGTCGACAGCAACCGTTTTCGCAATGGCCCTGAGGATTCCGCGTCGGACGGACCGCGTGCGCACAATGCTCGTGACCTGCGCAGCGCGAATCGTCCTGATCGGGAGCGGTCACCGGAGATCGACGAGGACGTCAAGGGAGACGAACTCGATCGGGTCACGCGGGCGCAGGTGCGCAATCTGGAAGAGCGCAGCGCCGTCTGGGTCTCGAAGCACCTGGTGATGGCGGGCCGACTCGTCGACATCGATCCTGAACTGGCCTTCCAGCACGCCCTAGCGGCGAGTCGTCGAGGTGGGCGCCTCGCGGCAGTCCGCGAAGCCGTCGGCCTCACAGCCTATGCGGCCGGCCACTACGGCGAAGCCCTCCGCGAATTCCGGACGTTCCGACGCATCAGTGGCTCGAACGTACACCTGCCGGTCATGGCCGATTGTGAGCGGGGGCTGGGACGCCCCGACCGGGCGCTGGACCTGGCGCGCAGCGAGGAAGCGGAATCGTTGGATGCCGCCGGCAAGGCGGAACTCGCCATGGTCGTCTCCGGTGCGCGCACGACCTCGGCCAGCTCGACGCCGCCGTGTCCGCACTCGAGATCCCGCAGCTGGACCTGCACAGGGCGTTCTCCTTCAGCCCGCGCTTGTTCCGGGCATACGCCGCGGCGCTGGACGCCGTCGGGCGAGGCAGCGAGTCCGGGAGGTGGCGTCGCCAGGCGTCGGTCGCGGAGAAGGCCCTCGGGCTCGAGGAGGACCTCGAGCCGGACATCATCGACCTGGGGGAGGACGACGACTCCGCGACCGTACCGGTACCCAAGGTCGTTGAGGTGCTCGGCACCGTGGCTGCGGCGCCGACATCGACGCCGGACACGTCCACAACAGTGCAGGCCGCCGGACAGGAGCCCATGCAGGAGGATGAGGCATCACGCGACCGCTCCACTGAAGCGCCGGAGGGTGAGGTCGGAGTGTCGGAGCCGGTGGAGGGCTCTGATGCCTCCATCGAGGACGAACCCGCAACGCATGCCGACGACGCGCCCCCGGTGAGCGGATCGTCGCACCCGGTCCAGGCACTCCAGACGGAGATGCTCTTCAGTATGGACGGTTCGGGTGAGTCGGACCTCTTCAGCACTCCGACGGCCGCGCCCGACAAGGAGAGCCTGCCGTCCCCGACCGCGGACGCCCCGCACTCCGGCGATGCCGTCCCAGCTCCGAAGCGGAAGCGCACGAGCACATCCACCGAACAGGACGACGTCGTCGATGACTGAGCGCCTGATCGACGGATACGACGGGGTCCTGGCCGATCTGGACGGCGTGGTGTACGCCGGACCCCGAGCCATCCCGGGAGCCACCGAGGCACTGGAGAAGCTCGCGGCAGAAGGCAAGAGCCTTGCCTACGTGACGAACAACGCCTCGCGCTCCTCCGAGCAGGTCGCCTCGCACCTCCGGGACCTCGGGGCACCTGCACGCGCGGAACAGGTCTTCGGCTCCGCACTGGCCGGCGTGGAGCTGCTCGCAGCGCAGGTCCGCCCTGGCGCCTCGGTGCTGGTGATCGGAAGCGCGGCCCTCGCGGACGCCGTCCGGGCCCAGGGACTCGCCGTCGTCCCCTCCGCGACGGACGGCCCCGACGCAGTGATCCAGGGATTCTCTCCCGACCTCGGCTGGAAGGATCTGGCCGAGGCCGCCTACGCCGTCTCCGCCGGTGCCACCTGGGTCGCGACGAACACCGACATGTCCATCCCCCAGGAACGGGGGATCGCCCCGGGAAACGGGACCCTGGTAGCAGCCGTCGCGGCAGCCACCGGGAGGTCCCCGCTCGTGGCGGGTAAACCGGAGGCTGCGCTCTTCGAGACGGCGGCGCGCCACTCAGGGGTGGGGCGGCCCCTCGTCGTGGGGGATCGGCTCGACACCGACATCCTGGGCGGAAACCGCGCCGGCATGGCGACCGCACTCGTCCTCACGGGGGTGGACACCGTCCGCACGGCACTCGCGGCGAACGTCGACGAGCGGCCGGAGTACCTGATCGGCTCGCTCGCCGAGCTGTACGAGGAGTACCCGGCGATCACCGTCGACGGTGATTCCTACGCCTGTCGGAAGGCCGTCGCCCGCGTGACAGGGACCGTCGTGACGGTCAGTGGCAGGGAGGACGACGTCGACAGCTGGCGTGCAGCCTGCGCTGCATGGTGGGCTGCGCACCCCGAAGCGGCACCGGGGAACGCACCCGACGTCGTCTTTTCGGTAGCGGACTAGGTGGACCGTGCACGGAGAAGCCCGCACCTCACGGAGGAACGTCCGATGACGGAGCATGCCGGAACCGGAGGCGTCGTGCCGTCCGCTACCGGCGATCCGCAGGTCGACGGCATCCTCGCGATACTCGACGGATTGACGGATCGTCCGGTCTCCGAGCACGCTGACGTCTATCTCGAGCTCCTCGGTCGGCTGGGCGGCGAGCTCAACCCGGAGCAGAAACTCCGCCAGGCAGGAGCCCATGGCGCGTCTTGACCAGGAGCTCGTCACCCGTGGCCTCGCCCGCTCCCGCTCCCACGCGGCACAGCTGATCGCCGGAGGCCGCGTCGTGAGGAATGGGACGGTGGTCCTGAAAGCATCGTCGGCCGTCCTGCCCGAGCACACGCTCGAGGTCGAGGGTCTCGGCGAGGACTACGTGAGCCGAGCCGGTAACAAGCTCGACGGCGCCCTACGCGCCTTCCCGGAGGTGGATCCGAAGGGTAGGAGGTGCCTCGACGCAGGCGCTTCGACAGGCGGGTTCACCGATGTCCTCCTCCGCCGGGGAGCCCGCGAGATCGCGGCGGTCGACGTCGGCCACGGCCAGCTCGTGCGGCACCTGCGCGAGGATCCGCGCGTGCACGTCTTCGAGGGCATGAACGTGCGCCACCTGGAGGCTGAGGAGATCGGCGGGCAGGTGGACCTGACGGTCGCGGACCTGTCCTTCATCTCGCTCCGCCTCGTGGTGGCGCTCTCGCGGCGGCCACCCGGCCGGGCGGGGACCTGGTGCTGATGGTCAAGCCGCAGTTCGAGGTCGGGCGCAGTGCCCTCAACCGCCTCGGCGTCGTCACCTCCCCGGAAGCTCGACGCCGGGCTGTCGCAGGTGTGCTCGGGTGCGCCCTCGCACAGGGCCTGGAGATCGCCGGCGTCGCGCGGAGCGAATTGCCGGGCCAGGACGGCAATGTGGAGTACTTCGTGTGGATAAAGGTGCCGTCGGCGGCTTTGGTGCCTAGGATCGGAGAGGAGCTGGACCGGTTGACGGACCAGGTGCTCGCCGAGGGCAACCTCTTCCCGCAACCGTCCCGCCCGACCGATCAGACGGAGCTTGATGAGTAGACGAATACTGGTGCTCGCGCATACCGGCCGCAGGAACGCGATGATCGCGGCCCAGGAGGCATGCACCCGCCTGCACGAACTCGGACTGCAGCCGGTCATGCGCCCCGAGGAGCTCGCCGACCTCCAGGGGGAGTACGGTGCCCTGGCCGCGCCCACCGAAGTACTGGGGGACGGAGTCGACTTCGGCGACGTCGAACTCGTCATGGTGCTCGGTGGCGACGGCACGATCCTCCGTGCGGCCGAGCTCGTGCGCGAAGCGGACATCCCCCTGCTCGGCGTCAACCTCGGTCATGTCGGGTTCCTCGCGGAGAGCGAGCGCGCGGATCTCGAGGAGACTGTGCGGTGGGTCGCCGATCGTAGCTACACCGTGGAGGAACGCACCACCATCGAGGTCCTCGTCTGGTTCGGCGGAGCGCTGCTGGGGAGGAGCTGGGCCCTGAACGAGGCCGCCGTCGAGAAAGCCAACCGCGAGCGGATGATCGAGGTGGTCATGGAGGTGGACGGACGTCCCGTCAGTTCCTTCGGGTGCGACGGCGTCGTCCTCGCCACCCCGACCGGCTCCACGGCATATGCGTTCTCCGCCAGCGGGCCCATCGTCTGGCCCGAGGTCGAGGCGCTGCTCATGGTCCCCATCAGTGCGCACGCCCTGTTCGCGAAGCCGTTGGTCGTCGCACCGACGTCGGTGCTCGCCGTCGAACTTTTGACGCGCACCGACGCCGCCGGTGTCCTGTGGTGTGACGGTCGGCGGAGTATCGACCTGCCCCCGGGCGCACGCGTCGAGGTACGGCGGTCGGAGCACCCGGTACGGCTGGCCCGGACGCGACAGACCCCTTTCTCGGAGCGGCTCGTCCGCAAGTTCGAGCTACCCATCCAGGGCTGGCGCGGCCCGGTTCAGCAGCAGGACGGACCGTCCCGATGATCGAGGAGATGCGGATACGCGACCTCGGCGTCATCACCGACGCGACGCTCAGCCTGGGCCCGGGTCTCACGGTCGTGACCGGCGAGACCGGAGCCGGCAAGACGATGGTCATCACCGCACTCGGGCTGCTGCGCGGCGCCCGGTCCGATGCCGGCGCCGTACGTCTCAACGCTAAGTCGGCCTCCGCGGAGGCCGTCCTCCGGCTCGATCCGGGAAGCCCGGCCGCGGTCAGGGCCGCCGAGGCCGGCGCGACCCTCGAGGAGGTCGACGGCGTCACCGAGCTGATCCTCGCCCGCACCGTCACGAGCGAGGGACGCAGCCGTGCCTTCGTGGGAGGCCGCGCGGCGCCGGTCGGCGTCCTCGCCGAGCTCGGGGACCAGCTCGTCGTGGTCCACGGACAGTCCGACCAGCTGCGTCTCAAGGGCGCTCCCGCACAGCGGCAGGCACTCGACAGGTTCGGCGGAAAGCCGCTCGAGGAAGCCAGCCGGGCCTACGGCGAGTCCTTCCGCCAGTGGCGCGACGCCCTCGCGGAACGCGAGCGGTTGAGGGGCGAGGCCCGTGAGAGGCTGCGGGAGGCCGAGGGCCTGGAAGCCGCCGTGGCGGAGATCGGTACCGTCGACCCGCAGGCGGGCGAGGATGCCGCGCTGAAGGCCGAGTCGATGCGCCTCGGCAACCTCGAGGAACTACGGAACGCCGCCCTGCTGGCCCATCAGGCACTCGTCTCGGACGACATCGGTGCGGGTGCCGATGCGGTGTCGCTCGTGGACGAGGCGAAGCGCCAGCTCGAAGCCGTGGCGGAGCACGATGCCGACCTGGGTCGTCTCGCTGAGCGACTCGCAGAGGTCGGTTACCTCCTGGCGGACATCTCCGCGGACCTCGCCGGTTACGGGACGTCCCTGGACGGCGAAGCCGCGGGCCGGCTGGAGGAGGTCGAGTCGCGGCGCGCGGCGCTCTCCGTGCTGGTGCGCAAGTATGCGCCCTCGATCGACGAGGTCCTGGCGTGGCAGGACGACGCGGTCAAGCGGCTGCTCGAACTCGGCAACGACTCGTCGAGGGTGGACGAGCTCGACGACGAGATCGAGGACCTCGACCGGCAGGTACACGAGCTGGCCACCGCTCTGTCCGCGCTGCGGCTCGAGGCTGCGGAGACCCTGGCCACGAAGGTCAGCGACGAACTGACGGCCCTGGCGATGCCCGATGCCCAGCTGCTGATCGAGGTCACGCCTGCGGAGTCGCTGACCGTCCACGGAGCGGACGACATCTCGTTCAACCTCCAGCCGCATCCCGGCTCGGCGCCGCGCGCGCTGGGCAAGGGGGCTTCGGGGGGTGAGCTCTCCCGGGTGATGCTGGCCATCGAGGTCGTCCTCGCGGCCGTCGACCCGGTCCCCACGTTCGTCTTCGACGAGGTCGACGCCGGCGTCGGAGGCAAGGCCGCCGTCGAGATCGGGCGCCGCCTGGCGATGCTGGCCGAGCACGTGCAGGTCATCGTGGTCACCCACCTGCCGCAGGTCGCCGCCTTCGCCGCCCGGCACATCCGCGTCACGAAGAACGTCTCCCGCGACGGCGAGGGCGGGGGTGTGACGGCCAGTGACGTCGAGGTCCTGCCGGAGGACGAGCGCGTGCGCGAGTTGGCGAGGATGCTGGCGGGCCAGGAGGACTCCGCATCGGCGCGGGCCCACGCAGAGGAACTCCTCGCCGATGCTGCCCGCACCGTGTCTCGGTGATAGGCTCGAATTCCGTGGCGCAGCAAATAAACTCCCGGTTCCTAAAATCCGCAACGACCAAGCACATCTTCGTGACTGGCGGCGTGGCCTCCTCACTCGGCAAGGGACTGACGGCCTCCAGCCTGGGTCACCTCCTGAGGGCCCGAGGCCTCTCCGTGACGATGCAGAAGCTTGATCCCTACCTCAACGTCGACCCCGGCACCATGAACCCCTTCCAGCACGGTGAGGTCTTCGTGACGGACGACGGCGCCGAGACCGACCTCGACATCGGTCATTACGAGCGGTTCCTCGACGAGAACCTCGACGGCTCGGCCAACGTGACGACGGGGCAGGTCTACTCGACGGTCATCGCCAAGGAGCGCCGCGGCGAGTACCTCGGCGACACCGTGCAGGTCATCCCGCACATCACCGACGAGATCAAGCGCCGGATGCGCCTGCCCGCAGAGGCTGCTCCGGGCAAGAAGGCCCCCGATGTCATCATCACCGAGATCGGCGGGACGGTCGGCGATATCGAGTCGCAGCCCTTCCTCGAGTCGGCGCGCCAGGTGCGCCAGGACATCGGCAGGAACAACGTGTTCTTCGTACACGTGTCCCTCGTGCCGTACATCGGGCCCTCCCAGGAGCTGAAGACGAAGCCGACGCAGCACTCGGTCGCGATGTTGCGTTCCATCGGCATCCAGCCCGACGCCATCGTGATCCGTTCGGACCGCGAGGTCCCCATGGCCATGCGGGAGAAGATCGGCCGGATGTGCGACGTCGACATCGACGCGGTGGTGAACGCGGCCGACGCACCGAGCATCTACGACATCCCGAAGACCCTCCACGCGCAGGGCCTGGACGCCTACATCGTGCAGGCGCTCGACCTGCGATTCAAGGACGTCAACTGGACCAAGTGGAACAAGCTGCTCGAGGCCGTCCACAACCCGAAGCACCACGTGGAGGTGGCGCTGGTCGGGAAGTACATCGACCTGCCCGACGCCTATCTCTCCGTCACCGAGGCACTGCGGGCGGGAGGCTTCGCGAACAAGGCCAAGGTCACCATCAAGTGGGTTCCCTCGGACGAATGCCAGACGCCCGAGGGCGCGAGGAATGCCCTCGAGGGCGTCGACGCGGTCTGCATCCCGGGCGGCTTCGGTATCCGGGGCCTCGAGGGCAAGCTCGGAGCACTCACCTACGCCCGCGAGAACCTGATACCCACCCTGGGTCTCTGCCTGGGACTGCAGTGCATGGTCATCGAGTACGCGCGGAACGTCGTCGGGCTGGAGGGAGCGTCTTCGAGCGAATTCGAGCCCGAGACCACCTATCCCGTCATCGCGACGATGGCGGAGCAGCTGGAGATCGTCGCGGGTGAGGGCGACATGGGTGGAACGATGCGCCTGGGCCGCTGGGAGGCGAAGCTCCAGGAGGGCTCGGTGGTCGCGGGGACCTATGGCAAGACCACCGTCTTCGAGAGGCACCGCCACCGCTACGAGGTCAACAACGAGTACCGCCAGCAGATCTCCGACGCAGGCCTCGTGTTCTCGGGGACGACGACGGACGGCAAGCTCGTCGAGTTCGCCGAGCTGCCGAAGGACGTCCACCCCTACTACGTCTCGACGCAGGCGCACCCCGAGCTGAGCTCGCGACCCACGCGCCCGCACCCGTTGTTCGCCGGCCTCGTCAAGGCGGCCCTCGAACGCCGCGGCGCGAAGCTCTGACGATGGAGCTGTCCGGGGACGCCACCAGCAGCTTCCGTGACGAACAGAGCCCCCGCCGCCTCCTCGGGACCACCACGGTCTACGAGGGGCGGGTGTGGGACGTGGTCAGCGAGCAGTTCACCCTGACCGACGACGGCGAGACGATCACCCGCGACTTCATCCGGCACCCGGGTGCTGTCGCGGTACTGGTCCTCAACGACCAGGGCCAGGTCCTCCTGCTGCGCCAGTACCGCCACCCGGTACGCATGGCGCTGTGGGAGATCCCGGCAGGCCTGCTGGACGAGGAGGGCGAGGACTTCGTCGACGCCGCGGCGCGCGAACTCGCCGAGGAAGCCGACCTGACGGCCGCGCACTGGCACGTCCTCGTCGATCTGTTCCTGTCCCCGGGGTCCTCCTCCGAGGCGCTGCGCGTGTACCTCGCCCGCGGCGTCGGCGATGTGCCCGCCGCGGACCGCCATACCCGGACCCACGAGGAAGCGGAGATCGAGCTCCGCTGGGTGGACCTCGACGCGGCGGTCGACGCCGTGCTCGAGGGCCGGATCCACAGTCCGTCCGCCGTCGCTGCGGTCCTCGCCGCACGAGTCGCGCGCGAGAACGGCTTCGTCGGTCTGCGGCCCGCCACCATCCCCTGGCCCGAGCATCCGAGCCAGCACCCGACCTGGCCACACGGCGCCGTGCTCGGGGACTGACGACCATGCCGGATCCG
>WNZI01000077.1 GCA_009728235.1 Vibrio cholerae | reverse complement strand
ACCGCTCCGGCAGGCCCGAGAGCGCCGCGGCCAGCAGGCACAGCCAGGCCACGGACACGAGCGGCCCGGGGAAGACCCCGATCAGCTCACGGGAACCGACGGCCACCGGGAAGGCGGGCGCGAGGACGGCCAGGGCGAGGGACAGCACGGCCAGCAGCCAGAACCAGCGCACGGCCGCGCCACGTCCGCTCCGCAGGAACAGCGCGACGGCAGCCAGCACCACGACGGGCCCGCCGATGAGCAGGGCCGCGACGAGTGACCACGGACCTGCGGAGAGGCCATCGAGCGCGGTGGGCGCGGAGAACGGATCGAACGACACCGGGAACCCGAGGAGCTGCTGCCAGGGTGCGCCGGGTTCGAACGGGGTGGGCACTCCCGGATCGCCGAGGAGGCCACGGGGCTGCCGGACCGCGGACAGCGCGTAGGGCAGGTGCAGCGCCACGACGGGCAGCAGCGTCCACCAGAGCGGCCGCGTGCGGCGCCCCCCGACGATCACGGCGACCACCAGGACGAGCACGACGAACGGCAGGAGGGAGGGAGCAGAAGCCGTGACGACGGCGAGGAGCAGCCCTGCTGCCGCAGCGGCGGTCCAGCTTCGCGTCCCGTTGATGCCCGGCTTGATGATGCCCTCGGGCAGCCGGCGGGAGGCGAGCGCGCCGCCGACGGCCCGTACCGTCCCGAGCAGTGCGAGCGGCAGCAGGACGTGGGCGATGAGCGCGCCGAGGCGACCACTGCCGAGAGCGACCTGGAGGGCCGGCGCCGCTCCCCAGAGGAGGGCGGCCCAGAGACGCAGGCCGCGCGATGCGGTCAGGGACCCGGCTGCGAACCACGCCGCCAGTCCGGCCAGGGGCAGGGCGCAGACCACGAGGACGACGACGGCCGTGTTGGCGGAACCGAGCCCCAGGAGCGAGAGCAACCACAGGACGTACGAGAACGGTGAGCCGTGAGCTGCGAACCCGGCACCGAGGCCGGTCCACCAGGAGGTTGCACCGGCCCAGATGGCACCTGGATCCTGCGCCACGGGCAGCAGTGCAGCGCCGGCGAGTGCCGTCGAACCGACCAGGCGATGCAGGCCGATCAGCGCGGCGGCGAGCAGCAGCACGACGGCGACCACCGCGCCCGCGCCGACCCACAGGCGGCTGGGAGTGGTGAGCGCCGCGAAGTCGTCATTGCTGTCCCCCGAGGGGACGTACTCCTCGGTGACGTCCGGCCCCTGGTGGGCGTCCGCGGTCCCGCGGGAGGTGAAGGCATCGATGACCGACCTGCGGTGCGACCAGACGTCGCGGCGTGATGTGATCAGCGGGCGGACGATCGAGCGCGGTCGCTGCCGGGTCGCCGCGGCCGAGCGGCGCGAGCGCCACAGGTTGAGGGGTCGGAGGACTCCGGCGAGGCTGCCCAGCAGCTGGCCCGTCCCATGGGCCGGGTCCTTGGCGAGGAGACCGAGCAGGAGACGCCCGAAGCCGCCCAGCACCGCGCCGACGGCGAGGAACGGCACCTTCCAGGCCACTGCGTGCTTGAGCCGGAGGTACACCTCGGCGGCGCGGGCAGCGCGCGGCGTCGACAGGGGATGGGGCCGCGAGGTCGCGTGGCGCAGGACCGCCGACGGCACCACCACCACCCGGTGCCCGGCGAGGCGGTTGCGCCAGCAGAGGTCGACGTCGTCGCCCACGCCGTGGAGTGCCGGGTCGAACCCGCCGAGCGCATCCCACACGTCGCGACGCACGAGCATGCCCGCGGAGTTGACGGCGAAGACGTCGCTCCGCGCGTCGTACTGCCCCTGGTCGTGCTCGTCGACGTCGATGAGCGAGAGCCGTTCGCCCCACCTGCTGATCGAGAGCCCCACGTCCACCAGTTCGCGGCGATTGTTCCACGCCACCTGCTTGGCTCCTGCGATGGTGACCGAGGGGGCGCGCTCGACCGCGAGCAGGAGCTCGGCGAGCGCGGTCGGCTCGGGTGCCGAATCGTCATGGAGGAGCCACAGCCACTCGTGCGCGCCCGCCTCCCCCGCGTTCTTCCGCTCGGGGATCTCGGCGACCGCTGTGCGGACGGCCGTGCCGAACCCGGCGCGGGCCGGAGCCCCCACGACCGGGCTGCCCGTGGGCAGGCGGAGCTGGAGGATCGAGGCGGACTCGTCCGTCGATCCGGTGTCCACGCCGACGCAGAAGTCAGCCGGGCGGTCTGGCGTTCGAGCGCTTCGAGTGTTGCCGGAAGATACTCGGCGCCGTTGTGGGCTACGACAACGGCGGTGACGCGGAGGTGGAACTGAATCAGACCGCTCGCTTCCGCAACCTGCGTCGTTCGCGCTCGGAGAGCCCGCCCCAGATGCCGAATCGCTCGTCGTTCTCGAGCGCGTACTCGAGGCACTCCGACTTGACCATGCAGGAGCCGCACACCTTCTTGGCATCACGCGTGGAACCGCCCTTCTCGGGGAAGAACGCCTCCGGGTCGGTCTGCGCGCACAGCGCGTCGGCCTGCCAGGACAGTTCGCCGTCGTCGTCCGGGTTGCCCGGTACCAGCGGCGGGCTGAACCTGACCGGCTGACCGACGGGTGCGAGCTGGGGGCGCGCGTCCTCCTGGACGTCGGGCAGGATGAACGCCGTCTCGGGGTCGAGGGTCGGGAGGACGAGAAGACTGCTCGGCCCTTCCTGGACCTCGGGGAGTCCGGCGAGCGCCTCGTGGGCGGCGAGGAAGGCGGTGGCCTGGTCCTCGAGGCTGTGCACGCCCTCCCGGTACCGCTCGCCGGCGAGCGGATCCGCGGGGTCGAGGAACCAGTCGGCAGGAACACCACGCGATCCGTAGCGGGCCGAGGCCTGCGCTGCGATGTCTGGTCGTTCCTGTGTGCGTTCTGCCTGCCCCATGGTCAGCCCTCCCGGTGTTGCCGTTCCAACATCAGCGTGAGACGACCGTCGCGTCCCGCTGCTGGAACAAATCCGATGCCTAATTACACGTGTGTAAGTCGAATTCCGTCAAGCGGGGAGGGAATCTTATAGAGTCGGAAGCGCAGAGCCACGGGCGCCACGCCGAGCCGACTACCTGTCTTCGTCGGCGCGTCGCCATCGGCCATCGACGAACCGGAAGATCACCACCATGCCTCAGACACCACTCGAGATCCTGGCGCGGATGAGGTCGGTCAACCCCTCCTCGCCCCGCCTCGTCTGGCACGGCCGCGAGGGCCGTATCGAGCTGTCCGGACGGGTCTTCGACAACTGGGTCGCGAAGAGCTCCAATTTCCTCGTCGACGAACTCGACGCTGCGAGCGGCACCGAGGTGGAGCTCGACCTGCCGGTCCACTGGAAGTCCCTCGCCCTCGCGTTCGCCTGCTGGCAGGTGGGCTGCACCGTGAGCCTGCCCGCCGTCACCCTGGGGACCGGAGGCGGAACGGACGCGGCCAGTGCCGTGTCCGGTGGCGCCGACATCGTGGTCACCTCCCGGCCGGTCCCCGCACTGGAGGCTCCACGGCTGCTCGTATGCGTCGCCCTCGGCTCCCTGGCCCTCGGTTGGGACGGCCCCCTTCCCCGCGGTGCGGTCGACTTCGCGGCGGAGGTCCGCTCCCACGGGGACGCCTACGTCGACCCCACGGACGCCGAGCCACTCTCCTGGTGAGGACGGGATCCGGCGTCCTGACGATCGACGGGCTCGCCGCATCGGTCGTCGAAGCCGCGGACACCGGTGGCTCCACGGAAGCACCCGGAGCTGCTCCGGGAGTCGGGCCGACCGTGCTCCTGGAGCCGGGTACGGACCTCGTTCATGCCCTCGCAGCCGCGATCAGGATCTGGCGGCAGGACGGTGCGCTCGTGCTGGTCGAGGACGGCGTGCCGGTGACCGAGCGACTGCTCACCGGCGAACGGGTCACGGGGCGGCTGGTCCCTGCCTGACGGGCTCCTCACCGGCAGGAGCCGGGGAGCCCACTCCGTCGGCCGGATCGGCGCCCGGGTGGATCAGTTCGTTGTCGTGGCTGAATTCGGGTTCCTGGTCGAGCTCCGCGCTGAAGACCCAGAAACGGTAGGCGATGAACCGGACGACGGTCGCGAGTGCGGTCCCGAAGACGCCGACGATGAACAGGGGACTCGGCTCCGTGACGTCGAAGAGGTACTTGGCGACCCAGACGCAACCCGCCGCGATGCCCATGCCGATCACGTTGATGAACACGAACATGGTGAGCTCACGCGCCGCATTCGCCTGGCGGCGATGCCGGAAGGTCCAGTAGCGGTTGGCGACCCAGGCGAAGACGGTGGCGACGCCCGCCGAGACGAAGCGCGCCTTCACCTCGCTGCCGCTCATGGGTCCGTGGATCAGGTACCAGTAGAGGCCGTTGTCTATGACGAAGGCCACGCCGCCGACGGCGCCGAACTTCGCGACCTCCCGCCAAAAGAGGGAAGCCAGGCCCCTGATCCGGTCCATGAGTCCTGCCACTACGTACCTCCACGGTCTGGTTCGGACGCCGTGCCGAGCAGGGGAGAATTCCCCGCGGTTGCTGGACGGATCGTGACAGGGGCCAGCACAGCAAGCCACCCAGGCCGACCGTTGCATGGCGTGTTTCGCCTCATTTTACGGTGTCGACCGGTGTGGCGCCGTGCCATCCGCGCCCTTGCCTGCTGGCAGCTTGCCGTGAACCGGCACGACGACGGCGGCGCGACACCGGTCGGATCTCTACGGTTTCCGCGGTTCGCGAGGGGCGCCCGCGGGGAGCACCGCCCCCGGAGCAGCCGCCCCTCCCTCGGACCCGATGGCCGGACCCCGGTACGCCGTGGGTACGCTGTGAGGGTGACTTTTCCCGTGATAGGCGTGATCGGTGGCGGACAACTCGCCCGGATGATGGCAGGTCCCGCCGTCGAACTCGGCGTGCAGCTCCGCGTCCTCGCGGAGGGACCGGACGTGTCCGCGGTCGAGGCCGTGGCGCACTCGGAGGTCGGCGACTACCGCGACCTGGAGACGCTGCGCGCCTTCGCGGCAGGGGTCGACGTCGTGACGTTCGACCACGAGCACGTGCCCGGTGACCTCCTCGAGGAACTGGCCCGGGACGGTGTGGTCCTCCATCCCACCCCCGCCGCCCTGCTCCACGCCCAGGACAAACTCGTGATGCGGCACGCCGTGGAGGACCTCGGGCTCCCCAATCCGCGCTGGGCGTCGGTGCGCACCGCGTCGGACGTCGAGGAGTTCGCCACCGCGACGGGATGGCCGGTGGTCCTGAAGACGCCGCGAGGCGGGTACGACGGCAAGGGCGTGCTCGTCCTGCGCGACGCCGGTGGTCTCGCGCAGGCGGAAGCCTGGTTCACCGGCGCCGACCTGCTGGTGGAACAGTTCGTCCCCTTCAGCAGGGAGCTGTCCGTCCTGGTGGCGCGGCGGCCGTCGGGGGACACCGTCGCCTGGCCGGTCGTGGAGTCCATCCAGGTGGACAGCGTGTGCAACGAGGTGATCGCCCCCGCACCGGACCTCCCCGCCGACGTCGCCACTGCCGTCACGGCGGCAGCGCTGCGCCTCGCCGAGGAGCTCGGCGTCACCGGGGTGATGGCGGTCGAGCTGTTCGAGACGCCGGGCACGGGCTCGGGGTACCTGGTCAACGAGCTGGCGATGCGCCCCCACAACTCGGGTCACTGGACGATGGACGGTGCGTTGACGAGCCAGTTCGAGCAGCACCTGCGAGCCGTCCTCGACCTGCCGCTGGGAGCCACGGACGCCGTCAGCGCCCACGCGGTGATGAAGAACGTGCTGGGCGGGGCGAACACCGACATCTACGGCGCCTACCCGTCAGCACTGTCCGCGGGACCATCGGCTAAAGTGCACTTCTATGGCAAGGACGTACGTCCGGGCCGCAAGATCGGCCACGTGAACGCACTGGCGGCCCGGGAGAACCGCTGGACGCGGTTCGCGCACGGGCCACGAAGGTAGCCGCACTTCTCCGCGACGGCGCCGACCTGCCCTCCGCAGCCCAGGATTGACCGAAGGGAACGCAGTGACGAACGCCCAGGTAGGCCTCGTGATGGGCTCGGACTCGGACTGGCCGGTCATGGAGGCCGCGGCTGCCGCACTGGCCGAGTTCTCCATCCCGTACGAGGCGACGTCGTCTCCGCCCACCGCATGCCGACCGCCATGATCGACTACGGGCGGACGGCGCACGACCGCGGGCTGCGCGTCATCATCGCCGGTGCGGGCGGTGCCGCCCACCTTCCCGGGATGCTCGCCTCCGTCACTCCCCTGCCCGTGATCGGCGTGCCGGTCCCCCTGCGCTACCTCGACGGCATGGACTCGCTGCTGTCGATCGTCCAGATGCCCGCGGGAGTCCCCGTCGCGACGGTCTCGATCGGAGGTGCGCGCAACGCGGGCCTCCTGGCGGTGCGCATGCTCGCCGCCGGCACGGACGAGCAGGCCCGGACCCTGCGCCGCCAGCTCGTCGATTTCGCCGATGCCCTCCGGGAGACCGCCGAGGGCAAGGGCGCGGCGCTCAGGGAACGCATCGCGGCCTCGACGGCAGACGACGCATGATCACCGGCACGAGGGTCCAGGAGGCCGACGGAACGACCACCGGCCTCACCGACCCGGTGCGCTACCCCCAGGCGGCACCGCCCGCGGTGCGTACCAAGCGGGCCTTCGTCCTGCTGGCGATGACCCTCGTCCTGCCGGGATCGGCGCAGATCGTTGCGGGGAACCGGAGCCTCGGCCGGCGCGCGCTCAGGACCACCTTCGCCTGCTGGGCGCTCGTCCTCCTGGGGCTCGTGCTCGCTCTGACGAACCGCACCCTCGTGGTCGGCGTCGTGACCCACCGCTGGTGGTCGCTGCTGCTGATCGTGGCACTGCTCGGGCTCGCCGTCGCCTGGGCGCTGCTCTTCATCAACACGCTGCGCCTGATCCGGATGCCCCTGCTGGACCGCGGCGTGCGTCCCCTCGTGGCCGGGACCCTCGCGCTCCTCATGGTCCTGACCAGCGGGTCCCTCACCTACGGCGCCTACGTGCTGGGGATCGGGCGGTCCACCGTCGGGTCGATCTTCCAGGCGGGCCCGGCGTTCGACCCGGTGGACGGACGCTACAACTTCCTGCTCATGGGCGGCGACGCCGGTGAGGACCGTACCGGACGCAGGCCCGACAGCATCTCCGTCATCAGCGTCGATGCCGAGACCGGCTCGACCGTGACCCTCAGCATCCCGCGCAACTTCCAGAACGCACCCTTTTCGGAGGACTCCCCCCTGTGGGAGGTGTACCCCGACGGGTACAACTGCGGTGATCCCTGCATCATCAACAGCCTGTACACCGACGTGGCCCAGAACTACCCCGACCTGTACCCGGACGCCACGGACCCGGGGGCGGAAGCCATGAAGGACGCCGCGAGCGGCGTCCTCGGCATCGAGGTCCAGGCGTACCTCCTCGTGGACATGAACGGCTTCGAGGAACTCGTGGACGCCATGGGAGGGATCCGGATCGACGCCGGCGGGTGGGTGCCCATCACCGCGGCCGAGATCCCCGGCACCGACCCCATCCGCCACTATCCACCGGACGGCTGGATCAGGCCCGGAGTGCAGACGCTCGACGGCTACCACGCACTCTGGTACGCCAGATCGCGTGAATTCGTCACGGACTACGACCGCATCGCGCGCCAGCAGTGCGTCCAGCAGGCCATGATCGCCCAGCTCGACCCCGCGACCGTCCTGACCCGGTTCCAGTCCATCGCCGCGGCCGGCACGCAGATCGTCGAGACGGACATCGCTCAGGACCAGCTGGCAAGCTTCGTGGACCTCGCCCTGAAGGCGAAAGGACAGGAGACGCGCCGCCTGACGATCGGTCCACCCGACTTCGGGACGCCCGCCGAGAACTTCGTGACCTACCCGGACTTCGACCAGATCCACAGGCGCGTCCAGGACCTGTTCGCGCAGGAGGACGGGCCCGCCGCGGCGCCCCCCCTGGAGCTCGACCGCGCAGGACTGACCACGGGCCTGCCGGCGCAGACCCTCGGTGAGGACGTCTCCGAGGAGTACCTGCAGGAACTCGCCACGATCGGTGACGACGTCACGCTCGGGGACCTGCTGGCCGACAACGGCACGTGTTCCCCCGCCTGACCCGGCTTCCACCGGCCACGGCCGGACGACCATCCCCCCAGCCGAAGGACTCCCGCCCATGTACCTCCTGGACAACACGCTCCGCCCCTACGCGTGGGGCTCCGAGCACGCCATCGCCGAGCTCCTCGGCCGGGAGCCCTCGGGCGGACCCGAGGCGGAACTCTGGGTGGGCGCTCATCCTGATTCGCCATCGCTCACCGTGCAGCCGGACGGCACCCGCCGCAGTCTCCTCCAGGTGATCGACGAGGACCCGCAGGGGCTGCTCGGGGAGCCCTGCGCCGAGCGCTTCGGCAACCGGCTCCCGTTCCTGCTGAAGGTCCTGGCGGCGGGGTCCGCACTTTCGCTGCAGGTCCATCCGAGCCTCGAGCAGGCGTCCGCCGGCTACGACGCGGAGGAAGCCGCCGGCGTGCCGCAGGACGCGCCCCACCGCAACTACCGGGACAGCAACCACAAGCCCGAGATGATCTATGCGCTGACCCCTTTCGACGCGCTGTGCGGCTTCCGTCCGCTGCCGGAGGCCGTGGCGGTCTTCACGTTCCTCGCGGACGCCGTGGAGCCCGGGTCCCCGACGCACGAACTCCTCGACGCCGTCGCCGCGCAGCTCGCGGCGAACCGCGAGGATGCCCTGCGCTCGGCCTTCACGCTGCTGCTCGAGGCCCCTGCGCGGGTCCTCGACGCGTCGGGGCTGCGGTCGCGCGCCGGGCAGCTTCCGCCCGCCCGGGCGCCGGGGACGACGCCGTGTCCGCGGACCTCGCGACCATCACCGAGCTGTCCGCCCAGTACCCGGGCGATCCGGGTGTCCTGGTGGCGCTGCTGCTCAATCGCGTGGCGCTCCGCCCCGGGGAGGCCCTCTACCTGCCGGCGGGCAACATCCACGCCTACCTCGGCGGGCTGGGGATCGAGGTCATGGCGTCGTCGGACAACGTCCTGCGCGGCGGGCTGACCCCCAAGCACGTCGACACGCAGGAGCTGCTGGCCACCGTGGTGTTCGAGCCGCTCGCTCCCCCCTCGCTCACGGCCGAGTACACGCTCCTCGACCAGGAGCTCTACCGACCGCCCTTCGACGAGTTCCAGCTCCAGCGCATCGTGCTCGGGGATCCCGCCGCGGGCCGGGCGGGAGAGCGCGCGGACAGCGCCGACGACGGCACGGAGGACGGTCCGCTGCCCGCGGGCGAGAGCCTGACGCCCGCACACGTTCCCGTGGTGCAGAACGGTCCGGTGGTGGTCCTGGCGGTGAGCGGGCCGATCCTGCTCGACACGCCGAACTCGACCCTCCTGGTACCGCGGGGAGGAAGCGCCTTCGTCGCGGCGTCGGAGGCACCACTCGTCGCCCGTCCGGCGGCCGACGAGCACGGCGCGACGGACGGTCCCGTCCTGGCCTTCGCCGTCACCGTGGGCGGCGCGACGCCCGCGCTCTAGTGCTCGG
>WNZI01000076.1 GCA_009728235.1 Vibrio cholerae | reverse complement strand
CCGGCCAGCAGGGCGGCTCCGCCGTCGGTGCTTCCGATCCCGGCGGCACCCCGTCCGGCGAACCCGCCTTCGAGCGGCCGGATCCGCGGGACCCGATCGCGCGGATGGAACGCGAGGCCCTCGAGGTGGTGCTGCAGCAACCCACCCTGCTGACGGCCACGCAATGGGACAGCTTCTCCACCTCGCGCTTCTCCGTTCCGCTGTACGAGGCACTGCACGCGGCGGTCCTCGCGGCCGGCGCGGCCGGGACGGAGCTGTCCAGGTGGGTCGAGTCGGTACGGGAGGGTGTGCCGGACGTCCTGCGCCCCCTGGTCAGCGAGCTGGCCGTGCGCCCCCTTCCCGCGAAGGATGCCGAGGCGATGGTCAACTACTGTCGGGACATCCTGAACAGGCTCACCGAACTGAGGATCACGCAGCAGAAGGCGGAGAAACTCGGGCAATTGCAGCGCATGGACCCGACCGCCGATCCGGCCCTCTACAACCAGGTGCAGCGTGACCTCATGGAGCTCGAGATGCAGCGCCGGCAGCTCCGCATGGATTGACCGCTGCCGATTTCACTTACCCCTCGATCGTCTGTAATGTTGTACCTGCGCTTTCCTCCGTAGCTCAATTGGCAGAGCATTCGACTGTTAATCGAAGGGTTACTGGTTCAAGTCCAGTCGGAGGAGCTCAGAAGGGCCGGTGCCGGGGTGATCACCCCGGGCACCGGCTTTTTCTCGTTCGCGGGACCAGGTCGGGCCCGGCGGACAGCCCGGGACGGCGGTGCGGACCCGCCGCGAGGTGTCGGAGGGCGGGCGTAGGCTGAGCCCATGACCACTGACGGCACTGAAGGCAAGCTCATCCTCGTCACCGGCGCCACGGGATACATCGGCGGGCGGCTCGTCACGAAGCTGGTAGCCGAGGGCCGCCGGGTCCGCGTGATCGTCCGATCGCCGCAGAAGCTGAAGGACGTGCCCTGGGCCGGAGCCGTCGAGATCGTCCAGGGCGACCTGCAGGACGGCGACACCATGCGTGAGGTCAGCCGTGGAGTGGACACCCTGTACTACCTCGTGCACTCCATGGGCTCGGGCAAGGGCTTCGACGCCCGGGAGGCGGAGATCGCCTCCACGGTCGCGCAGGCGGCCGCCGCTGCAGGCGTGCGCCGCATCGTGTACCTCGGCGGCCTCCATCCCGAGGGCGTGGAGCTGTCGACGCACATGCGGTCGCGTACGCAGGTCGGGCAGATCCTCCTCGAGTCCGGTACCCCGACCATCGCCTTCCAGGCGGGCGTGGTGATCGGGTCCGGGTCGGCGTCCTTCGAGATGATCCGCCACCTCTCCGACGTCCTGCCGGTGATGCCGGCTCCCAAGTGGGTACTGAACCACATCGAACCGATCGCCGTCCGCGACGTCATCCACTACCTCGTGGGTGCACTGGACCTTCCCGAGGACCTGAACAGGACGTTCGACATCGGGTCGCGGGAGGTGCTGACCTATGCCGAGATGATGAACCAGTACGCGGAGGCAGCCGGTCTTCCCCGTCGGAAGATCCTCGCCCTGCCGGTCCTCACACCGCGCCTCGCCGGACACTGGGTCAACCTCGTGACTCCCATCCCGCGCGCCATGGCGATGCCACTGATCGAATCGCTGCAGCACGACGCCGTCACCTCGGAGCACGAGATCGACGATTACATCGCCCTCCCGGAGGGCGGACTGACCGGCTACCGCCGCTCGGTCGACCTCGCGCTGGGCAAGATGCGCGGGGGAGAGGTGGAGACCAGCTGGGCCGGGGCCTCGCAGGTCGACACGGAAGCCGATCCGCTTCCCTCCGATCCCCAGTGGGCCGGCCACACCGTCTTCACCGACGTCCAGACCTACAGTTCGACGGCGTCCACCCAGAAGCTCTGGAGTGTCGTCGAGGGCATCGGTGGCGAGAACGGCTGGTACTCCTGGCCCGTCGGGTGGGCCGCCCGCGGGTGGATGGACAAACTGGCAGGCGGAGTGGGACTACGGCGTGGACGAAGAGACGCCAAGGAGCTGCTCACCGGTGAGGCCCTCGACTTCTGGCGCGTGGAGGAGCTCGTGCGCGGCGAGCGGCTCAGGCTCCGGGCCGAGATGAAGGTGCCCGGGCGGGCGTGGCTCGAGTTCCGGGTGGAGCCGGACGGGTCCGGCAGTTCCTACTACCAGCGCGCGGTGTTCTTCCCCCAGGGGCTGTCAGGACGTCTCTACTGGCTCGCCGTGCTGCCGTTCCACGGCTTCATCTTCAAGTCGATGGCGCGCAACATCGCGAAGACGGCCGAGGCGCTCCCCGTGGACGCGGAGCCCGCAGCAGCCTGATCCTCGGGCTGCCCCCGGTTACGCCGGGAGCCCGGGCTGGATCCCGGGAGAACCGTTCCGTTTCCGGCGCCGCCGGGACGTCCCGCCTACTGCAGGGCCGGCACCGTGCGAGGCCGGACCACGAGCCACAGGAACACGACCCCGAGGGCCACGCAGGACGCCATGACGAGCGCCATCGGGGTCGCCGACTCGATCCCGTCGCCCAGGAGCCCGACCAGGGGCGAGATGACGCCCGCTGTGCCGAAGGTCACGGCGCCGAGCAGGGAGGCAGCGGTGCCCGCCTGGGCCCCGTTGTTGATCAGGGCGAGAACCTGCACGCAGGGGAACATGAAGCCCGTCGCCATGATGTAGCACCACAGCGGTGCCGCCGTGCCCCAGAAGCCGAGGCCCAGCTGGTCGAAGGCGATGATGAGGCTCGCCATGACGAGCTGCACGATGGTTGCCACGGCGAGGACCCACTGGGGGCCGACGCGTCTGAGCACGCGTGAACTGATCTGCACGCCGGCGACGATGCCCAGGGAGTTGATCGCGAAGAGCAGGCCGTACTGCTGCTCGTTCAACCCGTAGGGACCCTGGAACAGGAACGGTGACGCGGACAGGTAGGAGAAGAGTCCCGAGAAGTTCATGCCGCCGACCAGCAGGACGCCGATGAAGATCCGATCACCCAGGACCGCCTTGTACCGCTGGACGACCGTCAGCCCCGACTGCCGGCGGTTCTCCCTGGGCAGTGTCTCGATGATGAACAGTGAGACCGCGAGGATCACGAGCACGCCGTAGCAGGCGAGGAACCAGAAGATGCCCGGCCACGGGAACAGCAGCAGGAGCTGGGATCCGATGACCGGCGCGAAGATGGGCGCCATGCCGTTGACGAGCGCCATGTAGGAGAGCATGCGCACCAGGGTGTACCCGCCGAAGAGGTCGCGTACCATCGCCATCGCGACGACACCGCCACCGGCCGCGCCGATGCCCTGCAGCACGCGGAACACCATGAGCGTGTTGATGTCGTCCGAGGACGCCGCTCCCACGGAGGCGCCCACGTGCAGGGTGGTCGCCAGGATGAGCGGCAGGCGCCGGCCGATCTTGTCACTGAGGGGACCCACCAGGAGCTGTCCGCCCGCGAAGCCGATGATGGTGCCGGTCAGGGTCAGCTGCACCGCGGCCTCGGAGACGCCGAGATCGGAGCGCAGGGCGGGGAAGGCCGGCAGGTACAGGTCGATCGTGAACGGACCGAGGGCCGTCAGCGTCCCGAGGATGAAGACGTAGATGATCTTCTCGCGTCGGGAGAGGGAGTCGCCGGGGTGGGTGATGGTGCTCAAGATGCTGCCTAACGGAACGGGAGTACTGCCGGTGGATAGGTGGAGATGGAGTGCAGAGGAGATGGCATGGACTGCGGTGGGGGCCCGGCGACGACGGCGGAGCGGCTCACGGTGCACAACCGGCGTCCGGGTGGGGACGATTTGGTTGCTGGGGCGAATCAATGACCCTCCCATCCTATGGCCCGCGTCAACCCGGCGGGCCCCCAGGACGATGCTGGAGGAGCGTGCGGATCAGCTGCTAAGCATGCTTCGGGTTGACGTAGGGTGATGGGGACATCGGACGAGCAGGGAGAGCGGAACATGAGCGAGCAGGACGCCGGACCCGGGACAGGGCAGTCGCCGAAGCACCTCGCGCGGGTCATCGGCATCACGGTGGCCGCCGCCGTCGGTGGGCTCCTGTTCGGTTTCGACACCGCCGTCATCAACGGTGCGGTGGACTCCATCCAGGCCGACTTCGAGCTCAGCGCCAGCGTGCTGGGCTTCACCGTCGCCATCACGCTGCTCGGATGTGCCGCCGGCGCCTGGTTCGCCGGGGGACTCGCCGATCGTTGGGGCCGCAAGAAAGTGATGGTCGCGGCGGCCATCCTGTTCGCGGTCAACTCCATCGGGTCCGGTTTCGCCTTCTCCGAGTGGGACCTCATGGGATGGCGCCTCGTCGGTGGCCTCGCCATCGGGATCGCATCCGTCATCGTTCCGGGCTACATCGCCGAGATCGCGCCGACGAAGTGGCGTGGCGGTCTCGCCTCCGTGCAGCAGCTGGCCATCACCGTCGGCATCTTCACCGCCCTGCTCTCCGATGCGTCCTTCGCGAGCGCGGCAGGCGGCGCCGGCAACGACTTCTGGTGGGGCCTGTCCGCGTGGCGGTGGATGCTCCTGGTCGGTGTGGTCCCGGCCGTCGTCTACGGGATCCTGGCGCTGATCATCCCCGAGTCACCGCAGTTCCTGATCCGCGCCGGCCGGGACAAGGAAGCCGCGCGCGTCCTGTCACGGGTGTCCGGGGTGGGAGACACCACCGGGAAGATCAGCCAGATCAGGGCCAGTTTCGAGCGGGAGGACCGGGCGAGCTACCGGGACCTGAGGGGACCCGCCCTCGGCCTTCAGCCCATCCTGTGGGTCGGCATGGGCATCGCGGCGCTCCAGCAACTCGTCGGCATCAATGCGATCTTCTACTACTCGACGACGCTGTGGAAGTCCGTCGGCTTCAGCGAGAGCGATTCGTTCACCACGTCGGTGATCACGTCGGTGATCAACGTCCTCATGACGTTCGTGGCGATCTTCTTCGTGGACCGCATCGGACGACGGCGGCTCCTGCTGATCGGTTCGGTGGGCATGGCGTCGGGCTCCTCGCCGCGACGCTCGCGTTCCTGCAGGCCGAGGGATCCGGCGAGGACGTCGCCCTCCCCGGAGCATGGGGGCCGATCGCGCTGATCGGCGCGAACCTCTTCGTCATCTTCTTCGCCGCTACCTGGGGGCCCGTGATGTGGGTGACCCTCGGTGAGATGTTCCCCAACCGCATCCGCTCCATCGCGCTCGGCGTCGCCACGATGGTCAACTGGGTCTTCAACTTCATCGTCACCCTCACCTTCCCCTGGGTCAGCGAGAACCTGGGGCTGTGGGTCATGTACGCGGCGTTCACCGTCTTCGCCGTGCTGTCCTTCATCTTCGTGCGCACCCGTCTCCCCGAGTTCGCGGGGAAGGACCTCGAGGACAACACCGAACTGGCCAGGGCCTGAGCCGGTCGGGCTGCGCCCCTACCGCACCGACGCTGCTTCGTCCTCCCCGTCCCGGCGGGGCGGGCGGGCGGACCGAGGGCAGCCACCCGATGGTAATTTTGGTTCAGCCAATGTCCAGCAACACACTCACGAATGGAGGCAGGGCCTATGAACAGCTCGGCTAGTACGCGCGGCAAGCGGTCCACGGGCTCGCTCTCGCTCTTTGGGCTCATCAGGCTCCTGGCGCGACTGACGCCGCGCCAGGTCAGCGACGAGTTCTCGATCGCCGTCGCGCAGATGAAGCAGAAGGGCATCAAGGCCGGTATCGCGGTCGCGTTCCTCGTCGTCGCGCTCGTCTTCGTGCTGTTCTTCGCCGTAGCGCTCCTGGTCGCCGCGATCATGGGGCTCGCTGAGGTCATGCCGGCCTGGCTCGCCGCACTGCTGGTTGCGCTCCTCTTCCTGGTGATCGGAGGCATCCTGGCCCTGATCGGAGTGTCACGCCTCAAGAAGCAGCTCCCACTGGTGCCCGAGGACGCGATCCGCGGCATCCGTTACGACCTCGGCGTGCTCAAGGAAGGCCGCAGCTTCGACCCGGCCACGCTGGACGTCAAGAAGCCGACAGAGGACAAGGACGACAAGAACCGCAAGGACGGCGACAAGGACGCCAAGCCCAAGGAGCCGACGCCGTCCTACGAGGAACTGCGCGGCCGCTCCGGCGAGCGCCGTTCGCACATCGCGGAGGCACGGGATTCCCTGGGAGCCCGTGCGGACGTGAAGGCGCGTCTGGGCAAGGCGAAGCACAGCAAGGGGGGCTCCACCACGAAGAGGGCTGGTGCTTCGACGGGCAGCGGCAACGTCGCCGCCGTCGCCGTCCACCGCGACGTGCCCCACAACACCACCCTTGCCGACAGGTGGAAGCCCCTGAGCGTGCTCGCCGCCTCGGTGGCAGCGATGCTCGTGATGCTGCGGCGCCTCCTCACCAAGTAGTACCGGCACGACGACGGCTCCGGCCCGCCACCCCCGCAGCAGGCCGCCGGGGTGGCGGGCCGGCGGTCGTCTGCCTGCATAATGGGACGGGGAGGCACGGGTGATGAGACTGATCGGGGCTGGTACGCGGCCTGGTGGCGCGGGAGAGGTGCTGACGACGGCCTGGACCCTGCCGAACCTCATCACCGTCGTCCGCTTCCTCGGCGTCCCGCTGTTCGTCTGGTTCATCACGCAACAGCGCTACGGGGCGCAGTCATCACCCTCGTGGTGATCGGATCGACCGACTGGGTGGACGGGTACGTCGCCAGGCGGCTGAACCAGGTGTCCGTCGTCGGGAAGTGGCTCGACCCGATCGCTGACCGGACGGCCCTGATCGTCATCGCCGTGACCTTCGTGGTGGACGGCATCGCGCCTGCGTGGCTCGTCTGGGCCATCGTGATCCCGGACCTCGTCCTGATCGTCAACGCCCTGGTCCTGTTCCGCGGACCGCTCCACCTGCCGGTCGTCACCGTCGGGAAGATCCGCACGGCGATGCTGCTCGTCGGGGCGCCACTGCTCCTCCTGCACCGCGTCGAGGGCTTCGGGCAGCAGTGGATCCTCGTGTCGGCCCAGCTCCTGCTCGCGGCGGGGTGCGCGCTGCACCTGGTGGCTTTCTACGCCTATTTCACAGCGGCACACCGCACGTACCGGCTGGAGCGGGCCGAGCAGCAGTCGTGCCCCTCCTAGCCATCACGCTGGCGCTGCTGGGCGCGGTCTTCCTCGCGTTCGGAGCGCAGCGCCAGGGCAGTGCGGTGCGGGCCAACACGGGCGGTCTCGCTCTCGGCTCCTCCGGCTTCGCACGCCTGCTCGCCAACCCGCGCTGGTTGTTCGGGCTCCTCCTGCTGGGGGTGGGAACCGCCCTCAACGTCGTGGCCCTGTCCCTCGCGAGCCTGACGGTCGTGCAGCCCATCGGGGCGATCGCGCTCGTCATCACGACGATCGTCAACTCGCGCGACCAGGGCATCCGGATCAACCGGCCCACCATCGCGGCCATCACCGCCTGCGTGACGGGCAGTGCCCTGTTCGTGCTCCTCGCCGTGAACGTCACCCGGGAGAACCATGCCGTCGACCGCGTGCAGGAACTGGCCGTCGTGCTGCTGCTCGGAGCCGCCGTCGTCCTCTTCGGTTCGCTGGCCGTGATCGGCAGGCGCCGGCTCAACGCCTTCGCCTACATCCTGGGCGCGGGGGTGCTCTTCGGGTTCGTCGCGGTGCTCACCAAGGTCGTCGCGGGTCACCTGCTGGACCCCAACGGGCGCTTCCTGCTCAATGTCCCGATCCTCACGCTGATCGCCCTCGCCGCGGCCACGGCGCTCGGTGCGTGGTTCGTGCAGAGTGCCTACGCCACGGGACCGCCCGACCTCGTCATCGCCGGACTCACCGTGATCGACCCGATCGTCGGCATCGCCGTCGGCATCACCATCCTCGACGAACTGCAGCCCGATGTGCGCACGGTGACGGCGTTGGGCATGGGTACGGCGGCCCTCGTTGCTATTGTTGGGGTCGTCGCACTGTCCCGCCACCATCCCGATGTCGTGAAGAGGCAGCGCTGATACGGCTTCCATCACGACCAACACACCGACGTAGGGGATCCTCGCGTGAGTTACCCGGCTGATTACAAGCCCCTGACCATCCTGATCGCTGCGGACACCTATCCGCCCAACGTGAACGGCGCCGCCCAGTTCGGCTACCGACTGGCGAAGGGGATGGCCGGGCGTGGCCATGAGGTGCACGTGCTCGCGCCCCGTTCCTCCAACGGTCGGAGCTTCACGGAGCCGGGCGGGGAGTGGACCGTGCACCGCCTGCGCTCGCACAGCGTGCCGACGCACGACTACTGGCGGATCTGCCTGCCCTGGGAGATCAAGCGCGACATCAGCCTGCTGTTCGATCAGGTCCAGCCCGACGTCGTGCACATCCAGTGCCACTACATGGTCGGCGAATACACGCTCTACGAGGCGGTGAGGCGCGGTATCCGCGTCGTCGCGACCAACCATTTCATGCCGGAGAACCTGAATCCGTTCCTGCCGTTCCCCGAGTGGTTCAAGAAGATCGTCGCCAAGAACTCGTGGAAGGACATGGGGAAGGTGATGGGCAAGGCTGCCGCCGTCACCACGCCCACGCCGCTCGCCGCCAAGGCGATGCACGACCACGCCTTCCTCCGCGAGGTGCTCCCCGTCTCCAACGGCATCGACTCCGCCGCCTACGAGCTCCAGCCGGGCGAGACGATCGAGCCGCACGAGCATCCCACGGTGCTGTTCGTCGGACGCCTGGCCGAGGAGAAGCACGTCGACGTCCTCATCGACGCCGTCGCCAAGACGCCCGAACACCTCCGCGTCCACCTCGAGATCGTCGGCGGTGGCGAGGTGAAGCCCGCCCTGCAGGCGCAGGCCGCCCGCCTCGGCATCAGCGACCGCGTCGCGTTCCGTGGCCTGATCGACGACGACGAACTGCGCCTGAGCTACATCCGGGCCGCGGTGTTCTGCCAGCCCGGCACAGCGGAGCTGCAGTCACTCGTCACCCTGGAGGCCATGTCGGCGTCGACCCCGGTGCTGCTGGCCGACGCCATGGCGTTGCCGCACCTGGTGTCGGACGGCGAGAACGGTTATCTCTTTCCACCGGGGGACTCCGACGAACTGGGCCGCCGCATCACGGAGATCCTGGAGTTGTCGCGGGAGGACCGGCAGGCGATGGGCGCCGCGAGCCGGAGACTCGTCGGCGCACACGACATCGGTGCGACGCTCGACACCTTCGAGGGCCTGTACTACGGCACACTGCGGGCGGAGTCCGCAGACGCGACGACGGCCCGTTCCGACGATGCCGCGGCGGTCGGTGGAACGGTCGGCAGCGAGGCAGAGGCCCCTGTCCGCATACAATAGGAGCTGCGTTCGGTGACCGGCGGAGTCGTCGGTACCAGCGCCACGGGGGCTCCGGTTCCCGGGGGGCTGTAGCTCAGCTGGTTAGAGCAGCGGACTCATAATCCGTTTGTCCTGGGTTCAAGCCCCAGCAGCCCTACACCCGTGGTCGATGACCACCTCCGATGCGCCATCCGCTCCTGCGGGTGGCGCATCCGTCGTTTCCTGGCCGTTCCCGACCGGTCGGGCCGATCCCACTGGCGCCTATGTTACCCACGG
>WNZI01000075.1 GCA_009728235.1 Vibrio cholerae | reverse complement strand
CCCATTCGGGCTGCACGGTCCGGGCCAGGGAGACCGCGAGTGCGACCTGCTCGCGGGCGACACAGGGAAGCGTGCCCACCTCGCTGCCGTCCCGGGGGTCGTGGATGGTGATGGACGCGTCGTCCTGCAGCTCGAGCAGGGTGTGTGCCTGGGAGTTGATGGACATTGCTCTCCTCGAAGTCGTGTACCGCCGCGGCTCGTTCCCACCGCACGGCTAGTGGTCCCGTACCCACGTCCCCGCGCGTTCACACAGGTCACGGGTTGTTTTCTCCGGCGCACCCACCCGGTCATCAGCACGCTTAGCATAGTGTTGCGGAAGCGGCGAGGGCTGCTCCCGCCGCAACCGGCGGAGCATGGACAGCGACAGCACTCTGTGTAGGGGTGGAAGCAGGGGTTCCCCACCGGGAACCCAGGATCAGGAACGGGGAAGCACTTCATGCAGCAAGGAGAGACGACGGCGGACTTCGGTGGACGCCAGGATCCGGCTCGATCCGTCGGGCCGGTACTCGCTCCGTTCGAGGACATCCGGCGGATCGCCGTGCTGCGCGGCGGCGGGCTGGGCGATCTGATGTTCGCGATGCCTGCCATCGACGCGCTGAAAGCCCGCTACCCGGACGCCGAGATCACCCTTCTGGGCATGCCCGGGCATGCTGCCCTGCTCGACGGCAGGCCGGGGCCGGTGTCCGAGGTCCTCGAGCTGCCCTGCTCCCCCGGTGTCCGTCCGGGCGAGGTCGATCCAGCGGCCGTCGACGGCTTCTTCGCCGGGATCGAGGGGACCTTCGACCTTGCCGTCCAGGTCCATGGCGGAGGGCGCAACTCGAACCCGTTCCTGCTGCGGCTCGGCGCCCGCCACACTGTCGGCACCCGCACACCGGACGCCGTCGCGCTGGAGCGGACCATTCCTTACGTGTACTACCAGCACGAGGTGTTCCGGGCCCTGGAAGTGGTCGGATTGGCCGGCGCGGTGGCCGTGGACTTGGAGCCGCGGGTCCAGGTGATGCCGGGGGAGACCGAGCGGGCGGCGCAGCTCACCGGGGATGCCGCGGTGATCACGCTGCATCCCGGAGCGACGGACGCGCGCCGGAGGTGGCCGTCGTCGTCGTTCGCGGACGTGGCGGTACGGGCCGCGGCGGACGGGTGCGAGGTGGTGGTGGTGGGGGACTCGTCGGACGTCCCGATGGCCGAGGAGATCGTCCGCCTGGCCCTGGCGGAGCACCCGGCGGCGAATGTCCGCTCGCTCGCCGGACGGCTGAGCCTCGGCGAGCTGGCCGGGGTACTCGCCCGCAGTGCGGTGATGGTCGGCAACGACAGCGGCCCCCGCCATCTCGCGCAGGCGGTCGGGACTCCCACCGTCGGCGTCTACTGGATCGGCAACGTCATCAACGCAGGCGCGATGGGACGCACCCTGCATCGGGTGCACTTCTCCTGGGTGACGCACTGCCCGGTGTGCGGCGTGGACGTCACGCAGGTGGGCTGGACGGCGGAACGCTGCGAGCACGATGACTCGTTCGTCGCGACCGTCCAGCCCGATGCCGTCTACGCGGACGTCGCAGAACTCAGGGCCACGAGCCTTCTTCTGCGTGGGCGATGACCATCTCGCGGATCTCGCAGCTCTTGGGCTGCGAGAGCGCGAACAGGATCGCGTCGGCGACCCTCTCCGGGTCGTTCAGGCGTGAATCGTCCTGCGGCTTGTACTGCTCGTCGCGGTCGTCGAAGAAGCGCGTCTTCATGCCGCCCGGGATGATGGTCGTGACCCCGATCTGACCCGCGGTCTCGGCGGCCAGTGCCTGGGAGAACCCCATGACCCCGAACTTCGAGGCGCAGTACGCCGTCGCGTCCCCGACGGCCTTGATGCCGAGCGTCGAGGCGATCGTGACCACCCGGCCATGGCTCTCCTTCAGGTACGGCAGAGCCGCCCGCGCCGTGGACGCGGTCCCCATGAGGTTCACCCCGATGACCTTCTCCCACTGGTCGGCGGGCACGGTGTCGAGCGCTCCGCACCGGTCGATGCCCGCGGCGGTGACGACGGCGTCGAGCCCGTCCATCGTCTCCGCGGCCTCGCGTACCGCTTTCTCCACGGCCTCACGGTCGGCCACGTCGACCTCGTAGGCCTTGACGCCGGTCACGCGGCTGATGTCGCGGTCGAGCACCACCGGCGTGCCTCCTGCAGCGACCACGCGCTGCACGATGGCCGCGCCGAGGCCCGAGCCTCCGCCGGTGACCAGGACGCGCCCGGGGTTGAAGCCGCTGAGGGATGTCGTGCTTGCTGTGTTCTCGGTCATGCTGTTCCTTTCGTTGCGTGGCGCTCCGCCGACCGGATCGGCAGGGCGCAGGTCCGCAGTGCGTCAGCCCACACGGGCGAGCGCAGCTGCAAGTTTCGTGGTCGAGCGGGCGGGGATGTAGGGGACGGTGACGGTCCTGCCGCCCCAGCTGCTCACGAGAGCCGCCTCGGGCAGGTCCTCCGCGGCGTAGTCGCCACCCTTGACCCAGATGTCGGGCTGCAGGCGCGAGATGGCGTTCTCCGGCGTCGATTCCCCGAAGACGAGGACGGCGTCGACGCATTCGAGCGCCGCGAGCAGTTCGGCACGGTCCTCCTGCTTGATGATGGGCCGGTTCTCCCCCTTGAGCCCGCGCACGGACTCGTCGGAGTTCAGGCACACGATCAGACAGTCACCCAGCCGCCGGGCCGCGGCGAGCGTCCGCGCGTGCCCCGCGTGCAGGAGGTCGAAGCACCCGCCCGTGGCCACCACGGTGCCGCCCGACTCGCGGGTCCTGCGCGCGACGGTGAGCGCGTCGAGACCGTCGACGGGCAGTTGCTCAGGCGCTGCAGCGCGGTCCCGTCCCATGGAACCGACCCCACCGGACGCGAGGAAGTATGCCGCCGCTTCCGTGGCCTGCTGGGCCGCGGCGTCGATCGGGGCACCCTCGGCGAGGCGACGGCGAGCGCGGAGGCGAAGCGGTCTCCGGCTCCGCAGGGGTCGGAGGCGGTGACGCGGGGGGCGGGCACCACCTGGGGCAGGAGCCCGGCCGCGGCGACCAGCGCCCCGTGTTCGCCCATCGTCACGACGACGGCGCGGCTCCCCCACAGCCCGACGAGGACCTCTGCCGCAGCTGCGGCACCCTGCGTGCCCGCTGCGTGGACATCCGCGAAGCGCAGGGCCTCGCCGAGGTTCGGCGTCACGGCGGCGACCCCGGGGACGGGTCGGGATCCCGAGGGGTGCGGATCCCAGACCACCGGGACCGATCCCGCCAGTGCTTCGAGGCGGGCGCGCACCTCGTCGTTCGCGAGCAGGCCGCGCCCGTAGTCGGCCGCGATGATCGCGTCGGCGCCCTCGAGTGCGGCTAGCATCTCCTCGGAGCAGCCCGGGACGGGTGGCTTCGCACAGCCCTCGTCGAACCGGACGACGGGCTGGCCCGACGCCCGGACGCGGGTCTTGACCGGGGTCGGCGCGCCGGAGGGGCCCGCGACGACGGTCACGCCCTCCAGTTCGGCGCGCAGCAGCGTGGCGGCCTGATCGTCCCCGAGGACGGTGACCAGCACGGCGTCGTGTCCGTCGGACTGCAGCATGCGGGCGACGAGCCCGGCTCCCCCGGCCCGCCGCTGGACGGCGTCGACGTCCACGACGGGCACGGGCGCGTCCGGGGAGAGCCTGCCCGCACCACCCGACAGGTCCGTGTCCAGCAGGACGTCCCCGATCACCACGATCCTCATCGCTGGGCCTCCCGGCGGCGGTGCACCTCGGCGTCGAAGGCGCGACAGATGGCGTGCAGTGCGATCAGATGGCCCTCCTGGGCGTTGGCGGACGTCGCATCGATCGCGACGTAGTCGTCCACGCATTCGGAGAGCGGGTTCGGCCCTGCTCCCGTCAGCGCCCACGTCGTGACCCCTGCAGCCCGTGCGGCCTCGACGGCGAGGAGGAGGTTCGGACTCTTGCCACTGGTGCTCAGCAGCATCAGGATGTCCCCCTGACGGCCGTGCGCGCTCACCTGGCGGGCGAACATGCGGTCGAAGCCGTAGTCGTTGGCGATCGCGGTGACGGCGGAGCTCTCCGCGTGGAGCGAGATCGCCGAGAAGGGCTCGCGTTCGCCGTCGAACCGGCCCACGAGCTCGGCCGTGAGGTGCTGTGCCTCGGCCGCGGAACCACCGTTGCCGGCCGCGAGCAGGCGCTGCCCTGCCATGAGCCGTTCAGCCATCTCGACACCCCAGCCGGCGAGGGTGCCGGCGTTGCGGGCCAGGGACTCGATGGCCGGCGTGACTGCCCGGAGGTGGTCCATGACGAGTCGTCGCGCATCCTCCTGCACGGTGTCCTGCGCGCGTCCGGGCTGCCCGGACGGAAGGGGTGGTGCCTGGGGGTCCGTGTGCGTCCTGGTGTAGACGTCGGAAAGGTTCGTGCTCACAGTGCCCTGCCTCCCGTGCTTTCGAGTCGACGCGCGGCACTCCGCCGCGCGGTGGCCGGCCGGGGCGCTACCGCGCCCAGGGCCGTCTGGTAAGCCTTCTCGGTGTCCGCGGCGATCCGGCTCCAGGAATAGCGGGCCTTCACGCGGCGGTAACCGTTGTCGCCGAGTTCGCGGGCCCACTCGGGATCCCCGACCATCTCGGCGATCGCGGCTGCGATGGCCGCCGGATCCTGCGGCGGGACGTGGAGTCCGGTCTTGCCGTCCACGACGGTGTCGACGAGTCCGCCCACCGCTGCGGCGACGACGGCCACGCCGCACGCCATCGCCTCGAGCGGTACGATCCCGAACGGCTCGTACCAGGGGGCGCACACCACGGCGTCCGCGCTGCGCAGCACGGCGGGCATCTCCGCCCGGGACACCTGGCCCCGCAGGACCACCCGGTCCGCGACTCCCAGCTCGGCGGCCAGCGCCCTGAGCCGCTGCGCCTCGGGGTCGTGCTCGAGCCCGGCGGAATTACCCGCGCCGCCCACGATCACGAGTTCGACGTCGTCCCGTCCCAGCTCGGCGAGTTCCCGCAGTGAGCGGATGACGAGGTCCATGCCCTTGCGGGGCACCAGGCGACCGACGCTCACGATCCGGTGCGCCCGGCCGCGCTCCTCGACGGGTCCCCGCGGTGAGAACAGCTCGAGGTCCACGCCGCAGGGGGCGATGGACACCCGGCTGCCCGGGACTCCCATGGCCTTGAGCTCGAAGACCTCGTCCGAGCAGGTCGCGACGATGCGGTCCGCGCTCCGGCCGACCATCGTCTCGAGCATGAGGCGCTCGCTGGGACTCGTGTCCTCGGCCCCCTGGTGACGGCGCTTCACCGTGCCGAGGGCGTGGAAGGTCTGGACGACCTGTACCGGGCGGCCCGCTGCGCGTGACTGGCCTGCGGCGTCGAGAGCCGCGAGCCCCGACATCCAGAAGTGCCCGTGCACGATGTCCGGGGGTTCCACACCCCAGTCCTCCACGATGCCGTCCGCGAGCTCACCCATGTAGGGCAGCAGCATGTCCTTCGGGACGCTGCGCACCGGGCCGGCGGTGATGTGGACGACCTCGAGGCGCGGGTCGGTGCGCACGCGGTCCGGCAGGCCGGGATCGTCGCGCCGCGTGTAGACCGTGACGTCATGGCCCCGGCGTGCGAGCGCGAGCGACAACTCCGCCACGTGGACATTCTGTCCACCGGCGTCGACGCGCCCAATGCGGCGAGCGGGCTTGCGTGCTCGGACACCATGGATATCCTCACTGGGCTTTCCTTTCTGTTACCGCCAGGACGCGGTTCCGCGTCGGTTCCTGCTCCAGGACGTCGTCCCAATCGGAGAGGAAGCGGGCGAGCCCGTACCGTGCGAGTGCAGCCTCCCGTGCAGCCAGTCCCCGGGTCCTGGCTTCATCGGGGTCGGCGATCAGGCGCGCCGCCGTCCGGACGAGGTCGTCGATGTTCGTCGAGATGGCCCCTGCCTCCGGTGGTACCGCCCGGGCGGCCTCCGTCGTCGCGAGCGCGAGGACGGGAAGGCCCACGTGCATGGCCTCCAGCAGGGAGAGCCCGAGGGAGGTCCAGCGCAGCGGATGGACGTAGGCGCGGGACCGGCCGAGCCGTGCGTGCAGCTGCGCCGTGGGGAGATCCCCGCCGACGATCAGTTCTCCCGGGCCCAGGTCCAGCGCGTCGGCGAGCTGCTCGGTCCCCATTCCGAAGACCTCGAGCGGAGCGACGCCGGCGAATCGCACGAGCAGGTCCGTCCCGGTGATGCGCCCGCGCCGCACCGGTTCGTTGATGACCGCGGCGAGCTGCTCGAGGTCGCCCGTGTAGAGGTACCCCGGGTCGACGATGCCGTGCTCGATCACGCGCGTCCGGGCGCCGCCGGTGTCCCAGAAGAGCTCGTTGAAATGGGTGACGTGGACGACCGGGATGTCCGTCTGGTCGGCGAGCGGATGGACCGTGCCGACGATGTCCCGCCGCGGCGTGTTGTGCTCCAGGAAGACGGCCGGCAGGTCCCGGCCGGGCGTGCGTCCGAGCAGCCGCTCGCACTCCGCGATCTCCTCGACCCTCTGCAGGACGACGACGTCGATGTCTGCATCCGCCAGGTCGTGGGGGGCCACCTCGATGACCGACTCCGGCCAGTTCCGTCCGGCGCGGCCGAGGCCCCACGCGCCGCCGTCGGGCGTGGTCGGGAGCACGTACGTGTGCCCGCCCCGGACGAACGCATCGGTCCACCCTCCGTGGACGTGCCATAACAGGATCCTCATCGGTTTCCCCTCGTTGTTCTGCGGCCCTCTGTACGGCCGATGCTGCGGCGTGAGCCGAGTGACGATATCCCCGAACCGAGCCTGAGCACGGCGTCGACGACGTCCTCGGGGGACACGTTCGACAGGCACGGGTGGCCCTGGACCGGACAGATGCGGGCACGGCTCAGTGCGCAGGCCGCGTTCTGGTCCCCGAGCAGTTCCACCGGCACCCTGTACGGCGCCCACCTGATCGCGGGCACCACGGGTGAGAACAGGCACACGACCGGGGTCCCGACGGCCGCGGCCAGGTGGGCGGGACCGGTGTTGCCGGTGACGACGACGGTCGCGCCGGCGAGGACGGATCCGAGAGCGGCGAGGTCCGTGCGGCCCCCGAGGTCGAGTGCCTCCGGTCCTGCGACGGTGGAGGTGAGGTCGGTCTCGCCCGGCCCTCCCGTGACGACCACGCGGAATCCGGCGGCGGTCAGGAGTTCGACGGCCGCGGCATGATGCAGCGGTGGCCAGGCACGGGCGGGTACGGATGCGCCGGGGTGCACGACGACGTACGGTCCTCGCCCCACGAGGTCACCGGCGTCCGTCAGATGGGTCACCTGGAGCCGGCCGTCGTCGCCCGGCGGGAGGGCGAATCCCGCTGCCTCGGCGATGCCGAGGGCGCGCTCGGCCTCGGGCTGGTCCTCGGGGAAGTCCTCCCCCGGCTTGAGCCGGACATCGAGGAGGGAACCGGCGTAGTCGACAGATGCACCGGCGATCCGCCGTACGCCCGCGAGTCGCAGCAGCAGGGCCAGCGGCAGCGGCGACTGGTGGAACGAGGTCAGGATGACCGCCTCGTCGACCTCGAGCCCGACGACAGCGTCGTGGAGTTCACCGATGAGGTCCGCCGTGGGCTCGGGCGCCGGATCGACGATCCAGGGGGCCGACCAGGTGACGACGTCGACGACGCCGGGCAGCAGTGCCGCCGCGGCCGCACCCTGGGGCCCGCACAGCATGACGACGTCGTCGGCGAGTCGCCGTGGTCGCCGGCCGCTATCGCCCGGACGGCCGGCCCGGCGAGCAGCACGTCCCCGGCGCTGTCGAGCCGGGCGACGAGGACGCGCCGCCTCACGGGGTCCCCTCCCAGAGGGATCCGACGGCACCGGCGAGGTCGCGTGCCACGGCGGGAGCCGAGCGGATCTCCTCCTCGAGCGTGATGTCGGTCGGCACGAGTACCGCGCGCGCACCTGCTGCTGCGGCTGCCCCCATGTCCGCACCGATGTCCCCGATGACGGCGACCTCCGCGGGACGGAGGTCGAGGCGCGCGCAGGCGGAGAGGACCATCCCGGGACCGGGCTTCCGGCAGTCACACCCGTCGTCGTTCCCGTGCGGGCAGACCTCCCAGACGTCGAACGGGCCGAGGAGCTCCTCCACGCGGGCATTGACGGCATCCACCTGTTCGCGCGTCACGTAGCCCCGGGCGATTCCGGACTGGTTGGTCACGACGCCGACACGGATGCCGCGCGAGCGCAGTGCGTCGAGGACCTCCCGAGCACCGGCCATCGGCTGCACCAGAGCGGGGTCCCCGTTGTACGGGACGTCCACGACGATGGTGCCGTCGCGGTCGAACAGGACCGCCCGAGGGGCTGTCCGCGTCAGTTCGGCCGAAGTATGCATACAGGCTTAGTTCCCGAGAAGGAGCAGTACTAAACACTTTCGCCCGAACTTCTTCTCCTTCCGCCGTGCGACCGCTCGTCCCGCACCGCGTCACCGGCAGGGGGCGAACCTCTGGCAGGATGATTCGCATGACTTCCGAGGGCATCAGCGCCGCGAGCGCCCAGCAGCGATCCGCCGACCCTGCGGCAGGGCGCGCTTCTGCGCCGGTCCCCGCGTCGACGCCAGCACTCGACGGCCGTCCCGAGATCCTCGCCCTGCGCGCCCTCAAGCTCGGGGACCTCCTCGTCGCGGTACCCGCCCTCAAGGGACTGCGGCGGGCCTTTCCCGAACACCGCATCCTCTACGCGGCACAGGAATGGCTGCGCCCCATCGTGGGACTCACCGGGGCGATCGACGACCTGCTGCCCACCCACGGTCTCGACGACCCCCTGCCCATCGAGTACGGACGGATCGACCTGGCAGTGAACCTGCACGGGAGCGGAGGTGAGAGCCGGGCCCGTCTCGAGGAGATCGGGGCGAAGCGGCGCATGGGGCACCGCTCGCCGGGCTGGGACGGACCGGAATGGCGGGACGGGATCCTCGAGCGCGAGCGCTGGGCATCGCTGGTCAGCTGGCACGGGATCCCGGCGACCCGCTCGACTGCCGGCTCCGCGTGCCCGACGGCGGCAGCCCCGCGCCCGACGCCGTCGTCGTGCACGTGGGTGCCGCCTACGGCAGTCGCCTCTGGCCGGTCGAGCGCTTCGCCGAGGTCGCGCGGTCACTGTCCGCTTCGGGGCACCGGGTGCTCTTCACGGGGAGCGCCAAGGAGCGCGCCCGCGCCCTGGCCGTTGCCGACGCCGCAGGGCTCCCCGAAACCACCGTTGCTGCCGGAGAGCTGCCGCTCGACCGGTTCGCCGCGCTGATCGCCGGCGCGTCCCTCGTGATCTCGGCGGACACCGGAGCCGCACACCTCGCGTCGGCCTACGCACGGCCCTCGGTGATCCTCTTCGGACCTGCACCGCCCTCCGAGTGGGGGCCGCCACCCGGGCCGCACACCGTGCTGACGGACGAGTCCGTGAGGGTGGGCGACACCTTCTCCCCCACCCCGGATCCGGCGATCCTGGCGGTCACGGTCGACCAGGTGCTCGCGGCGGCCGCGGACCACGGCATCGCCTAGTTGCGCGGGCATCCGGCTGCC
>WNZI01000074.1 GCA_009728235.1 Vibrio cholerae | reverse complement strand
CTCGCAGCGCAGCCGGACGAACCCGGCGGGAACAGGTCAGGAGGACCACCATGACGACGACAGCAGAGCAGCAGGATCCGTACCGCGAGGACATCCTCGGAGCCGACTACCAGGTGCGTACGCTGCCGCTGCGTGACGACGACGAGGGCGAGGTCGTCGCCACCCTCGTCCGACGCTCCATGCCCGGCGGATCCCGCCGGGCGGTGCTCTACGTCCACGGCTTCGTGGACTACTTCTTCCAGACGAACCTCGCGGACGCGTGGCACGAGGCGGGCTTCGACTTCTATGCGGTGGACCTGCGGAAGTACGGGCGGTCGCTGCGGGACCACCAGACCCCGAACTACATCACCTCCCTCGAGGACTACGACGAGGAACTCGACGAGGCGGCCCGCATCATCCGCGAGGACGAAGGCCACGACGTGCTCGTGGTCATGGGTCACTCGACCGGGGGCCTGGTCACCTCGCTGTGGGCGCACCGCCGGCGGGGACAGGGGATCGTGGACGCACTGGTCCTCAACAGCCCCTGGTTCGACCTCAACGCGAGCCTCTTCCAGCGCACCCTCGGTACCGCCGCAGTGCACCGGCTCGGTACCCTGAAGCCACGCACCGTGGTCGGGAAGCTCGGCTCCGCGTACGGACACCATCTGCACCGGGAGACGGGCGGGGACTGGGACTACGACCTCGCATGGAAGCCTCACGGAGGCTTCCCGGTCCTCGCCGGCTGGCTGCGGAGTATCCGGCGCGGCCACGCGGAGCTCAACCGGGGCCTCGCCGTTGACTGCCCAATCCTCGTCGCGTGTTCCGATGCCACCTCGAACCCGGTGAAGGAGCCCGGACGGATCTCCTCGACGGACGTGGTGCTCGACGTCGCCCACATCGCAGGGCGTGCACACCGGGTGGGCAGGCTCGTCACCCTCGTGCGCATCGCCGGTGGCATCCACGACCTCGCGCTCTCACCCGAGCCGGCCCGCTCCGCGTTCTTCGCGGAGCTCGCCCGCTGGCGCGACACCTACGTGCCGTCGGGGTCCCGGGACTAGCTCGCCCGCGCCTCCACCGCCGATGAACCGTCGCACCAGAGCGTCGAACTCCTCCTCCCGCTCGATCTGCGGCATGTGTCCGCAGCGCTCGAACAGGTGGAACTCCGCGTGCGGGAACACCGTGCGGGCATGGTCCAGGTGCGACGCCGGGAGGATGCGGTCCTCGTCCCCCCACACCACGAGTGTGGGCTTCTGCTGGGCGGCGACGGTGCGGAGGAGATCGGTGCGCCAGCGCCGCCGTACCCCGCGGACAGTGCCGAGGTGGCTCGCGACGGCGAGGAGGACCTCCGTGTGCGCGGGATTCCTCCCGACCTCCTGGGCGTGGTCGAGCCGCTCCTCGGTCACGAACCGCTTGTCGTAGAACAGGGCCCTCTCGGTGCGGTAGGCACCCTTGCGCGAGGTGTCGCGCATGAGCCGCCGTCCGAGCGGACGGATGGCGAGGAGCCGCAGGGCGAGAACCACCTCCTTGCCGAACCCGGCGCTGTCGGCCAGCACGAGGCTCCGGACGCGCTGCGGTTCCAGTGCACTGATCTTCATGGCAACGGCGCCTCCGAGGGAATTGCCCACGAGGTGCAGTGGCCGGTGCTCCCCGAGGCCGTCCAGCGCCGCGATGATGAAACGGGCGAGCGACTCCATCGAGTAGCGGCCCTCAATGCGTTCGGACAGGCCGAAACCCGGCAGGTCCATACTGATGACCCGGTGGTCCTGCGCCAGCCGCCCGTACAGCCCCTCCCAGTCCTCGAGGCTCCGCCCGATGCCGTGGAGCAGGAGCACAGGTGGCCCGCCGGGGGTACCCTCGTCCCGGAAACGGACGCGGACACCGCCGACGGTGAGGTAACCGTCGTCGGACCTCGGAGCCGGGTCGTGCGACGTCGGGGCAACAGCGCCGCTCGGATCCTGCCCGCTCACGACCGGACCGAGCGGGTCAGCCGCATCAGCTGCGACGCCCGGCGCTCGAGGAACCCGAAGGACATGGGAGCCACGCGGGCGACGACGTCGGGCACCTTCGCGCTCCAACCGATGAGCAGGCGCGGCTTCCGGGTCCGGACCGCCTCGAGCATGAGCTCCGCGGCCTTGTCCGCGGGAAAGGTGAGCAGGCGGTCGAAGTCGTCCTTCGCACGCTTCACGTCCGCGTCGCTGAGCGTGCCCCCGATGCGGGCGTTGAGGGCGATGTTGGTCCTGATGCCGCCGGGATGGACACTCGTGGTGCCGATCCCACGGGGCAGCAGTTCGTTGCGCAGGGCTTCCGTGAACCCCCGGAGGGCGAACTTGCTGGACGAGTAGGCGGTCTGGCCCTTCGGACCCACGAGCCCGAAGAGGCTGGACACGTTGACGATGTGCCCGCCCGGGGCGATCCTCGGCAGCAGGTGGTGGGTGAGCAGCACCGGCGCGGAGAAGTTGACGGACATGACCCAGTCGAAGTCCTCCATGCTGATCTGGTCGAACCTGCCGGCGAGGGCCACCCCGGCGTTGTTGACCAGGAGATCCACCCGCTTCGTCGCGCCGAGCAGCTCGGAGGCCAGCTGCTCGACGGCCGCGCGGTTTGCCAGATCCGCCACGAAGGTGGTGACGGAGCTGCCGGGGTAGGAGGAACGGATGGCGGTCGCAACCGCCGCGAGGCCCTCGGCGTCCCGGTCGACGAGCAGGAGGGTGGAGCCGCGCTCCGCGAGTCCTCGGGCGAGGTGCTCGCCCATGCCGCCGGCGGCGCCGGTGACGACGGCGGTCGCACCGGCGAAGTGGAAGGGAGGGATGCTCATGCGTGGATCTCCTGCAGGTCGGGAGCGGGTGCGCCGGGTGGAGCGGGTGTATCGAACACCATGTTCTTCGCGAGGTTGCCCCGCAGGGCCGTGGGGGCGTCGAGCAGGTAGTTCTGCCGCATGGTCCACGGCTGCCGGTCGCCCTGCTTGGGGAAGGCCGACACCGCGCGCTGCACGTACCCGGAGGTGAGGTCGAGGATGGGGCGGGCGGTCATCCCGCCGTCCACCGCGGGTGCTCCGTAGCGGTGGCCGTGACGGTCCAGGTACCTGATGAGACGGCAGACGTAGCGTGAGCTGAGGTCCGCGCGCAGAGTCCAGGAGGCGTTGGTGTAGCCGACGCAGAGCGCGAGGTTCGGGACCCCGCTGACCATCAGGCCCCGGTACACCCAGGACTCGCCGAGGTCCACCGTGCGCCCGTCCACCCGGAAGGTGGCGCCGCCGAGAGGCAGCATCGACAGCCCGGTGGCGGTGACGACGACGTCGGCCTCGAGTTCCTGCCCCGAGGCGAGCCGGACGCCGTGCGGGGTGAACGTGTCGATGGTGTCCGTGACCACGGACGCGCGGCCGGACTTCAGTGCCTTGAAGAGGTCGGCGCCCGGGGCGACGCACAGGCGCTGGTCCCACGGGTTGTAGGCGGGCGTGAAGTTCTCGCGGACGGTCTGCTCGTTCCCGAGGATGCGTTCCGTCTGCGTGCGGATCAGCTTCTTGGCGATCTCCGGTCGGCGTCGGCACAGCTGGTAGAAGGCCTGGGTGAACAGGACGTTCTTGGCCCGGGCGACGTGGTGGGCCGCGCCCGCGGGCAGGTAGCGGCGGGCGGCGTCCGAGAACCTGTCACGGCTGGGCACGGCCGTGACATAGGTGGGGGAGCGCTGCAGCATGGTGACGTGGGCGGCGTCCTTCGCCATGCTGGGCACGAGCGTCACGGCGGTGGCGCCACTACCGATCACGACGACGCGCTTTCCCGCATAGTCCAGCTCCTCGGGCCAGAACTGCGGACGCACCACCTCACCCTCGAAGGACCCGATACCGGGGAAGGAGGGCTCGTACCCGTGCTCGTAGTCGTAGTAACCGCTGCAGAGGTAGAGGAAGCCGCACGTCAGGTGCCTCTGCTCCGTGACGCCGTCGTTCGTGACCTGGAGGTCGAGCGTCCAGCGGGCGTCCTCCGAGGACCAGTCGGCACCGATGAGCTTCGTGGAGAAGCGGATGCGGTCGCTGATCGCCGGGTCCTCCGCGGTTGCGCGGATGTAGTCGAGGATGGATGCGCCGTCGGCGATCGCCTTGGCCTCGGTCCAGGGCCGGAAGGGGTAGCCGAGGGTGAACATGTCGCTGTCCGACCGCACACCGGGGTAGCGGAAGAGGTCCCACGTGCCGCCGATGGCGTCGCGGGCCTCGAGGACGGCGAAGCTCTTGCCCTGAAGCTCGGTGGAGACGCGGTACGCGGCGCCGATGCCGGAGAGACCGGCGCCGACGATGACGACGTCGAGGTGGTCGGTGCTGGGTTCCATGTCTCCCATTATTCGCCCGGCCAGGAGTGTTCGCTTGACTACAGGCGACAGCTATTTACCCTTGGACGACATGGGTTCCGTCATCCGATCCGCCGGTATGCGCGGCTTCCGCGACGTCGTCGAGCACTTCGGGGCGAACGCCGACGCGCTCGCGGCCCGCTACCGGGTGCCACCGGAGGCGATCGACCGCGACGACGTCCTCGTCTCCGACGTCGCCATGGCCAGGCTGCTCGAAGGCGCGGCCCGCGAAATTCCCTGCCCGGACCTCGGCCTGCGGATCTCGGAGTACCAGGACATCGGCATCCTCGGACCGCTCGCCGTCGCAGTACAGAATTCACCCACCGTCGGCGCTGCACTGGAGTGTGCCTCGCAGTTCCTCTTCCTCCACAGCCCGGTGCTGCGTTTCACGATCGTCCCGGATCCCGAAGGGCGGCCCGGCGAGGTGGGATTGAGCTACGGATCGGCGGAGGGCGCCCTTCCGCGGCAGGCGACGGACGCCATCCTCGCGTTCTCCCACCGCATGATCCGCTTCCTGGTGGACGGTCCCTACGGACTGCATTCGGTGCATCTCGCGCACCAGCCGAAGGCACCTGCGGTCACCTACACGGACTTCTTCGGGGTCGAGGTGCGCTTCGGGCAGCAGGCATCGCTGCTCCGGGTGCCGCGGAGCCTGCTCGATCGCCCGCTCACGGGGGTCGACGGCACGTTGCGCACACTCGCGCTCGACTACCTCTCCGGCCACTTCCCCGAGCCCGGGCGCGTGGTCGCCCCGCAGGTCCGGAACGCCATCGACGGCATGCTCGGCACGTCCCCGCCGCGCATGGACTCGGTGGCGACGCTCCTCGGGATGCATCCCCGGACGCTGCAGCGGCGCCTCGCCGGAGAGGGCGCCTCCTTCGAGGCCCTGCTCGACGACGTCCGCCGCGACGCCGCCCTGAGGTTGCTGACACGCACGGACCTCCCGCTCCAGCAGGTCGCCGGTCTCGTCGGGCTGTCCGAGCAGTCCGCGCTGACCCGGTGCGTGCGCCGGTGGTGCGGCTCGACGCCGAGTGCCGTGCGTCGCGGAGGCCAGGCGCCTGCGATCGAGGGACGGGACCCGGCGGGACGCTCGGGTTCGCCGGCGGCGGGAGGGGCATCCTCGGGTGCGCTGAACTCTCCAGCGGCCCCACCTACACTGGCAACCAGACCACGTGGAGGGGGAGGGGCAGCGGTGGCAGGGATCACGAGCGCTGACGTGGCCCGCGAGAGCGGCGTCTCGCGCACCACCGTCAGTTACGTCCTGACCGGCCGGGACGGCGTCACCATCTCCGCGGAGACCCGGCAGCGCGTCCGTGACACCGCGGCTCGGCTCGGGTACGCGCCGTCGGCCGCGGCCCGGGCGCTTCGCACCGGCCGCAGCGACCTGGTGCTGTGCATCCTGCCGGACTGGCCCGTGGGGCCCGTGATCGAGACGCTCCTCGACGAACTCGCGGACGAACTGTCCGGGCGGGGGCTGGCCGTGCTCGTGCACCACGGAAGGGGCACCCGTCCGCTGACGGACCTGTGGCGCGCGGTGACGCCCCGCGCCGTGATCGGTTTCGCCCCCTTCGCCGACGACGACCTCCTGGCCATGCGGCAGGCGGGCATCCAGGTCCTCGGGACCCTCGGTGAGGAGCGGCAACCCGGACCCGCCGTCCCCTCCGAGAGCCAGCTGGAGATCGGTGGGATCCAGGTCCGGCACCTGGCCTCGCGGGGCGTTCGGAGGATCGGGTACGCCTGGCCGGGCGATGAGCGGCTCGAGGTCTTCGCCCGCGACCGCCTCCTCGGCGTGCGGCGCGCGTGCGCCGATCTCGGCCTCGCGGATCCGGTGGTCCTGCCCGTCGCCCTCGACGTCGATTCCGCAGCCTCCGCCGTCCGAACCTGGCATGAGCAGGAGGTCTCCGGCGTCGCCGCCTACAACGACGACGTCGCGCTCGCGGTCCTCTCGGGGCTGAGGTCCGAAGGGCTGTCCTGCCCGCAGGACTGCGCGGTGGTGGGGGTCGACGACATCCCGGCTGCTCGCCTGGCTGCGCCGCCGCTGACCACGATCTCGCAGTCGATCGAACTGCAGGCCCGCTACCTCGCGGCCCTGGTGCTGGCGGACCTCGACGGCGCGGAGGAGAAGCCCGAGCATCCCGGCCACGGGCTGCACCTGGTGGTGCGCGACTCGGCCTGACGGGCTCCGCATGCTGGACCCGTGAAGGTGCGGGCAAACGGCAGGGGTCGGAGCATCCGCCCCGACCCCTGCCGTTCCTGCTGCCGCCGCAGCGCTACGGGTAGCGCACCACGTAGCTCGGCGTCCCGGTGTTCGCGTTGCTCACGGGCGCGCCGGTGTTGTTGACCACGTGGTCGATCGTGCCGTCGCCGAGGTTGACCGTCATGATGTGGTTCAGCACCACGCCGGGCCGGTCCGGCACCTCGAATCCACGGGTGGCGTGGATGGTCGGGTCCACGTTGGTGAAGATGTAGGAGCCGCCACCCCACAGGGTGTGCCGCTTCACGTGGTCGCTAACCTTGTACCCGGCCCAGCCGAGGACGCCGTCGTGCTGCCAGGCTGCCTGGTTGGGCGGATCGTAGGGGAGCTCGTTCTGGAAGAAGACGGTGCGGCCGTTCTCGCCGTTCCAGATCACGTTGTACTCCTGGTAGTGCTCCACGAACAGGCCCGTGGCGGTGACGTTGTCGCCGTTCACGATCACGCCGTTGCGCCCGGTGCTGACGTCCCAGCCGAAGGAGCCCTCGTTGCCGTGGTCGGCGCGCCATACCCAGATGTGGTCGATGAGCACGTTGTCGCTGTTGACCTCGAGGCTGACATCGGCCTTGCCCACGTCCGGTCCGCCGATGCGGAAGTAGACGTCGCTGAGCGTGGTGGGATTGGCCGGATCGTTCTTCTTCGCGCCGTTGTTCCCGTTCTTCGTGCCCACCTGCAACAGGACCGGGGAGTTCTCCGTCCCGCCGTCGATGGTGACCCCCGCGACGACGACGCCGGGTACGTCTGCCACGCGCATCGGCGTGGCGCCACCCACGGCCGTCAGGGTCGCGTGGCCGAGCCCGAGGACCACGGTGTCCGCGCGCTTCACGGCGATGGTCTGGTCGATGTCGTAGACACCCGGGGTGAGGAGCAGGTGCTTGCCGCGGGCCAGCGCATTGTTGATGGCCTGCACCCGGTCACCGGGGCGTGCCACGAAGAACTCGGACAGCGGGATGGTGCGTCCCGCCGTCGTGCCCTCGTCCCACGAGATCCCGCGGGACTCCGTCTGCGCTGCGGGAACCCGCACGCTGAAGGAGCCGGTGCGGTCGGCGAAGAGGTAGGGCTTCTCGCGGCTCACCGGGGTGCGGTCGAGGGTGGTGTAGGGAGGAGTGGGGAAGGCGTCATCCTCGGGAGCGCCCTCGGTGCCCGAGAAGACGGCGTTCCAGACGCCGTTGGACCAGCTGCCGATCTCGCTGTTGCGCGTCAGCCACTGCTGCTGCGATCCGTTCACGACGTCGCCGGCCCTGGAATCGGCCAGGTAGCCGCCGCTCGCGTACTGCGGGCCGGCGGTGCAGTAGTCCATGAGGGAGAGGGTGCCGCCCCTGACGTCGACGCGGCGGAGGGACACGGCCTGCGAGACGGCCCAGAAGTTGGCCGTCGCCCTGCAGCCGTCCTGGCCGGCGCCGTTCACGTCCAGTGTCAGGTTCGAGAGCGTGCGCCAGAAATTGTTGAGGGCGATGCAGTTGCTGGTGCCGTTGTCCTCCAGGCAGCGGTTGTAGACCTCGATCTTGCCGTTGATGGTCACGTCCGAGGGCGACGCGCCGAGGCCGGCCACCTCGGTGTAGTAGCCCACCTTGAACTGCAGGGGCTCCGCGTCCGTCCCGTAGGTTCCCGGAAGGAACAGGAGGGCTTCACGTTCGGTGCCCATCTCGTTGTCGATCTGCCGGGCGTTCACGGCATCGACCGCGGCCTGGATCTCGCCGACCGGCATGCTCGGGTCGAAGATGGTCACGTTGGGCCCGAGATCCGGTGCGGACCTCGGGGGTGCCTTCTTCGTCACGGCGGGTGTGGTGCCCGCTGCATCGGACGGCGGTGCTGCAAGGGCCGAGCCTCCGGCGCTGGTGGCCAGGAGCATCGTCGCTCCGAGTGCTGCTGCCAGGCTGAGGCGACGGGTTCTGGTGGGGTAGGGGAGTGTCATGGCGGTTCCTCTCCGTCGAGGTGGTGGTGCCGGGGATGCGTGGGTGAATCGTGTCACCCGGAGCAAGGAAAGTACATCCCCACCGCGCCTCCACGTCAAGGACCCGCCCTGAACGGCCGGATTCCTTGAAGGGTGCCGGTCCCGATGGTAGAGCTTGGAGGAGCGTTGCCGTCCCCAGGTCGGCAGCCGCCGACCGCACCCGACTCGAGGAGACACCATGGCAACGCCCGACGACGAAGAGCGCACCCTCAGCGAGTGGAGCCGGACGCTCGCCCAGGCCCTGCAGATCCTGGATCTCGAGGTCGACCACCCCAGGATCGTCGAACTCGCCGAGCGCTCCTCGAGCCACGTCTCGCCCCACGCCGGAGCAATCAGTGCCTTTCTGGTGGGCTACGCCGCGGGTACGGTCACGACTGATGGCCGGGACGAGACGAGCGCCGCTGTCGAGAAGGCAGTGAAGACCGTGCTGACGGTGATCCACAAGGACGAGGAGACGAACGAGGAAGCGGGCTGGACCGGCTCGGCACAGTAACGGCGAAGCTCATCCTGCCGCCACCGGTGTCCGGGGCCGGTCTGCCGGCAGGCGCGTGAGCGTCCAGACCAGCACGATCCCGACCAGCACCGCGGCCGCGAGGCCGAGGCCCGAATAGCCGAGCAGGACGAGCGCGGGGCCCGCGAGGGCGCCGCCCGTCGCTCCGGCGAGGTTCATGACGAGGTCCGAGGAGCCCTGCACGGGGGCGCGTTCGGCGACGCCGACCGCCCCCGCCAGAAGGGCGGAGGCCGAGACGAGGCAGGCCGACCAGCCGAGGCCCAGCAGCACCAGGCTCACCGTGACCCAGGCCTCCGAGTCGGCGCCCCGCCAGGCGACCAGAAGCGCTGCGACGAGCAGCACCTGCCCGATCAGGAGTCCCCGCGTGCTCCCCGCACGGTCGGCGACCCACCCGAAGACGGGCGACAGCGCGTACATCCCGGCCACGTGCAGGCTGATGGTCAGCCCCACCACCGTCAGCCCGGCGCCGTGGTCGTGGAGATGGACCGGAGTCATGGACATGAGCGAGACCATCGCTGCGTGGCTGACCGCGATGCTCACCACCCCGTAGCGGGCAGCAGGATTGCCGGCCAGGATCGTCAACCCGCCCCGTTCCTCCGGTGCCGGGTTGTCCGCCGGGCGCCCCGTCGATTGCCGCCGCAGGGCCGTGAGGAGTGGATCCGGTCGCAGTCCCAGCGCATACACGGCGGCAGCGGCGAGCTGCGCCGCGGCGGAGAAGACGAAGCCCCCGCTGAGCGGCGGGATGCCGAGCACTCCTGCGACGGCCTGGCCCGGTTCGAAGAGATTGGGACCGAGGACGGCCCCGATCGTGGTGGACCAGACGACGACGGCGAGGTTGCGGCCGCGCGTCTGCTCGGTGGCGAGGTCCGTCGCGGCGAAGCGCGCCTGCAGCCCCGTGGCCGACCCGGCTCCGAGGAGGACCAGCGCGACGAGCAGCAGGGGGAAGAAGGACAGGGACGCCGCCGTGATGGCGAGGAAGGCGCCGGCTCCGGCGATGACGGCGCCGAGGGGACAGCGAGACGCGCCGACCGCGGCGCTGGGCCAGCGCGGC
>WNZI01000073.1 GCA_009728235.1 Vibrio cholerae | reverse complement strand
GGCCTCGGCGCGGAGCCGCTCCTGTTCCGCCTTCTGCCGCGCCTCCTCGGCCTTGCGTGCTTCTTCGAGCTGGCGCCGCTGGCGTTCCGCGATGTCGGCGTTGACCTGCTGCTGCGCCTGTTCGACGCCGGCGAGTTTGGCTTCGATGACGGGCTTTTGCTCCTGGAGCTTCGCGGACAGAGCGGACGTGTCTGCCACGAGCTTGTCGACCTTGGACTTCTCGTTCGCGGCCGCGTCCCGTGCCGACTGCTCGGCGGCGAGGGCGCCGTCGGCCTTCTCCTTGATCCTGCTGATCTCGGCTTCGACGGCGACCAGGCGCGCCTGGCTGTTCACGTTGGTCGCGTTCTGTTCGGACAGCCGCTGCATGGCGGCGTTCTGGCTCCTGAGGGCCTGGTCCACCATGTCCATCGACTGCGTGAAGTCCTCGATTCCTTCCGCCCCGAGGAGCAGGGAGACATTCGTCGGCACGCCGCCGTTCTTGTAGGCCTCCGTGGCGATCTGCCCGATGACCACGCGCGTCTTGTCCATTTCCTGCTCGTCGGCGCGGAGTTCCTCCGTGATCTTGTTCCTGGTCTCCTGCGCCAGTTCGACGCGGACGGCCAGGGCCCTCACCTCGTCCGCTGCTGCATCGACGCGGCTCTGCGCATCCGCGAGCGCCTGCTGCGCTCCGGGTAGCTCACTCTGGTAGGTCCGCAGCGTACCGATGGTCTCTGCGATATCCGAGTCCAGGTACTCCATCGACTGCTGGACCTCGGAGATCTCGTTCTCGAGGGCGCTCTTCCGGTCCTCGAGCTCGTCCGCAGCCACTGGTGTCGAAAAGCCCAGCGCAAGCGCGACGACGAGTGCGATGGAACTGCCCGCGGTCCCCCGCACGACGAAGGACCTCGTGTCCTGTCTCGCCCACCAGGTTCCTGATGAGCGCACGTGTCCCCTGAAAGTGAGCGGCATGCTGTCAGACCTTTACGTAGCGTCGAAGGGTGAGCAGGGATGAGAGACCTGCCAGAACGGCCCCGAGCAGGATCAGCGCGGGGACCAGGATCAGAACCTGCTGTGAGGAGATGAAGGCCGTCTGCGGGAACGTGTTCACGAGCCAGCCGTCGATCACGAACCGCGAGGTCCCCCATAGCGTAGCGGAGGCCAGGACGGCGCCGATCACTGCGGCGATGACCCCCTCCAGGACGAAGGGCAACTGGATCACGGCTTTCGAGGCTCCGACGAGGCGCATGATCCCCGTCTCGCGTCGACGGCTGAACGCCGACAGTCTGATGGTCGTCGCGATCAGGAGGATGGCGCAGAACGTCATGATGCCCGCGATGACCAGTGCGACGACGGAGGCCCAGTTCATGTAGCGGAAGATCGCTTCGAGGAAGTCCCGCTGGTCGCTCACGGCGTCCACCCCGGCCTCGGACGAGAACGCCTCGTTGATGACTTCGTACTTCTCGGCATCGACGAGGCTGACCCTGAACGACTCGGGCAGCTGGTCCGCTGTCACGGAATCGACGATCGGTGAGTTCTCGAACTGGTCGCGGAAGTGGCCGAGGGCCTCCTCCTGGGACTCGTAGGTGACGGTGTCCACATAGGGGGCGAACTGCTCGGATTCGAGTTTCGCCTTGATCGAGGCACGTTGCTCCTCCGTGGCGGGCCCCGTGGCACAACTGGTCTCGGAGGAGTTGTCGACGCAGAGGTAGATGGTGACCTGGACGCGGTCGTACCAGTAGCCCTTCATCTGGTTGATCTGCAATTGGAACAGACCCGCCGCGCCCACGAAGGTCAGCGAGATGAAGGTCACCAGGATCACCGAGGTGACCATCGACAGGTTCCTGCGGATGCCCGAACCGATCTCGGACAGGATGAACGCGAATCTCACTCCGCCACCACTCCGGCTTCGCCGATGTAGATGCCCTGGGCGTCGTCGCGCACGACGGAGCCGTTGTGCAGTTCGACCACGCGCTTGCGCATCGTGTCGACGATGTCGTCGTCGTGCGTGGCCATCACCACCGTGGTGCCGTTCTGGTTGATCCGGTCGAGGACCTTCATGATGCCCATCGACGTCGTGGGATCAAGGTTGCCCGTCGGCTCGTCGGCGAGGAGGATCCCGGGACGGTTCACGATCGCCCGGGCGATGGCCACGCGCTGCTGCTCGCCGCCGGAGAGCTCATGCGGCATGCGGTTGTTCTTCCCCTCGAGGCCCACGGTGGCGAGGACGTCGGGCACCGTTTCACGGATGACCGCGCGGCTCCTGCCGATGACCTGCATGGCGAAGGCCACGTTGGAGAAGACGGTCTTGTTGGGCAGCAGGCGGAAGTCCTGGAAGACGACACCGATCCCGCGGCGAAGCCGAGGCACGCGCCAGCTGGGGATGTTGGCGACGTTCTGGCCTGCCACGTAGACGGCTCCCCTCGAGGCGCTGTCCTCCTTGAGGACGAGCCGGATGAACGTCGACTTGCCCGAACCGGAGGCACCCACGAGGAAGACGAACTCGCCACGGTCCACGTCGAGGGAGACGGAATCGAGGGCGGGCTGCGACTTCTGGTCGTAGGTCTTCGTGACGTTGTCGAATCTGATCATGATCACTCTGCGCCCATGATGTTCTGCCGGGGCACGGGCATTTGCTGGGGGAAGGAAGCGCCGGCTCCTCGACTATAACGACGGTGTCACGAACGGCCTGTCACCGCGGCGGTGTGTCGCACGCCTTCGTGGGACGCTCCGCGAGCCCGCGGCGGTACCCCTAGGAGGCGTCGTTCCGGTTGTTCGTCCGCCAGCGGATACCCGCATCGATGAAGTCGTCGATCTCGCCGTCGAACACGGACGAGGTGTTGCCCACCTCGTGATTCGTCCGGAGATCCTTGACCATCTGGTACGGATTGAGCACGTAGGAGCGCATCTGGTCACCCCAGGAGGCCTTCACGTCTCCTGCGAAGGCCTTCTTCTCCGCATCCTCCTCCTGCTTCTTCAGGAGGAGGAGCCGTGACTGGAGGACGCGCATGGCGGCTGCGCGGTTCTGGATCTGCGACTTCTCGTTCTGCATGGACACCACGGTGCCGGTGGGCAGGTGGGTCAGGCGTACCGCCGAGTCCGTGGTGTTGACGGATTGCCCGCCGGGACCCGACGAGCGGAACACATCGACCCGGATCTCGTTGTCAGGCACCTCGATGACATCGGTCTGCTCGATGAGCGGGATGACCTCGACCGCCGCGAAGGACGTCTGCCGCCTGCCCTGGTTGTCGAACGGGCTGATGCGGACCAGACGGTGCGTTCCTGCTTCGACCGAGAGGGTACCGAAGGCGTAGGGGGCCTTGACCTCGAAGGTCGCCGATTTCAGGCCCGCCTCCTCCGCGTAGGAGGTGTCGAGGACCTGCGTCGGGTATCCGTGGCGTTCGGCCCAGCGGAGGTACATGCGCAGGAGCATCTCGGCGAAGTCGGCGGCATCCACTCCCCCGGCGCCCGATCGGATGGTGACGACGGCCTCCCGCTCGTCCCACTCGCCGGCGAGCAGCGTCACGATCTCGAGGTCGTCGAGCGACCTGCTCAGGGAGACGAGTTCCTTCTCGGCTTCCGCGAGCGACTCCTCGTCGCCTTCATCCGTCCCGAGTTCGACGAGGACCTCGAGGTCGTCGATGCGGCTCTCCAGGGTCTCCAGGCGCTCGAGGGCGGACTGGCGATGCGAGAGCTTGGAGGTGATCTTCTGCGCGGCCGCAGGGTCGTCCCACAGATTCGGCTCCCCCGCTTCCTCGCTCAGTTCGTCGATGTCCTTGCGGATACCCTCGACGTCGGAAACCTGCTCGATGGACTGGTACTTCGCACGAAGTGCGCGGATCTCTGCGGGAAAATCAGTGGTTGCCATGGTCGTTCCAGCCTACGTCATGCGGGCGCGCGCCCGAGGGTCAGGACCCGGGGCCCGGAGCCTCGGGCGCGCCGTACCGGGGCGCTCCAAGCGAGGTCATCTCGTCAGCTCCGCCCGGGCATCTGCCCGGGCGACGACGATTATCCCCTCCGGGACCAGGAAGTTGACGATGGGCGGGCGGACGACGGCGGTGAGGACGACGCGTGCGGTCCGCCCGTCGGGCGCTCCCGTGGCAGGGTCGACGGCGAGGCCTTCGAACCGGGCTGCTGCACCCGTCGTCGTGAGGTAGGCGGCGGTGGCTTCCTCCACTCCGGAATCCGCGAGCGCGGGGAGTGGCGCTGTCCCCGCCGCGCTGCCGGTCCCGACGTCGATGCTGTAGTTGTCAGCGGCTGCGAGAGCCGCGCCGTCCGCAGCCGAGAGGAGCTTCTTGTGCCCTATATATACGGAGGACACTGCCAGCACGACCGTGACGACGAGCAGGGAGATCAGCAGGTATCCGATGATCAGGACGCCGACCTGCCCGTCCTCGTGATCCGGGCGGTTTTGAGCCTTCCCCCACCATCGGGCAGCTGCGTCGACGCGCGGAAGCCGCCGCACCGCGCATCGCTGGTCCCCTGCTGCGATTCTCGGCGGCATCAGCCGAACCGCTCCACGATCTGGGTGGACACCGCGTCCACTGTGGCCGCTGACGCGTAGGAGCCTGCGACGGCGGGAATCAGTGGGAGCGGCACCTCGAGGCGGACGACCACGGTCACCGTGGAACCCGGGGTGAGGCACTCCTCGCTGCAGGTGATCTCCACGGCGGCCTGTTCCTCGGCGAAGCCGAAGTCCGCCAGCGCGATGCGGGCCGCTTCCCGGGCTCGGGCGTCAGCTTCCCCGGGGGAGGAAGCATCGACGTAGACCTTTGCAGCCTGGTCCGCCGCCCCCACGACGGCGAAGGACCCGCCCTGCAGCTGGCCCACCGTGAGCACCAGGTAGACGACGGGCACCAGGAGCATGACGCCGAGGAACACGAACTCGACGACGGCGCTTCCGGCTTCGCCCCGTGCTGTCCCGGGACTCCGTCGTGGTGAAGCGCTTCCGGCGCAGCCGGCCGGGACGCCGTTCCATTCCGGACTGCCGGTCGGGCGGTCATGCAGGAAGGGCCGCATGTCCGCGTACCTCCATTCCTCCGGCGGGACCGATGAGTCCGATGACGGGCAGGGGTGCTCGCACCACGACCTCCAACGTCCGCACCCCGGCAACCGTGCTCTCTCCGACGGTGATGTCCGATCCATACGAATCAGCGAGGGAACCACGGATCAGCTCCTCGGTGCGTCCGGCTGCTTCCTCGGGACTGCGGTCGGCGAGTGTCCCGTACCGCGCACCTGATGCAGCTGCATCGATCAGGGTGTTGCGTACATGGAGGACCAGGGTCAGTTGGATGATGGCGATGAAGATGACCGTCAGGAGCCCTCCGACGAGAGCAAAATCGACGACCGCCGCTCCTCGCTCACGGTCCCCGTGGCGTCCTGCACTGCTGCTGGGGAGCTGGCGCACTGCCACCTCCTCAGGGGGAGACCTGGTCGATCGCCTGGTTGAAGAGACCCTCCAGTGCTGGTCCCGCGATCGCCAGGAGCGCGGCAACCAGGACGGCGGACATCAGTGTGATCATGACCCATCCCGGAACATCACCACGTTCCGCCTCGTCCCTCGGTGGAAGCAGTGCCGTGACTGTCGCAATCAACAACAGGGTGAAGCGGAAAGTGCCGGTCAGGATCTTCATGGGGTTCCTTGTCGTGGTGGATGGGCGATGGCCTGCGGGTCAGAACCCGAGGTTGATGAGGGCGATCCCGGGGTACACGGCGAACAGGACGGTCAGCGGAAGGACGCCGAACACCAGGGGCACCATCATGGCGATCTCCTTCTTCCCGGCAGATTCCATGAGCTCCCGTTTGGCCAGGTCGCGGACGTCCTGCGCCTGCGCCCGCAGGACGTCGGCGAGCGGCGTGCCGCGCTGGACGGCGACGGTGATCCCGTCGACGAAGCGGGCAAGCGGAGCGAGCCGCGTTCGGTGGGAGAAGCCCTGGAGCGCATCCACGAGCGGCTCGCCTGCCCGGGTCGCGGCAAGGACCAGGGCGAATTCGCCGGCGAGTTCGCCGCTCGCCGTCCTGCAGATACGTTCGAGGGCTCCCGTGGTGCTCTCCCCCGCCGATACCGCGAGGGCCATGAGTTCGGCGAGACTCGGGAACTCCGCGAGCATGCGCGCCTCGCGCCGCTTGATCTCCGCCGAGAGGGCGTAGTCCCGTCCCACGAAGCCCATTACGGCGCAGCCGAGAACGATGACGACAGCCAGTGCGAGGTTCGCCGACCCGGAGGCGGCCAGAAGAACCATCACCAGGGTGGAACCGGCGAGCCCCGCTGCTGCCCAGAGCAGTTGCTGTGCCCTGAAATCGGTCGTCGTCTGCCCCCTTCCCGCTTGCGCGAGCCGCCGGGCGAGAGTTGCTGCCACAGGGTTGAACCGGTGCGACCACGCCACCGCGTCGGCCAGGAGTGGTCGCATGATCCGCTCGAGCGGCCCGAAGGGCGTGACGTTCCGTGGAGCATCGGCGAGCAGGCTCGACTGCACGTCGACGGCGCGAAGCTGGGGCGCTATCCGATCCGTCAGTGACGTCGGGCGCATGACGGGAAGCCGCACGAGAACCAGCCACAGTCCGCTTCCCAGGATGAGGCCGCACAGGGCGGCCAGAGCGGTCGCCGGATTCACCGGAGTACCCGTTCGTCTTCCGGTAGGGCGCCGATGCGGAGCATGACCCGGTAGCAGACCACGGACACCGCCAGTCCTCCGAGCAGGACCGCCACCCCTCCGGCGGAGTTGTAAGCGCGCACCGCCTCCGGTCTCGTGGCCAGCAGCAGAAGGACGAACCACGGGGCGGCGACAGCGAGCCGGGCCGCGTTGACGGTCCAGGATTGTCGGGCTTCGAGCTCGCTGCGCGTGCGGGCCGCGTCCCGCAGGAACTCCGACAATGTGCCCAACAGACGGCCCAGATCGGAGCCGCCGACCTCCCGTGTCATCCTCAGAGCCTCGACGATGCGGTCGGCAACCGGATCCGCCATCCGCTCCTTCAACCGGTTCAGGGCGTCGTCGAAGCGACCCCCTGCCCGATAGTCCGAGCCGAAGGCACGGAGGGCTGGCCGCAGTTCGGTGGGACCCTTCTCGCCGAGCTGGATGAGCGCCTCGGGAAGGGACAGACCGGCCCTGATCGCCGAGCGGAGATGATCCACCACATCGGGCCACACCTCACGCAGGGCGGCAGTCCGTCGGACGGCTCGCCACTTGACGATCGAGAACGGCAGGAATCCGCCGAACAGCGCGAAGCAGAGGGCGATCGGCGCGGAACCGGTCAGGACGAAGCCCAGCAACAGGACGAAGACGCCCACGACACCGCATGATGCCAGCAGACCCTTCGAGGAGACCCGTTCGACCCCGGCGCGCAGGAGCAGTTCGTCGAGGAAACGCCGTCTGACTGGAATCCTGCCCCGACTGGTCGGCCGCTCCCAGCAGGACCACCAGACCAGGAAGAGCCCTGCGCCGAGCAGAACACCAAGGGCTGTACTCACGGTCGCACCCCGAGGAGGGCCGCGACGTCGACGCCTGCAGCAGCGAACTTGTCTTCGGCGGGCATCCCACTGGCCGTGACCTGGAGGTCACCGTCGACCCGTTTGAACACGTGGGAGGACTCGATCACCCCGTTCTCGACTCGCCGGCCCAGTGCCATGATCTCCGTGACCCGGCGTTGCCCGCCCGTGAGGCGCGTGCAGTGCACCACGAGGTCGATGCACGAAGCGACGGTGGGTACGACGAAGCTACTGGAGATGTTCTCCCCGGCCAGGAGAGGCAGGGTGCAGATCTTCGTGATCGCGTCATGGGCATTGTTGGCGTGGACACTGCACATCCCGGGCAGGCCACTGTTCAGCGCAATGAGCATGTCAAGGCTCTCGGCTTCGCGCACCTCGCCGACGATCAGGCGATCAGGCCGCATCCTCAGTGCCTCCTTGACCAGGCGCCGCAGGGGAATCTCCCCGTGGCCCTCGAGGTTGGGCTGCCGGCATTGCAGGCCGACCACATCGCGCAGGGGGAGTTGCAGTTCGAAGATCTCCTCGACCGTGATGACACGTTCCCGAGGCCCGATAGAGGCCCCGAGACAGTTGAGCATCGTCGTCTTGCCCGCCTGGGTCGCGCCGGAGACGAGGATGTTGAGGCCGCTGGCAACCGCGGCGCCGAGGAACCGCGCCGCTTGGGGAGAGAGCGACCCCAGCTCGACGAGATGCTCCAGCCTCGAGGCCCGCGCGATGAACTTCCGGATGTTGACGGACCAATGCTTGCGAGTGACGTCGGGAATGACGACGTGGAGACGGGACCCGTCTGGGAGGGAAGCGTCGACAAACGGAGAGGAGAGGTCGAGGCGCCGCCCTGACGACTTCAGCATCTTCTCCACGAGGTCCCGGACCTGCTGTTCGGTCAGCGAGAGAGCGGTGAGTTCCGATTCCCCGTCGCGGGCGATGTACACCTCGGACGGGGCGTTGATCCAGACCTCCTCCACGGTCGGGTCGTCGAGGAGAGGCTGCAGCGCCCCGAAGCCGGCAACGGCGTCGTAGATCTGTTTGCGTGCGGCGTCGAGCCTGCCGAGCGCCGGAAGCACGCCGAGGACCGAGCGTTCCTCGTAGTCGGCCACAGCGTCGTCGACCAGGAGCTGTACCTCGGCGATCTGACGGCTTGGATCGAGGCCGCGCCTGCGGATGAGCTCCCGCACCTCGCCCTCGACCAAGCGCACTGCGTCCATTGTCGTCCCTCAGGTGGCGGCACACCGTCGTCGTCGGTGCGGCGCGAGCCCTGATTGCTGGCGCCGAGCTATACCCTACTGAACGGCATCCGGCGCGACCACAGCCGATTTCGACTGTGGATATTCGTTGAGCTGCACTTTCCAAGCGGGGAGAACCTGCGTAAGGAAGCGACACACCGGCGTAGTTACCGCGACATCCGCAGGTTTTCCCTAAGATTCCGCTTTCACTTTCGGAACGTTAGTAACAGTGGTCACACAGCTGTAGTCTGTCCGGGATTCAACCAGATGGCTGACGCCCGGATTCTGCTGGAGAAACCCGTGACCTTGCCTTACCCTGCTCGGCTTGTGTGTGCCGTAGCCCTGTCCTTCGGTCTCTTGGGCAGCGCGGTTCCCGCATTTGCACTTGAAACCACCCCCCTCCCACGTCCACTCCGACGGCCCCGGCTGTCGCCAACACACCGGCTGCGCCCGTTGATACCCCTACTCCACCTGCGGCCGAAGGGGTGACCCCACCGGCCGAACCCGATCCTGGCACGGCGGGCAACTCGGCGAATGATGCACCGCCGACACCGATGCCGGCACCCGCGGCCCTTCCGTCCGCAGCCCAGGGTGAGATCACCTCGTTCGTGCCGGACCTGAACTGGAATCCGCTCGACGACCCGAATTCGAACGCCCGGTACGGCGAGCACTTCGCCGAACCGATCACGCCGTTGAAAGCTGCCGCACCACTCGCCACCGATGGCAGCGCCGGCATGGCCGCCATGGCCCCTCGGACCGGGGACTTCAAGGTCACGCTCGTCACGGTGCAACTGTCGGGGAAGACAGTTGCCGATACCGACGCGATCAACATGACGGCTGCCCGCAATTCGATCACGAGCGCACACAGCTACTGGAACTCGGCGTCCGCCGGGCGGCTGACGTTCACCAAGGTCAACGAGATCCGCCACAAGTCCGCCGCGAAGATCACGGACTCCTACGGCACCATCATGGCAACGGTGACTCGTGAGCTGAACTGGCAGTACCGCTCGTACGAGTCCCTCGTCATCTTCGTGCCTCATGCCGATCTCAACTACAACGGCTCCTGGGGCATCCTCGGTGGTGGCTTCACCGACAGCGCGACAAGCGGTCGCGTGATCATGCCGTACCCGTCCGCACTGACCAACAACGTCGTCACCCACGAGTTCGGACACGTCCTGGGACTGCACCACGCGAACTCCCTCTCGTGCAGCAACGGGCGCGTCGACGTCCCCCGCTCGGGAGCGTCGTGGTCCGACTCCGCCTGCTACTCGGCTGAGTACAGCGACTTGACCGACCTCATGGGGTACGCCCAGGTGAGTAGCCCCAACATCAATGCCTTCTTGTGGGAGTACGGCGGGTTCGGCAGCGGAAGCGAGATTCAGAACCTTGGGAACGTCACCCAGCCCCGGCAGGTGACTCTCCGCCCCTGGGGAGGCACCTCCGCGAATCGAGCGGCAAAATTCACCGACCCTGCGAGCGGTGAGGTCTATTACCTCGAGCTGCGAGCACCTGAGGGTTTTGACAGGCAGACCGCTGTCAACGGCAACCGTGGAATCAAGATCACCAAGAAGGACATCCTGGGTTGGTCCGGTAACGCGTCGATCGTCCTCACTCCGAACAGCCGGATCTCCGGTTGGGGAAACAACTCGCTGACCTGGCAAGCCGGACAGACGTTCCGGACGCACGCGGGAACGAGCGTGAAGATCAGCTCGGTGAGCAACACCGAAGCCCGCCTCACCATCGAGCCCGTCCAGGCGGCGTCTTCTGTCGCGGATTCGGCGATTGCTGCTGTGGCTGCGCGTACGCCGACCCTCGGCACTGCGACCACCGGCGTCGTCTGCGGTCTCGTCGGTGGCGGCTGCTACCAGAAATACCAACGCGGAGACATCCACTGGTCCCCCACCACCGGAGCACACCCCACCAAGGGAGCC
>WNZI01000072.1 GCA_009728235.1 Vibrio cholerae | reverse complement strand
AGCCGGGACCAGCGGGCGGGCGCCTGATGGCCCGAGCGCGACGACGGCGGCGAGGCCGGGCGGACGAACGAGGGATCGCTGTGGGGCGCGGTTCGCCGGCGGCCGGCCGATGCCCTCGCCGCCCTCAGCAAGTCGACCCACTTCGACTGGCGACTGGCGACGTACGACATCGAGGGGTCGCGGGCCCATGCCCGGGTACTCCACCACGCCGGGCTGCTCGACGCCGCCGAGCTGGCCGGCATGATCGACGCGCTGGACCGTCTCGACGCCGACGTGCGCTCGGGTGCCTACGTGCCGGCCGACAATGACGAGGATGTGCACGGCTCCCTCGAGCGTGGCCTGATCGAGCGGGCCGGCCCCGCCCTCGGCGGCAAACTGCGTGCGGGCCGCTCGCGCAACGACCAGGTCGCGACGCTCGGCCGCATGTACCTGCGCGACCATGCCCGGATCATCGCCCGCGGCGTGCTGGCGACGATCGAGGCCCTCGTCGACCAGGCGGAGGCCAACCTCGAGGTGCCGATGCCCGGGCGCACGCACCTGCAGCACGCACAGCCGGTGCTCCTGAGCCACCACCTGCTCGCCCACGCCTGGGCGCTGCTGCGGGACGTGCAGCGGCTCTCCGACTGGGACCGACGCGCCGGGGTGTCACCGTACGGATCGGGCGCCCTCGCGGGGTCCTCGCTGGGACTCGACCCGGAGGCGGTCGCAGCCGACCTCGGGTTCTTCTCCGCGACGCACAACTCCATCGACGGAACCGCCTCGCGGGACGTCTACGCGGAGTTCGCCTGGGTGGGCGCGATGATCGGTGTCGACCTCTCGCGCATCAGTGAGGAGATCATCATCTGGGCCACGAAGGAGTTCTCCTTCGTGACACTCGATGACGCGTTCTCCACCGGCTCGTCGATCATGCCGCAGAAGAAGAATCCCGACGTGGCGGAGCTCGCACGCGGGAAGGCCGGACGGCTGATCGGCGATCTCACCGGTCTGCTCGCGACACTCAAGGGACTGCCACTGGCCTACAACCGCGACCTGCAGGAGGACAAGGAGCCGGTCTTCGATGCCGTCGACACCCTCGAGGTCCTCCTGCCTGCGGTCTCCGGGATGATCGCGACGCTCGTCTTCAACACGGGGCGCATGGCGGAGCTCGCGCCCCAGGGATTCGCCCTCGCCACCGACATCGCCGAGTGGCTCGTCCGGCAGGGAGTGCCCTTCCGCGAGGCCCACGAGCTGTCGGGAGCAGCGGTGCGGGTCGCCGAGCAGCGCGGCGTCGAGCTGTGGGACCTGACGGACGAGGAGTTCGCGGCGATCTCCGCGCACCTGACGCCTTCGGTCCGCGAGGTGCTGACCGTCGAGGGTTCGCTCGCCAGCCGCGACGCGCAGGGCGGAACCGCTCCGGCTGCCGTCCGGCGCCAGCTCGCCGCCCTGCGGAGCGAGCTCGACGACGTCAGAGGCTACGCCGGGACCTGACCCGGCGGGTGGTGCGGCTTCCTCGGGGGAGCCGCACCGGAGCGTCGGGTGCGGTCGGTGGATGCGTCCCTACGCCTGCCGCGAAGTGCTTTGACAGGGCAGTGCGCCCGGCGCAGTGTGTGATCATGCAGCCCACCGCACAGCGTGCCACCCTCCGGGAGTTCTTCCCCTACCTGAGGGGACATTTGCGTGTCCTCCTCCTCGTCGCCGTCGTGTCCCTCGTGTCGACGGGGCTGTCCATCGCACAGCCGCTCATGGTCCAGCAGCTCGTCAACGCGGTGTCGGCCAGCGAGCCGGCCGCGGTCTTCGTCTGGTTCCTCATCGTCATCACCCTGGGTGGGGCGGTGTTCGGCGCAGCCCAGTCCTACCTGCTGCAGCGGACGGCTGAATCGGTGGTCCTCGGCGTCCGGAGGTCACTGGTCGGTCAGCTGCTGTCCCTGCCCATCCGGGAGTTCGACCGGAGGCGCGTCGGGGACCTCATGTCCCGCGTCGGCTCGGACACCACACTCATGCGCAGCGTCATCACCTCGGGCCTCTTCGAGATCGTGTCGTCCGTCCTGATGTTCTGCGCCGCCGTCGTCCTGATGCTGCTGATCGATCCGCTGCTGTTCGGCATCACGCTGTCCGCTGTCCTCCTGGGTGCGTCGGGGGTCCTCTTCCTGGGACGCCTCATCCGCAGACGCAGCCGCGATGTCCAGGACGCGGTCGGCTCGATGACAGCCGCCGTCGAACGGGGACTCTCCGGTATCCGCACGATCAAGGCCTCCGTGGCGGAGGAGCGAGAGGCCGCCGTGATCGACGTCGAGGCGACGAAGGCGTTCCGCGCGGGGATCGCCATGGCGCGGCTCCAGGCGGCCGTGCAGCCCATCATGTCCATCTGTATCCAGGGCGCGTTCATCGTGGTCCTCGCCGTCGGCGGGATCAGGGTCGCCGCGGGGGAGCTGCAGCTCGGGGACCTGATCGCCTTCATCCTCTACCTCTTCCTGCTGGTGATGCCCATCGGCTCCGCCATGAGCGCCTTCGTCCAGATCCAGTCGGGCCTCGCCGCGCTGGACCGGATCCAGGAGATCGCCCGGCTGGAGCCGGAGCGGACGGACGAGGAGTCCCTCGCCCCGGCCGCTGGTCCTGCAGGCCTGGAGGGCAGGGCGACGGCGGACGTGTCCCGGCAGGGCGCACGCGCCGCTTCCGAGCGGACAGCCGCGGGGGCGACGCCGGCCACGATCGAACTGCGTGATGTGAGCTTCCGGTACGCCGAGGCGGAGGACATCCCAGCAATGCCGTCGGAGGAACCATCGGCCGGATCGTCCGACGGCGCCGTACCCCTCGACGGACGCGGTTCCGCTGCGGCAGGATCAGACCTCCTCCGGGACTCGTCGGACGACGCCGGTCAGCTCGTCCTCGATGGGGTCAGCTTCAGCGTTCCTGCGGGCAGCAGGACGGCGCTGGTCGGACCGTCCGGAGCGGGCAAGTCCACCGTGCTGGCCCTGCTCGAGAGGTTCTACGAACCGACGGGCGGCAGCATCAGCTTCGACGGCACGGCACTGGCGGACATCCCCCGGTCGGAGCTGCGCGCCCGGATCGGCCTCGTCGAGCAGGAGGCGCCCGTGCTCAGCGGGACGCTGGCCGATAACCTGAGACTCGCGGCGCCCGACGCCACGGACGACCAGCTCCGGCGGGTGCTCGCTGCCGTCGGCCTCGACGCACTCGGCGACCGGTCGGAGGACGGCCTGGAGCTCAACCTGGGGGAGGACGGCATCAGGTTGTCCGGAGGGCAGCGGCAGCGGTTGGCGTGGGCGCGCGTGATCCTCGCCGATCGTCCCGTGCTGCTGATGGACGAGCCCACCTCCGCCGTGGACTCGCGGACCGAGCAGCTCCTGCAGCAGACGCTGGGGGAGGCGTCGCGTGACCGCACGGTGGTCGTCGTCGCCCACCGCCTGTCCACGGTCGCGGACTTCGACCAGATCGTCGTCCTGGACCAGGGCCGGGTCATGGCGGTGGGCACCCATGAGGAGCTCCTGGACACCAGCGACCTGTACCGCGACATGGCAGCGCGGCAGCGGCTCGTGGCGCTCGCCTGAGCAGTGCCGGTGGAAGGATCTGTATCGGCGGCCGGGTCAGTTCCGGCCGGAGCGGCCCGCTTCGCGATCGAGCAGGCGCTGCTTGACCGGCAGGCCCCAGCGGAAACCACCGAGGGTGCCGTCCGTCCGGATGACCCTGTGGCACGGGACGAAGAGCGCCGCCGCATTCCTTGCGCAGGCCGCTGCGGCGGCCCGCACGGCGGAGGGGTTGCCCGACCGCTCGGCGTACTCGGAGTAGGTGACCGGAGCGCCGGCTCGCACCGTGCGCAGCACGTCCCAGGCATGGGCACGGAACGGACCCGACACCTGCCGGACGCGGACGGTCCGGATGGCGTCGAACTCGCCGTCGTAGTAGCGGGACACGGCGTCGAGGATCGGTTGCACAGCAGAGGCCGCCGGGTCGAAAGTGAGCGCTCCGATACTCGGGTGGATCTGACCGAGCAACTCCGAGTGGACATCGGTCCACCCCGAGGACAGGACGGCGCCCTCACCCTCGATGACAGTGAAGGGGCCGTCGGGTGTGTCGATGGTGGTCGTCGTCGCGCCGTGGAGGACGGCGAGCGGGGCGGGGCTGCTGGACATGACAGGTATCCGTTCGAAGGGCAGGACAGCGTGCGGGCAGGGTCTCACGCGACGACGCCGGAGGGTGGGTCGTCACCGGTGGGAGGGGCGGGTGCCGCTGCACGTCCCCAGAGGTGCAGTGTCGCATAGGAGCGCCAGGGTCGGACGGCCGCCATCGCATCCTCGAGCGACGCGGAGGTGTCCGGTGTGCGGTGACCCGGCCGGGGGCGGCTCCGATCGTCGAGCCGCGCCCACCCACTCCTCACCGCGGCGTCCGTCGGGAGGTGGATGTCCGGATGCCCGAGGACGCGCATGAGCACGTAGTCGGCAGTCCACGGTCCCACGCCGTCGAGCTGGAGCAGGGCCGCACGCAGTGCGCCCGGATCGGCACCGATGTCCACCTCCAGCTCACCGGAGGCAAGCCTCTGCGCGGCGGAGCGCAGGGCACTGCTGCGCCGCCGAGGACCGCGGATGAGCGGCTCGTCCGCGCCCGCCAGGTCGGCCGCGGACGGGAAGTCCCTCGTCAGCTCCGTGCCCGGCATCCGGACCGGAGCGCCGCCGGCTGCGAGCAGTCCGAGTGCGGCTGTCGCCGAGGTGACCGAGACCTGCTGTCCGACGATCGCGCGGACCACCGTCTCGTGCGGGTCGAGCGATCCTGGAAGGCGCATCCCCGGAGTCGCCGCGACGAGGCGGGCGAAGGACGGAGCCCTGGCCAGCCCGGCGTCGATGGCGATGGGATCCGCGTCGAGGTCGAACAGTCGCCGGATGCGGCCGAGAAGAGCCGGCAGGTCTGCCAGCTTCGATACCGACACCGTGACCGGCAGGGCACCCTGCCCGTCACCGCGGGGTAGAACCGCGCTCGCGGTGAAGCATGCGGGACCGAGCGGCAGTCGAACCAGCCTCTCGTAGGTCGATGCCGTGCCCCGCTCGACGCCGGCCACCGCCCGCGCCTCGAGGAAGCGGAAGATCCCGTTGTCGTAGGGCAGCCGGACGGGAAGGGACAGTGGGATCCGCACGGGCCCGTCACCGGAGCCGCTCCCTCCCGCGGCGCCGTGCTTCTGTTGCGCTGCGTCCCGGACCTGTTGGGGTGTCAGGTCGAAGACCTGACGGACGGTGTCGTTGAACTGTCGGATGCTGCCGAACCCAGCAGCGAAGGCAACATCGGCGAAGCGGAGGGTCGAGCCGGACAGGAGCGTCCTGGCCGTCTGCGCCCGATGGGCCCGGGCAAGGGCCAGCGCGCCCGCCCCGAGTTCATCCCTGAGAATGCGGTTGAGGTGCCGGGAGGAGTACCCGAGCCTGGCGGCGAGGCCCTGGACTCCCGTGCGGTCCACCTCGCCGTCGGTGATGAGCCGCATGGCGCGGGCGGCGGTATCACTGCGGAGGTTCCACCCGGGGTCCCCTGGAACCGACTCCGGCAGGCACCGCTTGCAGGCGCGGTAGCCGGCGTCGTGGGCTGCGGCCGAGGTCCGGTAGAACGTCACGTTGGACGGCTTCGGGGTCCTGGCGGGGCAGGACGGACGGCAGTAGATCCCGGTGCTGGAGACCGCCGTGACGAACTGCCCGTCGAAGCGCACGTCCCGGGCATCGATCGCCCGGTACTGCTGCCAGAAGTCCATGCCGCCATCCTGCCAGCCGGCAGCAGGTCGAACGAGCGGGATTCGGACACGGGAGTACGGCGGGGCCTTTGCTACGGTCGATGCGTGGACGAGGCGAGTGGCACTGACCAGGACGTGCGCGGCAGATTGAGCGGCAGCGCCCTCGACGTCGCGCCGTGGCTCCTCGGTGCGCACCTGACCCACAGCGGCGGCGGTGGCGAGGTCACCGTCCGGATCTCGGAGGTGGAGGCCTACCTCGGGCCGGACCCAGGCTCGCACGCGTTCCGGGGCAGGACGGCACGCAACGCGACGATGTTCGGACCGGCAGGGCACATCTACGTCTACTTCACCTACGGCATGCACTACTGCGCGAACATCGTCTGTGGCACGGAGGGCTGGGCCACGGGGCTGCTGCTGCGGGCGGGCGAGATCGTCGAGGGGACCGAACTCGCCCGTGGGCGGCGTTCGTACCCGGCGTCGGACCGCGACCTCGCCCGCGGGCCTGCTCGCCTCGCACAGGCGCTCGGGCTCGACCGGCGGTTCGACGGAGCGGACGCCCTGGCCGAGCCCTTCCGACTCGTCCTGCCTTCCGGACCGGCAGCCGCAGTGGCCCGCGGCCCGCGGGTGGGCGTGAGCGGCGTCGCGGGTACGAGGGAGTACCCGTGGCGGTTCTGGTTGCCGGATGACCCCACGGTGTCCAGGTACCGTCCGGGCAAGGCCCGCGCAGCCCGTAAGGTTGATCCGTGATGATCAGCGGAGCGGACAGCACCCCGGCACCGGACGACGGGTCGGGGGTGGCGTCGGCGGCCAGGGACGCGATCGATCGCCTCTGCGCCGTGGTTCCCGACTTCCCCTCGCCGGGAATCCTGTTCCGCGACCTGACCCCGGTCTTCTCCGACGCCGCTGCGTTCCGCGCCGTCGTCGACGCCGTGGCGGAACCGTTCGACGCCCGGTTCGACGTCGTCGCCGGCGTCGAGGCACGGGGCTTCCTGCTGGCCGCCGCGGTGGCGTATGCCACGGGGACCGGCGTCGTCGCGGTGCGCAAGGCAGGGAAGCTGCCGCGTCCGGTGTACCGCGAGTCCTACGACCTCGAGTACGGTCAGGCCGCCCTGGAGATCCATCAGGACGACCTGCCGGCGGGCACACGCGTCCTGGTGCTCGACGACGTCCTCGCCACCGGCGGAACGCTCGTCGCCGCATGCGCGTTGCTCGAAAAGGCGGGCGTCGCCGTCGTCGGCTGCGGGGTCGTGCTCGAGCTCGGATCCCTCGGCGGACGCGCAGGCCTGGCCGGCAGGACCGTGCACTCGCTGGCAACCGTGTAGCTTCTGCCGCGCTAGAATTGACGGTCTGCCTTTGAAGGAAGGAAGTGTCCGATGCACGAGACGTCCCAGGCCAGAGCCGAGCTCGACCACGAGCGCGACTACGTCGATGGCCTGTACCGCCGTCTCGACGAACTCCGGGCGGAGAAGGCGCAGCAGCTTGCCGACGTCCGCCGGACCCAGGCTGCCGGGTCGCACCAGAACCGCTCCGAGCGGGACGCGTTCGCCACCATGTACGAGGACCGCCTCGCGCAACTGAACGCCGTCGACGACCGGCTGGTGTTCGGACGCCTCGACCTCGACTCGGGCGACAAGCGATACATCGGTCGGATCGGTCTCTCGGACGACGATCTCCGCCAGCTGATGGTGGACTGGCGGGCGCCCGAGGCCGGCACGTTCTACCAGGCCACGGCTTTCGAGCGCATGGGCGTGCGTCGCCGTCGCCACCTGATCCTCTCCCGGCGTGACGTCGTCGCGATCGAGGACGACGTGCTCGACGCCGACCTGCTCGGCGACGACGACTCCCTGCAGGGCGAAGGTGCCCTGCTCGCGGCACTCAACACGCGGCGCACCGGCCAGATGTCCGACATCGTGGGCACGATCCAGGCGGAACAGGACCGCATCATCCGGGCGCCGCTTCCCGGCGTCACCGTCGTCCAGGGCGGCCCCGGTACGGGGAAGACGGCTGTCGCGCTGCACCGCGCCGCGTACCTCCTGTACACCCACCGCGAACGCCTCAAGTCCGCCGGCGTGCTCCTCGTCGGTCCGACGGACGCGTTCATGAAGTACATCGAGCGGGTGCTGCCGTCCCTGGGCGAGACCGGCGTCGTGATGGCGGGCATCGGGACCCTGATGCCGGGCGTCCGCACGGTGCAGGAACCCGACGAGCAGGCGGCCGCCATCAAGGGCAGGCTCGAGATGGCGCAGGTCCTGAGGAATGCCGTCGCGAACCGGGAACGCGTATCGGCGGAGAACCAGCGGCTGAACGTCGAGGGCACATGGCTCACCCTCACGCCGCGTCAGGTCGGCCGCGCCCGGGAGCGTGCCCGAGCAACGGGCAAGCCCCACAACGAGGCCCGGGTCACCTTCGTGAAGACCCTCCTGCGCGAACTGACCGAGCAGCTGCTGGAGAAACTGGAGGAGTCGTCCGGTGGGGGGAACAACGCCGACCGCTCCTACCTCGCCGAGGACGTCCGCAGCTCCCGCGACGTGCGCATCGCCCTGAACCTCGCCTGGATGCCCCTCTCGCCGCAGAAACTGGTGTCGGAGCTGTTCGCGCGGCCCGCTCTGCTGCGCGCCGCCGCACCCACGTTCAGCGACCGCGAACTGGCGGCACTGGAACGGCCGGTCGACGCGCCCTGGACCGAGGCCGACGTACCGCTGCTCGACGAGGCCGCTGAGCTGCTGGGCGAGCTGGACGCCTCGGCAGGGCGGGACAACGCTGCCCGCGAACAGGAGCAGAAGCGCGACCTGGCCAACGCCGAGCGCGCCCTCGAGAACGTCAACGCCTCGCTCGAGGATGCGGGGGTCGACGGCGTCCTCACGGCCGAGGATCTCGCGCAGCACAACGCCGTGTCCGCCACGCGGCTCTCCGCTGCGGAGCGGGCCTCGGGCGACCGCACCTGGGCCTACGGGCACATCGTGGTGGACGAGGCACAGGAGCTCTCCCCGATGCAGTGGCGCCTGCTCATGCGGCGTTGCCCGCTGAAGTCCTTCACGATCGTCGGTGACATCGCGCAGACGAGTTCGGCGGCCGGATCAAGGTCCTGGCAGCAGGCACTCGAGCCGTTCGTGGGTGATCGCTGGCAGCTGGAGGAATTGACGGTGAACTACCGCACACCCTCACAGATCGCCGAGGCTGCCGTGCGCATGGCGAACGCGGCCGGGCTCGTCGTGTCCGCGCCGAAAGCCGTTCGCGAGGGGAGGTTCGCGCCCGTCCTCGACACCGTGCAGGACCTCGTGCCGTTCCTCGTACGTGTTCTGCCCGAGGAACTCTCGGCCATCGACGGCGGACTCCTCGCCGTGATCGCGCCCGATCACCTGCTGGAGGACGTCCGACCCGCACTGGCATCCGTGTACGGAGCGCGCGTGGGTTCGGGAGCGGGCGGACCCGGCCAGGACATCGTGGTCATCGGTCCACGCGAGTCGAAGGGCCTGGAGTTCGACGGCGTCGTCATCCTCGAACCACAGGAGATGCTCGATTCGGCAACGGCGCGGGTCGGCGATCTGTACGTCGCGATGACGCGGCCCACCCAGCGCCTGCGCGTCATCTCGACCGGTCGAATTCCTGCGGGTATCGCCGACTGATAATTTGGTGAGGTGTCCCAGCAAACAGATGTCCCGGTCAGTGGCCTCGCAGGCCAGAGCAACGATCCGTCGTTCGCGAACGTGTACGACGAGCTCGTATGGCGCGGTCTGGTGTATGTGTCCACAGACGAGGGCGAACTGCGGGAGCTTCTGGCGGGGGAGCCGGTCACGTTCTACTGCGGGTTCGACCCGACGGCGCCGAGCCTGCACCTGGGCAACCTCGTTCAGTTGCTCACGATGCGCCGGCTCCAGCTCGCCGGTCATCGCCCCCTCGGTCTGGTGGGCGGTTCCACGGGCCTGGTGGGGGATCCGCGCCCGACGGCGGAGCGGACGATGAACACGAAGGAGACCGTCGCCGAGTGGGTCGGCTACCTCCAGGGCCAGGTGCAGAAGTTCCTCGCGTTCGAAGGCGAGAACCGGGCCAGGATGGTGAACAACCTCGACTGGACGGGGCCGATGACGGTCATCGATTTCCTGCGCGATGTCGGCAAGTACTTCCGCGTCGGCACGATGATCAAGAAGGAGACGGTCGCCAAGCGGCTGAACTCGGACGAAGGCATCAGCTACTCGGAGTTCAGCTACCAGATCCTGCAGGGCATGGACTACCTGCAGCTGTTCCGTGAGTACGGGTGTGTGCTGCAGACCGGAGGATCCGATCAGTGGGGGAACCTCACCAGTGGCACGGAGCTGGTGCGCAAGGTCGAGGGCACAAGTGTCCATGCGATCGGTACGCCGCTGATCACGAACTCGGACGGCACGAAGTTCGGGAAGAGCGAGGGCAACGCGGTCTGGTTGGACGCGGCCATGACGAGTCCTTACGCGATGTTCCAGTTCTGGCTCAACACCTCCGACGCCGATGTCACCGAGCGCCTGCGCATCTTCACGTTCCGCAGCAGGGCCGAGATCGAGGAACTGGAGAAGGCGACGACGGAGCGCCCGCACGAGCGGGCAGGGCAGCGGGCCCTGGCCTACGACGTCACCTCACTGGTGCACGGAATCGATGCGACGGAGAAGGTGATCGCTGCCTCTGCCGCGCTGTTCGGGCAGGGCGACCTCGTGTCTCTGGACCTGCCGACGCTGGAGGCGGCGACGGCGGAACTGGACTCGGTATCGCTTGGCCGGGACGCATTGGGCATCGTGGAACTGCTGGTCGCGACGGGTCTTTCCGCGAGCAACTCCGCTGCCCGTCGTACGGTCTCCGAGGGAGGCGCCTACGTGAACAACACGAAGATCACCGACGCCGACCACAGCATGACCGAGGAGGACCTCCTGCACGGACGTTACCTCCTGGTGCGACGCGGCAAACGCAATCTCGCCATGGTCGACGTCACCGGCTGACCACGGCCTCCCTTCTTCTCCGGCTGAGCCGGTGTCCTCCTTCGGGAGGGTGTCGGCTCTCGTCGCGTTGGCCTCCGGTGTGGTGGGGTGCAGTGGTGGGGTGGGGTGGGGTGGGGTGGATTTGGTGGTGTGGGTGGGGTGGTCGTATAGTTATCGAGTTGCCCCGGTGTGGGTGACATCCCCCCTTACAAAGTTGAAGTTGTTCTGGCGTGTGCTGTGCATTCGTTGGGATGGGCTTCTTGTTTGGTGTTGGTTCGGGTTTGTTGGTTGGCGTGGTGCCGGGTTTTGGTCTGGTGGTGCGGCGGGTGGCGGATTTGCTGGATCGGCGGGGTGGGGGGTAGGCTTGAAAAGTTGCTTCGGAGCGATGACC
>WNZI01000071.1 GCA_009728235.1 Vibrio cholerae | reverse complement strand
GTCGGTCCCGAACGCGTCGGCTGCCCGGCCTGCGGCACGTCGTCCACTCCGGGTCGCCGCGCCGCCGCTCTCGCCGTCGGACCGCTGCTCAGCCTGGGCGTGTGGATCGCGCCCGAGGTCGCGGGCCCGCCGGCCGCGGTCGCAGAGCCCGTCGTCATCGCCGGGGACACCGTGGCGGCCGACCCTGCGGACGAGCCCCAAACCACCGACTTCGGCACGTCCCTCCTGATCGGGCCCGCAGCGGAAAGGCCGTTGCCCGCCACCGCCGCGGACCGGGGGACGGGGCCGGACCGGACGCGCACGCTCGTCATCACGGTCGACGACGAGGACGACGTCGCCGCGGCCCTGATGCGTGGAGGTGGCACCACTCTCGATGCGTTGAATCCGATCTTCGCCGCCCGTGAGCTCCAGGGATCCGGAACGGTGGCCGTCCGGGAGGACGGCGAGTCCGCCCGGATCATGCGGTCCACCGTGGCGGTCATCGTCGGCGCCACCGGCGCCGATCCGCGCCCGGAACTCCGTGACCTCGGCGTCGGCTTCGTGGTGCTCCGGCAGTCCGAGACGGCGGGGGACTTCCTCAGCGGTCGCATCGACTCGGTTCCCGGCCTGACAGCCGTGGGTGACACGGAAGCGGGACGGCTGTGGCGGGTTGCACCGGCGACCCTGGCCAACGGCACCGCGGACGAGGGGGACAGCACGTCGCGGGTACGGGTGGTCGATGCCGACGGACGCACCGAGGCCCTGGTCCCGTCCGCAGCGGTCGAGGCCGGAGGGCCCATCCAGGCAGGTGCGGCAGGACGGACCCTCGTCCTCGCCGAGCAGGCCGATCCGGGGTGGCAGGCGACGCTCGACGGGCGCCGGCTCGACGCCGTGTCCACCGGCTGGCAGCAGTCGTTCGCACTCCCGGCCGAGGGCGGAACGGTCGACGTCTCGTACGTGAGCCCCTACCACCCGTGGGCCCATGCCGTGCAGGCGGTCCTGCTCCTGCTGACCCTCCTCCTGGCGGTTCCCATCCCGTCGAGGCCCCGCGTTGTGCGTGCCAAAGGCAGCCGCGGGCCGATCCGCAGCGACCGCCGCCCGCCCCACCGGGATGATCGATCGGCGCAGGACGAGGACGGGGCCACCGCTGGACGCATCCCGGACGACGTCCCCCAGCCCGTGACCAGTGGAAGAAGCCCGATGTGATGTGGGGACGTAAGCGCAGGACGCCCACGACGGACGGTGGAACCATGCCGACGCCCGAGGACAGCGGATCCTTCGACACCGATGTCCCGCAGGTGCCGGCCGAACCGACGACCGAACCGATTCCCGACCCGACGGCGGATCCCGTCGGCGGGCGAACTCCGGACGACGCCGACGCCTCCGGAACGGTGTCCGTGGATGCGGTGGATGCGGTGGATGCGGTGGATGCGGTGGATGCGGTGGATGCGGTGGATCCGGTGGATCCGGTGGCTCCGGTGGATGCCGGGGTGGCCGCTCGGGCGGTTGCACGGGACAGGGCCGCAGGCGTGTCGGTCGGTCGACGTCGGACGCGTATCGGGTCCGCGGTCGGCGCGGCGACGGGAGTCGTGCTGCTGGCGGCCACAGCAGCCGTCGCGTCGGGTGCGGTCACTGACGCCTTCGTCCGGACGTCGGATGCGGAGGTCTCGGTGCCCACGGCTGCAGTTCCTGCCGGTGACTACTCGGCAGTGTGCCCCGCGCCGCCACGACTGTTCCAGGCCGTGGAGGGCGGTGACCCCGAGTTCAGCCCGGCGTCGCGCACCGCGAGAACCACCGTCTCCGCCATGGTGCTGAGCGACCTCGGTGCCACGATCACGGGGAGCGAGATCGTGCCGGCCGACGGCGGCGAGGCCCTCTCGGTCATCCAGGAGTTCACCCCCGAGACGACCGAGGCCCAGGACGCACCGGCCAGCAACAGTGAGGACGGACTCACCAACCGCATCGCGGGTGTCTCCAGGGGTGTGGCCGTCGACGCTCCATCGGTCTTCCGTGCCCAGCCGCAGGGCGGGCTGACTCCGGTCGCGGCGGCGACGACCACGTACACGGCCACCGACGGAGACCTCCGTGGGCTGGCTGCGACGGGATGCCAGACTCCGTCGAGTGACTTCTGGCTGATGGGTGCCTCCACGACGGTCGGCCAGTCCTCCGTGCTCACGCTCACGAACCCCACGGGCACTCCCGCTACCGTGCGGTTGGAGCTCTACGGCCAGGACGGTCCCATCGAGGCCGCGGGCAGCCGCGGCCAGCTGGTCGCGCCGGGCGAGACCCGCCAGATCGTGCTCGCGGGCTTGGCGGGAAACCAGGAATCGCTCGCCGTCCGCGTCCGCAGCGACGGCGGCCGCATCGCCGGATTCATCCAGCAGAGCGTCCTCCGGGGACTCACCCCCGGTGGGGTCGAACTGCTCGCGCCGACCGGTGGTGCCGGCGTCACGCAGGTGGTGCCCGGCGTCGTCGTGCAGGACGACGCGACGGCCCGGCGTATCCGGGAGCAGGAGGGCTACGCGTCCGCCGCACCGCAACTGCAGGTGCTCGTCCCGGGCTCGAGCGACGCGGTCCTCGACATCAAGGTGTACGGGAGCGACGGTGAGGTGCCGCTGCCGGAGGGGGGCGTCGTGACGGCTGCCGCCGGCTCCGTGACGGCGGTACCCCTGGAGTTCCTGCCCGAGGGCAACTACACCGTGTCGGTCACGTCCGATGTCTCGGTCGTGGCGGCGGCCCGGGTGTCCCGTGGGGTGGACGACGGCGACCCCGTGGACTTCGCGGGGGTCCCGGCGGCGATCCGCCTGGGGAGCGGCCACGCCGTGGCGCTGGCGGAGGGCCCCGACTCCTCGCTCGTCCTGGGAGCCCCGAGTGGTCGGGGCGAGGTGACGCTGACGCCGGTCGCCGCCGACGGCGTTCTGGGCGACCCCCTGATGATCGGCATCGCGGGCGGTACCTCGGTGACCGTGCCGTCGTCGTCGCTGGGTCGCACGCCGGCCGCAGTGGTCATCGACGCCACGGGCGACCCGGTCTACGGCGCGCAGATCCTGACCCTGCCCGGAGCGCGGTCGGGCGTGTCCGTGATCAGCGTTCCCGCAGGTGCGACCGGGCCGCAGAGCATCCCCGTACAGCTCGGCTACTGACGCCGCGGAGGCTGCGGTTCCTCAGGCCTGGGAACGTCCGTACGCCGGGTCCACGGCCTCAGGAGCGAGTCCCATGAGTTCGGCGGTCTGCTCGACGACGACGTCGTGCACCAGTTCGTTGACGGGCATGACGACCGGGCGGCCATGAGGACGGGGTGCCGATAGATGGTGATCACCGCAGGGCGGCCGGGGGCGGCGGGTGAGCAGGAGCCGAGGAGCCCCCGCAGCGTCTCCGGCGTCATGTCCTCGAGACCGTCCGGGATCTCCTGCACCACGATCTGCAGGTCCTGGATGCGCTCGCCCCACAGTCTCTCGAGCCGTGAGGCCGACTCCATCACCCAGTCGTCGAACTGCTCCGACCTGGAGCGGGAACCGGGAAGGTGCTGGGAGAGCAGTTCTCCCCGCATGCCCCGGCCACGGCGGTTCCGGCGGCGTTCGTAGAACGACCGCGTCGGACGCCCGCCCGAGGACGTCGAATCGGTCAGATCGACCGAAAAACTGGAGTCATCCTGCATGTAAAGACTGTAAGCCTTGAACCCGTTGCCCGCACTCCTCCGACGGCTGCGGTTCGGCCTTGCCCACGCCGGCTGCGCGCCCTGCCCCGTCGCGCGCGCAAAGGCCGGTAGGCTTGCCGATCGTGGGATCACTCCGTCAATGCTCCAGATCAGCCTGCCAGCGGCCGGCGGTAGCCACCCTCACCTATGTCTACGGCGACTCGACCGCGGTCCTCGGACCGTTGGCCACCTACGCCGAGCCGCACACCTACGACCTGTGCGCCATCCACGCCGAACGGCTGACCGTACCGCGCGGATGGGAAGTGGTCAGACTGGCTCTTCCCGACGTCGCGCCGGAGCACAATTCCGACGACCTCCTGGCCCTGGCCGACGCGGTGCGCGAGGCGGCAGCCGAGCCCGTGCTGGAGCAGCCATCGACAGGGCAGCGGGGCGTCCGCCCGCCCATGGAACCGCCCACCGGCGTCAGCGGTCCGCGCCGTGGCCATCTCCGCATCCTGCGCGAGCCCTGACGCACCTTCCGTCCCTTCCGGTGTCGGTTCCCGGTGGGCGTCCTGGCGGGCCCCCGCGCTAGACTTGGACGCAGGACCCCCTTCCGTTCCGAGCGAAAGCCGACCCATGGCCCATCTTCCAGTACGGCTGATCAACGTCCTGCGCTGCCCGGTCACCGGGTCCGCTCTGGTGCAGGAGGGGGACGTCCTCCGGACCGACGCACCGGGGCCGGACGGCGAGCACCTCACCTACGGGCTGGACGAGGGCATCCCGGTTCTCCTCCGCGCCGAACTACTCGGTGCTGCCCGCACCTCCTAGGACCGGCCTGCACCGCTCGCATCGCCCCGCGGACCCCGCCACCGAACCCGACGCAAGGAACAGCATCATGACGTTCGACTACAAAGTTGCCGACCTCTCGCTCGCGGAGGCGGGACGTCACCAGATCCGCCTCGCCGAGCACGAGATGCCCGGGCTCATGGCGCTCCGCCGTGAGTTCGCCGACTCGCAGCCGCTCGCCGGTGCACGTATCGCGGGGTCGCTGCACATGACCGTGCAGACGGCCGTGCTGATCGAGACGCTGACCTCCCTCGGCGCCGAGGTCCGCTGGGCCTCCTGCAACATCTTCTCCACCCAGGACGAGGCCGCGGCGGCCGTCGTCGTGGGCGCGGGCACCGTCGAGGAGCCCGCCGGGGTCCCCGTCTTCGCCTGGAAGAACGAGAGCCTCGAGGACTACTGGTGGACGGCGACGCAGATCCTCACCTGGCCCGGCCAGGCGGACGGCCTCGGCCCGAACATGATCCTGGACGACGGCGGCGACGCCACCATGCTCGTGCACAAGGGCGCCGAGTTCGAGGCTCTCGGAGCCGTCCCTGCGAACCCCGAGGAAGGCGACGCCGACTACTCGCACGAGTACACCGTCTTCCTCGACACGCTCCGTTCGACGATCGGGTCCGAGCCGCAGAAATGGACGACCATCGCGGCGGGTATCAGGGGAGTCACCGAGGAGACGACGACGGGTGTGCACCGCCTGTACCAGCTGGCCGCGCAGGGGAAGCTCCTGTTCCCCGCCATCAACGTCAACGACTCCGTCACGAAGTCGAAGTTCGACAACAAGTACGGCATCAGGCACTCCCTTCCCGACGGCCTGAACCGCGCCACGGACGTCCTCATCGGCGGCAAGGTCGCCGTCGTGTGCGGCTACGGCGATGTCGGCAAGGGTGCGGCCGAAGCGTTGCGCGGCCAGGGCGCCCGCGTGATCGTCACGGAGATCGATCCCATCTGCGCCCTGCAGGCGGCGATGGACGGTTACCAGGTCACCACCCTGGAGAAGGTCGTCGGGCAGGGCGACATCTTCATCACGACCACCGGCAACAAGGACGTCGTCATGGCGCGCCACATGGCAGGCATGAAGCACCAGGCGATCGTGGGCAACATCGGGCACTTCGACAACGAGATCGACATCGCCGGGCTCGCGCGCATCCCGGGGGTCGAGAAGATCGAGATCAAGCCCCAGGTCCACGAGTGGGTCATCCCCGCGAACGAGGCCGAGGGCGTGCAGCAGCACTCGATCATCATGCTCTCCGAGGGCCGGTTGCTGAACCTGGGCAACGCCACCGGGCACCCGTCCTTCGTGATGAGCAACTCCTTCGCCAACCAGACGATCGCGCAGATCGAGCTCTACACGAAGTTCGAGCAGGAGGACGCCGAGGGCAACCGCGAGTACGAGCACGAGGTCTACGTCCTGCCGAAGATCCTCGACGAGAAGGTGGCCCGTCTCCACCTCGACGCTCTCGGTGTCGAGCTGACCGAGCTGACCAAGGGTCAGGCCGAGTACCTGGACATCGACGTCGCCGGACCGTACAAGCCCGAGCAGTACCGCTACTAGGCGCGGTCGCGCTCCAGGTCCTGCGGCTGCTGCCGGTGTCCCTCCGGGCATCGGCAGCAGCCGAATCGTTGTGAACTCCGGGCCCCACCTGCCGGACCGGCCCCGCCCCTTCCCGTAAAATCGCAGGGGTAGCTACGTCAAGGGGCAAGAGCATGCGCATGAAGCAGGAATCGAGCAGTGCCACGGCACGCCGGAACGGCTGGAAGATCGCTGCGATCGGAGCGGCGGCCGTCGTCGTCGTGGGCGGTGGTGTGGGCATAGCTACCGCCTCGCAGTGGAACGACCCAGCCCCGACGTCGCCGTCGTCGTCCTCACCGGCTGCCGCAGCCACCCCCGGATCCACGGATGCCGCCGCACCTGCTCCCGCACCGTCCGCCGAGTCCGAGGTCCCGGCCGGCGAGTACACCGTGAGCGCCACGCCCACCGATGCCGCGTACGCCGTGAACCCGGCGACCATGGCGGCCCTGAGCATCACGGGCGGAAAGCTCGACGCCGTCGAGCTCGCACCGCGCGCCGGCGGTACTCCCGTCCCGGGCGCCGTCGCGGCCGACGGCGCAAGCTGGACCGCGACCGAACGACTCGCGTTCAACACCGAGTACGAGTTCTCCTACACGGTGCTCGATTCCGCCGGACAGGAGCAGCGCGGCACCTCGACCTTCACCACGGTGGCACCGGCCAACGAGGCGGACGCCTCGATGTTCCCGCTGGACGGCAGCACCGTCGGAACGGGCCAACCCCTCGAATTCAGCTTCAGCGAACCCGTCGTCGATCGGGACGCCGTCGAGAAGGCCATCACGGTGACCAGCACGAGTGGCCAGCCCGGGGCTTTCTACTGGCTGTCGGACACGAAGGTGCGCTACCGCCCGGAGTCGTTCTGGGCCCCGAACAGCACGATCACGGTGAACCTCGACCTGTTCGGCGTGGACTTCGGCAACGGCATGATCGGCAACGCCGACACGACCCTGACCGTGCAGACCCACAACACGCGCCTCGCCGTCGTCGACAACGCCACCAAGACCATGAACGTCTACCTCGACGGCACGCTCGACCGTACGTTCCCTGTCACCCTCGGCACCGACGAATGGCCGTCCACGGAGGGCTACATGGTCGTCATGGAGAAGTACGACACCACGCGGTTCACCGCGGAGTCGATCGGGCTCAAGCCGGGGGACCCCGCCTACTACCCGCCCACCGTCGTCAACCACGCCAGCCGGCTCAGCAACGGCGGGGCCTTCGTTCATGAGGCGTTGCCCGCGGCCCAGGTCGCCCTCGGTAGCTTCAACGTCTCCCACGGCTGCATCGGAATGTCTCCCGAAGGCGCCGAGTACTTCTACAACACGTTCGGCCCGGGCGACGTCGTGCAGATCCTGAACACGGACTACGGACCGATGTACGTCTGGGACGGCTTCGGGGACTGGAACGTGCCCTGGAACGAGTGGGTCAACCAGCCGTAGCCCCGTTCCCTGACGTGGCTCGCACGCCGTGCCGTGCCGACCGGAGCGGGTGACCGCGTCACTCACCCGCCTCGACCGTGCACCGGTCTGGCGTTCACCGGAGGTTCCCCGACCTCGAGGACGGTGTGGCCGCTGCAGGCTGCCTTGAGTACGGTGGCTCGCTCGATGCGCGACACGGTGAACCAGCGGATCGCGGTGCGGAGTCGGCACCAGCCCACCAGGTACCACCGGCCGTTCGTGGAGGCGAACAGCACGGGTTCGACATCGCGGGTGGTCGTGGTTCCGCCTCCCGAGGTGTAGCGGAGCCGAACGACCCGCTGCTCGGCCATCGCCTCCTCCAGTGCCGACCTGATGGTGCGCGACGGGGCGGGGAGCGCGTCGACCCAGACGCGCTGGGCCAGCTCGTCGGCACGTGCTCGGGTCCCGGGATCGAGAACGTCCAGGATCTTCTGGATCCCGGCTGCCGCCGAATCGGCATAGGGGGCATCGGGGGCAGCGGACACGGCCGCCATGAGCGCCACGGCCTGCGCCGGGGACAGGCTGACAGGCGGCAGGGACGCACCCGTGGACAGTCCGTAGCCACCGCCCGGCCCCGGGCGGGACCATATGGGCGCGCCGCTGTTCGCGAGTGCGGCGAGGTCTCTCTTGACTGTTCGGAGGGACACGCCGAACTCCCGTGCCAGCCGCTCGGCCGAGCAACCCCGGGAACCGTTGCGGCGCAGCATCTCGGACAGAGCGTGCAGTCGCTCTGTCCGCTTCACAGTTCTCCCCGCACCACATTCATGACAGAAATGGTGACATACACCTGCCTCCTGCGCCGGTGAAGGTGGTGATATGAAACCTTCGACGAGCCGTCCCGCCATCCTCTTTCTCGCCGGCCACTGGCTGGGGGCGTGGGCGTGGGACGACGTCCTCGAACACCTGGAGACCGACCGTTCCCGTGCAGTAGCGATGACGCTGCCCGGCCTCGATGGGGATGATCCTGAGCGTGCGGCGAGAACTCTCGACGATCAGGCCGCAGCTGTCCTGGACGTCATCGCTCGACTCGGGGTGGGCCGGCCCGTGACCGTCGTCGCCCACAGTGGGGCGAACGCCCCCGTCAGTCTTGTCCTCGATCGGCACCCTGAGCTCGTCCAGCGGGTGGTGTGGGTCGACTCCGGCCCGGTGGCGACCGGAAGCGTCTTCGCGCCCGATCTGCCGGAGGGTTTGGAGGAGCTTCCGCTGCCGCCCTTCGACGTCCTCGCACAGCAGGCGAGCCTCGAAGGGCTGAGTGCGGAGGTCCTCGAGCGTTTCCGGGTCCGGGCAGTCCCCGAGCCGCCCCGTGCTTCGCCAGCCCGTCGAGCTCACGAACGATGCCCGCCACAGGGTCCCGACCACCCTGGTGTGCTGCTCGATCCCGAGCGCGCAGGTGCTGGAGTTGGCCCGCGCGGCATGCCATGTTCGCCGAGGTCGCGAAGCTCGAGCACCTCGACGTCGTCGACCTCCCGACGGGCCATTGGCCCATGTGGAGCCGTCCCCAGGACCTCGCCGAGGTTGTTCGGACAGCGGTCTCCCGAACCACCTGAACCGCACGAACACCCTGGAGGGGCGCGGGGACGACGCCCGGCAGTGTCTTCCCGGCGTTGCCTGCCGGGCGGTGATCCTGGCGTCACGCTGGTCACTGGAGTGACGTGCGCGGGTGGGGGCTCCCGCGCTAGCTGAACGGCAGCGAGTGGAGCCTCTTCGCCGTCGCCTCGGAGCGCTCGCGCTGCCGCATCATCGCGGTGTAGTCCTTGTCCCGCCGGGCCGCGATGACGGCGTGCAGGAACTCCTCGGGGTGCGTGCTGCCGGGTGGAGGGGGAGAGACGTGGTGGCTCGCCTCGGCGGCGAGGTCCAGCGAGAGGGAGTGCCGGGCCTGAGGGGTGAGTCGGGGAGCCTGCGCGAGGAACTGCGCCATCCTCCGGGCGAGGGCGTCCGGAAGCCGCCCGACGTCGGCCGTCCGGGACCACTCCTCGAGCCGGGGCGGCATCACGGCGAGCGCCCGCGGCTTCGCGACGACGCGCTCGCGCATGGAGTAGGTGCCGGCCAGGAGGTCGCCGAGGCGTTTGGACCGTTCGTTGAACAGCGACACCAGAAACGCGAGCGATCCGACGAGCATGTAGATCTCCAGGATGGCGAGCATCCCGCGGATGAAGGCGTGCCGGAAACGGATCGCGCCGCCGTCGTCGCGCACGATCCTCAGGCCCATGACGAGCCGTCCGAGGGACTTGCCCCGCGTGAGGGTCTCCACGGTCACCGGCAGCACGAGGAGCAGCAGTACCAGGACGACGATCGCGAGGGCGCCGGTGAGAGCCGGGTCGAGCGCTCCGCCGAAGACGTTCCCGATCAGCAGCAGCACGAGGACGGCGAGGATGAACTGCGCGACGACGTCGATCAGGACGCTCAGTCCGCGGGCCGCGAAGCCCGCCGGCTTGAGCTCCAGGACCACTGCCTCTCCGGTGACGACCGAACTCATCTTTCCCCCTGGGCGCGTGCTGTCGAAAGCGGTGGCAGGTCCGGGCGGTGGAACGCCGTCGCCCTGTGCTCCGCCCAGCCTAGCGCCGCGCACCTCGGACTATAGGGTTAGGCCCATGGACGTGGACGCATTCATCGCGGTGCACCGCAGCGACTGGCAACGGCTCGACGAGCTCGTGGGCCGGCGGCGGCTGGACGGGGCGGAGTCGGACGAGCTGCTGGTGCTGTACCAGCGTGTCTCGACGCATCTGTCCATGATCCGCTCGGTGGATCCCGAGAGCGCTGTCTCCGGCGCGCTGTCGACGCGGCTCTCCCGCGCGAGGACGAAGTTCACCGGTGCGCGCTCCAACGTCGCGGAGGACGTGGCCCAGTTCTTCGTCCACGCCCTGCCCGCCGCGTTCTACCGGATCCGCTGGCTCACGGTCGCGGTCGGGGTGCTCTTCATCGCCGTGACGGCGCTCTACGCGCACTGGGTCACCTCCACCCCGGGGGTGATCCAGGCCCTCGGTACCGATGAGGACCTCCGGAAGTACGTGGAGGAGGACTTCATCAACTACTACTCGGAGAACCCGGCGGCCTCCTTCGCGGGGCTGGTGTGGACGAACAACGCGTGGATAGCGCTGCAGGCCGTCGCCTTTGGTGTCTCCGGGATCTGGCCGGTCTACATCCTGTACATGAACGCGCAGGGCATCGGCATCGCCGCGGGGATGATGGCCTCCTTCGACCAGCTCGACGTGTTCTTCGTGTACATCCTGCCGCACGGCTTCATGGAGCTCACCTCGATCTTCATCGCTACCGCCGCCGGTCTGCGGATCTTCTGGGCCTGGGTGGCCCCGGGGCGCAGGCCACGCGCGGTCGCCCTCGCCCAGGAGGGGCGCGCCCTCATCACCGTCGCGCTCGGGCTGGTGCTGGTCCTGCTGGTCTCCGGGCTCGTCGAGGGCTTCGTGACGCCCAGCGGACTGCCGCCCTGGCTCCGGTTGTCGATCGGATTCCTCGTCTTCGCCGCGTACTGGGTGTACACCCTGGTCCTCGGGCGCCGGGCCTTCGAGGCCGGGCACCGCGGTGACCTCGGTGACGTCGACCGCGGCGAGGCCGTCATCACCGCCTGATTCCTGCCCGGACTCCTTCGCTCAGGCTCGCGCGGGGAGTCTCCGATGCGGACACGGGCACGCCCGGTACTGTCGAAAGAGGCCGGGATCGACGCCGGCGGCATTCATCGAGGAGACAGCGCAGTGGCAGACACCGACAGCACCCGATCGAGCGCTCCGGACGAACGAGGCGCGGACGACGACGGAGCGACCCAGCCGGAGGCCCCTGCCGGCGCCACCGCCGTGCCGGCCGAATCAGGTGTGGCCGGCGTCGCCCAGCGGCACAACCTCCCGATGCGCAGGGCCGCTACCCTGCCCGCTGCCGTGCGGGACCACGACGGCGACCACGACGGCCCCGACGGCGAGTGGAACGGCGCCGCGGACGCCG
>WNZI01000070.1 GCA_009728235.1 Vibrio cholerae | reverse complement strand
CCGCCCGACCGTCCCGGCTCGCCTCCGGCAGCGGTCGGGCCGGCTCGTCGGAGCACGCCGCGAAACCCCTGGGACGCACGCTGCGGATGGTGCGTCCCCACCTCGGACGGCACCGGAAGCTGATGGCGGGAGGCGTGTCCGCGCTGCTCCTCGAAGTGGTCTTCCGCGTGCTCGAGCCCTGGCCCGTGAAGTTCGTGGTCGACGCGGTGACGCGGAGTCTCGGTGCCGACTTCGCGGGCGGCGGCCCGGCGGCGACCCCCGGACTGCTGATCCTGTGCGGAGCAGCCCTGATCGCGATCATCGGTCTCCGCGCGCTGTTCAACTTCCTCGCCACGATCGCCTTCGCCCTGACCGGTTCACGCGTCGCCACCGACCTGCGCGGGCGGGTCTTCGCGCACGTGCAGTCGCTGTCGGCTCGCTACCACTCCTCCGCACGGACCGGCGATACCGTGCAGCGCCTCGTCGGCGACGTCGGGAAGCTGCAGGAGGTCGCCGTCAGCGCGGGCCTGCCCCTGATCGCCAACTGCATCACGCTCGTCGCGATGGCCGGCGTCATGTTCTGGCTGGACCCGCTGCTGGCCGTCATCGTCGTCGTGGCCGCGGGCGCCTTTTTCCTGCTCTCGCGCCTGAGCACCGGCAGGATCACCAGCGCCGCCCGTAAGACGCGCAAGGGCGAGGGTGCGCTCGCCAATACCGCCCAGGAGAGCCTCGGTGCCATCAAGGTGGTCCAGACCTACGGGCTCGAGCAGACCGTCTCCCGCCAGTTCGCGAGCAACAACGAGAAGACCCTGCGGGAAGGGGTGCTGGCCCGCAGGCTGGCCGCCGCACTCGAGCGACGGACCGACGTCATCGTCGGCGTCGCGACGGCGGTGGTCCTCGCGGGCGGTGGGTGGCGTGTCGTGCAGGGCGCGATGACGCCGGGAGACCTGGTCCTGTTCCTCATGTACCTGAAGACGGCCATGAAACCGCTCCGCGACCTCGCGAAGTACACGGGTCGGATAGCGCGTGCCATGGCGTCGGGCGAACGGGTCGCGGACCTCCTCGACGAGGCGGTCGACATCCGGGATGCTCCCGGCGCCGTGCCGCTCGGACCGGTCTGGGGTGACCTCGAGCTGAGGGGTGTCACGGCCGGCTACTCACCCGACAAACCCGTGCTGAAGGACATCGACCTGACGTTCATGGGGAACCGCCGCACGGCCGTCGTCGGGCCCTCAGGCTCCGGCAAGTCAACGCTCGTCTCCCTCGCCGTGCGCATGATGGACCCGCTCTCCGGCAGCGTGCACCTCGACGGGCAGGACCTCCGGAGCGTCACCCTCTCCTCGCTGAGGTCGAGCGTCAGCCTGGTACTCCAGGACGCCGTCCTGTTCACCGGCACCATCCGGGAGAACATCCGCTATGGACGCATCGATGCATCGGACGACGACGTCGAGTACGTCGCGAGACTCGCCAACGTCCACGGCTTCGTCTCGGCGTTCCCCCTCGGCTACGACACCCCGGTCGGCGAGCGTGGGGGGACGCTCTCGGGTGGCCAGCGGCAGCGCATCGCGATCGCGCGCGCGTTGCTCCGGGATGCACCCCTGGTGATCCTCGACGAGGTCACCACCGGCCTCGACAAGGAATCGAGGATCGAGGTGCTGAAGGGTATCGACCTGCTCTCGCGCCACCGGACGAGCATCACCATCACGCACGAACCGTCCGTGGCGCTGACCCACGACTGGATCGTCTGGCTGGAGGACGGCACGGTGCGGTTCGAGGGGTCCCCGGCCGATGTCGTGGCACACCCGGTCTATGGCGCGTGGGCAGCGGAATCCTCGGCCGACGAACCGGATCCCAGCCCCAGGGGGCGGTCATGAACGGCACCGTCGTGGGAAGCATCGACCCGGCACTGCCCGCACTGGGCATCTTCTTCGACCCGGATCGGCTGTCCGAACTGTTCTCCCGCCCTCTCTACACGGACCGGCTGCGCCACAAGCGCGGGGTCTCCGCCGTCGCCCGGCTCAGGCGTCCCGGGACGGCGCCCTCGAGGCCGATCCCGCTCCGCGATGGCTCGCGGCCTACGCCCCGGAGCACGCGCCCAAACTGGACAGGACGCTGGCGCGCGCCGCGGCCCAGGGGTACGACGTCGAGCTGATCGAACTCGGCGACGGTCACACGCTCGTCGCCGGGCCGATCGGCGTCGACATGAAGCTGCACCGCACCCTCCGCCCCTTCGCCGGATCGGAGCCCCTGACGTTCCCTCCCGGCGCGGTGCTCAACTACAACCCGCACCGCCGGGTGGTGTTCCGGCTCGGGAGCGGGTCCGCTCCCCTCGTCTGCAAGGCCGGCCAGGCCGATGCCACGGAAGCGGCGTTCCTCGACGGACTTGCGCTCGCGGTGTGCCCGTCCTGCAGCGCGTCGAGCCGCACGACGCTCCTGCCGCCGACGGCCTGCGCTACTACCCGTGGTTCGGGAGCGGGGACCTGCAGCAGGCGAGCAGGAGCCATGATCCCGACGTCGACCGCTGGGCCCGGGCCGCAGGCGCCGCCCTCGCGTCACTGCACGCACAACCCCCGCAGGTCGCGCGGCCTCCGGCCCATGGACCGCTCCGGAAACTGCAGGGACTGCTCGAGCGGAACGCATCGCTGCTTCCGGCGGAACGCGCCAGGCTCACGGCGATCCACGCGACGCTGGTCCGGCGACTCGGCGACAGCTCGGCACCGGTTCCCGTGCACGGCGACTTCAGCGCCGACCAGGTGCTCGTCGGTCCCGAAGGGGTCCTGCTGGCCGACTTCGACCGGTCCACGACGGCGCCCCCCGGCCTCGACGTGGGCGCGTTCGTCGCCGTCGACCTGCTGCACAATCCGTCCTCCGGCCGTCCGCTCCGGGAGCGCTTCCTCGCGGGCTACGAGGAGGCGGGGGGACGCATCGGCGAGGGCACCGTCCTCACCTGGACGGCAGCCCACCTCCTCGACCGCCTGAACGAGCCCTTCCGCGCCTGCTCGCCCCGCTGGCGGGAGGAGATGGGGGACCGCCTCGATCTGCTCGAGGGACTCCTCCAGTGATGCCCATCCCGACCATCGTGACGGACTCCGACGGGTCCCGCCTGACGGTGCGCCGCACATGGCCGCACGACGACGGCCGGCTGACCATCGAAGCCGTGGAGGACCACACGGGCAGGCTGCGCGCAGGCCTGTTGACACCCGGCGGCACCGCCGCACTGGCTCCCTACGGTGAGGACCCGCGCCTGCCGGGCCTTGCCGCAGCCGGAGACGCGGGAGACCTCCTGGTCCACCGCTTCCGGAAGCGGGCGGTCGTCCGGGCACCCGACGCCTACCTGAAGGTACTGCCGGTCGGGAAGGCGGACGGTGTCGCCGCCGCGCACGTGACGGCGGCTCGGCTGACCGCGGCCGCCGGGATCGAGGTGCCCCGCGTCCTCTCCGTCGAGGGAGGGACCCTGAGCCTCTCGATCGTGCCCGGCACGAGCCTGTACGATCTCGGGCGTTCACGATCGGATGAATCGCACGCGGAGACCGAGCGCTCATGGTCCTCCTGGGCCGAGCGCTGGCCGAGGTTCGCGGCCCCGCTCACTGCGCACGACGTCGTCCTCCCCCTCCACCGGGCCGAGGACGAGATCCGGACGCTCTCCCTGTGGGTCGCCCGGTGCGAAGCGTTCGACGTCCTCCCCGTCGGGGCCGCCACGCTGCGTGCAGCCGCCGGGCAGGTCGTCGAACGGCTCTCCGCGGGGACTCCCCAGGCGCCGGTCGTGGCCCACCGCGACCTCCACGACAAGCAGGTGCTCGTCCCTGCTGGAACCGGACCTGCCGGCGGCATCGGGCTGATCGACTGCGACACGCTCGCCCTCGCCGAACCCGCACTGGACCTGGCCAACCTGCTGGTGCACCTGGAGTTCCGCCAGGCCCAGGGACTCCTGGATCCCTCGGCCCGGGCGGCCGGTGAGCGTGCCATCCGTGCCGTGGCCCTCGAGCTGCGGGTCCCCGCTGATCGGCTGGCCGCCTACGCCCGGTCCACGAGGCTGAGGCTCGCCTGCGTCTACGCCTTCCGCCCCCGGTGGCGCGAGCTCGCCGGCGAATGGTGCCGGGCGAGCGGATGAGCAACACGTCCCCCGTGCGACCTGTCGTGTCCTTCCCACCGGCGGCATCAACCTGCCGTCAACTACGCTGACGCCTATGTCCACTGACGCTTCCCCTCGCTGGGCAGCCAGCATGCGGGTGCGGATCGTCGCCGTCGTCGTCGTCCTCCTGCTGCTGTCCTCGATCGGCTCGGTCCTGCTGCTCAGGATCGTCCTGTTCGAACGTCTCGGGGACGAGATCAGCCGAAGCCTCGAGAGCGAGGCGGAAGAGTTCCAGCTGCTCGCCGCCGGAACCGATCCTCGCACCGGTGAGCCCTTCGGCGACGACGTGGAAGCCATCCTGGACGTCTACTTCTCCCGGGAGGTGGCCGATGAAGGGGAGACGCTGCTCGGTTTCGTGGACGGCATCCTCTACGAGTCGCGCCGCGCGACGCAGGTGCCCGGCACCTCCGAGTTCAGCGGGACCTTCGACCAGTGGCTCGCCCTGGACGAGCCGACGAAGGGAACGGTGGACACCGCCGGCGGAAAGGCGCAGTTCTACGCCGTGCCGCTGCTGGACGGACCGTCGGAGGCCCTGTTCGTCGTCGCGAATTTCCCGGCCAACGAGCGCAGCGAGATCACCGACGCCCTCCAGACGCAGGTCCTGGTGCAGCTGGGCACCACAGCGGTGGTGTCACTGCTGTGCCTCGCCCTCGCCGGACGCGTCCTCCGTCCGCTGAAGTACCTCGCCCTGACCGCGCGGACCATCTCGGACACCGATCTGAGCCGGCGCATCGCGGTCACGGGCAAGGATGAGGCGTCCCAGATCGCCCTCGCCTTCAACGACATGCTCGGACGGCTGGAGCAGTCCTTCGTGACCCAGCGGCAGTTCCTCGACGACACGAGTCACGAACTCCGCACTCCCCTCACCATCATCCGGGGGAGCCTCGAGTTGCTCGAGCTCGACGAGACGCCCGAGGAGCGCGCCGCCACGGTGCTGATGATCATCGACGAGACGGACCGGATGGAGCGCATCGTCTCCGACCTGTTCCTCCTCGCGCGCGTCGAACGCCCCGATTTCCTCGTCGACGCACCCTTCGAACTCGCCGACTTCGTCCTGACCGTGCACCGAAAGATGCAGGCGCTCGCCCTCCGCGACTGGAGGATCGTCGAACCGCCTCCTGCCTGGCTCGTGGCGGACCGCAACAGGCTCACGCAGGCACTGCTGCAACTGGCGGACAACGCCGTCAAGTTCACGACGGAGGAGGATGCGATCCAGCTGGGAGCGGCCCTCCAGGAGGACACGGTGAGGCTCTGGGTCTCCAACACCGGTCCCGCCGTACCGGAGGCGGACCGCGCCGGCATCTTCAGCCGGTTCAACCGGGGCTCGGTCAGGCCGGCCGGACAGCAGGCCGGCGCAGGGCTGGGTCTCTCGATCGTCTCCGCCATCGCGGATGCGCACGGCGGTGTCGCCGAGTTGGTCACCAGGGACGGTTGGGCCGTCTCCTTCGAGATCAGGCTCCCGGTCCGGGTGCCCGACACCGCCAATCCCCTCGAACCGGCCTGACGGGAACGACCGATGGACACCGTGACGGTCCGCAGCGCCGAGGAGCTCCGCCGGATCCTTCCCGAGCGGCGAGGAGGACGTTCCATGCTCGGAATCGTCGGCCCGCCGGGAGCGGGGAAATCGACCGTCGCCGCCGCGATCGCCGCAGTGGATCCGTCGTCGTTCACACAGGTCCCCATGGACGGGTTCCACCTGGCGGACCAGGTGCTCGACCGCCGCGGCCTCCTGGGCCGCAAGGGCTCGCCGGAGACCTTCGATGCACACGGCTACGCCGCCCTGCTGACCCGTCTGCGGCTACGACCCGACCATGCGGTGTACGCCCCGGCTTTCGAGAGGACACTCGAACAACCGCTGGCGAACGCCCTGGAGGTGCCACCGTCGGCCTCCCTGCTCATCACGGAGGGCAACTATCTGCTGCTGGACGGTCCCGGCTGGCGGGAGGCCCGGAAGCAGCTCGATGCCGTGTGGTTCATCCACGTCGATCCTCAGGTCCGCCGTCGTCGGCTCGTGGCCCGGCACGTCCGGTTCGGGAAGTCCCCGGCGGCCGCTGAGCAGTGGGTGCTGCATGTGGACGAACCGAACGCCGAGCTCGTCGAGTCGACGCGACCCGCAGCAGACCTCGTGCTCGACTGCTCCGGCTGGCAGCCGACGTCGCGCATGCGCTCCTAGTCCGCCTGGAACCGGTTCCCCGCGGGGTTCGACACCTCGGGCGGGATGCGCTGGACGCCGGGCTGGGCCACCCAGTCGACGCCGTTGGCGAGGACCCGCTGTATCTGGGGGTGGTGGTAGACCGGATACTCCTGGTCGCCCGGGCTGAAGTAGAAGATACGGCCCTTGCCGCGGGAGAACGTCACCCCGGAGCGGAAGACCTCCCCGCCCTCGAAGGAGCTGATGAAGATCAGATCGTCCGGTTCCGGGATGTCGAAGAGCTCCCCGTACATCTCCTGCTGCGGGATCACGATGGGGCTCTCGATGCCGGCGGCGATCGGGTGGGAGGGCTTCACCGTCCAGACGAGCTCGCGCTTCCCGTCGTTGCGCCAGCTCAGGGAGCACGTGGTGCCCAGGAGCCGGGTGAGGATCTTCGAGAAGTGACCGGAGTGCAGCACCACCAGTCCCATCCCGCCGAGGACATGTCGATGCACCCGTTCGACGACGTCGTCGGAGACCTCGCCGTGCGCGATGTGCCCCCACCACAGCAGCACGTCGGTCCTCGCGAGCCGCTCCTCGGTGAGCCCGTGCTCGTGGTCCGCAAGGGTGGCCGTCGTGACGTCGGAGCCGGGGAAGTAGCCGGCGAGGGATTCCGCGATGGCACCGTGGATGCCCCTCGGGTACATCTCCCCGATCGTCGCGGGTTCGTTGCGGGCCTCGTGGACGCCCTCGTTCCAGACGAGGATCGCCGGTGTCGTCGGGAACTCCATCAGAGCCGGACCTCCCGGTGCTGGGCCGCGGATGCGTAGCAGGCGTCGATGATGCGGGCGCGGTGAAGGGCCAGGGAGCCGTCGTGGCGGCGCCACGTGGCCTGGTCGCCGCGGACCGCCGTGAGGAAGTCGTCGACGACGCCCTTGTGTCCGAGCGACGGTCCGACCTCGGGCTCGTAGTCGCGCTCCTCGGTGAACACCTGCAGGGTCTCGACGGCGTCGTCCGGTCCGCCCGACCTCCGCAGCTCCGCGCCGCCGTCGGTCCCGTAGACCCTGAAGTCCATGAGGTCCGCGGCTTCGCGGTAGGCGGCCCAGCCGGCCTCGACCAGGAGGGTCGCTCCCCCTTCGAGTCGGATGAACGCCGAGGCGAAGTCCTCCACCTCGAAGGCCGAGCCCGCGCCCTGTGCGCCGTACGTCCCGCCGCCACGCCCCTGCGGGCCGAGCTCGGAGTAGGCCGACGCCGACACCGAGAGCACCGTCGGCTCGCCCAGCAGGTGCAGCGCGTAGTCGATCACGTGGACGCCGATGTCCGCGAGCGGCCCGCCGCCGGCCATGTCCCGGTTCGTGAACCAGCTGCCGAGTGACGGGATCCCTGACCGGCGCAGCCACGACGCCTTGGCGTAGTAGGGGCGGCCGAGCCCGCCGTCGTCGATGATGCGCTTGAGCGCCACGATGTCGCCGCGGCGGCGGTGGTTGAAGGCGACCTCGAGGACACGTCCCGCGCGGCGCGCGGCGTCCACCATGAGCTGCGCCTCGGCGCCGTTCCGGGCGATGGGCTTCTCGCTGAGCACGTGGAGTCCCCGCTCGAGGGCGGCGACGGCGATCGGGGCGTGCAGGAAGGTGGGGACGGCGACGCTCACGGCATCGAGGCCGTCCAGCGCGAGCAGGTCCTCCCACCGCGCGACCGCGTGCGGGATGCCGTACCGGTCCCGCAGGCCCGCGAGGACGTCCGGCTCCATGCCTGCCAGCCCCACGATCTCGACGTCCTCACTCCTCGCGTAGGCCTCGAGGTGCTGGCGCCCGGCCCAGCCGATACCCACCACACCTACCTTCAGGCGGCGCTGCCCGTTCGTTGCCTGCTCGTCCAAGGGTGATGTCCTCCACTGTCGGGGCAGCGCGTGCGGCTACCTCCAGCAGTCCTACCGTGTGGCGGCGCATGCTGTCCATCGAGTGGTCCCGGGAAGTTCCTGCGCGTGCCGCGGGTTGCTGCCTGTAGACGCACCGATCAGGTGCCCGAACTGGAGGACGCACATGACCATCGTTATCACCGGAGCCACCGGCCACCTCGGCCGTCAGGTCGTCGAGCAACTGCTGGCGCGCGGCGTCGATCCCTCGACCGTCGTGGCGGGCGGCCGCAACGAGGAAGCCCTCGCCCGGCTCGCCGAGCACGGCGTCCGCACCGCGCGTGTCGATTACGCCGACCCCTCGACCCTGGACACCGCTTTCGCGGATGCCGACACGGTCCTCCTGATCTCCGGCTCCGAGGTGGGCCGGCGCTCGGTCCAGCACAAGGCCGTGATCGACGCCGCCCGTCGGGTCGGAGCCTCCCTCGTCTACACGAGTGCGCCCAAGGCCTCCTCGTCGGCACTCGTCCTGGCACCCGAGCACAAGGCCACCGAGGGACTCCTCGAGGGATCAGGCCTCACCTACACGGTGCTGCGCAACAACTGGTACACGGAGAACTACGACGACACCATCCGCCAGGCGGTCACGACAGGAACCATTCTGACGAGTGCCGGCGACGGCCTCGTTGCGAGTGCCACCCGACGCGACTACGCCGAGGCCGCAGCCGTCGTGCTGCTGACCGACGAGTACGCGGGAGAGATCCTCGAGCTCGGTGGTGACGAGCCCTGGTCCATGGACGACCTCGCCGCCGTCGTCTCCGAGGTGGCGGGCAACCACGTCACGGTGAACCAGGTGTCCACCGACGAGCACGTCGCTGCCCTGAAGGGATTCGGGCTCGACGAGGGCACCGCGGGGTTCGTCGCTGCACTGGACGCCAACATCGCCGACGGGCTCCTGGCCGACAGCGACGGCACCCTGTCGCGCATCATCGGCCGCCCGACGACCCCGCTCAGGCAGTACGTCGGCGAGCTGCTCGGCCAGTAGCCGATCTTCCGGCGACGCCAGGAGGGAGCACGGACATGCCGAACGACCAGGACCTCTCCGTGGGACAGCTGGCCGCGCGTAGCGGCATGAGCGTCTCCGCCCTGCACTTCTACGAGCGCCAGGGGCTGATCTCCAGCCGCCGGACCACGGGGAACCAGCGCCGGTACGACCGCGCGATCCTCCGCCGGGTCGCCGTGATCGGTGCCGCACAGCGCGCCGGCATACCGCTCTCCACGGTCGCGAGGGCCTTCGCCGAGCTGCCCAGGGACGGCGTGCCGGACCAGCAGGACTGGCAGCGGCTCTCGGTGGCGTGGCAGCAGGAGATCGAGGGGCGGATCGCCCAGCTGGAGAACCTCCGCGATCGGCTGGGCGGCTGCATCGGCTGCGGGTGCCTGTCGCTCGCGACGTGCGGCTTCGTCAATCCCGACGACGCCGCAGGCTCGAAGGGCATCCGTTCGACGCTCCTGGACCCCTGACCGCCTCGATTTGACCTCAACCTTCGTTGAGGTTCTAGCGTGGAGGTATGGCAGTCCCCACCGGTCACATCGTCCCCACCGCCGAACTCTTCAAGGACGCCTTCCGTGCCCACCCGGCGGGGATCGCCGTGATCACCGCCCACGGACCACACGGCCCCGTGGGCCTCACGGCATCGTCGGTCTCCTCGGTCTCGGCCGAGCCACCCGTCCTCGCCTTCTCGGTCTCGACGGCGTCGGCGTCCGCAGCCGCCGTCGTCGCGGCGGACACGCTGGTGGTGCACCTGCTCGGGGCCGACCAGCTCGGCATCGCACAGCTGTTCGCGACCCGCGGCGCCGACCGGTTCGGCGGCGCCGTGGACTGGCACCCCCTCCCTACCGGAGAGCCCCTGCTGACGGACGCCCCGTGGGCCCTGCGGTGCCGCATCCTGCATCGACTCCCGGTCGGCGGATCCATGATCCTCGCAGCGGAGGTCGAATCGATCGAGCAGGGCGCCACCGACGACGCGGGCGCCCCGCTGGTCTACCACAACCGTTCCTACCACCGGCTGGGCGACCAGTCGTTGCTGGGCTGAAGAAACCATCAACCAACCAGGAGGATTCCATGAGCGAATACGTACTGCCGGATCTTGACTACGACTACGCGGCCCTGGAGCCGCACATCTCGGGCCGGATCATGGAGCTGCACCACTCCAAGCACCAGGCCACCTACGTCAAGGGCGCCAACGACGCCCTCGCGCAGCTCGCCGAGGCCCGCGAGAAGGGCGAGTTCGGGACCATCCCGAAGCTCTCCAAGGACCTCGCGTTCCACGTCGGCGGCGTGATCAACCACAGCATCTTCTGGAAGAACATGTCCCCCGAGGGAGGCGACAAGCCCGACGGCGAACTCGCCTCGGCCCTGGACGACGCGTTCGGGTCCTTCGACGCGTTCCGCGCGCACTTCACCGCCGCGGCCACGTCCCTGCAGGGCTCGGGCTGGGCCGTGCTCGCGTACGAGCCGCTGGGGAAGAACATCGTCATCGAGCAGCTCTACGACCAGCAGGGCAACGTGCCGGTGGCCACGATCCCGCTGCTGATGCTGGACATGTGGGAGCACGCCTTCTACCTGGACTACGTCAACGTCAAGCCCGAGTACGTCAAGGCCTGGTGGAACCTGGTGAACTGGGCCGACGTCCAGACCCGCTTCCAGGCAGCACGCACCGGCGCCTCCACACTCATCACCCCCGGCGCCTGACCACCCACCCCATCGCACCAGCGGAAGGCCGCCCTCACCGGGACGGCCTTCCGCGGGTCAGGGGCTCCGGGAACGTCTCCGGTCGTGCCCGTGCTCGCCCGGGCGCCACGGCCGGTGGGCCGGCTCCCCGGCAGTAGGATGGACAGTCGTCGGAGGAAGGATCTGTCTGTGAGCGGTGCCCTGCAGCGCCTCGGCTCCTTCACCGCCGTCGGCACCGTCGCCTTCATCGTCGACATCTCGGTCTTCAACATCCTCGCCTCGGGATTCGGCGCGGGTCCGATCACCGCGAAGGTGATCTCCGTGACCCTGGCGACAGGCGTCTCCTGGCTCGGCAGCCGCTATCTCACCTTCCACGAGTTCGCGGGTCGACCCAAGCGCCAGGAGGCCCTGCTCTTCGCGCTCACGAATCTGGTGGGGCTCGGCATCGCTGCTGCCTGCCTGGTCGTCTCGCACTACATCCTCGGATTCACCAGCCCGCTTGCGAACAACATCTCGGCGAACGTCGTGGGGGTCCTGCTCGGCAACGTCTTCCGCTACGTCGCCTACCGATACTTCGTGTTCCGTCCCGCCGACCCCCCGCCCAGCGCGTCGGCCGGCCAGGACCACGAACGCTCCGGGCTGGAGTGAAGACCCCCTCGGACAGGGCTGGGGTCGGCCGGCCGCCGGGCGTAGGATGGACAGGAATCGTCAGCATGCTTGGCAATAGTGCTGCAAGCCCCGTCCTGCGGAAAGAACCAGCCATGCGCGTCCCTCACATCCTCACAGCACTGGCCCTCAGCACCGGACTCCTCCTGACCGCTCCCGCCGCGGCTTCCGCCGACGGGTTCCTGTCGTCCTCCCGCCTGGCCGATGAGGTCGGGCCGGCCCCTCTTCTGCCCGGGGTGCCCCCGGGGCCGCCGGCCGCCGCCACGAGTCCACCTGCTCCACCCTCCGCGCCGGGGACTGATCCTGTCGACCAGCTCCCGGCTCTCCCGACCGAGGATCCGATCCCGGTCGATGAGCCCGTGCAGCCGGTGCAGCCGACGGCCACCCCACCCACGAGCGACGACGCCCCGTCGGAGGACGTCCCCGACGTCCTCGTCGTGCCGGAGCAGACCCCGGCCCCCGCTGCACCACCGAGCACGGACCCGGCGCCCTCCGGGGAACCATCC
>WNZI01000069.1 GCA_009728235.1 Vibrio cholerae | reverse complement strand
GATGGCCTCGCCGACGGACTGGGACAACTTCAGACCGGCACCGCGACGCTCGCCCGGGACACGCCGGCCCTGCGCGACGGCATCGTCTCGGCGTCAGACGCTGCGGACACTCTCGCTGCGGGCGCATCGACGCTCAGCGCGGGTGCGGGCGACGTCGCCGGGGGCGCCTCGGCTCTGGCGGACGGCTCCGGCACGGCGTACGACGGCGCTGCGCAGCTCGAGGAGGGGCTGGGCTCGCTGTCCAACGGCTCCCGGGACCTCGCGCAGCAGCTGAGCCAGGGCGCCGACCAGGTACCCGACTACGACGACGCGCAGCGATCCGTGCTGACCGGCGTCGGTGCCTCGCCCGTATCGATCGAACGGACGCATGCCAACGCCGTGGACGCGTACGGAGAGGGCATGGCGCCCTACTTCATCCCGTTGGCGCTCTGGGTGGGCGGCATCGTGACCTACACCGTCCTCCGCGCCGTCTCACCGCGGGCGCTCGCCTCCTCTGCGGCTTCCTGGCGTGTCTCGGCCGCAGGGTACCTGCAGGGCGCGCTGTTCGCCGTCCTCCAGGCCGGCGTCCTGCTGGCGATCCTGCGCGTCGGCGTCGGGTTGACCGGTCCGCACCCCGCGGGACTGATCGCCTTCACGATTCTCACCGCCCTCGTGTTCACGGCGATCCACCAGGCGCTCGTCGGGCTGCTGGGCGGTGTGGGGCGGCTCGTGGCGCTGGTCCTGTTGATGCTGCAACTGACCTCCGCCGGCGGTACCTACCCTGTGGCGACGGCACCCGGGGTCTTCCAGTTCCTCAGCCCGTTGCTGCCCATGACGCACGCCGTCACCGGGCTGCGTCACCTGATCGCAGGCGGTGATACCGGCATCGTGTGGCTGTCGGCCGCCCAGCTGCTGATCTTCTTCCTGCTCGCCGCTGGTCTGTCCGTGTACGCCTCGCACCGCCGCCGCTCGTGGACCCTGGAGAAGCTCCACCCCAGCCTCTCGATCTGACAACCGGCCTCCACAGGCAGGCCGTCGGCCTGCGCCCCGGAGCCGGAGCTTATAGGTTGGGGGAGTACGTCCACGTAGTCCCCTCCACCAGGAAGGCACCATCCCATGATCTTCATCGTCGTCAAGTTCAACGTGAAGCCCGAGTGGAGCGAGCGTTGGATCGACCTCACCCGCGATTTCACGGAGGCAACCCGCCAGGAGCCGGGCAATCTGTGGTTCGACTGGTCCCGGAGCGTCGAGGACCCGAACCGATTCGTGCTCGTCGAGGCCTTCCAGGACGACGCCGCCGAGGCCCACGTGAACAGCAGCCACTTCTCCCAGGCGATGGAGGACATGCCCCAGGCGCTCGTCGAGACCCCGGAGATCATCAGTGAGCGCATCGCGGCCGAGGGCTGGGGACGCATGGGTGAGCTGACGGTCGCCTGACCCCGTCGGGCAGGGATCGCTGCTGCGACCAGGGTAGGAGGGACGGTCCACTCAGGGGCCGATGTGCGCAGCTGCGCTGACGACGAGAGTTGATGTCGAACCCCTTCCGACTCAGAGGAGCCCTCCATGAAACGCACGTCCATCCTGCTGTCCGCCCGCCGCCTCGCAATCGGCGGTGTCGCCTGCGCTGCGATGCTCGCTCTCTCCTCCTGTGCAGGGCTCACGGACGCGAACCACGAGAAGGAATCGTCGTACGCGAAGGCGAGCGACACGGACGAGGGCACCATCGACCTGCAGAACTGGATTCCGCGGGCCGCCACCGACGTGACGATCAGGATCAGCACGACGGCGCAGAGCCGTCCCATCACCCGGTTCGTCCTGCCCGCGGATCAGCTGCCCGAGGACTGCGTCGAGGTCGTGACCGCACCGCCGCCCCCGCAGCTCGACGCCGACTGGATGCCGGCCGGAGCCTCGGACAAGGCGACCGGGATGTGCGGGGATGTCGCCGTCATCGCGGACGGGTCGACGATCACCGCCTGGGATACCCGGAAGCCGGAGGCCGGGTAGCCGGAGCCGTGGGGGAGGACGGACCGAAGCCGCGTCGAAGCATCCGCGGGGGCGAGAAGGAACCCGGCCGTCACCTAGGCCGGCTGGTTCTGGGGCGGCAGGGCCGCGACGATGGGGTGGTCGAAGCCGGTGTTGCCGATTCTCGCCGCACCGCCGGGAGACCCGAGGTCGTCGAAGAACTCGACGTTGGCCCTGTAGTACTCGGCCCACTGCTCCGGGGTGTCGTCCTCGTAGTAGATGGCCTCGACGGGGCACACGGGTTCGCAGGCACCGCAGTCCACGCATTCGTCGGGGTGGATGTAGAGCGAGCGTTCACCCTCGTAGATGCAGTCGACGGGGCATTCCTCGATACAGGCCTTGTCCTTGACGTCTACGCAGGGCTGCGCGATCACATAGGTCACGTCCTCCACCTTCCTGGGGCTGTACGTCATGGAGGGCCGGCGCTCGCCTGCCCGTCGAGGACACACTGTACTGCTGACGCGTGTGGCCCCCTGAGGGGTGCTCGACCGGGGCGTCACATGACGCGATACGTCGTGCCGTGACCGCGCGAGGCCCCCGGTGAACGGGTGTGTTGGTCCCCTCGCGAGCGCTGCCGGCGTCCACGTACTGTCCCGGTATGACACGTTCACCAGCAGCCGCTGAGGACACCCGGACCGGGCTCGGCACCACCAGAGCCGCCAAGCCGAATGGGCAGTGGAAGGTCGACGGCACCACTCCCCTCAACGCCAACGAAGCCTGGAAACAGCAGGACAGCGGGCTGAACGTCCGGGAGCGCATCGAGCAGGTGTACTCCAGGCGGGGCTTCGATTCCATCGAGAAGACGGACCTCCACGGGCGCTTCCGGTGGTGGGGCCTCTACACGCAGCGCAGACCGGGCATCGACGGTGGCAAGACGGCGACACTGGAACCCCACGAGCTCGAGGACACGTACTTCATGCTGCGGGTGAGGATCGACGGCGGAGTGCTCACCACCCGTCAGCTGCGCGTCATCGGCGGGATCTCGACGGACTTCGGGCGAGGAACGGCAGACCTGACGGACCGGCAGAACATCCAGCTGCACTGGATCCGCGTCGAGGACGTTCCCGAGATCTGGCGCCGGCTCGAAGCAGCCGGACTCTCCACCACCGAGGCCTGCGGCGACGTACCCCGGGTCATCCTCGGCTCTCCCGTTGCAGGCATCGCGGCGGACGAGATCATCGACCCCACGCCTGCCATCGAGGAACTGGCCGAGCGGTTCATCGGGGACCCCGAGTTGGCGAATCTACCCCGCAAGTTCAAGACCGCCATCACCGGCCACCCCAGCCAGGACGTGGTGCACGAGATCAACGACGTCGCGTTCGTGGGGATGGTCCATCCGGACCTCGGGCCGGGCTACGACCTCTGGGTCGGCGGTGCCCTCTCCGTCACGCCCCGGCTGGCGGAACGGCTCGGAGCGTTCGTGCAACCCCACGAGGTCGCCGACGTCTGGGTGGGTATCACCAGGATCTTCCGCGACTACGGCTACCGCCGGCTCCGGACCAAGGCGAGGCTGAAGTTCCTGCTCGCCGACTGGGGTGCGGAGACGTTCCGTCGCGTCCTCGAGCAGGAGTACCTCGGCTACCGGCTGGCCGACGGCCCACCGGCAGCGAAGCCGTCGACACCGGGGGACCACGTGGGGATCCACCGGCAGAAGGACGGACGCTACTTCATCGGGGTGTCGCCGGTCGTGGGGCGTCTCTCCGGTGCCGTGCTCACCGCGCTCGCGGAATTGCTCGAGGAACACGGATCGGAACGCCTGCGCACCACACCCCACCAGAAGCTGGTGCTCCTGGACGTCGCCGAGGACCGGCTGGAGTCCCTGATCCCGGGCCTGGAGGCGCTGGGCCTGACCGCGAAGCCCTCCGTCTTCCGGCGGTCGTCCATCGCGTGCACGGGGATCGAGTTCTGCAAGCTGGCGATCGTGGAGACGAAGGTGACGGCAGCCACGGCGGTCGCGGAACTCGAGACACGACTCGCGGACCTCGCGGAGTCGGGAGTGCTGCCGGAGAGGCTCTCGCTGCATGTCAACGGGTGCCCCAACTCCTGCGCCCGCATCCAGACGGCGGACATCGGTCTGAAGGGGCAACTCCTGCCCGACGGCAACGGCGGCCAGTCGCCCGGCTTCCAGGTCCACCTCGGGGGAGGCCTGGCGTCGATGGACCGCGCGGAGGCCGGCCTCGGACGCACGGTGCGCGGCCTCAAGGTCACCGCCGACGATCTTCCGGAGTACGTGGAGCGACTGGTGCGCCGCTTCGTCTCGGACCGGGAACTGTCCGAGACCTTCGCCGAGTGGGCGCACCGCGCGGACGAGGGAGCGCTGCTGTGACGCGTCACCTGCGCGACCGGGAAGAACTCCGGGAGCTTGCACGGAAGGGCGGGGACGAGCTGGGCTGGGACGCGCCGGCCGACGCCGTCGTCGCCTGGGTGGAGCGGGAATTCGCCACGGCAGCCACGGCGGTGGCCGGTTCCATGGCCGACGCCGTCCTGCCCCACCTCGTCTCGCGGCAGCTCCCCGGCGTCGACGTCCTGTTCCTGGAGACGGGGTACCACTTCCCGGAGACCATCGCCACGCGCAACGAAGTGGCGGCGACCCTCGACATCAACCTCGTGGACGTCCTGCCGGCACTCACCGTGGCGGAGCAGAACCGCACCCAGGGCAAGGACCTCTTCGCGACGGACCCCGCCCAGTGCTGCGCACTGCGCAAGATGGGCCCGCTCAAGGAGGCCCTGGCGAGCTACGAGCTGTGGTTCACCGGCGTCCGTCGGGACGAGGCACCCACGCGGACCAACACACCGCTGGTGACGTGGGACGCGCTGCACAACCTGGTGAAGGTGAACCCGCTGGCCGCGTGGAGCTTCGACGACCTCCTCGACTACTCCCAACAGCACCAGGTGCCGGTCAACCTGCTGTTGTCCAACGGCTATCCATCCATCGGCTGCAGCCCCTGCACCCGGCCCGTCGCCCCGGGAGAAGATCCACGAGCCGGCCGCTGGGCAGGACTCGCCAAGACAGAATGCGGGATACACCAGTGAGTACTGCCGTCCGGGACCGACTGCTCTCCAGCCTCGACTTCCTCGAATCCGAAGCCATCCACATCCTGCGCGAGGTGTTCGCCGAATTCGAGCGACCCGCCCTGCTGTTCAGCGGGGGGAAGGACTCGGTGGTGATGCTGCATCTCGCGGCGAAGGCGTTCTGGCCCGGGCGGGTCCCCTTCCCCGTGCTCCACATCGACACCGGCCACAACTTCCCCGAGGTCCTCGCCTTCCGTGACGGGACGGTGGAGCGGCTGGGGTTGCGGCTCGTCGTCGGATCGGTGCAGGACTACATCGATGACGGACGCCTCTCCGAACGGGCGGACGGCACCCGCAACCCGTTGCAGACCCAGCCGCTGCTCGACGCGATCAGGGGGCACCGGTTCGACGCCGTCTTCGGCGGCGGACGACGCGACGAGGACAAGGCGAGGGCCAAGGAGCGCATCCTGTCCCTGCGCGACGAGTTCGGGCAGTGGGATCCGCGGAACCAGCGCCCCGAACTCTGGCGGCTCTACAACGGGCGGCACACGGTAGGCCAGCACGTCCGCGCCTTCCCGATCTCCAACTGGACCGAGCTGGACATCTGGCGGTACATCGAACGCGAGGGTATCGCCCTGCCCCCGCTGTACTACGCCCACCCACGTGAGGTCTTCCGGCGCGACGGGATGTGGCGCGCCGTCGGAGAGGTGTCTCAGCCCGCACCCGGGGAGGACGTGCAGGTCCGGACGGTCCGCTATCGCACGGTGGGGGACATGTCCTGCACCGGTGCAGTCGAATCCGATGCCGCCAGTGCCAGCGACGTGGTCCGCGAGGTGGCGTTGAGCACCCTCACCGAACGCGGTGCCACCCGTGCCGACGATCGGATCTCCGAAGCAGCCATGGAAGACCGGAAGAAAGACGGGTACTTCTGATGACCCTCCTCACCGAGAACGCCCCGATCACCGCGTCGCTCTTCCGCTTCGCGACGGCCGGCTCCGTCGACGACGGCAAATCGACCCTCGTCGGCCGGCTGCTCCACGACAGCAAGTCCGTCCTGGCGGATCAACTCGAAGCCGTGGAGCGGACCTCCGCCGAACGCGGTTTCGGGGGCGCGCCCGTCGACGGGGTCCAGCAGCTGGACCTCGCGCTGCTCACCGACGGCCTGCGCGCCGAACGCGAGCAGGGCATCACCATCGACGTCGCCTACCGGTACTTCGCGACGGCGAAGCGCTCCTTCATCCTCGCCGACTGCCCCGGGCACGTGCAGTACACCAGGAACACGGTGACGGGTGCCTCCACGGCCGACGCCGTCGTCGTGCTGATCGACGTCCGCAAGGGCGTGCTCGAACAGACCCGCCGGCACCTGGCCGTCGCACGGCTCCTGCGTGTGCCGCACCTCATCGCGGCCGTCAACAAGATCGATCTCGTGGACTACAGCGAGGCACGGTTCCGCGGCGTCGAGGCGGAACTTCAGCGAGCCGCCGTCGAACTGGGGGAGACGCGACTGACGGTGGTGCCCGTCTCGGCGCTCGTGGGCGACAACATTGCGGGCCGCTCGGAACGCACGCCCTGGTACGGAGGCCCCTCCCTCCTCGAGATCCTCGAGGAGCTGCCCGCCCTGACGGACCTCGAGACGGGCAGCGAGTCCTTCCGCTTCCCCGTGCAGACGGTCATCCGACCCCAGGGTGCCCTCGCTCCGGGGCTCGACCCCGAACGGTATCGGGATTACCGCGGCTACGCAGGGCAGATCGTCGCCGGCAGCGTCCGCGTGGGAGACCCCGTCGCCGTCCGTCCCGGGCAACGGACCACGGTGGTAGCGGGGATCGACCTGGCCGGTGAGCAGCTGGACGAAGCCTTCGCCCCGCAGTCGGTGGTCCTGCGGCTCAGGGAGGACCTCGACGTCTCGCGGGGCGACCTCCTCGCCGGACCCGCCACCGGAGCGGAGGGAAGCCGGGACATCTCTGCCTCCCTGTGCTGGCTGTCGTCCAGGCCGCTCCGCCCGGGTGCATCGGTCCTGATCAAGCACGGCAGTTCGACGGTGCGGGGCATCGTGCAGGACATCCTCGGCGGACTCGACCTCGCGACCTTCACCGACCGACCGACCTCCGCGCTCGAGCTCAACGACATCGGGACGGTGCGCCTCCGCGTAGCAGCCCCGCTACCGGTGGACTCCTACGCCGCGTCGCGCCACACCGGGTCCTTCCTCGTGATCGATCCGGCGGACGGCAACACGCTCGCGGCAGGGCTCGTGACCGGCACGGGCGCCGCCAGCACCGGGCAGGGTCCCGGGGAGGCACCCCATGTCTCCTGAGCAGAACGTGCCCGTCAACGAGAACCTCCCGGAACGCCGTCCGGAGCGCGGACGCGTCCTGAGGAACCGTCTGGCGGAGACCGTCCTCGGGACGTGCCTCGTCGTCGCGGTGGCCGCCGGCGCGGCCGTCATCGCGCACGCATCGTCGCAGCAGGCCTCCTCGGCCGAGCCGACCCTCCGGCCGGCCTCGACGGCGGAGCAGCTCCGGCTCGGCTACTTCGGCAACCTCACCCATGCACCGGCCCTCGTGGGGCTCGAGACGGGACTCTTCGAGGACGAACTGGGCGGTACTCAGCTCAGCTCCCAGGTCTTCAACGCCGGCCCTGCCGCCGTGGAGGCGCTGAACGCCGGAGCCATCGACGCCGCCTTCATCGGGCCCAACCCGGCCATCAACTCCTACATCCAGAGTGAGGGGACGTCCCTGCGCGTGGTGTCCGGAGCGACCTCCGGCGGTGCTCAGCTGGTGGTGCGCCCCGGTATCGACGCACCGGAGGACCTGCGCGGGGCGACGCTCGCGACACCGCAGCTCGGCAACACGCAGGACGTCGCCCTGCGCACGTGGCTGGCGGAGAACGGCCTGCCGACCGGAACGGGCGCGCCGGAGGACGTCCTCATCACGCCCACCGAGAACGCCCTGTCCCTCCAGCTGTTCTCCAACGGCGACCTCGACGGCGCCTGGGTCCCCGAGCCGTGGGCCACGCGCCTCGTCCTCGAGGCGGGCGGCACGGTCCTCGTCGACGAGAAGGACCTCTGGCCGGGCGGGCGGTTCCCCACCACGCTGCTCGTCGTGTCGACGGACTACCTGACCGAGCACCCGGAGCAGGTCCGCGCCCTGCTGCGGGGCGAGTTGCGCGCCGTGGAGTGGCTCGCGGAGCGGAAGGGCAATCCCGGCGACGCCGCGCAGGTCCTGAACGATGGGCTCGTCTCGGCCCAGTCCAAACCGCTACCGGACGCCGTGATGAGAAGGGCCCTGACGCAGCTCCACTTCACCCAGGACCCGCTGGGCGGCTCGCTGGAGCAGCTGCTGGCCCACGGGATAGCTGCCGGTACGGCCACCGAGTACGACATCCGGGGCCTCGTCGACCTGACGCTGCTCGACGAGGTGCGTGCCGAGGCCGGTCTGGACCCCGTCCCTGCGACCGCAGGGGAGGAAGCACCATGACGGCCACCCCCTGCATCGCCGTCCGGGGCCTCTCCAAACGCTTCTCGCCCGCGGCTCCACCGGTCCTGGAGGGCGTGGAGCTCGATGTGGAGCCCGGCGAGTTCGTGACCCTCCTCGGTGCGTCGGGCTGCGGGAAGTCGACGCTCCTGAACCTGATCGCCGGGCTCGACCGGCCGACGTCGGGCACGATCGCGGCACCGAAGGTCGCGTTCATGTTCCAGGACGCGTCCCTCTTCCCCTGGCTCTCCGCCCAGGCCAACGTGGAGCTGGCGCTCGAACTGCGCGGAGTCCCGCGCACCCGGCGGGGTGCCGAAGCGGCGCGCCTGCTCGACGTCGTGCATCTCGCCGACGCGGCCCGGAAGAAGCCGCACGAGCTGTCCGGCGGCATGCGCCAGCGGGTTGCACTGGCGCGGTCGCTCGCGCAGGACCGGGATGTCCTGCTCATGGACGAACCGTTCGCGGCGCTCGACGCGATCACCCGCGACCTGCTGCACGAGGAACTGCTGCGCGTCTGGCGGGAGACGGGCCGCACGATCATCTTCATCACGCACAACGTCCGGGAGGCAGTCCTCCTCGGGCAGCGCGTGCTCCTCATGTCCTCCCGGCCCGGCCGGGTGGTGGGCGAGTGGTCCACCAGGGACGAGGACCCCGCAACCCTGACAGCGCACATCACCACCGAACTCCGGCAGGAGATCCGCCGCCATGCAGCATGAGACCCAGCTGACCGAACCACCCCGAAACCTCGGGGCCGGAGCGCCCGGCACCGACGGCTGGGAGACCCCGACCGGGCGCGAGCTCGGCGCGGGTCTCGACGCCCTGCAGCAGCAGACCGTCCCGGCCGTCGGCCGGACCGACCGGGTGACCAGGGCCCTGTTGCCCCTCGCCGCGGTCGCCGCGGTGATCTACCTCTGGCAGATGTACATCTGGCTGGCGAGACCGCGCCCGGACGTCCTGCCCGGTCCCTTCGACGTCCTGGGGACGCTCACCGAGCTCGTCGCGAACGGTCAGGCGCAGGCGGTCATCCTGACCAGCCTCGAACGGGGCTTCGTCGGCTTCGCCATCGCCGTCCTCATCGCCACACCCATCGGCCTGCTGCTCGTCCGGAGCCCGTTCCTGCGGGGCGCGTTCGGCCCCATCATCTCGGGGCTGCAGGTCCTGCCCTCGGTCGCCTGGGTGCCGGCGGCCATCATCTGGTTCGGCCTGAGCGATGCCACCGTGTACTTCGTCGTCCTGATGGGAGCCGTTCCCTCGATCGTGAACGGGCTCATCTCCGGGGTGGACCAGGTGCCCGACCAGTACCGGCGCGTGGGCCACGTCCTCGGTGCCGGGCGGTGGGCGCTGGTCCTGAAGATCGTGCTGCCGGCAGCGCTTCCGGGGTACGTCGCCGGACTCAAGCAGGGCTGGGCCTTCTCCTGGCGCTCGCTCATGGCCGCGGAGATCATCGCAACCGGCGGAGCACTGGGGTTCGGCCTCGGCGGACTGCTGGAGCAGGGCCGCGTGCTGTCGGACATGGCGACCGTCATGGCGTCGGTCCTCATCATCCTGTCGATCGGCGTGGTCGTGGAGCTGCTCGTCTTCGGGCCGCTGGAACGCCGCCTGCTCAGACGGCGCGGACTCCTGAGGGCGGGTACATCGTGACGTACCCCCTCGGACTCCAGCTGAGAGGACGGAAGGTCCTCGTGGTCGGTGGCGGCCCGGTCGCAGCACGCCGCATCCCCGCCCTCGCGGCGGACGGCGCCCTCGTCACCGTCGTCGCGCCCGATGCCTGCGAGGACATCCGGGACCTCGCCGCCGGCGCGTCCTCGCCTGGGAAGCCCGGAACTACGTACGCGCCGACCTCGCCGACGCCTGGCTCGTGCTGGCCCACTCGGGAAGCGCCGACGTGCAGGATGCCATCGCAGCGGACGCCGACGCAGCCCGCATCTGGTGCGTCAAGGGCGGGGATCCCGCGAACGCCACCGCCTGGGTGCCAGCAGTGGCATCGGTCGACGGCGTCTCGGTGGCAGTCACCACCGACGGCGACCCCAGACGCGCGATGGCTCTCCGCGACGGCGTCCTGGCGGCTCTCGAAACCGGCGTCCTGCCACTGCGGCGACACCGGAAGGACGCAGGCGCGGTGGGAACGGTCGCCCTCGTGGGTGGAGGCCCGGGCTCCGCCGGACTGATCACGGCCCGTGGCCGCCAACTGCTCGCACAGGCCGACGTCGTCGTCGCCGACCGACTCGGCCCCCGCTCCGTCCTTGCCGACCTGGCGCCGGAGGTACAGGTCATCGACGTGGGCAAGATGCCCGGGCACCATCCCGTCCCCCAGTCGGAGATCAACACGATCCTGGTGGAACAGGCACTGCTCGGTCACAGCGTGGTGCGGCTGAAGGGCGGGGACCCGTACGTCCTCGGTCGCGGCGGGGAGGAGGAACAGCACTGCCGGGACACGGAGTGCCCGTGGAGGTGGTTCCCGGCGTCACATCGGCGATCTCGGTGCCGGCCGCCGCCGGGATACCCGTCACGCACCGGGGCGTCGCCAAGGGCTTCAGCGTGCTGACCGGCCACGAGGGGATCGCCCAGCAGATCGGTCTCATCCCGCCGGGAAGCGACCACACGCTGATCCTCCTCATGGGAGTGTCCCTCCTCCGGGAATCAGCCCGGACGCTGGTCGAGCGCGGACGTGCTGCCACCACCCCTGTAGCGGTGGTCGAGGACGGCTGGATGCCGACGCAGCGGGTCACCACCGGAACGCTCGCCACCATCGCCGACCGCGCCGAGGCCGTCGGCGTCCGGGCCCCGGCCGTCATCGTGGTCGGCGACGTCGTCACGCTCTCACCCTCCTTCACCCCCTGACCCATCCGGCCCGCGAGATCGTCCGCCGACCAACAGAACAGGAATCCACCGTGTCCACCGACACCTCCCCTCCCACACCCTCCACCGGAGCTGCCCGCACCCTGCGCGTCGCCATCGTCGGAGCAGGACCGGCCGGCGTCTACGCTGCCGACAGCCTGGCCAAGTCGGCTCCCGTCGAGGCCGGCCTGCTCACCGTCGAGATCGACCTCTTCGACCGGTACCCGGCACCGTACGGGCTGATCCGCTACGGGGTCGCTCCCGACCACCCCCGCATCAAGGGGATCGTCACGGCGCTGCACAAGGTGCTGGACCGGGGCGACATCCGGTTCTTCGGCAACGTCGACTACGGGACGGACATCTCCCTGGAGGACCTCCAGGCTCACTACGACGCCGTCATCTTCGCCACCGGAGCGATCCGCGATGCAGACCTGAACATCCCCGGGATCGAGTTCGAGGGTTCGTTCGGTGGTGCGGACTTCGTGTCCTGGTACGACGGTCATCCCGATGTGAGCCGGGACTGGCCGTTGGAGGCCCGGGAGATCGCGGTGATCGGCAACGGCAATGTGGCCCTGGACGTCGCCCGGATCCTGTCGAAGCACGCCGATGACCTGCTCTCCACCGAGATCCCGGACAACGTCTACCGGGGGCTGAAGGCCTCACCGGTGACGGATGTGCATGTCTTCGGCCGGCGCGGTCCGGCGCAGGTGAAGTTCACTCCCCTGGAGTTGCGGGAGCTGTCGCACTCCCGTGACGTGGACATCGTGCTGTATCCCGAGGACTTCGATTTCGATGCGGGTTCCGAGGAGCAGATCGCTACCAACAACCAGACGAAGACGATGGTGAAGACCCTCACGAACTGGCTGGTCGAGGACGAACCGACCGGAGCGTCCCGGCGGCTGCACCTGCACTTCCTGCATTCGCCCGTCGAGATCTACGACTCGCCCGAGTCCTCGGGCAGGGTCGCCGGCATGAAGTTCGAGCGCACGGAGCTCACCGGGGACGGCAACGTCCGTGGGACCGGGGAGATCATCGACTACCCGGTCCAGGCCGTGTACCGCGCCATCGGCTACGTCGGGTCACCCGTGCAGGGTCTGCCGTTCGACCACGCGCGCGGGGTCCTGCCCCATGAGCAGGGCCGCGTCCTCGACCCGGACGGACGACCCGTGCCGGGGATCTACACCACGGGATGGATCAAGCGCGGGCCCGTCGGACTGATCGGCCACACGAAGTCCGATGCGCTGGAGACGGTCGGCTGCGTCCTGGCGGATGCGTCGTCGTTGCCGGAGGTTCCACCCTCCGGCCGCGGGGACGTGGCTGTGCTGCTCGGCTCCCGGTCGGTGGCCTACACCACCTGGGAGGGATGGCTCGCGCTGGACGCGCACGAGAAGCTCCTGGGTGAGGCCTCCACCTCGGCCGTCGAGGGTCGACAGGTGATCCGGGAGCGCATCAAGGTGGTGTCCCGTGACGAGATGGTGCGCGTCAGCGATCCCCTCGGTGCGGCACGCGGCAGATGACGCCGATCCGCACGCTCGGCGACCCGGACAGGGCGCCGGGCGTGCGCTCAGACCATGCCTGCGGACGTCGGCAACCCCTGTTCGAGGATGAAGTCCTCCTCGAAGCGTTCCCCGAGCTGGAACCGCTTGCTGCCCACCCGGCGGAAGCCGCTCCTCGTGTAGAAGCGGATGGCCCGCTCGTTCTCCTGGTTGACGCCGAGCCAGACGCCCGGCAGCCCTGACGCAGCGGCGAGGTCCAGGGTCGCGGTCATCAGGGCCTGGGCCGAGCCGCGGCCGTGGTGGTCGGGATGCACGTAGAACTTGCTGAGTTCGACGGACGGCGAGATCGACAGCGCGCCCAGCACGTCGGGATCGGTGGGCTGCTCCAGCACGATCATGCTGTAGCCGGCGATCAGATCCGCCTCCCTGATGCAGAGGATGGTGGTGCCCGGCGTGGCGATGTTCGCGGCGAACCGCCCGGCGGACAGGTGGGTCCCGATGTGTCGCTGGATGTCCTCGGGCAGCGAGTCGGCAGGGCAGGCGAGGGGGAAGGTGACGGCCGCACACGCAGCCAGGGCTCCGGCGTCGTCCGGGGTCGCCGTCGAGATGTCGATGGTCATGATCCCAATCTAGGGCGACGCGCAGCCGATCGTGGATCCTCGCGACCCCTGCAGGCGCGCCGTCGCCCGAAGGGCACGTGCAGGCGCGCCGTCGCCCGAAGGGCATGTGCAGGCGCGCCGGGACCGGGTGGCACACTGGTGGCGGAAGCCCGCTGGTGGAACGACGCCGGCAGTC
>WNZI01000068.1 GCA_009728235.1 Vibrio cholerae | reverse complement strand
GCCGACCCGTCGTCGGAGCGGCCGGGTAGGGGCGGGGCCGCGGCCGAACGGTCGGCAGCAGGACCGGCCGGACCATCCCGACCGGAGGCGTCGCCGGCGGCGTCGCCGACATCAGGGACGTCGGTCCCGAACCCGTGGTGCACCCCGGGAGCAGTGGACAGCGCAATCCCTTCGACCTCGTGCTCTGGATCGTGGCGGCGGTCCTCGTGGCCCTCGGCGCCTATCTCCTGGCGGCGCCGATGCTGTACGAGGAGGCGTACCGCGAGCGGTACCTGCAGGACCCCTCGCTCGATCCGTACACCATGCCGTGGTTCAACTACACCGTCACCGCGGCGCCGCCCCTGATCCTCATCGGAGCCGCCACCGCCGTCGTCCAGCTCCTCGTCCTCTCCCTGCGGCACACGCTCCGTCAGCGCTGACGGGGGCACCGCCGGCACCCCCGTAGGGTGGAGCGTATGGAATCACCGATCGAGAGCTACCTGAGGACCATCCACCGGGAGATCTCCGATCTCAAGGACGGGAAGCCCTACAGCACCATCCCCGCCATGGCGAACGTCGATCCGGACAACTTCGGCATCTGCCTCACCACGGTGGACGGGTACATGTACGAGGTCGGTGACACCCGCGAGGAGTTCTCCATCCAGTCCATCTCCAAGCCGTTCACCTACGGACTGGCGCTGGCGGATCTCGGTATGGACGCCGTGGACGCGAAGGTGGACGTCGAGCCGTCGGGTGATTCGTTCAACGAGATCTCCCTGGCCGCCGGGACCGGGAAACCCTCCAACGCGATGATCAACGCGGGAGCGCTGACGGCGACGTCCCTGGTCCGGTCGCTGGGCGGCAACTCACGGTTCAAGCGGATCGTGAACCTGTACTCGCAGTTCGCGGGCCGCCAGCTCGGCGTCGACGAACAGATCTTCCGCTCCGAACTGGAGCACGGGCACCGCAACCGCGCCCTGGCCTACCTGCTCCGGTCCTTCGACATCATCGAGGACGATCCGACGCCGGTCATCGAGGACTACTTCCGCCAGTGCTCGGTGATGGTCACCTGCATGGACCTCTCGGTCATGGCCGCCACGCTGGCGAACTCCGGCCGTAATCCGATCACGGGCGTGGAGGCACTGGACCTGCTCGCCGTCGAGCGCGTCCTGTCCGTGATGACCACGTGCGGCATGTACGACGACGCCGGCTCGTGGATCAGCACTGTCGGCATGCCCGCCAAGAGCGGGGTGGGCGGCGGGACGATCGCCGTCCTTCCCGGACAGGTGGGCCTCGCGGTGTACTCGCCGCCGCTCGACGAGCACGGCAGCAGCGTGCGCGGCGTCGCGACCAGCCAGCGCCTGTCCCGTGACATGGAGTTGCACTTCGTGCGGGCGGCACGCGCAGGACGCTCGGCCATCCGGGCGACCTACGACATCACGGCGTCGCCGTCGGGCATCCGCCGCGCTGACGAGGCCATGGATGTCCTCCGCGACCACGGCCACCGTGCGAGGGTCATCGAGCTCAACGGTGACCTGCTGTTCGCCGGGACGGAGTCGATGGTGCGCGCGCTGAGCAGTCTCGACGACGACGTGGACTTCGTGATCCTCGACCTGCGGCGCGTCGACGAGGTCGCCGACGTGTCCCTCCGCCTGCTCGGCGAGGTCCGCGAGAACCTGGCGACCGTCGACCGGGATCTCGTGCTGATCGACAGCGAGGGAACCCTCGCGGAGACCTTCAAGGACGTCGACCGTGCCGTTCCGACCTTCGACACCCGCACCGCCGCCGTCGAGTACTGCGAGAACGAGCTCATCACGCGGTACGGATCGGAGCTGAGCCTGCCGACCGAGGTGGAGGTGGCGCAGTGCCCGGCGCTGGAACCCCTGACCGAGGAGGACGTCGAGGCCCTCGCGGAAAGAATGGAGGACAAGACGTACGAGAAGGGACAGGTGGTGCGTCGGGTCGGCCAGTCCTTCGGCGGCGTGTACTTCATCCTCTCGGGCAAGATCGTCACCTCCGTGCCCGGCCCCTCCGGCGAACGGCTCAAGCTGACGACCCTGAGCGCCGGGATGACCTTCGGTGAACTCGCCCTCGGGAGCGACAATCGCCAGGAGACGACGGTCAAGGCCCTCGAGGACGTGCACGTCAAGGTCCTCTCGGCACGGGCCATCAGGACCCTCGAGGCGGAGGACCCGCGGCTCGCCGTCGAGCTCTGGAAGGCGCTGACGCGTGACGCCTACACGCGCGTGGACCTGTACCTGCGCGAGACCGCTGTCCGCATCCGCGACTGAGGTTCCGCGCGGCTCCGGTGGAAGGCCCGCCCCGATCGGCGGGCAGGAACGGGCAGCGGGGCTGCCCGACGAGGAAGGAAGAAACGCACGATGACGGTTCTGATAGCGGGATGCGGTGACCTCGGCACCGAGGTGGGCCTCCGCCTTGCCGCGCGCGGCGAGCGCGTCGTCGGGTGGCGCCGGTCCGCGGAACGGCTTCCGGAGGGCGTCGAGGGGGTGGCCGCCGACCTGACGCAGCCGCTGCCCCCGATTCCCGGGGACACCGACGTCGTCGTCATCGCCACCGCTGCCGGGGGACGCAGTGAGGCGGAGTACCGCAGCGCCTACGTGGACGCGACGGCGAACGTCCTGGACGCGCTGGATCGCGACCGGGTGGAGCCCCGACGCATCCTCTTCGTCTCCTCCACGGCCGTGTACGGGGACGTCGACGGCGGCTGGGTCACCGAGGACTCGCCCGCGGAGAGCACGGCCCCGACGGCACGCATGATCCGGGAGGCCGAGCAGGTGCTGCTGGGCCGGGCGGCTCGCGGCACCGTGCTCCGGCTCTCGGGCATCTACGGACCGGGAAGGACCCGCCTGATCGACCAGGTGAGGAGTGGGACCGCAGTGCTGCCGAGCGAGACGCAGTGGACCAACCGGATCCACCGGGACGACGCGGCGGCCGCGATCGTGCACCTGGTCACCGCGGTCCAGGCACCCGCACCCATCTATCTCGGCAGCGACGACCTACCGGTGGACCTCGGCGATGTCCTGGAGTTCCTCGCCGAGGAGACGGGTCTGCCGGCACCGCCGCCGGGAGAGGCACCCTCCACGCGCGGCGGTGCCCGTCGCGTGGACAACCGCCTCCTGCGTTCGACGGGTTTCTCCTTCGCCTACCCCACCTACCGCGAGGGGTACCGGGCGGTCCTCGCGGGCGAGGGCGTCAGGCACCCGTAGGCGCTCCGGCCGGCGCGGGCCTGCCGGCGCGCGCTGTCAGCCGTCCCAGTCGCAGGAGCGACCAGGCGAGGATGCTGACGACGAGCAGGTTCCGGAGCGTCAGCAGGACGGCGACGACCGGGTTGAGGTCGTAGCGCAGCGCGTCGTAGAGGATCGGGTACACCAGGGTGGTCAGGCCCGCGGTCGCCAGCATCGCGACCGCCGGGTAGCGCCACTCGCTGGCCCCTTCGAGCACGAGCCCCACGGCGACCACCGCCGCGATCCACAGCATGAACTGCGGAGACCCGACCTTGTTGAACACCACGAGCGTGCTCACGAGGGCCAGGGACCCGGTGGCGAGGAGGGCTGAGGCAGGCACGCCGCGGTGGAGGGCGACGGCGAGGAAGGCCGCGACCAGGACGACCGTCAGGGCGAGGAGCGGGGTCATCAGGTCCCCGACCAGTCCGCTGAGCGCGCCACGGACCTCCATGGTGTTGATGACCTCGTCCTCGAAGAAGTACGCGCCCGAGGTCCCGGTGATCGCCTGCCACACCCCCGGGGTGCTGAGCGGTGCTTCGAGCTGCATCCCGCGGGCGCCCTGGGCGCCGAGGAAGCCGGTCAGGTTCCGGATGTCCCCGAGGACCGCGACGACGGCGGCGATGCCCGCGGTGAGCGCGATGCCGGCTCCGAGGATCCGGAGCCTGCCGCTGCGGATCACGACCAGCGACGCGAGCACGACGGCGGCAGGCCACACCTTCATCCAGGTGGCGGCGCTGAGGACGAGGGACGCGATGAACGGCCGCGCGGCCACCATGAGCAGGGCGGCGACCACGAGTGGCGCGGTCAGCCCGTCGATCCTTCCTACGGCGACAGGGCCGAGCAGCGTGGTCGCCGCGAGCCACCAGTAGGCGGCGGTGAACGACGACGGCGTGCCTCGGCGGATCAGGGCCGCGGTGCCCACGGCGTTGAGGCCGGCGAACAGGACGAACCATGCGAGCTGGTAGAGGTGGGGGCCGAGGACGGCAGCGACCACCATCGGCGCGAGGGCCCCCACCGGGTAGACCCAGGCGGTGTCGATACCCTGCCAGACGCCGTCGTCCAGCGCCTGGTAGGCCCATTCGCGGTAGAACCGGATGTCGCTGAGCACTCCCCCACCGATGATGAACGGCAGCAGCCGCGCCAGGAAACCGACATGGATCAGGGCGAAGAACAGCCAGACCGGACGGGCGCGGTTGCGGCTCTCCGGTCGGGGCAGGCGGATACGCACGGAAGGCTCCTGGTCGGCGGGTGGCGGCAGCGGCCAGTGTCTCACCCGTGGGACAGCGGGCGCCAATCCCTCCGGGTCCGGCGTCCTGGTCAGCCTGCGGCGCGCACCAGGCCCAGCTGGGCCGAGATGCGCGCGAGCGTGTCCTCGAAGAGCGCGTCGAGATCGGCGAACGTGGAGGGCCCGTACTGTCCGAAGACCTCGAAAGACACTGCCCCGAACAGGGCCGACCAAGCCTGCACGGCGGAGGCCAGGACGGAATCCGGCGTCGCCACCGACAGCTGGTCGCGGATCGCCTGGAAGTCGCCGGTGAGCACCGCCGGAACGGGACGATCATCGGCGGCGAGCTCGCCGGACCGCCAGGCGTCGTCGACGATGTGCCCGAGCAGCGTGATGACCCGCGTGCCCTGCACGGTGGTCCTCTCCGCCGGGGCTGCGTAGCCGGGAACGGGGCTGCCGTAGAGGAGTGCATAGCGCGACGGCTCGCGCACGGCCCAGAGGCGTACCGCCCGGGCGAGCGCGGCGAAACGATCGACGGCGGCGACTCCGGCGTGCTCCACGGCTGCCTCCACCTCGTCCCCGAGCTCCGCGTAGGCGTCGACGACCAGGAGCGTGAGCAGGTCGTCGCGATTCGCCACGTAGCGGTAGACGGCCGAGGAGACGACGCCGAGTTCACGGGCCACGGCGCGGAGGGAGAGTGCTGCGGCACCGACCTCATTGAGCTGCCGGCGACCGATCCGGGTGATGTCGGAGAGCGTCTGCTCGCGGGCGCGTTCGCGGGGTGTAGCTGGCATGGCTCCACTCTCCCACGATCGCGAGAGCATCGTCGACAGATGAGAGCAGTGCTCTTGACCCGTGGTCCGATGTGCGTCATCCTGATTCAAGAGAGCACTGCTCTCCCTCCTTTTCATCCTCACGGAAGGCTCCACCATGAACACGTACGTCGTCACCGGAGCAGGACCCGTCGGCTGGACCATCGCCGAGCAGCTCGCCCGGCGCGGGGACACCGTCCGCATCCTCACCCGATCCGGCAGCGGTCCGGACCACCCGGGCATCGAGCGCCTCCGCGTCGACGCCTCGGATGCCGCGGCCCTCACGGAAGCCATGGCCGGAGCGGACGCGGTGTTCCACTGCATCCACGGAAGCGCCTACACCGCCGCGGCCTGGCGGCGGGAACTCCCGGCGGCCGAAGCGGTCGTGCTGGAGGCCGCGGGCCGGCAGGGCGCCGTCGTCGTCTTCCCGGAGAGCCTGTACTCCTACAGCCGTCCCGACGTCGTCATGGCGGAGGACTCGGAGCGGGCCGCGGTCAGCGGGAAGCGCGGTGTCCGTACAGCACTCCTGGCCGCGCGGGCCGCCTCACCAACGGCCACCGTGTCCGTGGTGGCCTCCGACTTCTACGGACCGAGGGTCCGCACCGCCCATGCGGGTGAGCGCATGATTCCTGCCGTCCTGCAGGGGAAGAGTATCCAGCTGATCGGCAGCCCGGACGCTCCGCACTCGTTCACCTACGTCCCCGACCTCGCCGCAGCGATGATCGCCGCAGCCGACCTCCCACGGATCCCTGACCGGGTCCTGCACGCACCGACACTGCCCGCCCTGACGCAGCGCACACTCGTCGAGGCCTGCGCGGCATCGGCAGGCGTCGGGGTCCCGACCCTCCGGGGAACTCCGGGTTGGCTGATCCGTGGCCTCGGCGCGGTGGTCCCGCCCGTGCGCGAGTACGCGGAGATGGCCTATCAGTTCGACCGCCCGTTCGTCATGGACTCCTCGGCGTCCGAGCGGCTTCTGGGACTGGCTCCCACGGCCCTCGCCACCGCACTGACCGATACCCTGCAGTGGTGGCGGGGGGAACTCGCGCTCCCGGTGTCACGCGCGTCGGCCTAGGTCCTGCTCCGTGCCGAGGGCACGTACCCGAGCTCCTTGTCGACGACGCCGGGCAGCGGACGGCCGTCCATCCACAACAGGACGTTCCGCTCGAACTGCGCCGCGAGGTCGTCCAGCCAGGAGTCCGCGTTGCTCGCCATGTGCGGAGTGACGAGCACCGAGGGCAGCGACCACAGCGGGTGCCCGGCGGGTAGTGGTTCGACCGCGAACGTGTCCAGCACTGCCCCGGCGAGCGTCCCGGCGCGGAGGTTCCGCACGAGGGCGTCCTCGTCCACCAGCCGTCCACGCCCCACGTTGATCAGCACGGCGCCGTCCTTCAGGGCGCCGAGGACCTCCGCGCTGACGAGGTTCTCCGTGGCCGGGGTGAGTGGCGCGACGAGGATCAGCCAGTCGGCGTCCGCGACCACGCGGGCCAGCTCGGCGGACGCATGGACACGACTGAAGTCGTCGTCCTGTTCGACGGCGGTGCGGCCCACTCCCTCGACCTGCACACCGACGGCCCGCAGGAGCCGCGCCGTGGCGCGGCCGATGCTGCCCGTCCCGACCACGAGGGCCCGCGTGCCGGCGATGTTGCGGCCCTCCCGCCACTCCCACCGCTCGTTCCTCTGCTGATCGCGCAGCGGACCGAAGCCCTTCGCGGCGTGCAGCATGGCACCGAGGACGTATTCGGCCATGGGCTGGTCGAAGACGCCATGGGCGTTGGTCACCACGACGTCGGACGACACGAGTGCGGGGAACAGCAGCTTGTCCACCCCGGCTGCCGCGACGTGCAGCCAGCGAAGGCTTCCGGCGGCGTGCCAGGCGGCCGGGAGTGCCCCGGAGAAGTAGTCCCAGAGGTAGAGCACATCGGCGCCGGCGAGGGCGTCGCCCAACCCGGCCGCTGATACCACCCGGACCTCGGCCACCTCGGCGACGCGCTCGAGGCCGCGGACGGGACGCTCGCCCTGCAGGACGGCGACGACGGGACGCCTAGCCACCCTGCGGCTCCGGGCTGTGGCTCACCGGCCCGGCGTCGGTCACGGAGTCGGGACCGGGGTCGGAGCCGGACGATGCGGTGGACTTCTCGGGCGAAGCGGCCGCGTCGGCCGGCCGTCCCGACGCGACACCGGTCTCGGGCCGGTACTCGATCGACTGCTCCTTCAGGTACCGCAGGACGACGATCGCCACCGCCGTCGCCGGGACGGCGAAGAACGCGCCGATGATGCCGAAGATGGTGCCCCCTGCCGTGACGGAGGCGAGGACGACGGCGGGGTGGATCTCGAGCGTCCGGCCCACCAGCAGGGGCTGGATGAAGTTGCTCTCGAGTTGCTGCACGAGCACCACGAGCCCGAGCACGATCAGCGCGGTGACCCACCCGTACGCGAGGAACGCGACGAGCGTGGCCACGAGGCCGGAGACGATCGCGCCGACCACGGGGATGAACGCCGAGAAGAAGACGAGCACGGCGAGCGGGATGGCCAGGGGGATGTCCAGCAGGACCAGGCCCAGCCCGATGAAGACGGAGTCGACGAGCGCCACCGTGGCCTGGGCGAGGATGTAGGAGGACAGCGTCTTCCAGGCTCCGTTGGCGATGGTCGCGGCATGGGCGAATGCGGCCGAGTTCGTCCAGCTCGAGGCCCACGGCATGAAGCGGTCGCCGTCCTTGAGGCAGAAGAACGTGAAGACCAGGGCGAGCAGCACGACGACGGTGCCCGAGGTCAGCTCGCTGAGCCCTGTGGTGATGCCGCTGACGACGTTCCCCGCGTTCGCCTGGACCTGCGTCAGAGCGGTATCCACCACCCGGTCCAGGTCGGCGATGTCGAGGTCCAGCGGTGGACCGGCGGCGAAATCGATGACGTCGGCGATATTGTCCCGGGCGAGCACGGAGAGCTCCGTGACCCCGCTCGCGACGGCAGGAACGGTCAGGGCGCCGACGCCGATGACCGCCCCGATGAAGGCGAACAGCGTCACGGCGGCGGCGAGGACCTTCGGCAGGATCCGGCGGAGCAGCCGGTTGACGGGCCAGAGGACCGAGGCGAGGAGCAGCGCGAACAGCGTGGGCAGGACGATCGACCACAGGGCCTTCGTGATGTACCAGAGGATCACGAGGCCTGCAAGGACGATGATGGCGCGGGCCGTCCACGCGGCGCTTGCCTTCAGGCCGTTCGCGAAGGCATGGGGCTTGAAGCGTCGGGCCACCGACGATCCGTGGGCCTGCGGGGAGGCGGCGGGACGCGGCTTCCAGCGCCGGCGCTCCCGGCCCGGTGTGATCGGTCCGCCTGGGGCACCGGTCTTCTCGTCTGTCACAGGATCATCCTGCCCTAGTCCCGGACGGTCGGCACGGGCGCGGCCGGGCTAGGGTGGAGCCACACTGCCCGACACCAGCAGAGGTTACCCATGCGCTACGTGAAACTCGGCTCCACAGGTCTCGACATCTCGCCCCTCGCCCTCGGCTGCATGAGCTACGGGGAGCCGCAGCGCGGCAACCACGAGTGGACGCTGTCCGAGGAGGAGAGCCGCCCCCTGATCCGGGCCGCGGTGGACGCCGGCATCAACTTCTTCGACACCGCCAACGTCTACTCGGACGGCTCGAGCGAGGAGATCGTCGGGCGCGCGCTCGCCGAGTTCACGCGGCGGGAGGACACCGTCATCGCCACGAAGGTCCACGGGCGCATGCACGAGGGCCCCAACGGCGCCGGATTGTCACGCAAGGCGATCTTCGCGGAACTGGACAACAGCCTGCGCCGCCTCGGCACGGACTACGTGGACCTCTATCAGATCCACCGGTTCGACCCGGAGACGCCGCTCGAGGAGACCCTGGAGGCGCTGCACGACGTCGTGAAGGCGGGCAAGGTGCGCTACCTCGGAGCGTCCTCGATGTACGCGTGGCAGTTCTCGAAGGCGCTGTACCTGCAGCGCCTCAACGGCTGGAGCCGCTTCGTGACGATGCAGGACCACTACAACCTCATCAACCGCGAGGAGGAGCGAGAGATGTACGGGCTCTGCGCGGACCAGGGCATCGGCGTCCTGCCGTGGAGCCCCCTCGCCCGCGGCAAGCTCGCGAGGCCCTGGGACGAGACGACGTCACGCTCGGAGACCGACTCCTTCGGCAAGACCCTCTACGGAACCCTCGACGCCGACCGCCGCGTGTCCGACGCCGTAGGTGCCGTCGCGGAGGCACGAGGAGTGGCCCGCGCGCAGGTGGCACTCGCCTGGGTGTCGCGCAATCCGGTGGTGTCCGCGCCGATCGTCGGTGTGGGCAAGCCGCACCACCTCGAGGACGCCCTCGCCTCGCTCGAGCTCCACCTCACGGAGGACGAGGTACGGGCGCTCGAGGAGCACTACGTGCCCCACCCCCTCGTCGGGTTCTGATGGTCGTCCTCACGAGGATGGTGCCCCACGACGGCCCGGCCGTCGTGGACTTCCTCACCTCGTCGACCTTCCCGTTCCATGGGATCGTCTCCCATACCCGGGAGAGCGCACAGCGCTCGGTGGACAGCGGCCGCTTCTCCTGCGACGACTCCCAGGGATACTGGATCGACGACGACGACGGCCGTCATGGCGTCGTCGTCGTCGAGGACCTGCAGGACGACACCCCGATGTTCGACCTCCGGTTGGCGGAGGGGTCCAGGGGTAGGGGCATCGGCACCGCAACCCTGACGGCCCTCGCCGACCTCGTGTTCGCCTCGCCTCAGCAGCCCCGGCGCCTCGAGGGACAGACCCGCGAGGACAACCTCGTGATGCGCCGAGCCTTCCTCTCCGCCCGGTTCGTCCAGGAGTCCTTCTACCGTCAGGGGTGGCCGGCCGGCGACGGGTTCGTCGGCGCAGTGGCCTACGCGATGCTCCGGGACGATTGGCAGGCGGGAACTACGACGCCGATCGGGTGGGACTGACGGCCGTCGGCCCTCCTGTCATTCCAGAAATACTTCGTGCAGGGGCTGGCCAGGAGCGGCATCCGCTGATCCCCGGCCCTGCTCGCCAAGGAGAGCCCGGCTCCGGGCAGCTCCTGTGGCGCGCTACCCGACCACGGTCACCACCTGCGGAAGCCTCCCTCGGTGCTCAGGACCTGACCGACCATCCAGCGGCCCTCGTCGCTGAGCAGCCAGGCGATCAAGCGCGCGGGGTCGTCCGGTTCACCGAAGCGACCCGTGGGACAGTGCGCGAGAACGGCCTGCAGCGTCTCGAGCGGGCGGTCCGCGGTCTCGTCATCGAGGTAGCCCGTGTTCACCGGTCCGGGGTTCACGGTGTTCAGCAGGATGCCGCGGTCCACCAGGTCGTCCGCGACGGACGGCGTGAGCCCGGCGAGTGCGGCCTTCGACGCAGCGTAGGCGATCTCCCCCGTCATCGGGCCCGCCACCTGTCCCGACGTCATCCAGATGACCCGGCCGCCCTCACGTCCGTCGTGTTGTTCGGCGAAGTGCTTCGTCGCCAAGATGGTCGAACGCGTGTTGACCCGCCAGTGGGCGTCGAGATCCTGCCAGGAGAGGTCCGCCAACCGACCGTCACCCCCACTCCTCGCATGGTTGCAGACCAGTCCGTCGAGGTGCCCGAGCGCGGCGCCGGCTTCGGCGATCAGGCGTCGGGCGCCGTCGTGCTCCGCGAGATCGATACCTGCATGGGCCACCGACGCCCCGTCGGGCTGCAGGGCGCGGATGCCGGCCACGACGTCCTCGATGCTGTCCGCACCCCAGGGCTGGTCGGCATCGTGCGGCGCGTAGTGGTGCAGGAACAGGGTGGCGCCCATCGCGGCGAGGCGGGAGGCGACGGCGTAGCCGATGCCCCTGCGGCGGCTCACGCCGGTGACCACGAACGTGCGTCCGGACAGTGCCTGATCGGAGTTCATGGCCTCAGCCTAGGTGCGCGCGCTTCGCTAGGCTGGGATCGACCGAAAAGCCGCCGAAGGCAGGAGCCGCATGGACCGACACAACCGGGCCACCGCGCTCGCGGTCCTCGCGTGCGCCCTGCTGCTGGGGTCGACCGGCTGCGCAGGGGGACCGGTCCTCGGCCTTCTCGAGGAGGACCAGACGGATCAGGACATCCTGACCATCCAGTCCGATCTCGACGGTATCGATGTCTCGAGCACGCGCTTCCTGACCGAGCGCGACGGCGTCGAGTACTTCGCGGCGACACCCTCCGGCGGCAGCGGGCCGGAGAAGGTCGTGTGCCTCCTGGTGGAGGAGGGCATCGGTGTGGGCATCGAATGCACTCCGCTCGAACCGGGCAGGGCCGGCGCCACGATCCGGGACAGCCGGGCGACCGCCGTACTCCTCCCGGACGACATCGATCGGAACGCCGTGGTGGACGAGGGCTTCGAACTCCTCCACCCCAACCTCGCGCTGCGACCGGCGGAGGCCGACTGACGCGAGTTCCGATCCGGACTGCCCGTCGTGCCGGAATTCGCGGACCATAGCGGGGCGGTCGCGCCTAGCATGGATGCGGAGACGCTACCGAGGAGGAGCCATGGCAATTGCAGGAGACGACGGCGGAGAACTGATCGTCGGAGACGTCACGAGGACCGGCGGGCGGGCCCTTGCGGTGGGTCTGTCCCACACCGAGGACGAGCACGGTCGGCCGCGCGTCAGCGTCGGTTGGGTCGAGCAGGGCGAGCGCCTCGAACTGAGCCTCGACGAGGCGGGGGCGCTACGCGACGAGCTGACCCGGATCATCGACGACGCCGGTTCCCTCGACACGGAGTCCTAGGCCTGGACCTGCGTCCTGCCGACGGTGATCCGATGGTCCTGGCCGCATTGGTAGACGGCGATCGTACCGTCCGGCACCGGCCCTTCCGCGGGCCATTGGTCCTCACTCAGCTCGATCAATTCGGTGTTGCAGCTGGGGCATGTCGCATTCATGGTGTCATTCCTTTACTTCGTCGGAGCTGCCTCGGAGACTGCGCCATGCTTCGGCCGCCAGCAGCGCGGCAGCCACGCCGCCCACGACCATCGTGCCCCAGGGAACCGGTGGCTTCCCGGCGATGTACCTCGTCGAGGGATCCTCACCGGAACGCATGATGGGCAGCAGTTCGACGGCGTGCGACGCGCGGGCGAGACCCGTGCTGCAGGTGTGGAGCAGGGGAACCACCGCGGCCGGCGCATGCAGCACGGCGGAATCGACCACGTCGCGGGCCCGGTCCAGCACCGACAACGGCAGTGCGGCGACGACATTGCCGGGCGGACGGCGGGCGACGACGGGGTGGGCCCGGGTGGGAGCGACGCGGCGGACCAGTTCCCAGAGCACACCCAGGATCTGGAGTTCCCTGCGCGAGACCCGTTCCTGGAGTCTCGGGAACAGCGCGTCCTCCTCGTCGCGGACGTCGTCGTCGAGGACCTCCGCCAGCCGCCCCAGCACCTGCGAGCGCTCCGGTGAGCCGTCGTCGAGCCCCTCGAGCTTCTGCACGAGCTCGTTGACCTCCTGGTGCTCACGCTCCACCTCGAGCGTGAGCTCCCCGCCGTCGGGCAGCACCCGGCGCATGACGGGCCACAGGACGGACTCCTCGGCGAAGGCGTGCGGGAAGACGAGGCGGTAGATGCTGAGCAGCACTACGGCCTGCTCCTCACCGTTGGAGCCCCTCAACTGGTCGAGCAGGCCGTTCAGCTTCACGTGGTCGCGCTTCTGCCGCACGAGGACACTGAGCGGTCCGCCGAGCTGTTCGGTGGTCTGGTCTGCGACCGAGGTGTACACGCCTTCTCCTGGTGCTCTTGACGGGAATCTGCGGGTTGCATGTGGGCCGCACATGCGACACTCCATCTCTACCTCCTGGCGGCGCCCGGATACAGTATCCGACCGATCTGACGCAGCTGCCTCCGGTGCCTATAATCGGGGGCGCTCGCCGCCGGGCCGGACCTCGCCGCGTGGTCAGGTCACGCGGATATGGGCATGGCTGTGACGACGATGTTCTTCCCCCATGGATCCTCGGTGTAGCAGCTGATGAGAACTACTCGACCTGGCACGATGTCCCAGATCTCGCTGTCCTTCAGGGTGTCCTTCTCGTAGGTGGTCACGGAGTCCACGATGTAGGTAATGTCGCCCGCCTCGGTGGTGACGACGAATTCGGTGCCCATGAGGTCCCCACCGCTGAGCCGGTTGAACGGTGCGTCCCGCCCTTCCCAGCTGTGGCCGGCTATGTAGGTGGTGTTGTCCGAGCCCGGCCCCGGCACTCCATAGGGGGTCAGCCAGTACGCCTCGAGCGTCAAGGGCGGAACCAGTGATCTCGCGGTGAGGTCGGCGCTGCTCGGGGTGAGCGGAACGATCGCGGTGTCGATGCTCGCTGCCGGGAAGGTCAGGCCAAGGGGCCTGGAATCGACGCCGACCGGCTCGGCCGATCCGATGGTTGGCTTCGGATTGGCCGGCGCAGCCTCAGGGGTAGAGACGCGAGGTGCAGCTGCACCGGACGAGACGCCGACCTCGGAGGGAGCACTCGCGGACGTTCGCGCTACGCCCGGTTCCAGCAGGATCATGCTCACTGAGAGCCCCACCCCGACAAGGGCGGCGGCGACCATCACCAGCCTGGTCGAGCGGCCCTTGCCGGGCATGTCCTCGACGTGTCTACCCTGCCGTCTTCCTTCCACGACGGCAGGTGGCGGTCGTTCCATGGGAACCCCTCTTCGCTGGAGACCGGACGTCTGAAGAACCGGCCCCGATGTCAGTACTCGACAGGCCGATGAGGTGGAGCGTCGGCCGCCCTACCGGATCAGGCGATCCTTGCGGGACAGGAACGCCCTGTGGTCAGGTGTCGTGCCGGACGGACTCCGGGGCGACCAGGGTGCTCGATCGATGACCACGGCACGTCCCGCGCCGTTCGCACCAGGACTTTCCGCAGCCGTCTGCACGTCCAGACCGGCGTTCCTTCCGGCCCCCTGCCCTGCCGTTCGATCACCCGTTTCAGCCGGCGGAACGACAGCCGGCGGAACCACGGGCGGCACGACAACCGGTGGAACGACCGGTGGAACGACCGGCGGGACGACCGGTGGAACGACCGGCGAGACGACCGGCGGGACGACAACCGGAGACTCAACCGGCGGGACGACCACCGGAGATTCGACCGGTGGAACAACAGCCGGCGGCTCAACGGGGGTGCCGCCGACCCGTGGCT
>WNZI01000067.1 GCA_009728235.1 Vibrio cholerae | reverse complement strand
GGACCCCGGCCGGCCCTGGGGGCCGCTGGACCGTTGACCGCCCGGAGAACGCGGTCCGCGAGGGACAGGACGGAGCGGAAGGTGAAGGCCATGATGAGATCGTAGCGAGTGCGGGGCACCGTCCGTCAGGGACGATTGCCGGAGCCGTCCGGCCTCGTGGGAGACTAGGGGAAGGCCGTCGTGGACCAGCGGAGTGCCGTCCTGGTGGGCGGTCGCCTGGTCGATACGGGCCGACCCTGTCCCGACATAGTAAGGAACCTACGTGTCACCCATGGCCCGCACCGCGCCGGTGCCCGCCGCCACCGATCCGGCGATCATCAGGAACTTCTGCATCATCGCCCATATCGATCATGGCAAGTCCACGTTGGCTGACCGCATGCTCCAGCTCACCGGGGCCGTCGAGCAGCGGGACATGAAGGCGCAGTACCTCGACCGGATGGACATCGAGCGCGAACGCGGCATCACGATCAAGTCGCAGGCCGTCCGCCTACCGTGGGAGGTCGACGGCACCGCCTACGCGCTGAACATGATCGACACCCCCGGCCACGTCGACTTCACCTACGAGGTGTCGCGGTCCCTCGCGGCATGCGAAGGCGCGATCCTCCTCGTCGATGCAGCCCAGGGGATCGAGGCGCAGACACTCGCGAACCTGTACCTGGCCATGGAGAACAACCTGACGATCATCCCGGTCCTCAACAAGATCGACCTCCCCGCGGCGCAGCCGGAGAAGTACGCGGCAGAACTCGCGAGTCTCATCGGCGGTGAGCCGGAGGACGTCCTCATGGTGTCCGGCAAGACCGGCGTCGGCGTCGAGGCGCTCATGGACAAGATCGTCCGGGACCTCCCTGCGCCGACCGGCGACCCGAACGCGCCGGCCCGTGCCATGATCTTCGACTCGGTGTACGACACCTACCGCGGGGTCGTCACCTACGTCCGGGTCGTCGACGGGAAGCTCAGCCCCCGGGAGCGCATCCAGATGATGTCCACCCGGGCGAGCCACGAACTGCTCGAGATCGGCGTCAGCTCGCCCGAGCCGACGCCTTCCAAGGGGCTCGGCGTGGGCGAGGTCGGCTACCTGATCACCGGTGTGAAGGACGTCCGCCAGTCGAAGGTGGGCGATACCGTCACGAACCTCGCGAAGCCCGCGGCCACCTCGCTGGGAGGCTACCAGGACCCGAAGCCCATGGTCTTCTCGGGTCTCTACCCGCTCGACGGCACCGACTACCCGGTGCTGCGGGACGCCCTCGAGAAGTTCACCCTCAACGACGCCGCGCTGGTCTACGAGCCCGAGACCTCGGCGGCCCTGGGGTTCGGATTCCGGGTCGGCTTCCTCGGTCTCCTGCACCTCGAGATCACCCGCGAACGGCTCGAGCGCGAATACAACCTCGACCTGATCTCCACGGCTCCCAACGTCGAGTACGAGGTGACCCTCGAGGACAAGCGGGTCCTCAAGGTGACCAACCCCAGTGAGTATCCCGTCGGGAAGATCGCGGAGGTCCGCGAACCGATGGTCTCGGCGACCATCCTCGCGCCGTCGGAGTTCGTCGGCGCCATCATGGAACTGTGCCAGCAGCGCCGCGGGGTGCTCGGAGGAATGGACTACCTGTCCGAGGATCGTGTGGAGATCAGGTACCGGCTTCCGCTGGCGGAGATCGTCTTCGACTTCTTCGACCTGTTGAAGTCCAAGACGCGAGGGTACGGTTCGCTGGACTGGAAGGCGGACGGTGATCAGGTGTCGGATCTGGTCAAGGTCGACATCCTCCTGCAGGGCGACCAGGTGGACGCCTTCAGCGCGATCACCCACCGTGACAAGGCCTACGCCTACGGGGTGATGATGACCGGGAAACTGCGTGAGCTGATTCCCCGCCAGCAGTTCGAGGTCCCCATCCAGGCAGCGATCGGGGCGCGGATCATCGCCCGCGAGTCCATCCGGGCCATCCGCAAGGACGTCCTCGCCAAGTGCTACGGCGGCGACATCACCCGCAAGCGCAAACTGCTCGAGAAGCAGAAGGAGGGCAAGAAGCGCATGAAGATGGTGGGGCGGGTGGAAGTGCCGCAGGAAGCCTTCATCGCTGCTCTCTCGTCGGACGAGTCGAAGGACAAAGCCAAGAAGTGATGTCGCGGTCGATCACCGGAGGGGTCCATGCCTAGCGCACTTCCATTGGGCCTGCCCGCGCCCGAGGACGGCGTGCTGCCCGCGGGTGCGGCGGAAGGGGCGCTCGCGCGGGACTTCTGTCTCTACGTCCACATCCCCTTCTGCGCCGTCCGCTGCGGGTACTGCGACTTCAACACGTACACGGCCACCGAACTCGGCGGGGGTGCCTCCCAGGATGCGTACGCTGGCTCGGTCCTCGCGGAGCTCGCGCTCGGAGCCGAGGTGCTGCGGTTGTCCGGCCTGCCGGAGCGGCCGCTGTCCACGGTGTTCTTCGGAGGCGGTACCCCGACGCTGCTTCCCGCGGAGGACCTCGCCCTGATCCTGGGCGCCGCCCGGGCGCAGTGGGGCCTGGCATCGGATGCAGAGGTGACCACCGAGGCCAACCCTGATTCGGTCACCCCGGAGTCCCTCCGCATCCTCAGGGAGGCGGGCTTCACCCGTGTCTCGTTCGGCATGCAGTCCGCGGTGCCGCACGTCCTCGCCGTCCTCGATCGCACGCATTCGCCCGAGCGCGTGCCCCAGGCCGTCCGGTGGGCGAGGGAGGCAGGACTCAGGGTCAGCCTGGACCTCATCTACGGCACACCGGGGGAGTCGCTGGAGGACTGGCGCACCTCGCTGTCCACGGCGCTCTCCTACGGTCCCGACCACATCTCCGCGTACGCCCTCATCATCGAGGAAGGCACGCGGCTCGCCTCCCGCATCCGTCGCGGGCAGGTACCACCCATCGACGACGACGACCACGCGGACAAGTACGCACTCGCCGAGGAGATGCTCACCGCCGGTGGCCTGCACTGGTACGAGGTCAGCAACTGGGCCCGGACGCCTGCCGACGAGTGCCGCCACAATCTCGCCTACTGGCGGGGCAGCGACTGGTGGGGAGCGGGTCCGGGCGCCCATTCGCACGTCGGTGGCACACGCTGGTGGAACGTCAAGCATCCGCGCGCCTACGCCGAGGCGCTCGGCGCCGGGCGCTCACCGGCGGCGGGACGGGAGGTCCTGACGCCGCAGGACCGCTATGTCGAGGACGTCATGCTGCGTGTGCGGCTTCGCGAAGGGCTCGACGCGGGATCCCTCACCTCGGCGGGTCGCCGGGCCGTTGCGGGGCTCATCGCGGACGGACTCGTGGTGCCGGCGGACGCCTTCGCGGGCCGGATCGTCCTCACGTTTCGCGGCAGGCTCCTCGCCGACGCCGTGGTGCGGCGGCTGCTGCCGGACTGACCCGGGCGCTGCCCGGCGGTCCCGACGGGGACGGCGTCGAGTCAGCGCCGTCGAGTCAGCGGATCAGGCGCAGGTTCAGGGAGTACCGGTACGGCCGGCCCCGATTCACCTGGATACCGGCGTTGACCGAGAAGATCGTGATCGTGACCCAGATCAGGGCGTTCAGCACCGCGAAGAAACCGCCGATGTCGGGAACGAGGGACAGAAGCCAGGCCACGAGGGCGAGCAGCGTCGGCGGCAACGTGAAATTGAGCGCCTCCTTCGACTCCTGCGCAGTGAATGGACCCCGGTCCTTGAAGATGAGGAAGATCAACAGCGAGGGAATGAAGCCGAGGATCCCGCCGAAGTGGGCCAGGGTGGCGAACTGGCGGTCCTCCGACGCCGTCAGGGGAAGCGCATTGGCCGGAGTGCCTTCGAACGCCGGCTGCGACTCGCTCCGTTCGTGGTGCTGGTGGTCGGCGGTGTTGGACAACGTCATCTTCCTTTGCTGGCTGGCGAGATCTTCCCCTGTCGTGCTCCAAGGATACTGGCTCGGCCTTCCCTGACCGCTCACCCGGGCCCCGGGTGAGCGGTCAGGAAATCGATGACCTCCTCGACCCTGCCGAGCAGGGATGGCTCGAGATCCGCGTAGGTCGAGACCCCGGAGAGGATCCGTTTCCAGCCCCTCGCCACGGAGGCCTTGTCATGGTGGGGCCAGCCGAGTCCGGCCAGGATGCCGGTCTTCCAGTCCTGATGGCGGGGGACGACCGGCCAGGCGTCGAGCCCGAGCGCAGCCGGCTTGACCGCCTGCCAGACGTCGACGTAGGGGTGGCCCACGATGAGGACGTGGTGGCGGGCTCCCGGCACGGTCATCGCCTGCTGGGCGATCCTCGCCTCCTTCGTACCAGGGAGCAGATGGTCGACGAGGATTCCCAGGCGTCTCTGCGGCCCCGGACCGAAGTCGCGGATGGCGCCCTCGAGATCGTCGATCCCATGGAGGGGTTCGACGACGATGCCCTCGAGCCGCAGGTCGTCGCCCCAGACCTTCTCCACCAGCTCGGCGTCATGCTGTCCCTCGACCCAGATCCGGCTTGCACGGGCTGTCCGGGCCCGGGCACCCTCGACACGGACGGAGCCGGAGGCAGTGCGCGCAGGTGTCGATGCGGAACGCGGTGCCGGCGCCACGACGTGCACCGGTCGACCGTCCAGCAGGAATCCGTGTCCGAGCCGGAACGTGCGGTGCTTGCCGCGCCTGTCCTCCAGCACCATGACATGCAGGCCGCCGGACTTCTCGACCCGCACCACGGCGCCCACGAAACCGCTCTGGACGTCCTCGAGAACCATCTCCCGCTCCACGGGGACGTCGGGTAGGGTGGTCCGCTTCGGAGCCGAAATGTCCTGTGCTCCCCAGGCATGATCCATCCCGAGTGCGTCCTTCCTCCGAGGGCTGCGGCGGTCTGCCGCACCCGGGTTCCCAATGCTAACAATCACTCCGGACGTACTAGACTTGGCACTTGGGTGTGTCGAGTGCTAATGCCTCCCGACCACTCGGTCAACGTGCCGTGAGGAATGGATGGATCCGGAGGTGACACAGGAATGAGTGAACCGCGACGCCTGGAGGTGCTCCGGGCCATCGTCGAGGACTACGTGCATTCGCGTGAGCCGGTGGGTTCGAAAGCGCTCGTGGACCGGCACCGGCTCGGTGTGTCCTCGGCCACCATCCGGAACGACATGGCGGTGCTGGAGGAGGAGGGCCTCATCGCGGCTCCCCACACCAGTTCGGGCCGGATCCCGACGGACAAGGGATATCGCCTGTTCGTCGACCGTATCTCCGAGGTGAAACCGCTGTCCGCCCCGGAGAAGAAGGCGATCCAGGCCCTGCTCGAGGGCGCCGAGGATCTCGACGACGTCATGGACCGGACCGTGCGGTTGCTCGCGCAGCTCACCAACCAGGTGGCCGTCGTCCAGTTCCCGCGCGTCGGTGGCGCTTCCGTCCGCCATATCGAATGCGTCCTGCTGGCGCCCCAGCAGGTGCTCGTCGTCCTCATCGCCTCCAACGGAAATGTCCAGCAGCGCGTCGTCCGGACGCCGACCGAGATCCAGGAGGCGGAGCTCGCGGAGCTGAAACAGCGCATCCTCTCGGCGGTCTCCGGGGTCAAGCTCACAGCGCTCCCCGGTGACCTCGGCGTCGTCGCGTCGCACCTCCCGCCACCGCTACGCGCCCACGGGGGTACGATCGTCAGGGCGCTGGAGCAGCTCGCGGGTCTCGGTCGGGACGACCGCATCCTGTTGGCAGGTACGGCGAATCTGGCGAAGTCGACGGGTGATTTCCCGCTCAGTATCGGACCCATCCTCGAGGCGCTCGAGGAGCAGGTGGTCATGCTGCGGCTCCTGTCCGAGATGGAGTACGACGCCCGGGGCATCTCGGTGAGGATCGGTCGGGAGAACCCCTACGGCGGCCTGTCGGAAGCGTCCGTCGTGGCGACCGGCTACGGCCCCGACGCCGGTGCGAAGCTCGGGATACTCGGGCCCACGCGCATGGACTATCCGACGACCATGGCCGCGGTGCGCGCCGTCGCCCGCTACGTCTCGAGGATCCTCGAGGAGTAGGCATGGCCGTCCAGTACGGAGCGCCGGCAGAGCCGACGCGCAGAAGACAGCAGTCTCCAACAGGAAGTGATGTGCACGAGTGAGTAATCACTATGAGGTCCTCGGTGTGGCGCAGGGTGCGACCGGGGAGGAAATCAAGAAGGCGTACCGCAGGCTCGCCCGGAAACTCCACCCGGATGTGAACCCGGGTGAGAACGCCGCGGAGGAGTTCAAGCTCGTGACGCGTGCCTACGAGGTGCTGTCCGATCCGCAGAAGCGTCGGGTCTACGACACGACGGGGAACGAGAACGGGACCGACACCGGGTACGGCTCCGGCTACTCCGGCTCGGGATTCGCCTTCCAGGACATCTTCGAGACCTTCTTCGGCGGCAGCGGCCAACAGGGAGGAGCTCCGTCCCGGGTCCGTCGCGGGCAGGATGCGCTCATCAACGTGCGCATCGACCTCAGGGACGCCGTCTTCGGGACGAACAAAAAGATCGAGGTGGACACCGCCGAGGTCTGCCCCACCTGCGACGGATCGTGCTGCCAGCCCGGCACGTCGCCCCGCACCTGCGACATCTGCGGCGGATCCGGCCAGGTCCAGCGCGCGGTGCGATCGATCCTCGGCCAGGTCATGACGAGCGCTCCCTGCGGCACCTGCCAGGGATACGGCACCGTGATCCCCAGCCCGTGCCATGAATGCAGCGGCGAAGGACGCGTGCGTGCCCGCCGTACCCTGACCATCAAGGTCCCCGCCGGAGTCAGCACAGGTACCCGCATCCAGCTGGCGGGCCAGGGCGAGGCCGGTATCGCCGGCGGACCCCAGGGCGATCTGTACATCGAGATCCGCGTGAACACCGATTCGACCTTCCTGCGCGACGGCGACGACCTGCACGTGACGCTCAGCGTCCCGATGACGGCTGCCGCGCTCGGCACCAGCGTCCACCTGGACACCTTCGACGGTGATCAGGAACTGACGATCAAGCCGGGAACCCAGTCGGGGGAGATCCTGACCCTGCGCGGGCTGGGCGTCACGCACCTCAGGAACCAGGGCAGGGGGGACCTGCGGGTCCACCTCAACGTGGAGACACCCCGCAACGTCGATCACCAGCAGGAGGAGCTCCTGCGCAAGCTGGCAGAGCTGCGCAACGAGGAGTACACCGACGGTCAGCTGGCCAGCAGCGGTTCCGGCGTGTTCGCGCGCCTGCGGGAGCGGCTCGGGAACCGCTGACCGTGACGCGTCCCGTGTTCTTCGGTCCTCCGGAGGCCGTCCGTGCCGCCTCGGTCGGCAGCACGTTCGTCCTCGACGGCGACGAGGGGCGCCACGCCGCCACCGTGCGCAGGCTCACCCCGGGCGAGCACGTGGAAGTCACCGACGGTTCCGGGTACCGACTCGGAGGCGTGGTGTCGGCGGTGGGAGCGGGAACCGTGGAGCTCGTGGTCGGGACGTCCGCTCAGGAGCCGGCGCCTCGTCATCGGCTCCTGCTCGTCCAGGCCCTCGCGAAGGGCGGTCGGGACGAGCAGGCCGTGGAGTCCGCGACCGAGCTAGGGGTGGACGCCGTGGTCCCGTGGCACGCCGAGCGCAGCATCGTCGCTGGCGCGGGGACAAGGCGGACAAGGGACGCCAGAAGTGGACAACACTCGTCGGTGCCGCGGCCAAGCAGTCACGGCGCTCGTTCCGGCCCGAGGTGCACGCCGTTCTGGACACGTCGCGGCTGGCGGCCTGGGCGAGCACCGTCGACCACCTGATCATCCTGCACGAGGACGCCGGCACGTCCCTGGCCCAGCACGTCGCGGAGCTGGAGGCGCGCGGTGGCTTGGCCTCGCCGTCGTCGACCGCGGTTGTGGTGGGACCCGAGGGGGGCATCAGCGATGCCGAGCTCGACAAGCTGCAGGCGGTCGGGGGCCGAGCTGTCCTGTTGGGGCCCCACGTCCTGCGGTCCTCCTCGGCGGGACCTGCTGCCCTCGTGCTGCTGAACCACCTGCTCCGACGCTGGTAGCGCGGGGCGACTAGCGGACGACGAAGGTCTTCGTGTCCTGCGCTGCGCCGTCGCCGTCGGACACGGACACCGTCACCTCGTATCGTCCGGGTGGCAGCGTCTGGTCGAAGGAATAGGCTCCGCGCGCCCCCTCCTGCGGCTCGATGTCGACCGTCCCGTCCCGGAAGAGCCCCGTCTCCCCGGACCCGCCGTCGGACGTCGTCGGGAGGGTGTCGATCCGCCACCTGACCGACTGCTCGGTCGCCGGACCGATCCCGTGGATGGTGACGCCCTGGTCCGCCTCGATGCCTTCCTGAGGGTCGATGATCCATACAGGTGCCAGCGTCGAGGTATCACGGGTCCACTCGCCGCCGAGATCGACGGCGTCGAAGGCCCGGTAGCCGGCGGCGCCATTCACCAGCACGACGACGGAGCTGGACTCGCCTCCGGCGATCAGGCCCGCACTCGAAGCCGCAGCCGTCGCGGTGTAGACGAGTTGCTGGACGGCGAGGCGCGCAGCGTCCTCGGAGAGTCGGCCCGAGAAGGCATCGGAGGAGATGTCGAGGGTGATCACGTTCTTCGTCGAGATCGAGGAACTGACGTCAGATGCGGCGCGCCAGGGCGAGCGGTAGTCGGGGTCGAGGGGCTGGCTGGACGTCATCAGGCGCACGGCGTCGGCGATGGGGTCACCGGTGGAACCCTCCGGGTCGGTGCGGAACTCCCTGAACAGCCGGTCGCTTCCCTCGACCTCGCCGAGCCAGTACACCGGCAGGAGAACCGGAGCGCTCTCCGCCGGTCCGGCCGCGGCGCCGTCGCTCTGCAGCGCGTTCGCTGATGGCGCCGTGTCGGCACCGTCCCCGGTGGCGGGAGGAACGGGGGGAGCGGGAAGCTTGGTCGTCGGCGTCGGGCCCTGCAGCAGGCCGACGTCCGGCAGGAGGAAGACGCTGCTGGCGATGAGCACGCCGCCGGACACCAGGAGTATGCCGCGCAGCCCCAACCGGCTCTTCTTCAGGGGGTCCTGCTCGCTCATGCCGGCCCCCTTTCGCTGGGCGCGCTACTGCGCGGATCGATCGCTGGATATCTGTGCCTCGGGCTCCGGCCCCCGAATGGGGCCCCTCGAAGAGCTGTTTCAGCTTGGCATAGTGCGCTGGACGAACGCGTCCGAATGCCGACGCGCGTAGCGACTGAAACCTGATCGATACGAAGCCGTTGCCGATTCGCGACGAAAACCGAGTGGGGTTAGGTGCCCGGGGTGCCTCGACTCCTGGCGGGATCAAGCTTCATCCGCTCCGGTCGACTTCAGCCGAATGACGTAAGATTGGCATCCAGTGACCACTACTCCCACGAGGGGCGATCGAAGGCCGGACGGCCGAACTATGAGCGAATCTTCAACAGGCATCAACGCGGCAGGACTGGACACCAGGACGTTCGTCTTCGATTCGACCGAACAGATGGTGCAGGCGCTCGGCTCCAACGACGAAGCCCTCCGGCTGATCGAGGAGTCCTTCCCAGGAGTAGGGCTCCAGGCCAGGGGCAACGAGCTCACCATCACCGGTCCCTCCGCGGACGTGCTGCGCACCGAGCGGCTCATCGGCGAGGTGAGGACGATGGCCAGTAACAACGCGACCGTCTCACCCCAGGTCCTCGAGCAGCTCGTGACGATGCTCAAGACCCAGAGTGCGGCACGCCCGTCCGAAGTGCTGTCGGTCAACATCCTGACATCGCGCGGTAAGACGATCCGCCCCAAGACGCTGAACCAGAGCACCTACGTCGACGCGATCGACCGCAACACGATCGTCTTCGGCATCGGCCCGGCCGGTACCGGCAAGACCTATCTGGCGATGGCCAAGGCCGTTCAGGCGCTGCAGCACAAGGAAGTCAACCGCATCATCCTCACCCGCCCCGCCGTCGAGGCAGGGGAGCGGCTGGGCTTCCTGCCCGGAACCCTCAACGACAAGATCGACCCGTACCTGCGGCCGCTGTACGACGCGCTGCACGACATGATGGATCCCGATTCGATCCCCCGCCTCATGGCCGCCGGCACCATCGAGGTGGCGCCGCTCGCCTACATGCGCGGGCGCACGCTCAACGACGCGTTCATCATCCTCGACGAGGCGCAGAACACGACGCCGGAGCAGATGAAGATGTTCCTCACCCGCCTGGGGTTCGGCTCGAAGATGGTGGTGACCGGGGACGTGACCCAGGTGGACCTGCCCAGCGGCACCAGTTCCGGCCTCCGCATCGTCAGTGAGATCCTCCGCGACGTGGACGACGTCTATTTCAGCGAGCTCGACGCCTCGGATGTCGTGCGGCACCGTCTGGTCGGCGACATCGTCAGTGCCTACAGCACCTGGGACGAGGAGCAGCGCAGCGGGCAGGCACGTTCCGGTCGGCCGGCGGGCCGATGAGCGTCGAGGTCAACAACGAGTCCGGCTACGACGTCGACGGCGAGTCCCTCGTCCGCCTCGCGAACTTCCTGCTCGAGTCGATGTTCGTCCATCCCGAGGCGGAACTGTCCATCATCCTGGTGGACACCGCGGCGATGGAGAAGCTCCACGTCGAGTGGATGGACGAGCCCGGAGCGACGGATGTCCTCTCCTTCCCCATGGACGAGCTGCGGCCGGGAATCCCTGGCCGCGTGACCCCTGCCGGCCTGCTCGGCGACATCGTCCTCTGCCCGGAGGTAGCCGAGTCACAGGGCGCAGCCGCCGGACACAGCACGGGTGATGAACTGCTGCTGCTGACCACCCACGGCGTGCTGCATCTCCTCGGCTACGACCATGCGGAACCCGAGGAGGAGAAGGAGATGTTCGGCTTGCAGCGCCAGCTCCTGTCCGACTTCCTCGGAGGCGACGCACCTCAGGAGACCCGAGCTTGACCATCTGGCTCCTCGGGCTCATGGGCCTGCTCTTCGCGCTCACCGCTGCCCTCGTCACCGCCGCTGAAGCGGCGTTCAGCTATCTGCCGCGACAGGAGGGCGAGGCCCTCGTACAGGGGTCGCGGACGTCATCCCTCCGACGCATCCTGAACGCTCCGGTCGCGCACATGCACGCGCTGCGCTTCTGGCGCGTCTGGTTCGAGATGGCCGGGGCGGTCGCCGTCGCCATCCTGTTCCATGACCTGCTCGACAACATCTGGCTCGCCGGTCTTCTGGCGACCGCCGTCATGGCCGCGATCGGATTCGTGATCGTCGGTGTCTCACCACGGCAACTCGGGCGGACCCACGCTCCTGCCGTCGTCCGTCTGACCGCCGGGCTCGTCTCCTTCCTCTGTGCCGTGCTCGGACCGATCCCGCGCTGGCTCGTGCGCATCGGCAGCTCGATCACGCCGGGAGCAGCCAGGGACGAGGCCGCCTTCTTCACGCAGGAGGAGTTCCGGGAGCTCCTGTCGAGGGCGTCCGACGCGGAGATGATCGAGGACAACGAGGCCGAACTGATCCATTCGGTGTTCGAGCTGGGAGACACCAAGGTGCGTTCGGTCATGGTGCCCCGCACGGACATGGTGACGATCGAATCAGGATCGACGCTCAGCCAGGCGATGTCACTCTTCCTGCGCTCCGGGTACTCGAGGATCCCCGTGATCGGGGAGAGTTCGGACGACATCAAGGGCCTGCTGTACCTGAAGGACGTGGTGGCCAACCTGCACGGTCGCCCGGCGTCGAACCTGTCGCGCCCCGTGGACTACGACTGCAGGCCGGCCCGCTACGTGCCGGAGTCGAAGCCCGTGGGCGACCTGCTCCGCGAACTGCAGCGGGAATCGACGCATGTCGCCATCGTGATCGACGAGTACGGCGGCACTGCGGGGCTCGTCACGCTGGAGGACCTCATCGAGGAGATCGTGGGGGAGATCGTCGACGAGTACGACTCCGAGGTGCCGGAGCAGGAACAGCTCTCCGACGGCGAATACCGCGTCAGCGCGCGGATGGGGATCGACGATCTGGGAGAACTCTTCGGGCTCGATCTGGACGACGAGGAGGTCGACACCGTCGGCGGGCTCCTGGCCAAGACCCTCGGCCGTGTGCCGATCGTCGGTTCGGAGGTCACACTTGGAGGTATCGGCCTGAGGGCCGAACGCGTGGAGGGTCGGCGGAACCGGGTCTCCCACGTGATCGCGTACCGCCTGTCGGCGGAGCAGACCGAGCAGGACGAACGAGAGACGGTAGAGGCTGACAATGAGCGACGCTAAGCACAGGGCAGGGTTCGTCTCGCTCGTCGGGCGGCCGAATGCGGGCAAGTCCACGCTCACCAACGCGTTGGTGGGCCAGAAGGTCGCGATCACGTCGGCGAAGCCGCAGACGACGCGCCACACCATCCGTGGCATCGTGAACCGCGATGATTCGCAGATCGTCCTCGTCGACACGCCGGGACTGCACCGGCCGCGCACCCTGCTGGGCCAGCGCCTCAACGACCTCGTCGCGGATACCCTCGCGGAGGTCGACGCCGTCGGCTTCTGCCTGCCCGCGAACGAGAAGATCGGGCCGGGTGACCGCTTCATCGCCGAGCAGCTCGCACGGCTGAACCGGAAGCCCCTGATCGCGGTGGTCACCAAGACCGACCTCGTGGATCGGCAGGCCCTGACCGAGCAGCTCCTCGCCGTGTCGAAGCTCGGGACGGACGTCGCCGCCCGGCCGGCTGGGCCGACATCGTTCCGGTCTCTGCCGCGGACGGATTCCAGGTCGACACGGTCGCCACGGTGTTCAGCCAGCACATGCCCGAATCCCCGGTGTTGTACCCCGACGGGGAACTGACGGACGAGCCCGAGGCGATCATGGTGGCGGAGCTGGTGCGCGAGGCCGCGCTGGAGGGCGTGCGCGACGAACTCCCGCATTCGCTCGCCGTCGTCGTCGAGGAGATGATCCCGCGGGAAGGTCGCAGCGAGGACAATCCGATGCTGGACGTCCATGTGAACCTCTACGTCGAGCGGCCGTCGCAGAAGGCCATCATCATCGGCAAGGGCGGTGCCAGGCTGAGGGACGTGGGCACGACGGCGCGCCGTGGTATCGAAGCGTTGCTGGGAACGCGGATCTACCTCGACCTGCACGTCAAGGTGGCCAAGGACTGGCAGCGTGACCCCAAGCAGCTCGTGAAGCTCGGCTTCTGACGGGCACTACGTTCCACCGTCGCTCGTTGGGCTCGGCAGCGCGCCGGGGAAGACGGCGATCCGTCCGTCGTGACGCAGACCGGGCATAATCATGGTGCGGGGGCCATCCAGAGCATCGCTTCAGCTGTCCCGTTCCTTGCAGCAGCAGTGTTCATCACGACGAGCTACCAGAAGGAGCCAGGGCATGATCCGCCGAATGTCCCGCGAGGGTGACCACCCTGGCGACGCCGCCGCCGACTCCGCCGTCGACTCCGTAGAACCTCCTGTCGGCGAATCCGGACCCGGCGGTCGGCATCTGGGGCGGAGCAGGGCCCTTCGCGGGCTCAAGCTCACGGCCATCTTCATGACCGCCGTCCTCGTGGCTGCGGTCGCCTTCGTCGCCGTCCAGGTGTTCCGCCTGCAGTCGAACGTGCTCACGATGCCCCTGAACCTCGGAGAGGACCAGGAGGAGAGCCTTCCGGTCGATTCGAGCAAGGATCCGTTGCAGATCCTGGTGCTCGGTTCGGACACCAGGACGGGCAACACCGGAGCGTTCTTCGGCGACGAGAGCGACTCGTCCGGTGACGGGAACTCGGACGTGATGATGCTGGTGACGTTGTCCGCCGACCGCGAGAACGTCACGGTGGTGTCCTTCCCGCGAGATCTCCTGGTACCCCTGCCGAGTTGTATCGACCCGACGGGCGGCGATCCCTCTCCTGCCATGGACCTCGGCCAGCTCAACGGCGCCCTCGGGGAGGGCGGCCCCGGCTGCACCGTCGCAGCCATCAACAACCTGACCGGCCTGACGATCGACCACTTCATGATGGCCGACTTCAACGCGGTGAAGGAGCTCTCCACCACGCTGGGCGGGGTCGAGGTGTGCGTGGAGGAACCTGTCGACGACGAATACTCCGGGCTCTCGCTGCCGGCGGGGACGAGCGAGGTCGAGGGCGACCAGGCACTGGCCTTCCTCCGGACACGCCACAGCTTCGGAGACGGCGGCGACACCGGCAGGATCGCGGCGCAGCAGTCGTTCCTCGCCTCGATGGCACGCAAGGTCAGGGCGGAGGGCACGCTCACGAACCTGCCCAGGGTGTACGCCATCGCGGAGACGATCACGCGCAACCTGACCGTCAACGAGGAGCTGTCGCAGCCTGCGGAGCTGCTGAAGATCGCCGACCGCCTGAAGGACGTCGATCTCGGGAACATCGCGTTCGTGACGGTCCCGACCGAGCCGTGGGTCGAGGACCCCAACCGCCTGGTGCTCGACGAGGAAGGCGCCGCGCCGCTCTTCGACGCCCTTCGTGAGGACCGCGGGCTCACCGAGGGGAACGCGGAGCCCACTGCCCCCGCACCTGGACCGGGTACCGGTCCGTCGACCGCACCCGAGGTTCCGGAGGTCGACCCCGCTTCCGTCCCCCTGCTCGTTGTCAACGCCACGAGCGATGCGCAGCGCGGCGGTGAGCTGCAGCAGCTCCTGGTCGACGCGGAGTACGCCTTGGCGTCGACCTTCGAGGCGCAGCCGGCGGAGACGACCCAGATCTACTTCAGCACCGGGTACGAGGGAGTCGCCGCGACCTCGCCGAGCGGTTCGGCGTGCCACAGAGCCAGGTCCTGCCGGACGAGGCAGCGGCCGGTGTCCAGCTGATGGTCGGCGCGGACCTCGTGAGCGGGTCGAAGGTCGTCGTGCCGCCGCTCGGCAGCGAGCTCGAGGGCCAGACAGCCGATCAGGTGACCTGCCAGGCGTCGTCCGGCCTGTAGCAGGGAGCGGCCGGGGGAGGCGGTGGTGGCAGCA
>WNZI01000066.1 GCA_009728235.1 Vibrio cholerae | reverse complement strand
CATGGACACCCGCATCACAGAACACCCGACCTTCCGCCTCGTCGGCCGCGCAGCCCGAGTGCCACTCATCCACCAAGGCATCAATCCACACATCCAGACGCACATCGCGTCCCTGCCAACCGAGGAGCACGCCCGACTCAAAGGCCTGGGCAACACCGAGCCGGCCGGGATGCTGCAGGTCAGCGCCGACGTCGACCCCGACTACACAGAAGGCAGCGAACTCACCTACCTGCACGGGGTGGCCGTCAGCGAGTCAACTCCCGCACCCGAGGATCTCGACGCCATCGAGGTACCGGCGGGGACGTGGGCGGTGTTCCGGACCGAAGGCGAGTACCCGGCCACCCTGCAGTCCGCCTGGGCGGCCACCGCTACGGACTGGTTCCCCTCCAACCCGTGGCGCCTGCGCCCGGGCCCTTCGATCGTCGCGATCCTCGACCGCACCGACGATTTCAGCGAAGCCACCTGCGAACTGTGGCTCCCTGTCGAACACGCCTGATCGAACCGCCCGCCGGCGGTGCACAGCCGGCGGGCCAAAGCCAGCTGAGGGATCTTCCGCCGGCCGTTTGGTGTGTCAGCTCGGGATCTGCACCCTACGGGCTAGTTGTGGGTAGTCGACCACGACGTCGTCCACATCGAGAGTGATTTCAGCGGCGTAGTCACCGCTGTAGCTGGCATAGCGAACAGTGCCCGGCGTCGTTGCTGTTCCGGATCCATGGACCTGATCACCGCAGATAGTTCGTAGTGATGGCACATCGACCCATGCCATCACTGGCGTCGTGTCGGAAACGTTCTGTCCTAGTAGACAGAGACGCCGAATCGGCATGGTGTTTGTAAGCGGACATGCATCGAGGTCGCAGTCAGTGGCACCTCTTTCTGCATCCACCAAGCCGGGAGAAGGTAGGTCCACGTCACCCCAGTCTGTCGTATCGGTGCTTCATACGCCGCTGTCGTTACGTGCGAGAGAAAGCGAGCGACCCCAATTACGGCCGTGAACATTCACGAGTTGATATGTCGGAGCACCTGCTCTCCAAGTAGCCCCGGGCGTTCCCCTTCGAGAATTCGACACCGGCGGCGGAACCAGGCCCCAGCTGCCGCAACTTCAGTGGCGTACCCCGAATGCGTCGAGACTCACGGGCATGAATACGGGGACGAACGAAACAGGCACACCATGAAACTGCTCGTCGCGTGAAAGTGCAGAACGGTGCGCCGTACACGGTGATGAAGCGACCACGCCCTGGTCCTGACCAGTATGCCTACTGCTTGCTGGGCGATAACGGCCAAGGGATCGAACTCACCGAGAAGGGAAATCGCCGGTATGCCCTAGGGCAACGACCTCGACGGCGACGGCGTCAAACTCTCCATCGCTGCCGCGGCGCTGCTGCCGTCGAGCCCTCGCTTCGTCCTCGTATCGGTCTTCCCGCAAACCTGGCGCGAACGTAATGCAGGCGCCTCGTTCGACCACTACATCGCGGTCAAGAACGAAGCTGATGTCGCCCTGACCAAGAGCGCCCTGGACTGGGTGATCGTGAGCTGAAATTCACGACGTCATCACACGAACCGACGTTGCGAAGACACTGGCCGAGGTGCTGCACGAACGCCGCATTTCCCGCCTGATCCTCGAAGTCACCGCAGGCAGCACACCCATCAGCGAAGCAGTCCGACGGATGACGCACTACAGCCGGAAAGCGACTGCGACGTACCGACCCTGACGTGTTGCGAGGACCACCACCCGCCCCGAGGTGCCCGTGATCGCGCTGATCCGTGCGGGGTTCAAGAAGACGATAGCCGGGAACTTGTGGTGTTCACCGCACCGGTGTCACCCGACCTACTTCACGCAGTCGGTCACATGGGCTGGAATGATCAGTAGTGAATTCGTCCGTGCCGGTTGTGGAACTCGCCGGTCGGCCCGTCAGCTGCGACAAGGGCGAGGGCGACCGTTGCATCCGTCCCCTCGGTCACCGTCTGGTGTCCTCCGTGTCCGTTGAAGTCGGTGGCGGTGTATCCGGGGTCGCTTGCATTGATGCGGAACGCGGGCAGGTTCTTCGCGTACTGCACTGTCAGAGTGATGACGGCGGCTTTCGATGCCGCATAAGGGATGGCCGGCACAGGGAACTCATCGTGTCCCTCGGTGCTGAGGAAGCGTGGCCAACCGACTCCCGAGGAGACATTGACGATCACAGGGTGATGGGACGCGCGGAGGAGGGGTAGGGCGGCTTGGGTGACGCGGACGATCCCGATCACGTTGGTGTCGAGTACTTCCTGCATGACCTCCGGGTTGAGGTCGTCGACGCCGAATGAAGTGCCGAGAATGCCGGCGTTATTCACCAGCACATCGAGTTCCGGCAAGGAGCTCAGTGCGGCCTCGACGCTCGCCTGGTCGGTGACGTCGAGCTGTACTGGGTGGGCGCCGAATGCGCGTGCCGCCTCGGCATTGGCGAGGTCACGCATTCCCGCGTAGACGATGTGGCCCGCCTCGATGAGTCGGCGGGCGGTTTCGAGGCCGAGGCTTTTGTTGGCTCCGGTGATCAGTGTTGTTGTCATGCATCTATCGTGCGTCCCCCGTGCCGACTCATACAGGCACCCGTTGACAGGGGGACTGCGAGTACCACCATGATCGTGTCGGCTGAGAGGACAATGAAGACATGACCGAATTCGCCAGCGTCCTCAGAGCATGGCGGGAGCGGGTGGGACCTGCCGATGTCGGCTTCCCAGCCAACTCGGGTCGGCGCACTGCCGGCCTCCGACGCGAAGAGCTCGCATCTTTGGCCGGAATCAGCGTCGACTACATCGTGCGCCTCGAACAGGGCCGCGCCCGAAATCCATCTCCCCAGTTGCTCCGAGCTCTGGCGAACGCGCTGCGTCTGACCGACGACGAGCGCGACCATCTCTACCGGTCCGCAGGAGCTGCCCCACCCTCAGCGGGAGTAGTTCCCCAGCACATCAGCCCCGGAGTGCACCGCATCATCGATCGTCTGGTCGACGTGCCGATGGCCGTCTTCAGCGCTACCCATGACATCCTGCTCTGGAACCCGCTCTGGGCCGCGCTCAATGGTGACCCTTCCCGGTATGCGGGAATCGAGCGAAACCTGGTCTGGCGCCACTTCACATCCGGGCATGCAGGAACCGACTTCGACGAGCAACACGAAGAGGAGTTCGCCAGGGACCTCGCAGCGGACCTTCGCGCCGCCGTCGGCCGCTACCCGCAGGACAAGGATCTCAAGAACCTGGTTGCACGGCTCCGTACCGAGTCCCCCGAGTTCGAGCGCCGCTGGGCGGAAGCACGCATCGCCGAACACCGGTCGAGCCGCAAGACGGTGACGTCCACCCCGGTCGGACCGATCACCATCGACTGTGACGTGCTGACCACTCCCGGCAGCGACCTGCGCATCGTCGTCTACACAGCCGCACCGGGAAGCGCGGACGAGGCCAAACTCGACCTCCTACGGGTGACCGGTCTCCAAACGCTCACACCGACACCAGCCTGACCGAGAGAGACCACCCCAGGCGGCGGCAACACGGGCACGCCGTATCCACCGGATCGATCGGACACCGACCTACGACTACAACTTCGATTCCGTCAGAAGCCATCCCTCGCTCGGCAGCCACCCGTTGTGGTCCGCTCCCTGAGCTCTCGCCGTGCGGAGCCGTGACATGGCCATCGGCCGCACGGGGTCAAGGTTTCGCAGCTGTGTTTGAGGCCATCCCTCGTCACGGTTGGATAGGCAACTCACACAATCGGGCCGCTTAAGGAGCCATCGGGACCCTTGCGGCATCGGCTGAACCTCCGTCGTGCAGGTCAGGATGACCGAACAGCCCGGGAAGACCACCGGTGTGGAGGAACACCACACGGCCAGGAGGAGTCACATCGGTTGATGCTGCTGCGATCAGTCCAGCCATTGCGCGACCGGTATACGTGGGGTCGAGGACGATCCCCTCGGTGCGAGCCGTTAAGGTCATCGCTTGTCGGACTGCTGTCGTCAGATATTGATAGCCTTCACCGATCTGCGAGTCGTCGATGCGCAGGCCTTCCGCCGGCATTCCCATCTCGGTCATAAGCGAGCTCACCGTGGCATGTGCATCCGCTACCGCCCCGGTGGCCACTCCGAGCACTCGAGAGGTGCCGAGGGCTGCGGCCAGGCCCGCCATTGTCCCGCCGGATCCCACCGCGACGACGACAACTCCGAGGTCTGGAACTTGACTCAGTAATTCTTCGCCAGCCCGCTGGTAGGCGACCGCGCTCGCCGCACTGGTGCCGCCGAAGGGAATCAGGAAGGCGCCCGGTGAAGAGGCTTGTTCGGCAGCGACCGTTGCTGCTTCGCGATTCCCGGCGAACACGATCTCGGCTCCGAAGAGCTCGTCGAGCAGAAGATTTCCTTGCAGGCGGGACGGCGCCTCACCCTCGAGCACGAGAACGCTTCGAAGTCCGCATCGTGCTGCAGCGGCAGCCGTCAAGCGAGCGTGGTTGCTCTGAGGCGCGCCGGTCGTGATGACTGTGCTTGCTCCGGCCGCCAGTGCAGCACTTATTGTGATCTCGAGTTTCCGGACCTTGTTACCGCCACCACCGAGACCGATGAGGTCGTCCCGCTTGATCAACAGCCGGCCGGCGTCGAGCCCGATTGCCCGCGCGAGCCGAGGTGCGGAGTCGATCGGTGTCGGCCGCGAGAAGAACGAGACAGCGGAATTCATCACGCGATCATATCCGAACCAACTTCCTTGACCCGTGTGTACGAGAAGGCAGGAGGTGAGGCCCACAAGTGGGAGACCTACGCCCGCATCAAGTAACCGCATCGAAAAGTGCGGTGGGGAGCCTATTGCTCACGCTGGTGTTCGTCACCGATGACGAGGCTCGCTACTCCATCAGGGACTTCGCTGACGGATGCGTGTGATCGGGTAGCCGGTAGCCGGTAGCCGGTAGCCGTTGTCCATGACCGGCGTAGGGCGGGGAGTGAGAATTGATCGCCAGCTCCCGTGCCTTTGATCGATGCCACCGACTTCGCGGCCAGGAACAGGTCATACCCCTTGACCCACCATTCGACACTGTCGTTGCGTTGACGCCTTCAGCTCTCGCCTCACCCTTGGCATCATCCTTGGCCTGGTCGTAGGAAAGATTGTGGCCATTTCACCATCGACCTGGATCATCACCTGGTCCGGTCAGGTGCGCTCGGACCTGAATGCGTATGCCACCCATCGTGGGGTTGAGCATGCTGGCCCACGCACCCAGCGAGGCCAGGTGAGGCGGTCGTCGGGATGGGTCACCGCAGGAACCCGAAAACAGATCAGCGGGCAAACGGATTCCGCCTGACTGCCGTCCGCTTCCCGCGCTATGGGAGAAATCGGCGGGACGGCACAGCTCATCAGTAGGATCAGCGCATGCTGCTATGCCGAATGACCCTCGATGAAGTTTCAGGTGTGCGCCGTATCACCAGGGCCGACGGTCGCGGTGTCGTCACCACCCGGGAGTGGTTCCCTGTCGAGAGGAACGTTTGCGGGGAACGACGATGAGGATTCTCCTGCTGACGGCGGGCTCGCGAGGCGACGTCGAACCCTTCGCAGCCCTGGCGGAGCAGGCACTCGCGGCGGGGCATCAGGTACGCCTGGTCGCTCCGGAGAACTCGGGCGTTCAGATGGGTGGCCTCGATGTGGTGAGCATGGGGGTCGACTACACGAGAATGATCCAGCAGCAGGGGGTCTCCGTCGCGGCGGCACTCCGCAACTACCTCTCCGTAGTGCGTCCGGTGATGCGAGGCGTCATCGTCGGTAGTGCGCGAGCGGCGCTCGAGTACGAACCCGACCTGATCGTGTATCACCCGAAAGTCCTGTCGGCTCCGCTCGTAGCGGATGCCCTGGGAGTGCCACACGTAGCAGTCGAGACCGTGCCGTCTCTCACCCCGACCAGAGCTTTTCCTGCACCGGGCACCGTTGCTCGTGGGCTCGGCCCGCTGAATCGATTGACGTATCGAGGGGCTGCCGTCGCATCGGTGATGTTCCGGTCCGAGCTCGACGAGGTGCGCGCGATGCTCGGCGAAGGAACGCGCACATCCTCAGCCCCCACCGTCACCCTCATGCCCATCAGCCCTGCCATCCTCTCCCGTCCCCCCGACTGGCCGGACTCGGTACACCTGACCGGACCGTGGATCCGAGCGCACGAACCAGCCGCTCTCCAACCCGAGGTGACCGAGTTCATCACCGAAGGCTCATTCGTCTATGCGGGCTTCGGTTCGATGGCGGCGGGAGACGCCACAGGACGCGGACGCGCGATCATCGACGCAGTGCGCGCTCACGGGGCTCGCTGTCTCGTAGCCACCGGTCTCGGCGGCATCGATGTGCCACCGGACCGTCGCGCCAGGGACGTGCTGGTCGTCCGAGCCGTGCCCCATGCGCTTGTGCTTCCGCAGGCGATAGCTGCGGTGCACCACGGTGGCATCGGCACGATCCACGCCGCGATGGCCGCCGCGACACCGTCAGTGATCGTACCCTTCATCGCCGATCAGCCGTTCTGGGCGTCCCGCCTGCACGAAGCGGGACTGACGCCGGCTCCGATTCCACCGCGCGCACTGACGACACTCCGTCTTCACACCGCGCTGGACACAGCGGAACAGGGCCGCTCCCGCACTGTCGACGTCGCGCACGCCATGTCTGCCGAGGCCGGTACGCGAACGGCGCTGACCCTTCTCGCATCGATTCGTTGAACCGAGGTGTCTCCACATCACGCACGTCCGGGAACTGCCGGAGAAGAAGTACGCGCAAACGGGCGGCAGGGCACTCGCCCCGCCGCCCGTTCCCGTGGTCGGTCCGATCAGTTGCCCTTGTCGTGTGTCTGTGCCTTTCCGTTGCCTGGCCGTACGGTGATCTCGGCCGTGACGGTCGTTTCGATCCCGGCGTGGTTCACCGCGGTCGCGCTCAGTTCGAAGCTGCCTTTGAGGCCTTCGATGGGCAGGTCGTAGCGGCCATCCACCCCGGTGAGCTCTCTCCCGTCGAAGGTGACGGTGAGGGAACGGATGCCGGATTCGGCATCCGTTGCCTGTACATCGACCACGAGGCCCCGCTTCGCACCGACCTTCGTGTCCTTCACCCCTGTCACTCCGGGCGCCGTCTCATCGCGCACCGGGGCATTCACATAGGCGATGTCCGGAGCGGCCGGCTTCTCCATTCCCGCCCCGAGGAAGAAGCTCGTGTGCGGGGGCTGGTTGTAGGCAGTGTTCTGCCACGCTACGCCCATCCGGTACACCGGGTCGTGCATCAGGGTGCGGATCCGATGCTCCGTGAGATCGGTCGTGGTGAAGACCTTGAGTGACGTGTGGTCGGCGCTGCGGTAGACGAGCTCCTCGCGCCAGTCGCCGAAGAGGTCGGCCTGCAGTGCCGGGTTGCCCTTGGTGCCGTTGCCGGTCAGGGTGCCGTCGAGGGTGAGCAGTCGTTCTTCCGTGCTCGACTCCCAGTTCCACTTCGAGATGGTCGGCGTTGCGCCCGTGGCAAGCTCCAGGGGGTCGGTGTAGTCGTGATCGGTGATCTCGCGCAACAGGTCCCCGTCCCACCAGGTGAGGAAGTTCGCTGCGGGAATGCTCGTGCCGAGCTCAGCCCCATCTGCCGCTCGGAGCGTTCCTACTTTCGAGTTGTACTTGTAGGTGCCTCCGATGGACCAGGCCTCGTTGCCGTCGTGGGTCGGGTCGATGTCGCCCGCGGCTCCGCGGCCGGTGTCACGGGTGCCGGGTGTCGACCAGAGGATCTCGCCGGTCGCGGCATCGCGCATCGTCGCTGCGCGTTGGCCGCTACTGGGCATACTCTCGTGGACCGCGAATACCTCGAGTCCTTCGCGGGAAGGTAGGTGATCGCCGACGTGCATCGCGTCGCCGTGACCCAGGCCGGTGTTGTAGAGCGGCGTACCGTCATCGTCGATCGTCATCGAACCGAACACGATTTCGTCGGCGCCATCGGAGTCGACGTCGGCAATCGAGAGGTTGTGGTTGCCCTGCCCGGCGAACTGGTTACCGGAGGCGGTCGAGTCGAACAGCCAGCGCTGCTGGATCTCGCCGTCGACGAGGTCGAACGCGGCGACATAGGTCTTCGAGTAGTACCCACGGCTGAAGATCATGCTGGGGTGCTCGCCGTCGAGGTAGGCGGTGCCGGCGAGGAACCGGTCCATCCGGTTGCCGTAGGTGTCGCCCCACGACGAGAGCTCTCCGCGCGCCGGTACGTAGTCGACGCTGTCCAGCGCTGCACCCGTCGCACCCTCGAAGACGGTCAGGTACTCAGGCCCTTTCAGGACATAGCCGCTCGTGTTCCGGTGATCCGCAGCTGCGTCGCCGATGACCGTTCCCACTCCGTCGATCGTGGCGTCCGCGGTCTTCAGTGCAACCTCGGCTCGGCCGTCGCCGTCGTAGTCGAACACCTGGAACTGTGTGTAGTGCGCTCCGGCGCGGATATTGCGGCCGAGGTCGACCCTCCACAGCAGGGTGCCGTCCAGCTTGTAGGCGTCGAGATAGACGTTGCCGGTATAGCCGGAGCGTGAGTTGTCCTTCGCGTTCGTCGGATTCCACTTCAGGACGATCTCGTACTCTCCGTCGCCGTCGAGATCACCTACCGACGCATCGTTGGCTTCGTATTCATATGCCTCACCCGCCGGGGTCGTGCCACCCGCGGGCCGTTGGATGGGGATGTCCAGGGACTGATCGCCCCACGGTGTGAACTCGTCGGTGACCGTCACTTCACGCTGGTCGATGAGTGCGGTCACGCGGTAGACCGAGGCGCCGGTTCCTTCCGGGTCGACCAGGTTCGTACTCCCAGTGATCGGCGCCGACGTGATGCGGACCCCATCCCTGTACACATGGAACCCGATGGATTCCGCGTCGAGTCCGAGCATCCGCCAGCCGACGTAGACGCCGGCCTCCGTGGTGACGGCGACCGGAGCCCGGTCGAGGTATTCCGCTTGGCGGATCGGTGCGTTCTCGGGTGCCGCAGCGGCCGGCGTCACCACGAGCAGTGCTGCCGCGACCGCTGCGGTTGCCGCCGCTCCCAGCGCTCTACGTGGCGTTCTCCTGTGGATGAACGAAACCATCATCATCTCCCTTGATGTCGTGGTGAAGGAGAACGCCCCATCACTTTGTCCGATGGGAAACCGCTTTCCTTAATAACTTCATCGTGCTTCCGTTCGTGCACGGCTGTCAAGAGCGACGCCGTGGCGGCGTGCGGCCGGCGAGCGGGAGCCACCTCTCATCGCGCCGAAGTCAATCGAGCGGCGGACCCTGTGACACGACGGCTCGCCACACCGGACTCTGGAAGGATCATCGACGTCAGCAGCGTCACCGCCTACGGTGACTTCGGTAGGGAGGTGGCAACGTGATGGTTCGCGCTCGCCGCCGATCCGGACCCGAACACTCATCAGCACAGGATGACCAGGAGGCAGTTATGGCAGGTCGGTTCGAGATCTATCGTGAGGAGAACCATTTTCTCTTCCGGCTCACCGGAGACGATGGGGCGACGCTGGTCACCAGCGAGCCCTACGACGACAAGGAGACCACGGTTGCCGGGATCAACGGGATCCGCGATTGTGCCGCATCGGCCCTGATAACGGACCTCAGCTAGCCGAACGAGGACCGGCTCTGACGGGCCGGTCCGGAACCCGGCGTGCTGCTGAGACGACGGACGCAACGGAATGGAACATTCCGACGCTTGGGGTCCTGCCGTGTAGCACCGGGTTCTCCTGTCCTCACGACCAAGTAGAGTGAGCACGTGAATTCACCGAGCACCGATTCCCCCCTGCGCCTTTTCACCTCGGAATCGGTGACGGAAGGTCATCCTGACAAGATCTGTGACCAGATCAGCGACGCCATCCTCGACGGTCTTCTCCTGCAGGATCCGGACTCCCGGGTTGCGGTGGAGACCCTCGTGACCACAGGGCTCGTGCATGTGGCGGGTGAGGTCACCACGGAGGCGTACGTCGAGATCCCGGACATCGTCCGCAAGACCATCCTCGGCATCGGGTACGACTCCTCGGCCAACGGGTTCGACGGCGCGCGCTGCGGTGTGTCCGTGTCGATCGGGCAGCAGAGCGCGGAGATCGCCAACGGCGTGTTCACGTCGCTCGAGACGCGAGAAGGGACGAGCGCCGATCCCTACGACGCGCAGGGCGCCGGTGACCAGGGCATCATGTTCGGTTATGCCAGTGACGAGACGTCGGTGCTGATGCCGACGCCGATCTGGCTGTCGCACCGCCTTTCGGAGCGCCTCACGGCGGTGCGGAAGAACGGCACGCTGCCGTACCTGCGTCCGGACGGCAAGACGCAGGTGACCATCGGGTACGACGGCGACCGCCCGGTCTCCATCGATTCGGTCGTCATCTCCTCCCAGCACTCCGCCGAGATCTCCCTCGACGACCTCCGCTCCGACCTGGTGGAGCACGTCATCACCCCGGTCCTGGCGGAGTCGGAGCTCGATACCTCCTCGGTCCGGCACATCCTGAATCCTGGCGGCGCCTTCGTGATCGGCGGACCGGTAGGGGATGCCGGTCTCACCGGCCGCAAGATCATCGTCGATACGTATGGCGGGATGGCCCGGCACGGCGGGGGAGCGTTCAGTGGCAAGGATCCCTCGAAGGTCGATCGCTCCGCCGCCTACGCCATGCGCTGGGTCGCGAAGAACGTCGTCGCGGCCGGGCTCGCCCGCGCGCGGAGATCCAGATCGCCTACGCCATCGGCATGGCCCAGCCCGTGGGTATCTATGTCGAGACCTTCGGCACCGAATCCGTGGACCCGCAGGCGATCGGGGTGGCTATCCAGGAGATCTTCGACCTCCGCCCCCTCGGAATCATCAACGCCCTCGACCTCAAGCGTCCGATCTACCAGCGCACCGCTGCGCACGGCCACTTCGGCCGGGAGGAGGACGACTTCACCTGGGAGCGCCTCGACCGTGTGGACACGCTGCGGAGCTACTTCAACGCCTGAGGCGGGAGGAAGCAGCGTTCGCGGGCGATCGGAGGCTGCAGCATCATGACGGACACGAAGCGGACCAACCCCGACGGGCAGCTCTCGCTGTTGCACGGCTTCGGAGCCGCGAAGCTTCCGCTGTCCGATCCCGAGCGTGCCGCGGTGCTGCCCGTAGCCCGCGTGATCCTGGATGCGCAGCTTCCCCACCTCGACAGGTTCTTCGACTACGCGGTGCCTGCCGTCATGGACCGGGAAGCGCAGCCCGGCGTGCGCGTCAAGGTGCGCTTCGCAGGGCGCGAGCACGCGGGCTTCCTCGCGCAACGGGTCGGGGAAGCGAGTACGACGGCGACACTGCTGCCACTGGCGAAGGTCATCTCGCCCCAGCAGGTCCTGGTCCCCGAGATCCTGGCCCTCGCGGAGGCGATCGCCGCGCGGTCCGTCGGCACGGTGAGCGACGTGCTGCGCTCGGCGGTGCCGCCGAGAATGGCGCGGGTGGAGTCCGAGTTCGCACCGGAAGACGGCGTTGCAGGAAGCCTCACCCCTTCGGGCGCACCGGCGGCTGTGTCTGCGGACGGTCTCGGAGGTTCACCGGCCTCCGTTCCACCCGCATCCGGCTTCCGCCGATACCCGAACGGACCCGCCTACCTGCAGCATCTTCGCGCAGGCGAATCGCCGCGCGCCGTCCTGACGAGCCTCGGCGGGTTCGGAGCTGCCTCATGGAGCGAGGAGATCACCGACGCGGTGGAGGCTGCAGCCGGCTCCGGGCGAGGCTCTGTCGTCGTCGTTCCCGACCAGCGCGACCTCGCCCGCGTGGAAGCGGCACTCGTCGCACGGCTCGGCGCGCACGCCGTCGCACGACTGACGGGCGAGGACGGCGCGACCCCGAGGTACCGCAACTTCCTGCGCATCCTGCACGGAACGGCGACGGTCGCCGTCGGGACACGGTCGGCCGCGTACGCACCGGTGAGGAACCTGGGCCTCGTCTGCGTATGGGACGACGGCGACGACCAGCACATCGAGCAGCGGGCGCCCTACCAGCACACCCGTGACGTGGCGTTGCTGCGTGCCGGGCAGGAGGGGGCGGCGATGCTCATCTCCTCCTTCGCGCGCACGACGGAGGGCCAGCGCCTCGTCGAGACCGGCTGGGCCCATAGCATCCAGGCGGAACGCAACGAGGTGCGTCGGTCGACGCCGCGCGTGGTCCACGCAGCAGACGCCTACCAGATGGAACGCGATCCCCTCGCCGCGCAGGCGCGTATCCCGCACGCTGCCTGGGCGGCTGCGCAGGCCGGGCTGAAGCGCGGACCGGTTCTGCTCCAGGTAGCGCGGACCGGGTTCTCTCCGGCACTCGCCTGCGACCGGTGCCGACACCCTGCCCGGTGTTCCGTCTGCGCCGGTCCGCTCACACAGACCGGCCGCAACGCACCCCTGGCATGCCGCTGGTGCAGCCGGCCGGACAATCACTGGTCCTGTCCCGAGTGCGGGGGGACCCGGATCCGTGCGACCGTCGCCGGCGCCAGCCGCACGGCCGAGGAGCTCGGCCGGGCCTTCCCCGGCGTACCGGTGGTCTCGTCGGCGGGCGAGCACATCGTCGACACGGTCGAGGACGTGCCGGCCGTCGTCGTGGCGACGCCGGGAGCGGAACCCGTCGCGTCGCGCGGATACTCGGCGGTCATCCTGCTCGACGGCAACGCGATGCTCAGCAGGGAATCCCTGCGCGCGGGCGAGGAGGCGCTGCGACGGTGGTTCTCCGCGGCCATCCTCGCGCGGCCCTCGTCCGACGGCGGAACGGTGGTGATCACGGGCGACGACGACGTCGCGGTCGGTCACCTCGTGCGCTGGGACCGGCCGGGGCTGCGGCACGCGAACTCGTCGAGCGGCACGAACTCGGTCTGCCTCCCGCCGTCCGATACGCGGTACTGACGGGAAGCCGCGAGGCCCTCGGCCATTTCCTCGACGGAATGGACACGGAGGGCGCTGCGCGGGTGGTCGGTCCTGCCCCCGTTCCTCCCGACGTGAGGCGTGAGGCGGCGCTGGCTGCGCGCTCCGCCGTCGTGCCGAAGCGTGCGGGGGAGAGACCCGCTCCGCCCACCGATGCCCTGGCAGGGCAGGGGAGCCACCGGGTGCTGCTGTTCTTCTCCTACCGGGCTGCAGCCGGAATCACCCGCCAGTTGCGGGCCGCCGCGCGGCGCTGTCCGCCAAGCGCACCGGGGAACCCGTGCACATCCGGCTGGACGCTCTCGGCGTGCTCTAGGTTCATCCGCAGTCAACCGGGAGCGGTTCAGGGGTGAGGAGCGCTGCGCCACCCGGATGCATCCACGTCGACCAGGAGGGGCGGCGGCGAGTAGATACCGTGGCAGGCCAGGGCAGCCAGGAGCTCCTTCTGGGGCGCGGTCACCACGAAGGTCTCTCCCCGGTACTGGTCCGCCGTGTCGTCCACGAGTTCGATGATCGCGCGGCGGCCGTTCGCCCGGAAACGCCCGGCGACCGGCAGCCGGGCGAGCCACGCCGGTGCCGCGGCGTCCTCGTCGAGCAGCACCGCGGACGCAGGGCACTGGAGGTCCGTCATGTCAGTCCCGCGTCGCCCGCCCTGCACCCGCCCCGACCCGCCGTGCTGCGCGGTGCTCGGCGATCGCGCGGGCACAGGCCTGCCGTAGCTGATCCGCGGACGTGGTCCAGGAGTAGGTCGCGGCCTGCTCGAGGCCGGCACGTGACGCCTCGGCCCACCGCCCGGGCCGGTCCAGGGAACGAACCGCTGAGGCGACGGATTCCGGGTCGTCCGGGTCGACGAACAGGGCCGCCGTGCCACCCACCTCCCGGAAGATCGGGATGTCGCTCGCGATCACCGGGGTACCCGTGGCCATCGCCTCGATGATGGGGAGGCCGTATCCCTCAGCCTTTGACAGGGTGACCAGCGCCGTCGAATCGTCGAGCAGGTCCGCGTACTCGGCGTCGGAGACGCCGTTGTGGAAGACGACCTGCTCCGGATCACCGGCGAGGGCGGCGAGCTCGGCCCGACGCTCCGGTGTGATCCTGCTCAGCAGGTGGAGCACGTGCCCTGGGAGCAGCTCCATCGCGCGGACGAGGGTCCCGACGTTCTTGTAGGGCATGAAGGAACCCATGTACAGCAACGAAGGCGACCTCGGGGCTCCGGGGTCCCGACGGCGTCCGGCGGGCTGCGGCGCATTGCCGACGATCATGACCGGGCGGCGGGTCAACCGGTGCTCGGCCATGAGACCTGCCGTGGTGGCGGAGATGGTGGCCACGACGTCGGCCCGGTTCAGCAGCAGCCGCTGCGGCCAGTAGGCGAGGTGGTAGAAGCGCCATAGCAGGCGGACGGGAAGCGGGAGGAATGACGGCGGCGTCGGGTTCTGGTAGTAGATGAGGTCGTGCAGGGTGAGCACCAGGGGGTACCTGCGACCCCAGGAACCCATGGTCTGCATCGGACAGACCACGACGTCGGGCGACAGGGCGTTGATGCGCAGTGCGACGAACAGCTCCGAGGGGGAGAGCGGACTGTTGATGCGGATGTGCGGGACGTCCGGCAGCAGGGCGAGCTGCCGGGGGTCGCTGATGAGCATCACGACGTCGTCCGTCGCGGCGAGCGCGCTGATCAGGCTCGCCCCGTAGCGGCTGATGCCGTCGTGCTGGTCCGTGCGGGTGAAGCGCGCGTCGAACAGGATCCTCATGCGTGCACGTCCTTCAGGAAGTCCTCGATGAGCTCCGCGGCCTCGCGCGGCTTCTCGTAGTGGATGAGGTGCCCGACGTCCGGGATGACGTCGAGTGCCGCGTTCGGGATGAGGGCCGCCAGGTCGCGTTGGCTCGCCACGGACCCGATGTCGTCCTGCTCCGCGGCGACGAGCAGCACTGGCATGCAGAGCTCCCGCGCGCGGTCACGGACCGTGCCGGAGATGGAGGCCCGGAAGGCCTCGAGGACCACGCGGCGGCTCGCGAAGGAGCTGAAGTAGGCGTCGTGCTGGCCATGGATCCACCGCCGCAGATTCCTGTCCTTCGTCTTCGCCATGAAACGCTCACTG
>WNZI01000065.1 GCA_009728235.1 Vibrio cholerae | reverse complement strand
CGCTGGAACTCGAACAGGAAGCGGGCGAGGGGGCGGGCCATCCGGCCGCGATCGGCGCGCGGAACAGTGAGCCCTGACGCTCCGGGGATCCACCGGCAGATCGACCAGTGCCAGGGGTAACCGGCCCCTGGGCCACCCGTCCGCACGGGCACCGACGTCGGCAGGGTCAGCTGCGCGGTGAGGCCCGGCAACCATCGCTGCTCCGCGACCATCAGCGGATCGGCCACAGCCCGTCGGGGCAGCCGCACCACGAGGTCCTCCCCCAGCCGGAAGAGCGCGTTGTCCCAGCCGCTGCCCGCATAGGTCAGGGCTCGTCCCGCGAGGTCCGGGTGCTGCTCGGACAGCAGGGACAGGACGAGAGAGGGCGTGATGTCCGCCTCCGCCCTCGGCAGAACCGCCATCACGCCCTCCCCCGGTCGGACGTCCGGCGGATCAGCCTTCGACGCCGAGGCGCTGGAGGATCAACTCACGCACCCGCCCGGCGTCGGCCTGCCCGCGCGTGGCCTTCATGACCCCACCGACGATCGCGCCGACGGCCTGGATCTTGCCGCCGCGGATCTTGTCGGCGACGTCCGGCTGGGCCGCGAGTGCGCCGTCGATCGCTTCGAGCAGCGGGCCGTCATCGGACACGACCGCGAGGCCGCGCTTCTCGACGACCTCGGCGGGCGTGCCCTCGCCGGCGAGGACGCCGTCGAGCACGTCGCGGGAGAGCTTGTCGTTGATCTTGCCGGATTCGATGAGGCTGTTGAGCTCCACGATCAGTTCGGGCGTGACTCCCAGTTCGGCAGGCTCGACGTCGGCCAGTTTGGCTCGGCGCGAGATCTCGCCCATCCACCACTTGCGGGCGACGGCGGCGCTGACGCCTGCCGCGATGGTGTCCTCGATCGAGGACATCACTCCGGCGTTGACGACGTCGCGGAACTCGGCGTCGGAATAGCCCCAGTCGGTCTGCAGCCGCTTGCGGCGCTCGGCAGGGGGCTCGGGGAGCTCGGCGCGGAGCTTCTCGATCCAGGCGTCGTTCGTCACGACCGGCACGAGGTCCGGCTCGGGGAAGTAGCGGTAGTCGTCGGCGTCGGACTTGGGCCGGCCGGACGTCGTCGAACGGGTGTCCTCGTGCCAGTGGCGCGTCTCCTGCAGGATCGGCGTCCCGGAATCGAGAACGGCGGCGTGCCGCTGGATCTCGTACCGGACGGCGTGCTCGACGGCGCGCAGGGAGTTCACGTTCTTCGTCTCGGTGCGCGTGCCGAACGCCTCCTGGCCGTGCGGACGGAGCGAGACGTTCGCGTCGCAGCGCACGTTGCCGCGCTCCATGCGCGCATCCGAGACGCCGAGGTTCTTGACGATCTCGCGGATCGCGGCGACGTAGGCCTTCGCGAGCTCGGGAGCGCGGGATCCGGCGCCCTGGATCGGCTTGGTGACGATCTCGATCAGCGGGACACCGGCGCGGTTGTAGTCCACGAGGGAGAACTCGGCGCCCTGGATGCGGCCCGTCGAGCCACCCATGTGGGTGAGCTTGCCGGCGTCCTCCTCCATGTGCGCCCGCTCGATCTCCACCGTGAAGACGGTGCCGTCGGCCAGCTCGATGTCGATGGAGCCGTCGTAGGCGATGGGGTCCTCGAACTGCGAGGTCTGGAAGTTCTTCGGCGTGTCCGGGTAGAAGTAGTTCTTGCGCGCGAAGTAGCACTTCTCGGCGATCCTGCAGCCCAGCGCGAGGCCGATCTTGATGGCGGACTCCACGGCCACACCGTTGACGACGGGCAGGACGCCGGGCAGGCCGAGGTCCACCGGCGTCACGTTCGTGTTGGGGACGTCCCCGAAGGCGTTGGGCGCGGAGGAGAACATCTTCGTCCTCGTGTTGAGCTCCACGTGGACCTCGAACCCGAGGACGGGATCGTACTTCTCCATGGCCTCGTCGAAGGACAGGACCTCATCGGTACCAGCAGTCATTACTTCCCACCTGTGATCTCTTCAATGGCCGGGGCCTTGGCCAGCAGCGGGCCGCCCCACGACTCTTCGAGCAGTGATTCGAGGACCGCGCCCACGCGGTAGAGGCGCGCGTCCTGACGCGCCGGCGCGAGGAGCTGGATGCCGACGGGCAGTCCGTCCTCGTCCGCGAGACCTCCCGGCAGTGACAGGCCGGGCACTCCGGCGAGGTTCGCCGGGATGGTCGCGACGTCGTTGAGGTACATGGCCAGCGGGTCGTCGAGCTTCTCGCCCAGCTTGAACGCCGTGGTCGGCGCGGTCGGGGAGATCAGCACGTCCGCCTGCTCGAACGCGGCGGCGAAGTCCCGCTGGATGAGTGTGCGGACCTTCTGCGCGGAGCCGTAGTAGGCGTCGTAGTAGCCGGCGCTCAGCGCGTAGGTGCCGAGGATGATGCGGCGCTTGACCTCGTCGCCGAAGCCGGCCGCGCGGGTGGCCCCCATGACGCGTTCGATGGTCGGAGCGCCCTCGGGCACGACGCGCAGGCCGAAGCGCACGCCGTCGTACTTGGCGAGGTTGCTGGAGGCCTCCGAAGGCATGATCAGGTAGTAGGCGCCGAGCGCGTACCGGAAGTTGGGGCAGGAGACCTCGACGATCTCCGCTCCCGCCGAGCGCAGCAGCTCGAGCGACTCGGAGAAGCGGGTGAGCACGCCGGTCTGGTAGCCCTCGCCCTGCAGCTCCTTGATGACGCCGATGCGCATGCCCTCGACCTGGCCCATCCGGGCGGCCTCGACGAGTGCGCCGACCGGGTCGGTGAGCGACGTCGAGTCGTGCGGGTCGTGGCCCCCGATGACCTCGTGCAGGAGGGCGCTGTCGAGGACGGTCCGGGACACGGGTCCGATCTGGTCGAGCGAGGAGGCCATCGCGATGGCTCCGTAGCGCGAGACACCGCCGTAGGTGGGCTTCACGCCGACCGTTCCGGTCACGGCACCGGGCTGGCGGATGGAGCCGCCGGTGTCGGTGCCGAGGGCCAGTGGCGCCTCGAAGGCCGCGACGGCGGCTGCGGAGCCACCGCCGGATCCGCCGGGGATGCGGTCCAGGTCCCACGGGTTACGGGTGGGGCCGTAGGCGGAGTGCTCCGTCGAGGAGCCCATCGCGAACTCGTCGAGGTTGGTCTTGCCGAGGATGGGCATCCTCGCGGCGCGGAGCTTCCGGACCACGGTCGCGTCGTACGGGCTCTGCCACCCCTCGAGGATCTTCGAGCCTGCCGTGGTGGGCTGACCCTTGGTCACGATGAGGTCCTTCACCGCGATGGGCACGCCTGCCAGCGGGTGCAGGGCGTCCCCGTCCGCACGCGCCCTGTCGACCTCGGCGGCGACGGACAGTGCCTCGTCGGTGTTGACGTGGAGGAACGCGTGAATCGCGCCGTCGACGGCGGCGATGCGGTCGAGGTAGGCCTGCGTCGCCTCGACGGCGGAGACCTCCTTCGACGCGAGCTTCTGCGAGAGGGCGTCCGCGGAGAGGTGGATGATCTCGGTCATGGGCTACTCCCCGTCCAGGATTGCAGGGACCCGGAAGCGTCCGTCGGCGTTGTCGGGCGCGCCGAGGAGTGCTTCCTCGTTGGTGAGGGTCTCCCCCACGACGTCCTCGCGGAACACGTTGCTCAGCGGGATCGGGTGGCTCGTGGCCGGGACGTCGTCGCCCGCCACCTCGCTCACGCTCTTGATGGAGTCGACGATCACGGCGAGCTCCCCGGCCATGCGGTCGAGCTCGTCGTCGGTCATGTCGATGTGGGCGAGCCGCGCAAGGTGCGCGACGTCGTCCCGGTTGATCTCAGCCATGGATCTCCCCTGGAAGTCGGACGTGGGTATCTGCGTCCAGTCTAGTGCTGGAGCGGGAGGCCTCGGCATCGGCCGCGGGCGCCCGGTGCTCCCTCCGCGTCAGAGTGGCAGGCGGAAGACCCAGAGCAGGATGTCCTCGTTGGGGACCTCCCAGTCCCGCTCGGGCACCCGGACGAAACCCATCGACTCGTACAGGCGGTGCGCCCGCACCATGTCGGAGCCGCTCGTCAGGCTCACCGCCTCGATACCGGGCAGTGTGCGGGCGTGCTCGATGATGCGCTCCACCATGGCACGGCCGACACCCGCGCGCTGCACTCCCGGATCGACGGCGAGCATCCGGAACTCGAGCTCGCCCTCGACGGCGATGTCCGTGTACCGCTGGCCCGCGAAGGTCAGCGCGACCGAGCCGACCACGACGCCGTCGCGCTCCGCCACCCACACCTCGGCGTGCTGCGCGCGGTGCTCGATGTCGGACAGGACGGCCATGTAGGGGTGCGCCGGATCGGCGAAGTAGCCGGCCTCGAGGTAGGCGTCGCGCGTGATGCGGCGGACGTCGTCGTGGTCCTCCGGGCGAAGGGGCCGGATGGTGATGCGGGAGCCGGACACGGTGTTCCCGGACGGTGCTGTGGTCACCCGATCCATGGTGCCATGCCCGGACGGCGTATCAGGCAAGGAATCCGTGGTCCTGCAGGTCCTTCCACAGGTCCTCGGACACCGGGCGGGCCATCAGGTCAAGGTTCCTCTCCACCTGCTCCGCCGTCCGCATGCCGAGCACCACACCGGTCACCGCGGGGTGGCGGAACGGGAACCGGACCGCCGCCGCGGGCAGGGTGGTCCCGTGGCGCTCGCAGATGCCGGCCAGCCGGTTCGCCTTCTCCACCAGGTGCTCCGGTGCCTGATGGTAGTCGTAGGTGGCTCCGGTTCCCGGCCGGTTCGTCGAGAGCAGCCCGGAGTTGAAGACTCCCACGTCCACCACGGCCACGTCGCGGTCGATGCAGGCGGGGAGCAGGTCCTCCGCTGCGCCCTGGTCCAGCAGCGTGTAGCGGCCGGCGAGCATGACGACGTCGATGTCGGTCTCGGTGACGAAGCGGGTGAGCATGGCGGACTGGTTCATCCCCGCGCCCCACGCTCCGATGACGCCCTCGTCCCGCAGCGCCGAGAGCGTGGGTACCGCGCCGTCCAGAGCCTGCTCCCAGTACTCGTCCGGATCGTGGATGTACACGATGTCGAGCCGGTCAGTCCGCAGTCGGGTCAGGCTCTCCTCGATGGAGCGCAGCACTCCGTCCCGCGAGTAGTCCCGGACCCTCATCAGGTCGTTCGGGACGTCGTACCCCTCGTCGTCCAGGTCCTCGGAGGAGGTGTTGGGCCGCACGAGCCTGCCGACCTTCGTGCTCAGCACGTAGTCGTCCCGACGCTGCCCGGCGAGGGCCGCGCCGAGCCTGGTCTCCGACAGGCCCAGCCCGTAGTGCGGCGCGGTGTCGAAGTACCGGATTCCACCGTTCCAGGCCGCGGCGACGGCGCCGATCGCCTCGGCGTCCGACATCCGGTGGTACAGGTTGCCGATGGGGGCTCCGCCGAATCCGAGGACCGGCAGGTCGACGCCGGTGTCCGGGATGGTGCGCGTCGTCGTGATCGCGGGGGTGGTCATCGTGTTCCTCTCGCTGGGAGTCCTGCTCAGGACGCTTCCGTCACCCGGCGGTATCCGGTGCCGTCGGGGTACCGCTCGACGTACCCGTGGTCGACGAGCGCGCGACGCAGTGTCGGGACGTCCGCGTGACGGTCGCCAGGAGGCGGTTGATCTCCGGTTCGCCGATCTCCTCGTCGGCGGGCAGGAGGCGCTCGGCCAGGTGCGCCAGGAGGTCGGCGCGGTCCTGCCCGGCGCGCGGCAGCCCGTCGATCCTGCCCTCGCGGAAGAACCGGTCGACGCCCTTCGGGGTACCGGGGCCGGCAGCGGCGAGGACGGCCTTGAACACATCACCGTCGACGGCGTGATCGGACGTGAGCAGCCCGGCGTCGACCAGCCTGCGTACCTCCTTCGGTGTCGCGTCGAGCGGCTCCCCCGAGCACGGCAAGCGCGTACAGCTCGCGGGAGCGGACGCCCGCGAGGGTGGAGAGGATCTGCTGCCAGGACGGGGTGCTCATGTGTGCCTCTTCGGTGCGTGCCGTGCGACGAAGTCCGGCGGCCCGGCCACGGTCACGGCTGCGAGCCGTTCCGGTTCCGTGGGGCCGCCGTCGAGCATGGGCCGCAGCTCGGGCCGGTGCACCACGACGCCTGCCTCCTCGGCGATCAGGGCGCCCGCCGCGAGATCGTGTTCGTTGAGGCCGCGCTCCACGAAGGCGTCGAGGGTGCCGTCCGCGACCAGGCAGAGGTCGAGGGCCGCCGAGCCGAGGCGCCGGACGTCACCGAAACCGTCGAGGAGCCCGCCCAGTTCCCCCACCTGTGCGGCCCGCGTGCCGGGATCGTAGGAGAACCCCGTGGCGAGGAGGCGTCCCCGTGCGGCGGCGGGACCGCCGAGGCGACGCACGGCACCGTGGTCGCTGAGCCACGCGCCGCCGCCCCGGGAGGCCCAGTAGATGCGGTGGAGTGCGGGAGCGTGCACGACGCCGGCGAGCCACTGCCGCCGTCGTCCGCCACCGCCACGGACGTGCCGTAGTAGACGATGCCCCGGATGAAGTTGGTGGTGCCGTCGAGCGGATCGACGGACCACCTGAGCCCGGGGACGCCCGCGCGACGGCCGGAGGGCACGGTGGTGCCCAGCTCCTCCCCCGTGATGATGTCGTGAGGCCGCGAATCGAGGATGACACGGCGCACCGCCTGCTCGGCTGCGACGTCGAAGGCCGTGACCCAGTCGCTGTCGGAGCTCTTCCGGGTGGCGTCGAGCGTCCGGATCCCGGCGCGCGAGGACCTCGGCGCCGGCCGCCGCCGCCTGCCGGGCGAGGTGGAGGAGCGCCTCGGGCGGGACGGTGTTCTGCTGCGTCCCGTCGGTCATGGTGTTCCTTCGGCATCGATCCCGGTACCGGCCGCGGCCTGCAGCTCCCCTGGCATCTCCGCGTCCTCGTCCAGGTCCTCGTCCACGCCCTCGTCCGCCGGGGTCCCGCCTGCGTCCGGTTGCGGGGCAGGTCCGTCCCGCAGCAGTGCGATGAAGCCCTCCTCGTCGAGGACGGGGATGCCCAGGGCCTCGGCCTTCTCGAGCTTGGTCCCCGCGTTCTCCCCCGCCACCACGTAGCTCGTGTTCTTCGACACCGAGCCTGCAGCCTTCCCCCCGCGCGTGATGATGGCTTCCTTCGCCTCGTCGCGGTTGTACTGCTCCAGGGATCCGGTGACGACCACGGTCAGCCCTTCCAGGGTGCGCGGCGCGCTCTCGTCGATCTCGTCCTCCATCCGGACCCCGGCAGCGGCCCAACGGCCCACGATCTCGCAGTGCCAGTCCTCGGCGAACCACTCCTTGAGCGCGGCGGCGATGGTCGGGCCGACACCGTCGACGTTCGCGAGCTCGTCCTCGCTCGCGTTCCGGATGCGGTCCATCGACCCGAAGGCCGTCGCCAACGCCCGCGACGCCGTGGGCCCCACGTGCCTGATCGACAGGGCCACCAGCACGCGCCACAGCGGTTGCTTCTTCGCCTTCTCCAGTTCGGTGAAGAGCTTGCGGGTGGTCACGCTCGGCTCGGACGGCTTCCTGGCCGTGCCCCTGGAGTAGAAGTAGGGCACGAGCTCACGGCCGGTGACCACGCCCTTGACCTTCTTGTCGCGCTCGATCCTCACCCCGGCGAGCTTCTCCGGCGTCAGGTCGAAGATCTCGGCCTCCGTCGTGATGGGCGGCACCTCGGGCTCGGCGGGCTGAGTGAGGGCGACGGCTGCCTCGTAGCCGAGCGCCTCGATGTCGAAGGCACCGCGGCCCGCGAGGTGGAAGACCCGCTCACGCAGCTGTACCGGGCAGGAACGGGCGTTCGGGCAGCGGATGTCCACGTCACCCTCCTTCGCCGGCTGCAGCGGGGTGCCGCAGGACGGCACTCGGTGGGCATCACGAACTCCCGCACCCTGGCGGGGTCCCTGAGCGCGACGACGGGACCCACGATCTCCGGGATCACGTCGCCGGCCTTCCGCAGCACCACGATGTCGCCGATCATGACGCCCTTGGCCTTCACGACCTCCTGGTTGTGGAGAGTGGCCATGCCCACGGTCGACCCGGCGACCCTGACCGGCTCCATCTGGCCGAACGGAGTGACGCGACCGGTCCGACCGACGCTGACGATGATGTCGAGCAGTCTCGTGTTGACCTCCTCCGGCGGGTACTTGTAGGCCACCGACCACCGCGGCACGCGGGAGGTGTGGCCCAGCGCCCGCTGCAGCGCGAAGCTGTCGACCTTCACCACGATGCCGTCGATCTCGTGCAGCAGGTCGTGGCGGTGGTCCCCGTGGTGCTCGATGAAGCCGATCACCTCGTCCTGCGTGGTGAACACCCGGTAGTACGGCGACGTCGGCAGGCCCCATGCCTTGAGCAGGTCGTAGGTCTCGGACTGCGTCTGCGCCGAGAGGCCCGTCCGCGCACCGATGCCGTGCACGTACATGTCCAGGGGACGCTCCGCCGTCATGGCGGGGTCCTTCTGCCGCAGCGAACCGGCGGCCGCGTTCCGTGGATTGGCGAAGGGCGCCTTCCCCGAGGCGACCATCCGCTCGTTGAGCTGGGCGAATTCCCTGGTGGGGAAGAAGACCTCACCCCGGACCTCCACCTCCTCGGGGTGGTCCGAGCCGGCCAGGTGCTGCGGGATCGAGGCGATGGTGAGGACGTTGTGCGTGATGTCCTCGCCCGTGACCCCGTCACCGCGGGTGGCGGCTCGCACCAGCTCGCCCCTGCGGTACAGCAGGTTGACCGCAAGGCCGTCGATCTTCAGTTCGGTCAGCCAGGCGATGGTCGCTCCGGGACTGCGCTGCTCCACCCCGGCGCACGCGCGGTCGAGCCACGCCTTCAGCTCGTCGAGGGAGAAGACGTCCTCGAGGCTGTACATCCGGGCGAGGTGGTCCACCGGGGCGAAGGCGGCGGAGACGGCACCGCCGACCTCCTGCGTCGGGGAGTCGTTCGCGACGAGCTCGGGATGCAGGGCCTCGAGCTCCTCCAGGCGCCGGAAGAGCGTGTCGAACTCTGCGTCCGAGATGGTGGGCGCGGCGTCCTGGTAGTACGCGATACGGTGCGCCCGGATCTCCTCGGCGAGGTGCGCGTACTCCTCACGGAGCTCCGCTCCGGGAGGATCAGTGGCGGCGGAGCCGGCGGCGTCTTCGGTTCGTGGGGTCACTTTCCCATCTTGCCCTACGGCTACAGGGCGGACCAGCGTGCCGCTGCCACCGGCCGGGTGGACGGTACCCGCCCCGGCCGTTAACGGCCACCGGCCCGCAGCGGAAGCTGCGGGCCGGTGGGCGGGGGAACTGCTACGACGAAGCCGTCTCCTGGTCCTGCTTGTTCTTCTGGACCGTCTGGCTCACGGTGCCGAGTTCGGAGGCGATGGCGGTGAGCTTGGCGCGGTGGCCTTCCCAGTCACTGCGGAAACGCTGGGCATCGGGGCCCTCCCAGCCGGTCGAACCGAGCTTCGTGGTGAGCTGGTTGACCATCTGGTTGATCTCTTCCGACTTCTGCGTCAGAAGTGTCGCGAGTTCCTGCATCTCCTGAGGGTTGTTACCGTGCGTGATGTTGCTCATCGTCCCCACCTTTCGAATGTGCCGGTGCGGAGTGTTCCCGTCCCGGCTGCCCCTCCGGTCCATCCGGCCGGGCAACTACGTGAAACCTATGCGAGCCCCCTCGACGTGTCGATGGGTAGCTCTCCCCATAGGGCGCCACCGCGAGGACACGTCGGCGCGTCCGAGACCTAGGAGGCGCCGCCCGTCGTGGTGGCAACTTGAACCTTATACGCCTTGCCTCGACCGACGACGTAGCCACGACCCGGCGTGAAGCGGTTCCCGGTGGTGCGGCCCAGGGAGGTGTTCAGCAGGGTGTCACCGTCGATCTCGCCCGGGTTCAGCAGCAGGCCCCGGCGCCCGGACTTGAACGGTCCTGCGAGGTTCCAGGCGCTCGACCAGGTGGACGTCTCCGCCTCCCCGACCACCCACTGGTTCGCCTTGATCGCAGCCTTCACCAGGGTCGAGAGTTCCATCTCCGCGGGCGAGTCCGTGAACTCGGTGACGCCCTCGATGAAGAACGCGACGGCGTCGTCGGACTCGGCCGCCAGCGCCAGCAGCCGTGCCAGCTCGGGCTGCACCGCGGCCGGCGTCGCGTAGGCCTCGTCCCAGACCGACAGCGACGCGATGGAGGACTTGCGCGCCCCGAAGTAGATCCTGCGGGTCCCCGGTGAGGACTTCCTCAGTGCCGCAGCCAGGGTCACGAGGGCTACGGTGCGTCCGGCTCCCGGGGGGCCGCTGATCATGAAGCCGCCGTGCGCCGACAGCGCAGCCGGCTCGAGGTTGTAGTCGTCGACGCCGATGACCGGACTGCCCGGCGTGCCGGCGGGCAGGACATCGAGATCGATCGACTCGGGCAGGCTGAGCACTCCGGGGGCCTGGGGCACGCCCTGCCGGAGCATCGCGTCCCGCAGCTTCTCCACCTCCCGGGCCTGCAGGGCGAGGTTGGCGTTGCCGCCGAAGATCGCCAGCTGGATCTCCTGGCCGTCGCTGAGGCCGCGACCCGGCGGGGAAGCGGCGGACAGCACGTCCTTCGCCACGCCGAGGATCGCGTAGTCGTCCTTGCCGGCGAGCCGCAGGATGATCCGGCGCTGGATCGAGGCGGCGAGCGACGGCGGGAGCGCGTTGGTCCGCTCGCCGGTGACGATGACGTGCACGCCCATGGGCCTGCCGTCCGTCGCGATCTGCTGGAACAGTTCGAAGTGCCGGACAGAACCCTTGAACTCGTAGTTCTCGCGGAAGGTCGACAGACCGTCGACCAGCAGGAGGATGCGGGGCTCGTCGGGCCGGCCGCGAGCTTCCGGTACTCGGTGATCGTCCCTGCTCGTACCTCGGCGAAGCGGTCGGCCCGCTCGTCGATGATGCCGCGCAGGTACCGCAGCAGCCGTCCGATGCGTTCGGAGTCCTCCCCGTCGAGGACGGCCCCGACGTGCGGCAACTGGTCGAGCATCTGCAGCCCGTTGGAGGCACAGTCGATGCCGTACACCTGGACGGGCCCGCCACGCACGGTGACGGCCGCGCCTATCGCGAGCGTCCGGAGCGCTGCGGACTTGCCGGACCCGCCGGCGCCGAGGAACGCCATGTTGCCGTCGGTGTCCGGTGAGTAGAACACCGTCGGCTGGGCCTGGTTGGCCGGGTCGTCGGCGACCCCGAGCAGCATCTTCTCGTCCGTGCGCGGGTTCGGCAGTTTCGAGAAGTCGTAGGCGGTGGCCAGCTCCGCGAGCCACGGTTTGCGCGGCGGGGTGATGCCGAGCTCGATGGCGGCCTGCGACACGTTCCCGACGATGCGCGAGATGTCGTTGGGCCCGCCGATCTCCTCGACCTCCTCCACGCCCTGGCGTTCCCAGGCCGGTCCGGACCCGAAGTCCATCTCCACGATGTCGATGCGTGGCCGGGCCGCGTGCGGGTCGTCCAACCGCCCGCGTAGCCGGTCTGGAAACCCTGGATGCGTCCCGGACCGGTCTTGGCGGCCCCCCGGCCAGGGATCGTGGGACTGAAGTAGGCCGCCATCGGGTCGCCGAGGATGTCCTCGGAATCGTCCGTGTCCGCCATGCGCAGCGCGATGCGCATGTTCGTGTTGGCGCGCAGGTTGTCCTTGATGACGCCCGCCGGCCGCTGCGTCGCGAGGATCAGGTGCAGGCCCAGGGACCGGCCGCGGGCCGCGACGTCCACCACGCCGTCCACGAACTCGGGGACCTCGCGGGCGAGGGCGGCGAACTCGTCGACCACGATGACGAGCGACGGCGGCGTCTCGGGATCCGCCTCCCGCTCCATCGCGAGCAGGTCCTTGGCCTTCTTGCGGTTGAACAGCCGCTCCCGGAAGTGGAGTTCCGCGCGCAGCGACGTCAGCGCCCGGCGCACCAGGTGCGGCGAGAGATCGGTGACGAGGCCGACCGTGTGCGGCAGGTTGACGCACTCGGCGAACGCGGCCCCGCCCTTGTAGTCCACGAAGAGGAACGTGAGCCTGTCCGGGCTGTAGGCGGCGGCCATCCCCAGGACCCAGGACTGCAGGAACTCCGACTTGCCGGCGCCCGTGGTCCCACCGACGAGGGCGTGCGGCCCCTCGGTCTTCAGGTCCAGGTACATGGGCTCGACGCCCTTGGACCCCACCAGCGCCCGGAGCGAGCCCTGGTGCTTCCTGTTGGGCACGGCGGACGCGGCGACCGAGTTGTTCTCCTTCCAGCGGTCCGCGACGGCCGCGGTGGCCTCCATGACGTCGTGCCCGGCGAGCGTCACGTAGGACACCGCGCGCGGCAGGTCGGAGTCGTCGTCCACCGGCGTGCCGACGTCGATGACGGGCGTGAGCATGCGGGCGAGCTGGGCGGCGAGGGCCTCGTCGACGCTCTCGCAGCTGACCGGTGTGGTCAGCTGCCCGAGCCGCACCTGCCCCGAGACGTTGGCGCTGTCGCCGTCGACGGCGAGGAAGTCTCGGCACGCGGCCGGCAGCGCGGGAACGGAGGTCGCGATCCACAGGAGGTGAACGCCGACGTCGCTCCCAGTTCCGCGACGCGCGTGAGCCGCGCGCGATCCACCGAGGCGTCGTCCTCGACCACCACGAGCACGGTGGGCACCACCGGCGCGGGCAGTTCGGCTTCCGCCGGGTCGAGCACGCCGCGCAGGCTCGGTCCGGACCGCCGGCCGGAGCGGGCGGCGATCAGGTCCTCGAGCTGCGAGAGCAACGAGGCGCCGGCCGCCGGACCTGCACCGAGGTGGTCACCGGAGAGCGGACTGTGCACCGAGCCCGCGTGGGGGACCCACTGCAACCAGCTCCAGCGGACCTTGGATTCGACGGACGTGAGGGCGGTCAGGACGAGTTCCGCCGGCGAGTGCAACCCGATCGCCTGGATCACGAGGCCGCGCGCGACGTCGTCCACCACGCCACGCGCCCCGGCCAGTCCGAGGGCCCCCGAGAGCCGCAGGTTCGCCACGATCGGGACGTCGTCGATGGTGGTGTACTGCTCGACGACCGAGGCGATCTCCTCGGCGTACTCGGCGAGCGTGTCGTTGCTCGAGGGTTCCCTGATCTCCACGCGCGACGGCGCCGTCCCGGTACCGAAGCGAAGGCAGAGGAAGGACGCGTGCTCGGGCCGGTGCGTCCACAGCAGGGGGCCGAGCTTGTAGATGGAGTCGACGGTCTCCGCGACGGAGGGGACCTCCGCGTGCCGGACGGCACGTTCCACGCGCTGGAGCCGGTCCAGGTCCTTCCGGAAGAATGCGATGGCACCGGTGTACTGCTCCACCGCTTCGGCGAACACGCGCTTCGCGTTGGCTCGCTGGTCGAAGTAGTTCGCCACGAGGATGAGCGGCATCATGAGCGCGAACAGCGCGCTGAACGGGCTGCGGGTCACCGCGAACATGACCGAACCCATGAGCAGCGGCGCCATCATCATGATGTACGGGAAACGCTGCGGTTGGGGTCGCTTCGGACCGGCGGGCGGTGTCTTCGGTTTCACGACGAAGGACGGCACCACGCGCGGCGAGCGGTTGAACTCGACGAGCGGGTTGGTGGACTCACCGGCCCCCGCGCGTCCGAGGGACACGACGCTGATGGTCGTGTCGCCGAGGGTGACCTCGTCGGCGGAGGTCAGGGCTGCGCGATTGATCCTCGTCCCGCCCATCTGCAGGCCGTTGGCCGAGTTGGTGTCGATGATCTCGATGGTGTCGGCGACGTTGATGCGGGCATGCCGTTTGGACATCATCGGGTCGGAGAACCGGATGTCCGCGTTCCGGTCACGTCCGAGGTAGCTCGCCCCGACGGGCAGCGAGAACTCCTTGCCGGCGTCCGGACCCGCGAGCACGCGCAACGTCGCCACGGAGGGGCCGCGATCCTGCCCCGGCACGTTGAACTGGTCGCTGACCCGGGTGATGGTCACGGTGGAACCCGGTCGCAGCCCTGACTCGAACAGGCTGCGGTCGGGGTCGAGGGTGCGTCCGCGCATCCCGCCCGCCACGTAGGACTCGTCCACCGTGAGCGATAGTCCCTCGGGCGGGGCGGCCCCGGCCCGCCCCGGATCGGAGGCGTAGAGCTCGCGGGCCACGTCGCTGACGGTGGCCAGTCCGTCCACGGTGACGGCGAGGTCCTTGGCCGGTTCCGGCTCGCGCCGGAGGGTCAGGCGGAGCTTCATGCGGAAGCGCTAGTCGTCATCGGTGGTGCCCTTCATGGTGTCCAGGAGATGCAGGTCGTCTGAGGTGACGAGATGGGAGGTGACGGCGTGCTCCACGAGGCGTGCCCGCCTGTTCGTGGCCAGCTTCCCGCCGCCGCCGCGCAGCCCGACGACGCCCACGCGGTCGAGCTTGTCGCACACGTTGTCGAGCTTGCGGTTGAACCGGGTCAGCGCCCAGCCGAGGCGTCTCGCGGCTTCCGAGGAGGACGGGATGGCACTGAAGCCGGTCCCCTCGCGGCGCAGCATCGGTTCTGCGAGCGCCACGATGATGGCCTTCTGAGCGTCGGTGAACCGCACGGGGCCGATCGTGGTGTCCCCGGCGCTGTCGGCACCGCGGCTGTCCTGCCGGAAGGTCGGCGTCTTCAGGTGCACGTCGAACTCGTAGGTGGTGGGACCCGCCGTGAAGACCACGCGGGTCTGCCCGAAGACGAGCGGGATCCTGGCGCCGGGCGCGACCCATGCCTGCATGCCGCCGCTGGTGTCCGCGACCGTGGCCGAGAGGATGCTGCCGACATTGCTGAGCCACCAGATGCCGTTCTGGCGTTCGATCTGCAGGAACTTCCGATGGAGGTACGGGTTGTCGTCGACCTCGAGGTCGCCCTCCCTGCCGATGTCGAAGACCTGGTCGTCGGCGGGCTCGTGCCATTCGCCGCAGAAATCTATTGCGAGTTCCCCCAAGGTGTTCCTTCTCTATTCCGGGTAGCAGCTGCGCGCGGGTTCCGACGCAGTACCGTTGCTGCGCGCGAGCTGCACGTCGATGCACGTGGTGCCCGACGGATTGGCCTGTACCGTCGCCGTCAGTTGCGGGGTCCGGACCCAGTCGCCGGTCTGCTGCACGGTGACGGTCCGGAAACGGTAGATGTCGCCGTCCTGCGGGTCCGGGTTCGCCCACGAGAACGCGATGTCGTTGCCCTGCTGCACCCCGGTCAGACCCTCGGGTGCCGGCACGTTCCCCTCGAGTCCCGCCATCGGATCCGAGGGCGGCTGCGTCAGTCCCACGGGCGGCACCGGCTCCTCGTCGCCGTCCCCGAGGACGACGGCGGCGATTCCTCCTGCCGCTCCGAGCACCACGAGCGCGCCGACACCGAGGAGCAGCGGCAGGCGGCGACGCCCGGGGGGCGGCCCCCTGCCGTCGCTGCCGTCGCTGCCGTCGCCCCGGACGCCGCGGGACGGTGCAGGGTCGTGTCGAGACGCAGGGAGTCCTCCGGCGCCGTAGCGGCGCCCTTCATGATGGTCCGCTCACCCCAGCCGGTGTCCG
>WNZI01000064.1 GCA_009728235.1 Vibrio cholerae | reverse complement strand
TGCCATGACCTTCTGCAGGCGGACTCCCTCGGGATTGTGGACGTCGATCTCGTCGGCGGGGCGGCTGGCACGCTTGGGCCTCGCGGCGCGCACCGGACCGAGGTTCTGGCCGAAACGCTCCCGACCGAAGGCCTTGGCGCCTGCAGGCTTCGCCCGCCCTCCGGCATCCTGGCCCCCCGAACGGCGCCGGGCTTCGCCGGAGCGCCAGGACGGCCGGGCTTGCCGCCGGTGCGGCTGCCTGCCTTGGTACCGAAACGGCTCGACCGCGTCCCTGCGGAAGGACGACCGCGGCCGAGCGTGCACGTCCGTCGGCAGCTCCACGACGATCGCCCTCCGCAGAGCGACCCTCGGAGAAACGACCCGCACCACGCTCACCACGGTCCTGGAACGGACGACCCTCAGAAGGACGACCCGCACCACGCTCACCACGGTCCTGGAACGGACGACCCTCAGAGGGACGACCGCCCTGGGCGGGTCCGCTGCGGGGCGAGGACTTCCCACGAGTACGGGCAGCATCGGATGGGCGTCCGGTCGACCCGCCGCGGCGCGGCGTATTGCGTCCGGAACCGGATCCTGGCTGCTGTGTCATGTAGAAAGTCCTTCGTGTAGGTCGTGCTCAATACGTCGTCTCGTCATACTCCCCGAGGCTCTCGAGGCCCGGCAGATGGGGAGCGATCCGGGGCAATTCGCCGACGCTGCCCAGTCCCAATCTTTCCAGAAAGGCAGGTGTCGTCCCATAGAGGACCGCTCCGGTCTCCGGATCGGTCTCCGTCTCGACAACCAGTCCCCGCTGAAGCAGGGTTCGGACCACGGAATCGACGCTGACGCCTCGAATTGCAGAAACCCGGGCACGTGACACCGGCTGGCGGTATGCGATGACCGCCAGAGTCTCGAGTGCAGCTTGCGAAAGCCGGGCCGATTGGCCGTCGAGCACGAAGTCGGCGACGACGGACGCGAAGTGCTTCCGGGAGAAGATGCGCCACCCGCCGGCGATGTTCCGCAGTTCGAATCCGCGCACCGGTGAGGGTGCGGTGCTCTGGGGGCCTGATCCAGTATAGCCGTCGTACTCGAGCTGCAGTTCCACCAGCAGGGCGTGCACAAGGAGGGTGGGGCGATCGAGGACTGCTGCCAGCTGCTCCTCGGAGACGGGCCGCTCAGCCACCATCAGGATCGCCTCGACGGCCCCGCGGAGCCCGCCCGGTCGTTCGTCGACGGGCAGGTCCTCGACGCGCAGGTCCTCCGTGCCGGCCGCGCTTCCGGTTTCCTCAGCCATGCAGCGTCCCTTCCCCTCTTCCGGGTCCCGCGTCATCGTGGTCTTCGTCCGCGCCGGGTCCACCCTTCCCATCCGTCCCGCCTTCTGCCGGATCAACCGGGTCGTGACCGCTACCGGACCCCTCGACATCACTGGCGAGGCGTTCTGCCGACCATTGCCCGTTCCCGGCGCTCCACCTCACCGACAGCTCCGACAGCGGCGATGCCTGCTGGAAGGAGATGGCGCCGTCGCGGAACATCTCGAGCAGTGCCAGGAAGCGCACCACCAGGACCATCCGGGATCCGGCGTCCTCGGTGAGCTGCCTGAAGGACAGCGTCCCCCTCCTCCGCAGCAGGTCCTGCAGGACCACCGCCTGGTCGCGAACACTGACGGGTGGGGCGTGCAGGTGCTCGATGCCGACCTCGCTCGGTGGCTCCCGGCGCGGGGCGAGTACTTTCGCCGCGAGTTGCGCGAACTCCTCGGGGGAATGCTTCCAGATCAGTTCGGGCAGCAGGCGGGTGAACTCCGGCTCCAGGGGGACGTCCCGCGGATGGCGCGCATCCTCCTCCTCGAGTCGTCCCGCGAGGTACCGTGCCATCTCCTTGAACGCCTTGTACTGCAGGAGCCTGACGAACAGCAGGTCGCGTGCCTCGAGCAGGGCGACGTCCTCCTCGTCCTCGACGGCACCGGCCGGGAGGAGGCGGGCCGCCTTCAGATCGAGGAGGGTTGCGGCGACGACGAGGAACTCGCTCGCCTCATCGAGTTTCCACTCCCCCTCGGCGGCCTGGATCCGGCGGATGTGGGCGATGAACTCGTCCGTGACCTGTGCGAGGGCGATCTCCGTGATGTCGAGCTCGCGTCGGGAGATGAGATTGAGCAGCAGGTCGAAGGGGCCGCTGAAGTTGGACAGCTGCACCTCGAACACCGGCGGGCGGTCGGCCCCGGGCGGCGTGCCGTCCCGCTCCTGAGGATCCGGACCCGGGATCCTGGTGCCGGCACCCTGCCCCGCCCCGTCCCTCCTGGCGACGGGGCCGGACAGCGGAGGACCCCCGCCCGCCGCGGCGGACGGCACGGGTACCACCTCGTGCGTCCGGGTGGACGGCACGAGCCGGGTCACTAGGGAGCTCCGCCCCTGCTGATGAGCTCCTTGGCGAGCCTGCGGTAGGCGTCGGCACCGGAGTGGTTCGCGGCATAGGAGGTGATGGGCTCGGCCGCCACGGTGGCGTCCGCGAACTTGATGGTGCGCTTGATGACGGTCTCGAAGACCTTGTCCCCGAAAGCCTCCACGAGACGCGCGATGACCTCGCGGCTGTGCAGCGTCCGTGCGTCGTACATGGTGGCCAGCACGCCGTCGATCTGCAGACGCGGATTCAGGCGGTCCTGCACCTTCTCGATCGTCTCGACGAGCAGGGCCACCGCCCGAAGGGCGAAGAACTCGCAGATCAGCGGAATGATGACCCCGTGCGCGGCGGTCAGCGCGTTGACCGTGAGCAGGCCGAGGCTCGGCTGGCAATCGATCAGGATGACGTCGTAGTCGTCCGCGACCTTGCGGAGCGCCCTGTCGAGCACCTGCTCGCGGGCGACCTCGTTGACGAGCTGCACCTCGGCCGCGGACAGGTCGATGTTGGCGGGCAGCAGATCGATGTTGTCGATGGCCGTGTGCTGGATGGCGTCGTGGATGGTGACCTTGCGGTCCATCAGGACGTTGTAGACCGTCACGTCCAGCTCATGGGGGTTGGTGCCCAGACCGGCGGACAGCGCGCCCTGCGGGTCGAAATCCACCAGGAGCACCTTGCGTCCGGCTTCCGCCAGGGCGGCCCCGAGGTTGATCGTCGACGTCGTCTTGCCCACGCCGCCCTTCTGGTTCACCATCGCGATGACCCTGGCCGGGCCGTGTGATTCAAGGACCGGCGGCTCCGGGAAGTCGGTCACAGGGCGGCCGGTGGGACCCAGTTCCGCATCAGCTGCGCTGGGCAGAGTGGTCGAACCCTGTTCGCTACTCACGTATCTCTCCACGCTTCCATCAGTATCGGTGCAGGCCGGGCCGGCATAGAACCGGACCGGCATTTCTTCTAGTCCACGGTACAACGCCTCGGCGGACGGCCGTGAAGGCCTGCCCCGGCGAGCAGCGAGCCTTGATCCTCAACCTGAGGTCGAACGTTGCGATCCGCACGTGCGGGTCCCGGGTGCCCGCGGCACGAACGACGACGGCCCGGATGGTCCGGGCCGTCGTCGTTGGTGCAGCCGGATCCCCGGAGGGATGCCGTCGAGCTCTCGTCAGCGGGCGGACGCTCCACCGATCGCGGCGTCGGTCCTGACAGCCGAACTCTCCTCGACGTCGTTGTCGTCGTCGAAGCGGTGATCGGTGGTCATCGTCGCCTCGTCGAACGGCATCCGACCGTCGAGTACCTCGTCGACGCGGGCCCTGTCGATCTCCTTCGTCCAGGTCCCGATGAGGACCGTGGCGACGGCGTTGCCCGTGAAGTTGGTGAGCGCGCGGGCCTCCGACATGAAGCGGTCGATGCCGACGATGAGTCCGACGCCGTCCACGAGGTCGGGGCGGTGCGACTGCAGTCCGCCGGCAAGGGTGGCGAGACCCGCTCCGGTGACGCCCGCCGCGCCCTTGGACGCGATGATCATGAAGACCAGCAGGGAGATCTGCTCACCGAGGGCGAGGGGCTTGCCGAGAGCCTCGGCCACGAACAGAGCCGCCATGGTCAGGTAGATCGCCGTGCCGTCCAGGTTGAAGGAGTAGCCCGTGGGCACGGTGACGCCGACGACCGGCTTGGAGACGCCGAGGTGCTCCATCTTCGCGATCAGGCGGGGAAGCGCAGCTTCGGAGGAGGACGTGCTGAAGATCAGGAGGTACTCACGGCCCAGGTACTTCATCAGCTTGAAGATGTTGACGCCGGTCACCAGCTTCAACAGGCCGCCGAGGATCACCACGATGAACAGGGCGCAGGTGATGTAGAAGGCGATCATGAGCGTCGCCATGCTGATGATGGCCTGCACCCCCGTCTCACCGACGACCGCCGCGATGGCGCCGAAGGCACCGATCGGAGCAAGCCACATGATCATGATGAGGATGCGGAACACGAGTGCCTGGATGTGACCGATGCCGCGCAGGACCGGCTTCCCGGCGGAGCCCATCTTCTGCAGGGCGAAGCCTACGAGCAGCGCCACGAACAGGGTCTGCAGGATGCTGGGGCCCGTCAGTGCGGACAGGAGCGTCGTCGGGATGATGCTCAGCAGGAAGCCCGCGGTGCCCTCGGGGGCGCCTTCTGCCGTCGCGGGGATCTCGTAGCTCGACGACGAGATGTCGAGGCCCTCGCCCGGCTGGATGAGGTTGCCCACCACGAGGCCGATGCCCAGGGCGAAGGTCGACATGATCATGAAGTAGCCCAGTGCGAGGCCGCCCACCTTGCCCACGGTCGCGGCCTTCGCGATCGACCCGACCCCGAGCACGATGGTGCAGAAGATGATCGGGGCGATCATCATCTTGATGAGGTTGATGAATCCCGTGCCGAGGGGCTTGAGCGACTTGGCGAAGTCCGGGAACACGAGGCCGAGGATCGCTCCGAGGATCACGGCCGCGATCACGGCGATGTAGAGGAAATGGGTCTTGTCCACCCGTCTACGGGTCTTGATGGGTCCGCTGTCGGACGACGATGGCGCCATAGCCATGCTGTACTCCTTGGTGTCCGCCGGCCCGGCGCGTCGACGGCGAAGGTCGTTCTTCGTCCGTGGAGGTCCCACCAGGAAGCGTAGTGTTGGATGGTTCTCCCCGATCGTGACACCACGAGTGACCGTCATCACCATTGCGTTCATACTGGTCATGGCCGACCCCTATCGGGCAGGGCAGCCGGCCTTGCCGGCAGGAGAGGGAAAGGAGCGGGATCCGGCGTGCGTCGATGGAGCCTCGCCCGGCAGTTCTTCCTGGCCCAACTCGTCTTCGTCCTGGTCCTCGCAGCGTCGCTCTCGGTGATCCTGTACCTGGACGCCGCTCAGGGCGTCAACGACGCCACCCGCGAGCGCATGGTCGCGGTATCCACGGCCATCGCCCTCGAGCCCGCCGTGCTCGAAGCCGTCGAGGGGCCGGATCCATCCGCCAGCCTGCAGCCCTATGCCGTGGACGTGATGGACCGCCTGGGAGTCGACTTCATCACCATCATGGCCCCCGACCGTACGCGCTACACCCATCGCAATCCGGAGCAGATCGGCAAGCCCTATATCGGGTCGGTGTCGGAAGCACTCGCGGGACGCGCCCAGACCGAGACGTACGCCGGGACTCTCGGGCCCTCGATCCGCTCGATCGTCCCGGTGACCGACGACGACGGCACCGTCCGCGCGATGGTCGCGGCCGGCATCACGGTGGACCGCACTGCCGTCGCCCGGAACGCGCAGCTACCACTCGTCGCCTCCATCGCCCTCGGAGCGCTGGCGGTGGGTGCACTCGTGTCGTTCCTGCTCAGCCGACGCCTGCGGGACGCGACCCTGGGGATGGGTCCGGCAGAACTCTCCCGGACCTTCGTCTTCTACGACTCCGTCCTCCACTCCGTCCGCGAGGGACTCCTCCTGACGGATGCCCGGGGCCGACTCGTCCTCTACAACGACCAGGCGGCTCGGCTTCTCGGGCTCGACGGGACCCAGCAGCCGGTTCCTGCTTCACACCTCGCCGTTCCGCCGTCCCTCCGCCAACTCCTCGCCTCTGGTCGGAAAGCACGCGACGAGGTCCACCTGACGCAGGACCGGGTGCTGGTGGTCAACCAGGAGCCGGCCGTACCACCTGCCCCCGCAGGACGACCGAACCAGCCGCAGACCGCGCTGGGAACGGTGACCACGCTGCGGGACCACACGGAGATCGAGGCGCTCACCGGCCAGGTCGAGACGATGCGCACCCTGACGGACGCGCTGCGTTCCCAGACCCACGAACACGCGAATCGGCTCCACACCATCGTCTCGCTGGTGGAGCTCGGCAGGAGCGCGGATGCCCTCGACTTCGCGACACGGGACCTGCAGCAGTCCCAGCGCCTCACGGACGAGGTGGTCCGGGCGGTCGAGGAACCGTTCATCGCGGCCCTCCTGGTCGGCAAGGCGGCGCAGGCGAACGAGCGCGGGATCGAACTGACCTCCGAGATCGCACCCGACGCGCAGGCCGGCGCGCTGAATCCGGTGGACCTCGTGACGATCATCGGCAATCTCCTCGACAACGCCTTCGACGAGGCGGTGGCGTCCCAGGAACCCCGCGTGCTCCTGTCGGTGCGGCGGGTGCCGGGTGCCGATGGCTCCCTGCTGGAGATCGTCGTGGAGGACAGCGGGAACGGCCTGCCGGACTCCGAGAAGACGAAGGTGTTCGACTTCGGTTACAGCACGAAGGAGCCGCTCGCCGTGCCGGGTGGGCGCGGCATCGGCCTTGCACTGGTGCGGCAGGCCGTCCAGCGGTTCGCCGGCGCACTCGAGGTGGGTGACACGGACGACGGCGGAGCGCGGTTCACGGTCCGCCTCCCCTATCCGCGCTCCGGCGGAGTGCGGACCGGACCCCTGGGCGCGGGGACACACGCGGTGGATCACGCGGTCGGTTCCGGTACCGGTCGCGACGCGCACCCGCGGGCCGACTCGTGAGCACCATCCGCGTGCTCGTGGTGGAGGACGATCCGGTGGCTGCGGACGCGCACGCCGAGTACGTGCGTCGGCTCGACGGATTCGACGTCGTCGGGGTGGCGCGCAGCGGCGCCGAGCTGGCGGCATTCCTCCATCTGGCCGGACGAGGCAGGGACCAGGCTGAGGCCGCCGTCGATCTCATCCTGCTCGACATGAACCTGCCGGACGCCCACGGCCTGGACATCATCCGACGGGTACGCGGCCTCGGGTTGCCGCTCGACATCATCGCCATCACGGCGGTGAGGGACCTCGCCGTGGTGCGCTCGGCGATCTCCTCCGGCATCGTGCAGTACCTGATCAAGCCGTTCACCTACTCGGCCTTCAGCGAGAAGCTCGGCGCCTACCAGGAGTTCCGCCGGAATCTCGTGGAGCAGGCGTCCGCCACCACGCAGGCGGAGGTGGACAGCGCGTTCGCCTCACTCCGGCCCGTCACCATCGGGGTGCTCCCGAAAGGACTGTCGGCCGACACCCTTCGTGCGGTCTCCGGTCTCCTGAAGACGCTGGAAGGGGCGACGTCCGCGGTGGAGGTGTCGGAGGCACTCGCCATGTCCAGGGTCACGGCCCGGCGCTACCTCGAGTACCTCGCCGACCAGCAGTCCGTCCTGAGGACGTCCCGCTACGGAACGCGCGGTCGCCCGGAGTTCGAGTACACCTGGTCCCGGCCCGACCCCGGGCAGTAACCGGTCCTCCGTCGACGCCGGTCAGGCCGGCGCCGACCCGACGCCGGGCGCCGGCCGGAGCAACGGCACCAGGGCATCGAGGACCGCCGGGTCCTCGATGGTCGAGGGCACCGCGTAGGCCTCCCCCGCCGCGATCTGCCGCATGGTCTTGCGCAGGATCTTGCCGGACCTCGTCTTCGGCAGTGCTTCCACGACGACGACGGACCTGAAGTCGGCGACCGCTCCGATGGTGGAGCGCACCATGCCGACCAGTTCCGCCTCGAGGACCGCGGCGTCGACGGCGGCACCCGCCTTCAGGACCACATAACCGCTGGGCCGCTGTCCCTTCACCGGATCGCGCAGGCCGAGGACGGCGCACTCGGCGACGGCGGGATGCTGCGCGAGGACCTGCTCCATGGCCCCGGTGGACAGCCGGTGACCGGCGACGTTGATGACGTCGTCCGTCCGCCCCATCACGAAGAGGTATCCTTCCGGGTCGAGGTAGCCGGAATCACCGCTCGTGTAGAAGCCCTCGAAGGCGCTGAGGTAGGAGTCGCGGAACCGCTGATCACTGCCCCACAGGGTGGTGAGCGCACCCGGCGGGAGGGGTAGTCGGAGGGCGATACTGCCCTCCGTGCCGGCGGGCACGCCGGAGCCCGCGGTATCGAGCACCACGACGTCGAACCCTGGCGAGGGCAACGACGGCGATCCGGCCTTCAGCGGGACACCGCCCAGTCCGCGCGGATTGGCGCAGATGGGCCACCCTGTCTCGGTCTGCCACCAGTTGTCGACGACAGGTACCCCGAGCACGCCCCCGATCCAGCCGGAGGTACCCGTGTCCAACCGCTCCCCCGCCGAGAAAAGGGTTCGCAGGGAGGAGAGGTCGAACGATCGGACAGCCGCACCCTCCGGGTCCGCCCTGCGAATGGCACGCAACGCGGTGGGCGCCGTGAACAGGACGGTGACCCCGTGCTGCTCGATGAGCCTGCCGAAGGCCCCGGCGTCGGGAGTGCCGACCGGCTTGCCCTCGTACAGGACCGTCGTCGCACCGGCGAGGAGCGGGCCGTAGACGATGTAGGAGTGTCCGACCACCCACCCGACGTCCGACGCGGTGAGCATCACATCCCCCGGACCGACGTCGAAGATCGCCCGCATGGACCATGCCAGCGCAACGGCGTGCCCGCCGTTGTCCCGGACCACGCCCTTGGGCGCTCCGGTCGTGCCGGAGGTGTAGAGGATGTACAGGGGGTCGGTCGCCGCAACGTTCACGGGCGGCGCAGCCGAGGCCCGGGCGACGGCGTCGTCCCAGTCCATCCACCGGGTTCCCGACTCCTGGTAGTCCGCGATGCCTCGGCCGAACCCGTCCCTCGCCTTCACGAGGACGGGAACGCCCGGACTGTCCGCGAGCGCCAGCGCCTCGCTCACGGCAGGGAGGTAGTCCACGCGTCGCCGGGGTTCGAGGCCCCCCGAGGCGGTGACGATGGCCGAAGGCCGTGCGTCCCGGACCCTCGCGGCCAGTTCGGCTGGAGCGAATCCACCGAAGACGACCGAATGGATCGCGCCGAGCCGGGCGGTGGCGAGCATCGCGACGACCGCTTCGGGGATCATCGGCAGGTAGACCAGGACGCGGTCCCCCTTCCCGACGCCCACGTCCGCCAGGACACCCGCGAAGACGGCCACCTCGTCGAGCAGCTCGGCATAGGTGTACGTGCGGGTGGATCCGAGCATCGCGGAGTCGTAGACCAGCGCGGGCTGGTCACCACGGCCGGCCTCGACGTGCCGGTCGAGTGCGTTGTAGCTCGTATTCAGCGCCCCGTCCGCGAACCACCGATGGAAGGGGGCCGACGAATCATCGAGGGCGGTGAGGGGCGTGGTGGTCCAATCGACGGCCTTCGCCGCATCCAGCCAGAAACGGTCTGGATCGGTCAGGCTGTCGGTGTGCAGCGCCCGGTAGGACGCCGATGGTGAGATGCCGGGACCGGCGTCGTTCCCTGCAGCAGCCATGATCGCCCTTCGTCGCGTGATCGGTGAGGAACAGTACCACGACCGGCACACGGGCTGCGCTCTACGGTCCGTCAGGACAGCTCGTAATGTATACAAACAGAAGGAACAGCGTTGTCGATTCGGCCAACTGTGTTGTGTCGGACCTGCTCCTTGTATACATTGGAGTGGTTCGTTCTGCCTTCGCTTCGGAGGGCCGACGGCAACACGTGGAAGGAGGCACGATGAGGGCCAGCGATCATGCCTACTCCACCCTGCGTTCCGACATCCTCGAATGGCACCTAGCCCCTGGCGAGGTCCTGGCCGAGGTCGAGCAGTCGGCCAGGCTCGGCGTCTCGAGGACTCCCCTGCGTGAGGCACTCGCCCGACTCGTCGCTGAAGGACTCGCCGTACCCTCGACGGCCCGTGGCGTCGTCGTCTCGGACATCTCCCTCGACGTCGTCTCGGACCTGTTCGACGTCCGGCTCCCCCTCGAATGCGCCGCCGTCCGGCTCGCGGCGTCGCGGGGGGACCGCGGTGTCTTCACCGCCCTCGCCCAGGAGTTCGCGGCCGCCGGTCGGCTCATCGAGGACGACGACGACGGGCGGGACTCCTACTATGCGCTGGCTGCGCGGCTGGACCGGCACATCGATGACGCAGCGCGCAATCCCTACCTCCTGCAGGCGCAGACGCCGATCAGGACACACCTCGCACGTGTGCGCCGGCTCGCCCGGGACAATCCACGACGGCTGCTGGCCTCGGCACGGGAGCACGAGCAGATCGCGCTCGCACTCGGCTCGGGCAACGCCGACCTCGCCGAGGCCTCGATGCGCGTGCATCTCCACAACAGCCTCCAGCATCTGCTCGCACCGCCGCGGGCGGCCCCCACGACACCCCCTGCCTGACACCTGCACGCCTCACCCGACGTGCATCATCGAGAGGAACACCATGGTCGAACTGCATCACGTCCGAGTTCATCGCAGCGAGGAGAACCTCCCGAGGACCGGGCAGCTCGCCTGGAAGATCGCCGAGGTCGCCACCGATGCCGTCGACGTCACCCCTGACGTCACGGACATGGTCATCAACCGGATCATCGACAACGCCTCCGTGGCCATCGCTTCGCTGAATCGCGCGCCCGTCGTGGCCGCCCGGGCGCAGGCGCTCAGTCACCCGCCCTCCGCACACGGCTCGGGCGCAGCGGTGTTCGGCGTGGACACCGCCGTCTCGGCGGAGTGGGCGGCGTGGGCCAACGGCGTGGCCGTGCGGGAGCTCGACTACCACGACACCTTCCTGGCCGCGGACTACTCCCACCCGGGCGACAACATCCCGCCGATCCTCGCTGCCGCCCAGCACACGGGTGCTTCCGGCAGGGACCTCGTGCGGGCCATCGCCACGGGGTACGAGATCCAGGTCGACCTGGTGAAGGCCATCTGCCTCCACGAGCACAAGATCGACCACGTGGCCCACCTCGGCCCCTCCGCCGCCGCCGGCATCGGCACCCTTCTCGGACTCGACGCGAAGACGATCTTCCATGCCGTCGGACAGGCACTGCACACGACGACGGCCACGCGCCAGTCCCGCAAGGGGGAGATCTCCACGTGGAAGGCCCATGCCCCGGCGTTCGCCGGGAAGATGGCGGTGGAGTCCGTGGACCGCGCCATGCGGGGCCAGACGTCTCCGACCCCCATCTACGAGGGTGAGGACGGGGTCATCGCATGGCTCCTCGACGGGCCGGGGGCTTCCTACGAGGTTCCCCTGCCGGCCCGGGGCGAGCCGAAGAGGGCGATCCTCGACACCTACACCAAGGAGCATTCCGCCGAGTACCAGGCCCAGGCGTGGATCGATCTCGCCCGGCGCCTCTCCGCCTCCCACCCCGAGGCCGCGGACCCCGCGAAGGTCGCGTCGGTGGTCATCTCCACCTCGCACCACACGCACAACGTGATCGGCTCGGGTGCCAATGACCCGCAGAAGTACGATCCGACCGCCTCGCGCGAGACCCTGGACCACTCGATCCCCTACATCTTCACCGTCGCGCTGCAGGACGGTCGCTGGCACCACGAGGACTCCTACGCCCCCGCGCGGGCTGCACGGGCGGACACGGTCGCGCTCTGGCACAAGGTCACCACCGTCGAGGACCCGGAGTGGACGCGCCGCTACCACTCCCTGGACATCGCCGAGAAGGCGTTCGGCGGCAGGGTGGACATCACCCTGACGGACGGCTCCGTCATCTCGGACGAGATCGCCGTGGCCGACGCGCATCCTCTGGGAGCCCGGCCCTTCGCCCGGGCGGACTACATCGCCAAGCTGCGCGGGCTGGCGCAGGGCATCGTCGACGACGCGGAGCTCGACCGGTTCCTCGCTGCCGTCGAGCTCCTGCCGGACCTCCCGGCGGGCTCGCTGGGACAACTCAACATCGTCGCCCGCCAGGGTTACATCGATGCGGCCGCCGGGCCGCAGGGACTCCTCTAGGAAGGCCGCCGTGCTGTATTCGAGCATTTCACCCGAACAGAAGCGCCGGACCCTCAGGGAGGGTCTGGCGTCCGGGCGCATCCAGCAGTTCCCGGGCGCCTTCAATCCGCTGTCCGCCCGCCTCATCGGGGACAAGGGCTTCGACGGCGTGTACATCTCCGGCGCCGTGATCGCCGCGGATCTCGGCCTCCCGGACATCGGCCTGACCACCCTCACCGAGGTCGCGCTCCGGGCGGGGCAGATGGCCCGGATGACGGACCTGCCCTGCATCGTCGACGCCGATACGGGGTTCGGCGAACCCATGAACGTCGCACGGAGCGTCCAGGAACTCGAGAACGCGGGCCTCGCGGGCTGCCACATCGAGGACCAGTTCAATCCGAAGCGCTGCGGCCACCTCGACGGGAAGAACGTCGTGGACCTCGATACGGCGGTCAAGCGCGTCCGTGCTGCAGCGGATGCCCGCCGCGACCCCAACTTCCTCATCATGGCCCGGACCGACATCCGGGGAACGGATACCCTCGTCGCAGCCAAGGAGCGCTCCAGGGCGCTCGTCGAGGCCGGAGCGGATGCGATCTTCCCGGAGGCGATGCGGAGCCTGGACGAGTTCCGCGCCATCCGCGACGCCGTGGACGTGCCGATCCTCGCCAACATGACCGAGTTCGGCAAGAGCGACCTCTTCACCGTGGAGCAGCTTCAGGCCGTGGGGGTGAACGTCGTCATCTATCCGGTCACGCTGCTGCGCAGCGCGATGGGCGCCGCCGAGCGTACGCTGGACACGATCAGGGCCTACGGGACGCAGGAGCCCGCGGTGGCGGAGATGCAGACCCGTAGCCGCCTGTACGAGCTGGTGGACTACGAGGGGTACAACCGCTTCGACTCCTCGGTCTTCGACTTCGAGATACCCGACGGCAGGCAAGCGGCCGGCGGGCCGACCACACAGGAGGAGCAGCCATGACAGAACCAGAGATCCGCAAAGGGCTCGCGGGGGTCGTGGTGGACTACACCGCGATCTCGAAGGTCAACCCGGACACCAACTCCCTGCTGTACCGGGGGTACCCGGTGCAGGAGCTGGCCGGGCACCGCGACGTCGAGGACGTCGCCTACCTGCTGTGGAACGGCGACCTGCCGGATGCACCGGAACGGGAGCGGTTCGACGCGTTCGAGCGCTCCCATCGCGCGCTCCCCGACCAGGTGGTCGCGGCCATCGATCTGCTGCCTCTCACAGCCCATCCCATGGACGTCGCGAGGACCGCGGTGTCCGTCCTGGGCGCCGGCCACCCCCTGGCGAACGACAGCTCGGTCGACGCGAACATGGAGAAGGCTGCCGCGCTCTTCGCCGTGTTCCCCGCCGTCGTGGCGTACGACCAGCGGCGCCGTCGGGGGCAGGCCCTCGTGGAACCCCGCGAGGACCTCGGCTACTCGGCGAACTTCCTCTGGATGACCTTCGGTGAGGAAGCCCCCGCCGAAGTGGTCCATGCCTTCGACGTCTCGATGGTGCTGTACGCGGAACACTCCTTCAACGCGTCGACCTTCACGGCGAGAGTCATCACCTCGACGCTCTCCGACCTGCACTCCGCGGTCACCGGTGCCATCGGCGCCCTGAAAGGCGCCCTGCATGGTGGAGCGAACGAGGCCGTCATGCACACCTTCGAGGAGATCGGCATCCGCGAGGACGAGAGTGCCGAGGACGCCGCAGCCCGCGCCAAGGCGTGGATGGAGGATGCCCTGGCCTCCAGGAAGAAGGTCATGGGCTTCGGTCACCGCGTCTACAAGAGTGGCGACTCGCGGGTCCCGACCATGAAGTCCGCCCTCGACGCGATGATCGAGTACTACGGCCGGAGCGAGATCCTCGGTCTCTACGCCGGGCTGGAGACCGCCATGGACGAGGCCAAGGGCATCAAGCCCAATCTCGACTACCCCGCGGGCCCACGTACCACCTCATGGGGTTCGACACCGAGATGTTCACACCGCTCTTCATCGCGGCACGCATCACGGGATGGACTGCACACATCATGGAGCAGGCCGCCTCGAACTCCCTGATCCGGCCCCTCAGTCTGTACAACGGTCCGGACGAGCGGCACGTCGACGAGGGCTGACCGCCGCGTGCGCGGCCGGTCTCAGTCCACCCGCGCCCCGGCGACGTTCTCGTTGTCCGTGTCCATGGCGATGCAGGCCTCGACCCTGCGCCCGGCGAGAAGGGTGGGGAGCCAGTAGGGAGCGTCCTTCCACATCGCGTCCCAGGGGATGTCGTCCAGCCCGTACCAGCACGGCTCGATCTCGAGGCTGGGGACGGCGTCCGCGTTCCCGGCGTCGGCCGTGAAGAGGAACGCCGCCATGTTCCACTCGGGTGCCAACGGGAAGGACCAGCGGATGCGGCCGGCGTCCTGCAGTTCCTCGGGGGGCAGGACGATACCGCTCTCCTCCGAGACCTCGCGTACCGCGGCGTCGATGGCCGTCTCTCCTCCGTCGATCTTGCCGCCCAGTGCCATGACCCTCCCGGTTCCGAAGCCGGTCCGCTTGAGGCCGAGGAGTACCTGCTTCGTCCCGTCGACCGGCCTGAAGAGGAAACACAGCACGACGCTGCGGTAGGACACACCGTCGATCGTCAGCCACTCACCCGCCGGCTCCGACGACGACGGGCCGCCGCCGGTGGCGGGCATCTCAGGCCCTCGCCCGGGGATGCGCCGCGGCGTAGACCTCACGGAGCGTCTCGGCCGTCACGAGGGTGTAGACCTGCGTCGTGGTCACGGATGCGTGACCGAGCAGTTCCTGCACCACGCGCACGTCGGCCCCGCCCTCGAGCAGGTGGGTCGCGAAGGAGTGCCGGAGCGTGTGGGGGGACACATCGCGATGGACATCCGCTCGTTCCGTCGCTGTCTTGATGATGCTCCAGGCGCTCTGACGGCTCAACCGCCCTCCGCGCGTGTTGAGGAACAGTGCAGGGCTCCCCTTGCCCTTGGCCGCGAGGGCCGGTCGGCCCTGCACGAGGTACGCGTCGACCGCCCGGGCGGCGTACGAGCCGACCGGCACGAGGCGCTCCTTCGACCCCTTGCCGCTGAGGCGGACGACGGCGGGACCGTCCAGCGCGTCGCTCACCGAGACGTCGTCGACGTCGAGGCCCACCGCTTCGCTGATCCGCGCACCCGTGGAGTACAGGAACTCGAGCAGCGCCCGGTCCCGCAGACCGGAGGGGGTCGCCGTGTCCACGGATTCGAGGATGCGCACCACCTCGGCGACGGGAATCGCCTTCGGCAGGCGCTGACCTGTCATGGGCGGGTGGACGTCCCTCGCAGGGTCGCCCTCCGTGATGCCCTCCAGTGCCCAGAAACGGTGCAGTCCGCGCACGGCGACGACGGTGCGGGCCGCGGAGCGCGGGCTCAGGGCGGACAGGCCGTCCGCCCCGGCGACGACCGCCTGCGCGAAGGCCGAGACGTCATGGCGCGTGATACGGGATACCTCCTCGACCCCGCGTGACCGCAGGAAGGCTCCGTAGCGGCGGAGGTCGCGACGG
>WNZI01000063.1 GCA_009728235.1 Vibrio cholerae | reverse complement strand
ATGCCGACGGCGAACACCACCAGGTCCGCCGGCAGCACCGCTCCGTCGGCCAGCGCCACCCCGGTGACGCGGCCGTCGTCGTCGGTCCCGATGGAGGTGGGCGCACCGCCGCAATGGATTCCGAGCCCTTTCGCCGCGATGAGCCGGCCGAGCGCCTGGCCGGCTCCCTGGTCGAGTTGCGCGTTCATCAGCCAGCCGGCGCGGTTGACCACGGTCGATTCCGCGCCGAGGAACTGGAGGCCTCCGGCTGCCTCGAGGCCGAGGAGTCCGCCGCCGATCACGACGGCCCGGGGCGCCCGGCCCAGCTGGGCCGCGAGACGCGCGGTCTCCGCCCGCAGCCACTGCACGTCGTCGAGCGTTCGGTACACCGCAGCGTGCTCGCCGCCCGGCAGGGGCAGCCGGACGGCGTCGGACCCGGTGGCGAGCACGACGTCGTCGTACGCGTAGCGCTCACCGGAGGCACCGAGAACACACCCTGCGGCGAGGTCCAGCCGCACGGCCTGCTCACCCGTGACGAGCCTGATGGTCGGCTCCCGCCACATCAGCTGCTCGCCGAGGCTGAGGTCCGTGTCACCGGTGAGGGCGGTGCTCAGCGCCACGCGATCGTACGGGGCGTACTTCTCCTCCGTCAGCACGGTGACGTGCAGCCCGTCCGTACCCCGCCGCCAGAGCGCTTCGACGAATCGGTGCGCGGCCGGTCCACCACCGACGACGACGACGCGACGGTCGGCAGGTGTACCCCCGGCAGGCCGGGATACTCGGTTCTCGCTCATGTGGTGCCCACCCTCCGGACCGGGACGCTCCCGCTACCGGTTCCACAGTACGAAGGCGCAATGTCTCCTGTGTGTCGTCGATGTGTCACAAAGTTAACTTCGACCTCACGATCGCCGACGGGAGGCGTGAGGGACTCGTTACGCGGGCGCAACAGCACCGGGACACGGAGGACACGAGCGCTGCCTAGCGTGGTGTCATCAGCACCCGTACCGGAGGAGAACGTCATGAGCGAGCTGACCCTGCAGCGTCCCGCCACCCGTGCCGCATGGGTCGCGGTGTGCCGCCTCGACGATCTCGAGGAGTGCTGGGGCGAAGCAGCGCTGGTCGGTGGCGACCAGATCGCCCTGTTCCGGCTCCCGGGCAACCAGGTGCATGCGGTGGGGAACATCGACCCCCGCACCCGCGCGGCGGTCATGGCGCGGGGGATCATCGGGTCGCGCGGTGCGTGGCCGACCATCGCCTCCCCGCTCCACAAGGAGGTGTACGACCTGTCGAGTGGTGCGTGCCTCTCAGGCGGCGTGGGACTGCGCGCCTACGCCGTGCGGTGCGTCGACGGCATGGTCGAGATCGAGGTTGCAGCCTGAGTGCCCCTGACTACCGCTGGGTGCTTCAATGGGAGCCATGACAGCGGAAACCCCTGATCGTTTCGACACCCCCGTCCTGATCGCCTGTGCTCACGGCACCGACAATGCACGGGGTCGTCAGGAGATCGATGCGGTACGTACCGGCATCGCTACGCTACGGCCGCGTCGACGTCCTCGAGGCGTATGTCGACGTGCAGCAGCCGGACCTGGTGGACGTCGTCGCGTCGCTGCCACCCGGCCGGCCGGCCGTGATCGTACCGCTGCTGCTGTCGGTCGGGTACCACGTGAAGGTGGACATCGCCCGTGCTGCCGCGAGCAGACCGGGGACCGTCGCCGCCCTGCCTCTGGGTCCTGATCCGCGCCTCGCACCCGTGCTGCAGCAGCGCCTGGTGGAGGCCGGAGTGGCCGACGCCGACCGCGTGGTCCTGGCCGCCGCCGGATCCTCCGACGCGTGTGCTGCAGAGGACGTCGCGGAGGTGCGGGCCGTCCTCGCCGAGGCGAGGACAGGCCCGGTGCGTCCGGGTTTCGGGTCGAAGGCCTCGCCTTCGGTGCCCGCCGCCGTGGCCGCCTACCGGAACGAGGGCCCCGCGCCCATCGCCCTGGCGTCCTACCTGCTCGCTCCGGGATACTTCCACGACCAGCTGGCGAAGGCGGGCGCCGACGTCGTGAGCCCACCGTTGTTGCCGAGCCCCGTGATCGCGGAGATCGCGCTCGCGAGGTACGACGACGCCGTCGCGCACCTGAACCCGGTCGCTCCGGAGGACGCGGGGCCCTGTGACCGTCCCTGTAGGGCGCTGGTGCCGACCTGCGTGCGGCGCGGGTCGGTCCAGCCCGTCTGAGCTGCCGCGATCTCCCGGCCCCTTCGGGGAGGGCCGGCTAGGCGACCGGCTCGAGAGACAGGCGATCCTGCACTGTCGCAGCGAGCTCCTCGGCGATTCGCTGGGCGGTACCGGTGTCCGCGGCCTCGACCATGACGCGCACCACGGGCTCGGTCCCGGACGGCCTCAGCAGCACCCGACCCGTCTCCCCGAGAACCGCCTCGGCTTCGCGCACTGCAGCCTGCACACCCTCGTCGGAGTTCGCCGCAGCACGGTCCACTCCCCTGACGTTGATGAGCACCTGCGGCAGCTTCGTCATGACGGCCGCGAGCTCCTTGAGGGTCTTGCCCGTCCCTGCCATGCGGGCTGCGAGCTGGAGACCCGTGAGGACGCCGTCGCCGGTGGTGGCATACTCCGCGAAGATCACATGCCCGGACTGCTCGCCACCGAGGCTGAAGCCGCCGTCGCGCATGCCCTCGAGCACGTAACGGTCCCCTACTCCGGTCTCCATGATGGTCACCCCGGCCTCCCGCAGGGCGATCTTGAGCCCGAGGTTGCTCATGACCGTCGCCACGAGGGTGTTGTCCGTGAGCTTCCCGGCGTCCTTCATGGCCAGGGCCATGACGGCCATGATCTGGTCACCGTCCACGACGGTCCCCTCGTGGTCGACGGCGAGGCAGCGGTCGGCGTCGCCGTCGTGCGCGATCCCGAGATCCGCTCCGTGCTCCAGGACGGCGGCCTGCAGCTTCTCGAGGTGCGTCGAACCGTATCCGTCGTTGATGTTCACGCCGTCGGGGTCCGCACCGATGACGACGATGTCCGCACCGGCATTCCTGAAGACCTCGGGGGAGCAACCGCTCGCAGCGCCATGGGCGCAGTCGAGGACCACTTTGAGGCCTTCGAGGCGATGCGGGAGTGTCTGGAGGAGGTGGACGACGTAGCGGTCCTCCGCGTCGGCGAAGCGCTGGATCCGGCCCACGTCGCCGGCAACCGGCCTGAGCCGTGGGTGGGCCATCTCGGCCTCGATGGCATCCTCCAAGGCATCGCTGAGCTTCTTGCCGCCGCGGGCGAGGAACTTGATGCCGTTGTCGGGCGCCGGGTTGTGCGAAGCGGAGATCATCACGCCGAAATCTGCGTCGAGGTCCGCGACGAGGAAGGCTGCGGCCGGAGTCGGCAGCACCCCTGCGTCGAACACGTCGACGCCGGAACTGGCGAGGCCGGCTTCGACCGCTGCGGCGATGAACTCTCCGCTGATGCGGGGGTCGCGGGCGATGACGGCGGTGGGCCTCCGTCCGCCGTCGACGGCGTTGTGCCCCAGCACGACTGCCGCGGCCTGTGCCAGCTGGAGGGAGAGTTCCGCCGTGATCAGGCCGTTGGCCAGACCACGCACGCCGTCGGTGCCGAATAACTTGCTCATCGTGGATCATCCTAGGTGAAGAATGTGAGACCGCCAGGGAGGCTGCTCAGAAGCTTAAAGCACGAAGCCCGTCCGGCAATCCCGGACGGGCATCGTGAACAATCCTGTCCCGCAGAAGGTGGAGCCTCGGTTTCGCTCCAAGGGAGCGTGGAGCCAAGCGCCAAATCCTGCCGCGGGGACCCAGTGGGAATCGCGCCAGCGATTGCCACTGGGGTAGGCAGGATTTAGCGCTTGGAGTACTGAGGCGCCTTGCGTGCCTTCTTGAGACCGGCCTTCTTGCGCTCGATGACGCGGGCGTCACGAGTCAGGAAGCCTGCCTTCTTGAGGGCGGGGCGGTTGTTCTCGCGGTCGATCTCGTTGAGCGTGCGGGCGACGCCGAGGCGCAGGGCACCGGCCTGGCCGGAGGGGCCACCACCGTGGATACGGGCGATGACGTCGTAGGCGCCGTCGAGCTCGAGGAGCTTGAACGGGTCGTTGACTTCCTGCTGGTGCAGCTTGTTCGGGAAGTAGTCGGCGAGCTCGCGCCCGTTGACGATCCACTTGCCGGTGCCGGGGACGAGGCGCACGCGGGCGACTGCTTCCTTGCGGCGTCCGACGGCTCCGCCGCCGACGGTCAGCGCGGGGCGCTCCTTGACGGCGGTCTCGCTGCCTTCGGTGGACTCTGAGGTGTAGCTCGTGAGCTCCTCAGTCGGTTCATTCAGCTCTTCAGTGTTCTGAGCCACGGTTCTCCTTGAAGTGTTTTCTTAGTGTTGGTGGCCAGGACTACTGGGCGACCTGGGTGATTTCGTACGTCGCAGGCTGCTGCGCTGCGTGGGGGTGCTCCGCGCCGCGGTAGACCTTGAGCTTGCCGATCTGCTGGGCGGCGAGCGAGTTCTTGGGGAGCATGCCACGAATGGCCTTCTCGACCGCGCGCTCGGGGTTCTTGTCCAGCAGCTCGACATAGCTGGTCGACTTCAGGCCACCGGGGTAACCCGAGTGGCGGTAGGCGCGCTTCTGCTCGAGCTTCGAGCCGGTGAGGGCTACCTTCTCGGCGTTGATGATGATGACGAAATCGCCCATGTCCATGTGGGGGGCGAACGTCGCCTTGTGCTTTCCGCGCAGCAGGATGGCTGTCTGGCTGGCGAGGCGGCCGAGCACAACGTCGGTTGCATCGATTACGTGCCACTGGCGGGAGATATCGCCTGGCTTCGGGGTGTACGTACGCACGGTTATGGCCTTCGTTTCTATTTCGGTGTCGCCCGCTCGCACGGAGTGCTCCGTACCGCGGGCTCAGCTTATTCATGCGTTACCGGAACTTCAGGTGAGGGCTGAAATACGACCAGTTATCCCGTATATCTCGGCTCCGCCCCCGGGCCAGGTGGTTCTGCAACTGAACCGCTCCGGAGGGCGCAGACGTATCGAGGTGGGATACGCACAACGACTACCAAGATTAGCCTGCTCCCGCGCTTCAGGTCAAAATGGGCCGGGACAACCGCGTCGTCTGGATAGGATGGCCGAAATTGCTGCCAGGGGAAGGTCCGGACGTGGGCTCGCGGAAGCACGACGCTCCACCTCCGGGCACCGCTCTGGGCGTGGTGCTCGTCGCGCTCCTGACCGCGGTCGTCATCCTGGCCCTGCTCCTGTACCCCGCCGTCGCGTCCGGTGGGACCCTGCGGGCTTCGGACCGTGCCGGCTCCGCCAGTCTCGAGGTCTCGACCCCGGTGCTGCCGGACGTCGACCAGCGCGTGCTGGCCGAGCCGGCTGTCGCCGGGGTGAACGGTGCCGAGGTGAGGGAGTGGACGGCGAGCGCACCCGTCGACGTCGTCCCCTCGGGAGGCTCGGCCGTCAACCTGCCCGCGGACCTGCGCGTCAGCGCCGTCGGCTGGCCCGGCTCGGATGGAGTGGCCAGCAGGGCCGTCGGCCCCGACGACGGAGGGTATCTGGGCGCGGTGGTCACGGCGGCGGACGCCGACCGCTTCGGCCTCTCCGACGGTGACACCCTCGCTGTCGCGACGGGTAGCGGCACGCTTCGCGTCAGGGTCCTCGCGAAAGAGCTGTCCTCGGCCGAGGAATCCCTTCTGCGGACCGTCCGTGTGGAAGGCGTCCTGGTTCTGGGGGTCTCCCCCGCCGACGTCGCCCTGTTCTCGGACGACGCGGTGCTGGGCTGGCAGTTCCTGGCGGACGAGGACGCGTCGGTGACCGGTCTCCGCGAGGCTGCTGCCGGGGGTGTCGGGGTTCGCCGATGCCCTCGAGGCAACGGGCGCCGCACCCGGCGGCACGACGGCGACGGGTGACCTGCCGTCGGTCCTCACCGAGGCGGCGGCCGCGTTCCGGGTCGCCACCACTGTGGCGATCAACGGCGCGTTGCTCGTGGTGCTCGTCGGGCTGTCACTGGTCGTGCCGGCGCGGCGCCGGGCCCCGGGGGTCCCCTCCCGGCCGGGTGGCACCTCGCCACCGCCGCGGTCGGCACCGCGATCGTCGCTGTTCTCGCTCCCCTGCTGGTCGAGGACCGGGGCGGGATCCCGCCGTTGTCCGTCGCATCCGGCGCGCTGATCGCCGTCGTCGCCCTGCTGGTCGCGGTGTTCCTACCCCGCGGCGTACCGGCGCTGCGCGGCGGAACGGTTCCGGCGTCCCCACCGACCATGCGCGCTGCATCCCGGCCGCTCCTTCAACGGGCCGTCGTGTTCGCCGTCGTGACGTCGATCGGTGCCGGGGTCCTGGGGGCGGCTGTCCTCGGCAGTACCGATGCCGCCGCCCGGTCCACGGCTGCGCTGGCGAATGGCGGTGATGTGCGCATCGTCCTTCCGAGCACCGCAGGGACCGCCGGTGCCAGTGGCCTGCAGCTACCCGACGGCACCGCAAGCACCCGCGTGCTGCGGACGGACCTGGACCTGGACGGCGCAGCAACCGAACTCGTCGCCGTCGACTCGGCCGCACTGCCCGCTTTCCTTCCCTCCGGGAGCCCAATCGATGCAGATCGACTTGCCGACGACCTGCGGCCTCCGATCCCCGCTCCCGAACCTGCGCTCGACCTCCAGCCGACCGCCCGCCAGGTGAGGCTGCAACTGACCACCGCTCCGCTCGATGCGGCGGTGGACGCTCCGGCGGCTGCCCTGCGCGCGCAGGTCGTGGCCTGGCTGGAACGCGAGGACGGCACGCTCCAGCGGGTATCGGCGGGAACGCTCTCCATCACACCGGATCAGACCCAGCAGCACTCGCTGTCGTTCTCGCTTCCGGAGGATCTCCGTCCGGAGCGCATTGCCGCTGTCGATCTCGTCCTGTCTCAGGCGGTGGCGGGAATGCCTTCTGCGGGATTCGCCCTGGCGCTTGCCAGCTCGTCCTCCGACACCGGGATCGGCACCGGCGAGAGCCGCTTCGCCGCATCGTCGGACCTCGCCGTCGTACCGGGACTCCCGGGCGTCACGGAAGCCGGCGTGCAGAACCTCCTCGAGGGCGCCGGTTTCAGCGTCGAGACCCTGTCCGCGCAGCCATTGACCGTGCGACTCGCCCCGCGGGCGGCCGCTGATGGCGTCGCGGTCGTGGCGCCGTCGTCCCTCGGCGCGGCGGAATCCCAGGATCTGATCCTGACGCTTGGCGGAGCCGGCCTGCCGGCCGTCGTCGTCGCCGTCCTACCCGCCGTGCCCGGTGAGGTGGCCGGACCGGCCGTGCTCGCGGACCTTCGGACCGTGTCCTACGCGCTGCTGTCGACGCTCGAGGGACCGCCTGGAGCGGGCGAGCTGTGGGTCTCCGCGCCTGATCCCGGCTCCCTGGCCGCGTCGTTGCGGGAGGCGACTCCGGACGGCACCCTCATGACGACGGCGATGGTCGACTCGCTGGGCGCGTCCCTCGTGCCCCTGGTGTGGCTGACTGCAGGAGCCTGCCTCCTGGGCGCGTTCTACCTTGTGCTGCGCAGCCCCGGCGCGCAGCCGGCGGGCCCAATCGGTCGCAACGGGGTCCTCCTGGTTGTGGCGGGAGCGTTGCTCGGGCTCGTGGCCGGCGCCCTGGCAGCCGCGACCCTCGGTCCGGCTCTGGGGCTCGGCGACGGGCTGCTCCTTCGCGGCCCCTTCATGTTCGACCCCGGCCTTCTCCTGGTGACCCTTGTCGCAGCCCTGGGTTTCGTCGGTTCCAGCGTCCTGCGCGGCGTCACTCCGGGGAAGCGCCGGACCGTTCCGTAGGTGCATCGGCTGGTGTCCGGGTGGGCGGCAGTGAGCCGGCAGGCTGCGTCAGCATCCGCAGTGATTCCACCCAGAGGATCAGCAGCGGGACAGCCGTCCACGGTGCCGCTTCGATCGAGAGCGGCCAGGCGAGTTGACCGAAGCCGAGGTAGAGAGCAGGCGCAAGCCAGCTGGTGATGAACGCCGCCATGAGCGCAAGACGCACGGCGACGGACGGTCGACGCTCCAGCAGGAACAGGGCTACGGGGAAGAGCAGGACCGCGTCGTAGACGACGAGGTGGGGAGAGAACACGACAGTGGTGCACAGCGCCGCCATCAGCACAGCCGTCGGATCGACTGCTGTGATGGCCTCCCGAACCACGGACCGCTGTGCCCGCAGAAGCATCAGCACAAGCACTGTTGCCGCTGCGACCAGGACGAGGAGGGCGACCATGCTGCTCACGGCACCGGTCATGAGGCCCGGCGCCAATCCGTGCAGGAGCGCCGGCATGCTGACCATCTTCCAGGCCTGTCCCTGCTGGACCTTGCCGGTGAAGTCGCTGCCCGTCAGCGCGCCCACCCACTCCAGCACGCCTGCAGGTCCTAGGAGTACGAGGCTGACGGCACCCTGCACGGAGCCCGTCACCACGAATCCCCAGAGCGCTCCGAATCTCCGGGTGACGAGCAGCACGACCGGCACCAGCACCGCATGCTGGGGCTTGAGCAGAACGAGACCGAGGACGGCCCCCGCCATGACCTGGTGACGCGAGGTCATGAGCCTGATGGCGAGCAGCCACACCGCCAGGACGAAGGCCGCATCCTGCCCGCCGCCCAGCAGTTCGAACACGGGGGCACTCGCGCAGAGGACCACCACCACGAGCCGCCCGCGACGAGCCATGAGGCGCGGAGCGACGATGCTGAGTGACCGCAGGCAGGCAGCGAGCAACGCCAGATTGAGGACCAGCCAGAGCCCTGCGCTCGCGGGGTAGTCCAGGAGCGCGAACGGCGCGTACAGCGCGCGACCAGCGGAGGGGACACGAACCAGGACAGGGACGACGACGGCCCCGTCACCCGCTCCTGGATCCCGGCCTGCGCACCGACGTCGTACAGCTCACCGACCCTGCCGTCGAGGAGGAGGGCGCCACCGGTCCAGTGCGCCAGGTAGTCCGGCAGGACCGCACCGAAGACTGCCGGGTCGAGCAGGCGCTGCACCGTGGAGACACCCAGGACGACGGCTCCCAGGCACAGGAAGATCAGGGGATAGTTCCGCAGTCGCTCGCGGGTCAGCAGACCGTCGACGCGGAGCGCCCATCGCCGCCCCACCGCGATGCCTGCTCTCGCCATCCGCTGGGCCTCCATGAGCGGTCACCTTACGGCAGCGTCGGATCCTGCACGGCCTGCGACAGGGACCCGGCCGGCCCACGGCTGCACCACCGACCTGGACCAACACGCGAACGCCCTGGCGACGCTGCTGCCGCACTACCGACCAAGGAGCAACGCACCTTTCGCGCAGCAACCGCAGCTTCAGGTGCGGGTGGGCAAGCGTTGCTGCAGGATCACACCAAGGTCGGTTTCCAGAGTGATCCGCACCCTTACTTTTGAGGCATAGCCGGCGCCGGGCCGGTGTTCCAAACCCTCAGGAGTCATCATGTTCGCTCACCTCGCAGCATCACTGCACACCCTCGGCTTCACCGTTCAGACCCGCCTCCGCCGGGAAGAGACCGGCGCGACAGCAGTCGAGTACGGCATCATGGTCGGCCTCATCGCCGTCGTCATCATCGCGGCGGTCATCCTGCTCGGGACCCGTCTCGACCTGCTGTTCGACAAGGTCAATGAGAAGCTCCCCGCAGCCTGACAGGACCATCGATTCGCTTGTGATGGGGGCGCTGCGCACCCCCATCACAGGTACCTATTGGACTGGCTGAAGGAGCACGGAGTGAAGAGCTTCCGAGAAGAGCACGGCGCGGTAGCCGTCGAATTCGCGCTGATCCTCCCCGTGCTCCTCCTGCTCCTCCTCGGCATCGCCGAATTCGGACGCGCCTACAACGCGCAGATCTCCCTCACCCACGCTGCCCGCGAAAGCGTCCGCGCCCTGGCCATTACGAACGATGCGTCAGCGGCAGTCACCAGGGCACGGGACGCTGCTCCCTCGCTCCTCCCCGCACTGTCGGCAGGGAACGTGGCCGTCAGCTTTGCGGATTCCGCCGCCCCCCACGCGAGCCGCTCCTCCTGCGGCGCCGGCCGCGACGCCATCATCACGATCTCCTACCCGCTGCAGAGCCTGACGGGGATCGCCGGACCGTTCAACCTCACCGGAAGGGGAGTCATGCGATGCGCGGGCTGACCTCCAGAACCGTCGAAGACGGAGAGCAGGGCGCCGTCAGCGTCATCATGGCGGTCATGCTCGTCGCCCTCCTGGGCTTCACGGCACTGGCCGTCGACGTCGGCATGCTCTACGCCGAACGCGCGCAGCTCCAGAACGGGGCGGACGCTGCCGCCCTCGGTGTGGCCCAGGTCTGCGCCAAGGCTCCCAGCAGCACCGACTGCTCGTCCGGCTCCCCTATCGCCACGAATCTGGCGAACGCCAATGCCAATGACCGCCTCGCAGCGCTGCGGTCCGTGGACGTCAATCCATCGACGAACACCGCAACCGTCACCACGATGTCCCGGGACGCGAGCCGTTCCGACGGCCGCGTATCCCTGTTCTTCGCCCGGGTCTTCGGTGATGACGACGCCGCTGTCTCAGCGACAGCATCAGCCCGCTGGGGCAGCCCGCTCAAGGGCACGACGGTATTCCCCATGACGGTCTCGCTGTGCCAGGTGGAGAACCGCGTGGACGGGGCGGTGCAGTTGCTCCAGCTGCACGGCACCACGTCGAGTCCCGGCCCCAACGGGGTCTGCACACCGTCGTCGTCCGGTCAGGTGGTTCCCGGTGGCTTCGGCTGGCTGACCCAGGCCGGCACCTCTTGCGGAGGCTTCATCGACCTCGCTCTGCAGCAGGCCGGCGGCGCTCCGGGCAACAGCGGCCCTGGTAATTGCAACGATACCTACGACTTCTGGAAAGCGGAGATCACCGCAGGACGTAAGCCCGTGATCCTCATCCCCGTGTTCTGGAAGGTCGACGGAACAGGCAGCGGCGCAATCTACCGGATGAACACCTTCGCGGCCTACGAGATCACCGGCTGGAAGTTCAGCGGCGGCAACGAGGGCGTGGGCGTTCGGGACGTCTTCCACAACACCGCCGCGCATTCCAGCGCGACGACGGCGTGCACCGGCGACTGTCGCGGCATCATCGGGAAGTTCGTGAAGTACGTGTCGCTGAGCGAGGGGTACACCCTCGGGCCCGTCAACCAATTCGGGGCGACCATCGTCCAGATGTCTGGATAGGAACCATGAGAACTCGTCTCATCGGCGGCCTGCTCGCCGTCGTCCTCGCCGTGGTGGGGGCGCTCCTCACCTTCCTGTACGCGGAGGGCGCCGATGCTCGTGCCATGCGGGACCTCGAACCCGTGCAGGTGCTCGTGGTGACCGAGGACGTACCCGCGGCCATTCCCGTCGAGGATCTGGCGGACTTCGTCGCCGTGGAGTCCCGTCCGGCTGCCGCCGTTCCGGCCGGTGCGCTCGCCGACCTGGACTCCTCGGCCGGGCTGGTCACCTCCACCGCACTGCTCGAGGGAGAGGTGCTCCTGCCCGGACGGCTGGTCGCGCCCGAGACCCTCGACGTTCCCGGGACCGTTCCCGTTCCCGACGGTCTGCAGGAGGTCACCTTCGCGCTCGATCCGCAGCGGGTGGTCGGCGGCAGGATAGTCGCTGGTGACACGGTCGGCGTCTTCACCTCCTTCGAATCGGAGAACGACACCGACGCGGCGATCACACAACGGGTCTTCCACCGGACGCTCGTGACCGGCGTCCAGCGCGCCCCGGACCAGCCGACCGAGGACGGTGTCGCGCCGTCCGAAGGACTCATGGTCACCCTCGCCGTGGCCGACGTGGACGCCGCCCGCATCATCTACTCCGTGGAGTTCGGCAGACTGTGGCTGACGAGGGAACCGGAGTCGGCCACCGAGGATCCTCGCACGACTGTCACCAGAGAGAATGTGTTCCCGTGAGCCGATTCGTCCTCATCACCCCCGATGCTTCGTTCGATGAGCGCCTCCGGGCATCGGTCGTCGGAACCTTTCCAGAAAGCATCCGCACCTTCCTGACGGAGATCCTGCCTGCCGACCCCGCCCAGCTCTTCAGCGTCCTCAACGCGCAGCCCGAAGTCCTCGTGCTGGGCCCAGGCCTCTCGATCGACGACGCACTGCATCTGACCACGCTCTTCGACGTCCAGTTCCCCGAGGTGAGCGTCGTCTTCGTCGGCGACCTGGAACCGGACGTCGTCGTCCAGGCGATGCGTGCCGGCATCCGCGACGTACTGTCCCCCTCTGCTGATCCGGACCAGATGCGCCTCGTGATCGACCGTGCGTGCCAGGCCTACGCCGCGCGCAAGCGGACCTTTGCGGCCGTGCCGTCGACCCCGCAGGAGAAGGGACTGGTCATCGGCGTCTTCTCCCCCAAGGGGGGCGTGGGCAAGACGACGGTGGCCACGAACCTGGCCCTCGGGCTCGGTGCTCTGGCACCCATGTCCGTGGTGCTCGTGGACCTGGACCTGCAGTTCGGTGACGTTGCCAGCGGCCTCTACCTGACCCCGGAACACACGGTCCTCGATGCGGTCTCGGCCTCGGCCAGCCTGGACCCGCTGGTGCTCAAGGCCTACCTGACCGTCCATCCGGCAGGAATCTACGCACTCTGCGCCCCCAGCAACCCGGCGGACGCCGATCTCGTCGCGCCCGACCAGGTTCGTCATCTTCTCGAGCAGCTCGCCTCGGTCTTCCAGTACGTCGTCGTCGACACGGCGCCCGGGCTGCCCGAACTGGGCCTGACCGCCATGGAGGCCTGTACCGACGTGGTGTGGGTGACCGGTATGGACGTACCGAGCGTGCGTGGTCTCCGCTCCGGACTGGACGTACTCGGCAAGCTCGATATCCTTCCCGCAAGCCGCCACGTGGTTCTCAATTGCGCCGATGCCAAGACGGGCCTCTCCGTGGCGGACATCGAGGCGACGATCGGGGCGCCCGTGGACGTCAGCGTCCCACGCTCCAAGGCCGTCGCGTTCTCCACCAACCGCGGCGTGCCTGTCATCCACGGCGCACGTAACGACCGTGCCTCGAAGAGCCTGCGGAAGCTCATCGAACGGTTCGACCCGGCGTGGCGAGCGGCGTCACAGCGCAAGGCGCATCGGAGGGTCTCGGTCTGATGAAGCTCTCCGAACGCCTGGGTACGGCTGCGTCGATCCCGCCCGCCGGCATCGCGCCCTCCCAGCAACCCCTGTTCGGGGCGCCGGCACCAGCGCAGGAGGCGCCTCTTCCGCCGGCCCCGGTCACCGCCCGGGTGACACCACACTCCCTGACCGCCAAGCTGGGCGTCGAGGTTCCTGCCGTTCATGCGCAACAACCCGTCGACGCCCTCGCCGGGTTGAAGGCCCGGGCAGCCATAGCGCTCTTCGACCGGATGGGCTCACGCTTCAACGACTCCGCGCTGTCGGAACAGGACCTGCGTGCCTTTGCCCGCGACGAGCTGGCCCAGGTGGTGGACGCGGAACAGGTGCCCCTCTCTGCGGAGGAACGGACGCGACTGATCCGCGATGTCGCGGACGACGTCCTCGGGTACGGCCCACTGCAGCGATTCCTGGACGACCCGGACGTCACCGAGATCATGGTGAACCGCATGGATCGGATCTATGTCGAACGCAAGGGCAAGCTGCAGCTGAGTGATTCGAGGTTCAGTTCGGAGCAGCACCTCCGGAAGGTCATCGAGCGCATCGTGTCACGCGTGGGACGGCGCATCGACGAGTCCTCGCCCCTCGTCGATGCGCGCCTCGAGGACGGCTCGCGCGTCAACGCCGTGATCCCGCCGTTGGCCGTCGGCGGTTCGTCGCTGACGATCCGGAAATTCAGCAAGGTTCCGCTGACGGTCCGCAACCTGATCGAGTTCGGCACCATGACGCCGGAGATGGCCGAACTGTTGAACGCCTGCGTCAAGGCGAAGCTGAACATCATCGTGTCCGGCGGCACCGGCACCGGCAAGACGACACTACTGAACGTCCTGTCGTCCTTCCTGCCGGCGGACGACAGGATCGTCACCATCGAGGACGCCGTCGAGCTGCAGATCCAGCAGGAGCACGTGGTACGCCTCGAGAGCCGACCACCCAACACCGAGGGCAAAGGCGAGGTCACCATCCGCGACCTGTTGCGAAATTCCCTGCGTATGCGGCCCGATCGGATCGTGGTGGGTGAGGTCCGCGGCGGTGAGTCGCTCGACATGCTGCAGGCCATGAACACCGGTCATGACGGCTCGCTGTCGACGGTCCACTCGAACTCGCCCCGTGACGCCGTCGCCAGGCTGGAAACCCTCGTCCTCATGGCCGGGATGGACCTGCCGCTCCGAGCCATCCGCGAACAGATCGCGTCCGCAGTCCACCTGATCATCCAGATCTCGCGCCTCCGGGACGGTACGCGCCGTATCACGCACGTCACCGAGGTCCAGGGCATGGAGGGCGAGGTCGTCACGCTGCAGGACGCCTTCGTCTTCGACTTCGCCGCGGGCGTCGACGAGCACGGACGTTTCCTCGGCAAACCCGTCTCCACGGGCATCCGCCCCCGCTTCATGGAACGCTTCGAGGACATGGGCATCCGGGTGTCACCCGAGGTCTTCGCCGCGCCCGCTTCGGCCAGGGGACGCTGATGATCCTGCTCGTGGCCACCGTGTTCATCCTCACATCGGTGGGGCTGCTGTTCGGCGTGGCGTTCCGCAGCCGACCGGCGCTACCTCACGACCGACGACGGCCGTCCGAGGCGGCGGGCGCATCCTCCGTCACGAGATTCGCCGACGGGGCAACCGGTGTCGTCGAGATCTTCCTGGCACGCCATCCCCTTCGGCTGTTCCCCCGTGAAGCGCTGGAGCTCGCCGGATTCGCGTCCACGCAGCCACAGTTCCTGGTGCTCATCCTCAGCCTCTCGCTCGGGGCATTCGCGCTCGGCAGCCTGGTCGCGAACGTCGCACTCGGTGCCCTGTTCTTCCTGCTCGTTCCGCTGGGGGGCCACCTCGCCATCACCCGCGCGACGGCTACCCGCAGGAAGAAGTTCGATATACAGCTTCCCGACACCCTTCAGCTCCTGACCGGCAGCCTGCGTGCGGGCCACAGCATCCTGCGCGCGATCGACGCCGCGGCGGTGGAATCGGCGTCGCCTACATCGGAGGAGATGCACCGGGTGGTGTCGGAGACGAGTCTCGGCAAGGACCTGCTGCTCTCGCTGAACGACATCGCCGCGAGGATGCGGAACGAGGACTTCATCTGGATCTCCCAGGCGATCCAGATCAACCGGGAGGTCGGCGGAAATCTCGCGGAGGTGCTCGACCAGGTGAACGAGACCATCCGCGAGCGCAGCGAGATCAAGGGCCAGATCAAGGCCCTCGCCGCGGAGGGGAAGTTCTCCGCCTACATCCTCGTGGCCATGCCCTTCGGGATCATCGCGCTGCTGATGCTCATCAGCCCGGGCTATATGACTCCCATGTTCACCACCTTCCTCGGGTGGGTGATGATGGGCTTCGCGGGGGTGCTCATCATCATCGGCAGCCTGTGGATGCGCAAGATCATCGATCTGAAGTTCTGACCATGGACGGACTCCTGACCAGTGGAAGTGCCCTCGTCGCGGTCTCGCTCGGCTACCTCGCCTATACCGGCATCGCCGCTCCGGGCAGAGTCAACGCCCGGATCGAGACGAACCTCAAGCGCGGCCTGACCGGTCACGAGGAGGTGGGAGCGCCGAAAGCGCCCCTGCTCGCGCGGCTCGGGGCGGCTCTGACTCCCGGGGCCTACGTGAAGCGCCTGGACCGGCTGCTCTCCCTCGCGGGACGGCCCTCGTCCATGCCGCTGGAACGGCTGCTCGCCGCGAAACCGACGCTGGGCCTCGTTGGGCTGATCGCCGCAGTCCTGCTCTGGACGAACGGGAGCGCCGTGCTGAG
>WNZI01000062.1 GCA_009728235.1 Vibrio cholerae | reverse complement strand
CCCGACCGCCGTCCTCGCCGCTGTCCGCGTGCGGGCCTGGTTGGTGAGTTCCACCGAGATCAGGCTCTGTGCGTAGTCGACGATGGCGGAGTGCTGGTAGGGCTCGGTGATGGCCAGCGTGCAGCGGTCCTTGAGCCCGGTGGCGATCGGGAGCCGGTGCGGTGTCGTCGGGCCGCCGGCGTGGGCCGCGTCCGCCGTCGGTCCGCGCGGGGCGGACGTGTCGCGTGGGCGGGGAGCTCCGGCGATCCGGGCGCCGTACTGGAAGAGCGCGACGTCGGTGCGGAGGATGCGGGCCAGTTCGCCGAGGAGCGCAGCGAGACCTCCGGGCCCCAGCAGGGTCGAGGCCAGGGAGGCATGGCCTTCGAGGAGCTCCTCCAGCCCCGAGTAATGGTCGGCCGACAGAGCGTCCGCCACCGTCTTGCCCACGGCGATGAAGGGGACCTCGTAGGGCACGCGGAACGCGGGGAGGCCGAGGTCGTCGGCCTCGCCCAGCAGGGCAGGAGGGATCTCCTGGTGGGCCAGCCCCACGCCGAAGCCGATGGCCAGGACGCCTGCTTCGTGCACGCGCCGGACGAAGGCCCGCTGGCTGGCCGGAGTCGTGAGCCGGACGCCTGTGGTGAGGACCACCTCGGCACCGTTCAGGAAGGGCCGGGGATCCTCCAGCTCGGTGACCGCGACCCACCGGATCGGCTCCGCGGTCGGCTCGGCTGCACCTTCCGCGACGAGCCCGAGTGCGGGATCCGAGAGGAGATCGACGAGGGTGACGGCCATCGTTCCAGCCTAGACCGCGATTGTGCCATCGCACTGCCGCCGCGGCGATCGCCTGTGCACATAGCCGTGGCGGGTGGTCGACGGGTGCCGGTACGGTCGACTCGACACCAGGCGGCCACGCGTGCTCGATGGCCTGCTTCGATCTCGTGAAAGGCACTGCAGCGTGGCTGAGACCCTTCAGAACTATATCGACGGCACCTTCGTGACACCCGCGGGCACCGAGCTCCTCGACATCGTCAACCCGACCAACGGAGAGGTCGTGGCGCAGTCGCCCGTCTCCTCTCCCGCCGACGTCGACGACGCCATGCAGGCAGCCAGGCGCGCTTTCACCACCTGGAAGCGGACCACCCCGAGCCAGCGCCAGCTCATGCTGCTCAGGCTCGCGGACGCCGTCGAGGCAGCGAGCGCCGAACTCGTGGAGGCCCAGCACCGCAACACGGGGCAGGTGCGCGAGATGATCGCGGTCGAGGAAGTGGCCGTCGGCGCCGACCAGCTGCGGTTCTTCGCGGGTGCTGCACGCATCCTCGAGGGCAAGTCGGCCGGGGAGTACCTCGAGGGGCACACCTCCTACGTCCGCCGCGAGCCGATCGGCGTGGTGGCACAGGTCGCACCCTGGAACTACCCGTTCCTCATGGCCATCTGGAAGATCGGCCCCGCGCTCGCCGCGGGCAACACGGTCGTGCTGAAGCCGAGTGACACCACGCCGGAATCCACCCTCGTGCTGGCCCGCCTGAGCCAGGGCATCCTGCCCGACGGCGTCCTGAACGTCGTCCTCGGCACCGGCGAGACGGGTGCCGCCATGATCGAGCACCCGGTCCCGGGTCTGGTCTCGATCACGGGTTCCGTCCGCGCGGGCATAGCCGTCGCGACGAGTGCGGCCAAGGGCCTCAAGCGAGCGCATCTCGAGCTGGGCGGAAAGGCGCCGGCCGTCGTCTTCGCCGACGCTGACCTGAAGCGGAGCGCGCAGGCGATCGCGGAGTTCGCGTTCTTCAACGCGGGCCAGGACTGCACGGCGATCACCCGCGTGCTGGTGCAGGAGCAGGCGCACGACGAATTCGTCGCCGCGATGGTCGAGCACACGGCCACCCTGAGGACCGGAAGCGCGGATGACTCCGAGAACTACTTCGGACCCCTCAACAACATCAACCACTTCAACGCGGTCAACGCGGTCATCGACGCGCTGCCCTCCCACTGCACCATCGCCACCGGCGGGAAGCGAGCGGGGGACAAGGGCTACTTCTTCGAACCGACCATCATCACGGGTGCCCGCCAGGACGATCCCGTGGTGCAGCAGGAGACGTTCGGGCCGATCGTCACGGTGCAGACCTTCAGCACCGAGCAGGAGGCCCTCGACCTCGCCAACGGCGTGGACTACGCCCTCGCCTCCAGCGTCTGGACGACCGACCACGGAACCGCGATGCGCGTCTCCCGCGACCTGGATTTCGGGGCCGTCTGGATCAACACGCACATCATGCTCACCGCCGAGATGCCGCACGGCGGCTTCAAGAATTCCGGCTACGGCAAGGACCTCTCCATGTACGGCGTGGAGGACTACACCCGCATCAAGCACGTGATGAGCGTGCTGGACGCGTAGGCGTCCCGCAGAGGAAAGGAACACCATGACCACCTTCGCAACACCTCCAGGCGTCGCGCCGTCCTTCCGGCTCGAGCAGAAGCGCCGCATCAACGGCGACTTCCCCGGCCCCCGGTCCACCGAGTTGACCGCGCGCCGGGCCGCGGTCGTGGCCAAGGGCGTAGCGTCCGGTGTCCCGGTCTACGTCGCGGACGCCGACGGCGGGATCATCCAGGACGTCGACGGCAACTCCTTCATCGACCTCGGCTCCGGCATCGCCGTGACGAGCGTCGGAGCCTCGGACCCCGCCGTCGTCGACGCGGTGAAGGAGCAGGTGCAGCACTTCACCCACACCTGCTTCATGGTCACGCCCTACGAGGGCTACATCGCCGTCGCGGAGCAGCTCGCCCAGCTGACTCCGGGCGATTTCGAGAAGCGCACCGTGCTGTTCAATTCCGGTGCGGAGGCGGTGGAGAACGCCGTCAAGGTCGCGCGTCTCGCCACGGGCAGGGACGCCGTCGTCGCATTCGACCACGCCTACCACGGCCGCACGAACCTGACGATGGCGCTGACCGCGAAATCGATGCCCTACAAGACGAACTTCGGGCCGTTCGCACCCGAGATCTACCGCGTACCGATGAGTTACCCCTTCCGCGAGGAGAACCCTGCCATCACGGGACCCGAGGCGGCGCAGCGGGCCATCACGATGATCGAGAAGCAGATCGGTGCGGAGTCCGTCGCGGCGATCATCATCGAGCCCGTGCAGGGCGAGGGCGGTTTCATCGTGCCCGCCGACGGTTTCCTCCCGGCGCTCGCGGACTGGGCGAAGGCCAACGGCGTCGTGTTCATCGCCGACGAGGTGCAGTCCGGTTTCTGCCGCACCGGCGAGTGGTTCGCCGTGAACCACGAGGGTGTGGTGCCGGACATCATCACGATGGCCAAGGGTATCGCCGGCGGTATGCCGCTCTCGGCGATCACCGGGCGGGCGGATCTGCTCGATGCCGTACATGCCGGGGGTCTCGGCGGCACCTACGGGGGCAATCCCGTGGCCTGCGCGGCGGCCCTCGCTGCGATCGGAACCATGAAGGAGCAGGACCTCGCCGGCCGCGCACGGGCTATCGAGGCACGCGTGACGGAGCGCGTCGGGGCACTGCAGTCGGAGCTCGGAAAGAACAGCATCATCGGCGAGCTCCGTGGCCGTGGTGCCATGCTGGCCATCGAGTTCGTCGAGCCGGGTGGCAAAGCGCCCAACGCGGACGCCACCAAGGCCATCGCGGCGCAGTGCCTGCGCGAGGGGGTCATCATCCTGACCTGTGGCACCTATGGGAACGTCATCCGTCTCCTGCCGCCACTGGTCATCACGGACGAGCTGCTGGCCGACGGGCTCGATGTCCTGGAGCAGGCCATCCGTACGGTCAACCAGGGCTGAGCCCGGTCGACGAAGAAGGCCCCCGCAGCACTGCTGCGGGGGCCTTCTCGTCTTTCCGAGGACGGTATTACGAGACCGGGATGAGCGCCCTGTACTGCGGGTGGTCGGCCAGGAACTCCTGCGCATGCCTGCAGTAGGGCACGGGGGCCAGCCGGCGGCGGTGGATGTTCAGCAGCGCCTCACGGACGAGGACGGGTTCGAGGCCCGCACGCCGGTAGGAGGAGCCGACGACCGTCTCGAGCAGGCGGATGCGACCAGCCCTCATGTCGTACTTCATGTAGCCGACCATGATGCCGTCGTGGAAGAGCTCGAAACGCGAATTGACCGCGTTGTCACGGAACTTCTCGCGGAGCTTCTCCGACTCGGAGCGCTCCGATGCCCGGGCCTCGCGGCTGGCGAGCATGTGCGCGACCGCCTCGTAGTCCTCCTGGGCTCCGAAGGGGGGGTAGTCGGTGTCGAGTACGCGGTAGAGCTGGTTGCACATGATGCGCAGCTCACGGGTGGAGACGCCGGACAGGTCGTGCGGGACGCTGGGCATCTCGGGACCGAGAGCGGCAGGTGAATCGGGAGCGGAGGCGAACCCCATGGTGTCCAGATCTGACAGCGCGCTGTGAGCGGCTGGCTGGTCCTCGTGGGACCGGACGGCGGGGAAGGGGGCAACAGACATGGCGAACCTCGTGGGAATCAGAGTGGGGCGGGCCGTTGCTTGACCGTCCTCGAACGGTAACAGTCATCTCGCCATCCGTAAAGCTAGGGCCTCTAGCAATCAGCAGGCTCACTTCCAATGCGGGTGACGAGTCTCCGCGCCGGGACCCCGCTCCGCAGCAGGTTCAGGGCGGTCTGCGCCGGCTCCAGTCCGTCGTCATCGCGGGCGCCGCGATCAGGACGAGTGGGCGGCGAGTTGCTGGCGCAGTCCGGCGATCATGCCGTCCAGTCCCGCACGGAAGGCCGCGTCCGCAGCGCTCCCGTCGCCGGCCGCAGAGGTGGCGCTGCGAACCGCCGACGTGAAGACGGGGAACTGGTCCGCCAGCGCGCCGGAGTCGAAGATGTCGCCCGGTGCGGCGACGTCCAGTGCTGATCCGTAGATGAAGGACTCCAGAGCGACGATCGTCGGCACGATCCTGTCCTCGGGCCATCCTGCCGCCGTGAATCCCCGGGCCACCTCCTCGTACATGCGGAGCGTCTCCGCCGCGTCCGTCACCGGCATGACGGCGATGACAGGGACAAGCGGTGCATGCCGAGCGAAGACCTCCCGGTAGGACCAGGCCCACTGTCGCACGGCCTCGTCCCAGGGTTCACGCCGGAAGGCGCTGAAATCCACCATCGTCATGACGTGGTCCTGGACCCAGCCCAGCACCTCCTGCTTCGACCCGGCGTGGTTGTAGAGCGCCGACGGTGCCACCCGGAGCCTCCGGGCGAGGGCCGACATGGTCAGCCCCTCGTACCCTTCCGAAGCGATGAGGTCGAGCGCCGCACCCGTGATCCGGTCCTTCGACAGGACGCTGCGGGGAGGGCGCCCGGCGCGACGCGGCGCAGGGGTTGCTGTGGTCATCGGTCCTGCTTCCTCGTGAGGTCGGATCAACACTACGGGCGTTCCCTTCCCTCGAGGGACAGCCGTGGCTATAGTAGGGCGAAATAATGAATGCCGTTCATTTTGTGGCCTGCGTCATGCGGGCAGTGAGGATCACATGAGAACCATCGAGCGCGATGTCGTCATCATCGGAGCCGGGCCGTCCGGCCTGACCGCGGCACGGGAACTGGCGAAGGCGGGCCACACCGTCGCGGTCCTGGAGGCGAGGGATCGCGTGGGAGGACGGACCCACACGGACGTCATAGACGGCGCGGTCTTCGAGGTCGGGGGCCAGTGGGTCTCCCCGGACCAGACCGCGCTGATCGGTCTCCTCCGGGAACTCGGCCTCGGGACGTTCCCGCGATACCGCGAGGGAGACAGCGTCTACATCGGTCCCGATGGCAGGCCCGTCCGCTACACCGGCGAGATGTTCCCCGTCAGCGAATACACCCGTGAGGAGATGGAGCGCCTCGTCGCCGTGCTCGACCGGCTCGTGGCCGAAGCAGGTCCCGAGGCGCCCTGGAACCATCCCGACGCCCGCGCCCTGGACACGGTCTCCTTCCACCACTGGCTCCGTCAGCAGTCCGACGACGAGGAGGCGTGCAACAACATCGGCCTCTTCATCGCCGGAGGCATGCTGACCAAGCCGGCGCACTCCTTCTCCACGCTCCAGGCGATCCTCATGGCGGCGACGGCCGGCTCCTTCTCGAACCTCGTGGACGAGGACTTCATCCTCGACAAGCGCGTGATCGGCGGGATGCAGTCCGTCTCGGTGCGCATGGCCGAGGAGCTGGGCGAGGACGTCATCCTGGAGAGTCCCGTGCGCACCCTCCGCTGGAGCGGTATGGACGGTCGCGACAGCGCCGAAGGAGTCACGGTCGTCTCCGATACGACGATGGTGCACGCGCGGTACGCCGTCGTCGCCGTACCGCCGAACCTGTACTCGAGGATCAGTTACGAGCCCCCGCTGCCGCGCCGCCAGCACCAGATGCACCAGCACCAGTCGCTCGGGCTCGTCATCAAGGTCCATGCCGTCTACGCGACGCCCTTCTGGCGCGCGGAAGGGCTCTCCGGCACCGGCTTCAGCGCGGACTCGATCGTCCAGGAGGTCTACGACAACACGAACTTCGAGGATCCGCGCGGCACCCTGGTGGGTTTCGTGTCCGACGAGAAGGCAGACGCGATGTTCGAGCTTCCACCGCACGAGCGCCGCGAGCGCATCCTGGCATCGATCGCCGGTTTCCTGGGGCCGCAGGCACTCGAGCCCGAGGTGTACTACGAGTCGGACTGGGCCTCGGAGGAATGGACGCGTGGAGCGTACGCCTCGAGTTTCGACCTCGGTGGACTGCACCGCTACGGGCGTGACCAGCGGACCCCGGTGGGTCCGATCCACTGGTCGTGCTCGGACATCGCAGCCGAGGGCTACCAGCACGTGGACGGCGCCATCCGCATGGGACAGCGCACGGCCGACGCGATCCACCAGGCGTTGGCGTCCGGTGTCCACTCCGCAACCTCGGGCAAGGGGGCCTGAGATGCGCTACATCGTCGGCTACACGGCGGACGAGCGCGGGCACGACGCCGTGTGCCTCGCCGTCGCCCTCGCACGCCGCCAGGACGCAACCCTCGATCTCGTGCTCGTCACGCCGGAACACTCGCTCTACGCGGGTACCTATCCGCCGGACAAGGGGTTCGACACCCTGCTCACCGACCAGATGCAGGAGTGGATGGACCAGGGGCTCGCGCTGGTGCCGGACGACGTGAGTGCCCGCGGAGTCGTGGTCCGGGCGGAGTCGAACGCAGAGGGCCTCATCAGGACCGCAGAGGACACCGAGGCTTCCCTCATCGTGATCGGAGCGAGCTCGCGCGGACTCGCGCATCGCTTCAGCGTGGGCAACGTGGCCAGCAGCCTCCTTCACGCGTCGCCCGTGCCGGTGGCCCTGGCGCCGAAGTCCTACCGGCGCACCGACCCCGTCACGCGCCTGACCTGCGCCGTCGGGCGAAGGGCCGGGGCGGACGACGTCATCTCCGTGGCCGTGTCCTCGGCTGAACGCCGTGGGCTGCCGCTCCGCCTCGTCTCCCTGGTCGCACTCGACTCGGGCATGCCGGACCCGGGTGGCGCGGAGGACGAGGCCAACCGTCTGCTCGCTGAGGCCGCGTCCTCGCTCGCGGCGGGTGGACGCGTCAGTGTCGAGACCGCACGCGGCACCTCCATCGAGGACGCCATCGCTGCCATGGCGTGGGACGAGGGGGAGGTGCTGCTCGTCGGCTCGAGCCGTCTGGCCCAGCACATGCGCCTCTTCCTCGGGTCCACGGCCAACAAGATCCTGCGTGCGCTGACCATCCCCATGGTCGTCGTCCCGCGTACGTACGCAACGCCCGGCACCACCTCCGGCCCGGGCGCCTTACCCACAGAGGCGGACGCATGAGTATCGACGAGACAACACGAAGGGGAACGGGGCTCAGCAGGAAGGGCCTGGAATCGGGGACGGTGGGTCTGCTCGGCGCCGTCGTCATCGGGGTGTCCTGCGTGGCACCCGCCTACACCCTGACCGCGGCGCTCGGCCCCACGGTCGCCGAGGTCGGGGTGAACCTGCCCGCCATCTTCCTGGTGGGCTTCATCCCGATGCTGCTCGTGGCGCTCGGGTACCGGGAACTGAACAGTGCCATGCCCGATTCCGGAACGTCCTTCACCTGGGCGACCCGTGCCTTCGGGCCATGGGTCGGCTGGATGGGCGGGTGGGGGCTCATCGCAGCGACGGTGATCGTCCTGTCGAACCTGGCCGCCGTCGCGGTGGACTTCTTCTACCTCATGCTCGCGCAGCTCCTGAACAACCCGGGTATCGCCGACCTCACCCTCAACCTCCCGGTGAACATCGCGACGACTCTCGTGTTCATCGCCCTGGCCTGTTACGTCTCCTATCGCGGGATGGAAGCCACCAAGACCGTCCAGTACGTGCTCGTCACGTTCCAGCTCGTGGTGCTGGCGTGGTTCGCCATCGCCGCGTTCATCCACGTGTCCAACGGGACCGCCTTCGACGCGACGGCCATCAGCGCGGACTGGTTCAACCCCTTCGCCGTCGGCTCCTTCTCGGCCTTCGCCGCGGGTGTCTCACTGTCCATCTTCATCTATTGGGGCTGGGACGTGACCCTCACGATGAACGAGGAGACCACCAATCCGAAGAAGACACCCGGGCGTGCCGGGGCGCTGACCGTCGTCGTCATCGTGGTCATCTACCTGACGGTCGCCCTGGCGACGCTCTCCTTCGCGGGCGTCGGCGACGGCGAACTCGGGGCCGGGAACCCGGACAACCAGGAAAGCATCTTCGCGACGCTCGCCGGACCAGTGATGGGTCCGTTCGCCATCCTGATGTCCATGGCCGTGCTGAGTTCATCGGCAGCCTCGCTGCAGTCCACGTTCGTCTCCCCGGCCCGCACACTGCTGGCGATGGGCCACTACAAGGCCCTGCCGAAGGGCTACGGCCGGATCAGCCCAGCGCACAAGTCGCCGAGCTACGCCACTGGAGCGGCTGCCATCGCGGCTGCCGGGTTCTACGTGTTCACCCGGCTCGTGTCCGAGAACGCGCTGTGGGACACCATCACGGCCCTCGGCCTGATGATCTGCTTCTACTACGGGATCACGGCGCTCGCCTGCGTCTGGTACTTCCGTGCGCAGGCCTTCTCCAGCGTCAGGAATACCCTCTTCCGGTTCCTGGCCCCACTGCTCGGGGGCGTGATCCTGCTGGTCATGTTCGTGAAGACGGCCGTCGATTCCATGGACCCTGCGTACGGATCCGGCTCCGAGCTCTTCGGGGTCGGCATGGTCTTCATCCTCGGGATCGGCGTGATCCTGCTCGGGGCCGTGCTCATGCTCGTGTGGTCGCGGATCAACCCTGCGTTCTTCCGGCAGGAAGTGCTCGTCCAGGGGTCGGCGGTCCAGGAATAGCCGTACCCGCCCGCGGTCGGGCGCAGCGGCGCACCGGCCGGACGCTGCGTTAGAGTGAACGGACTTCGCGCCGCTCCTGGCCGCGCCGCCTTCACATTCGACCGAGGAGAATGGACCCGCTGTGCGCTACGTCGTTGGCTACACCGAGAATGACCGCGGGCAGGATGCCCTCGAGCTGGCGACGTCGCTCGCGCTGACCCAGTCCGCAGGCATCGACCTGGTCACCGTCCTCGATTGGCCGCAGGACGGCAGCATGGCGCCGGGTGGTACTCGCGCACAGGAGGCGCTGGATCGGGCACGGGCGAGCGTGCCCGAGGGCGTCGAGGTCACCACCCACGTCCGTCTCGCCGATTCGTTCGCGCAGGGACTGCTCGAGCTGGCGGTCGACGTCGGTGCCGGGCTGATCGTCATCGGCGCCTCCAGCATCGGGCTCCTGCGGCGGTTCACCGTCGGCAGTGTCGCCAACGCGGTCCTCCACAGTTCACCGGTTCCGGTGGCCCTCGCCCCACGCGGATACCGCCACCGCGCGTCCTTCACCCGTATGACCTGTGCTGTCGGTACGCGTCAGGGTGCGGAGGGAGTGCTCGACGTCGCCGTCGAATCCGCCGCCCGGCGGGGGCTCCCGCTGCGCCTGATCTCGCTCGTCGCCCTGGACGTCACCGAGGCGTCGGACTCGGGCGAAGCCATCAACAAGGCCCATCAGCATGCCAACTCCGTGCTCGCTCGCGCCGTGGAGCAGTTGCCGGAAGGGCACGAGGCGTCCATCACGGTGGCGCACGGACGCACCATCGAGCAGGCCATCGACGAGATCGAGTGGGATGCGGGCGAACTCGTCATCGTCGGATCGAGCCGTCTCGCCCAGCACCGCCAGATCTTCCTCGGGGCGACGGCGAACAAGATGCTGCGAGCACTGCCGGTTCCCATGGTGGTCGTACCCCGCGACTGGGTGCGCGCAACCGGCTGACCGTCCGTCCCGCCGCTCCATCGGGAGGGGTACGGCGGGACGGGGTCCGTCCCGGAACGTCAGTTGATCGTGCCTGCGGCTTCGCCCTCGGCCTTCTTGTCGTGCAGTAGATCCCCAGCCGCGTCGACCGGTATGGCGGAGGCCGAGAACGCTATCGGCGAACCGGCCTGGTACGGGAAGTTCTCCCCGTACGAGTACTGCTCGCCCGAACCGAAGGTGTAGACCGACGGATCAGCGTAGGCACTGTCCAGGAAGCCGTCGTCGTTCACACCCTGAGCGGCGAAGAGCGCCTTGTCCACCACGGAGTCCATGCCCTGCATGTAGGGCCAGTCGTCGTAGCGTGCCGTCACGTTGACGAGGCTCGAGCCCAGGTCGACGGGATCGCCGTTGTTGGTGATCACATAGTTGACGAAGACGATCTCGTCGCCCACATCGATGATCGGCTCGTTCTTCTCCGGATCGGCGAACTGCCCGGTCTTCGTCGCGGCGGTGGTCGCCATCTGGTAGACCTCGATCGAGATGCTTCCGGCCTCGATCGTGGAGATGAGATCACCGCCCGTCGTCAGCGGTTCGGCCCAGGCAGGCTGTCCCTCGGCAGCGGCAGGGGCGCTTGTGGAGTCCACGGTGGATTCTGCACTCGCTTCGGCGGTGTCCTCGGGCGACGGTGATCCCGTCGGTTCCTGCGTGGCCGGAGGAGGCGACGTCGCCTCGACGCTCTCCGGATCCGCTGCTGTTCCGCTCCCGCTCCCGCAGGCGGACAGGCCCAGCACGGCGATCGAAGCGACCGCGAAAGTGGTCATGGTGAAGTTTCTGGTTGAGCGCATGTCAGGTCGCCATCTGAATGACGCCGCAGGAGTGGGCGTGTGTTCCTGAAGGTACAGGGGATAGGTCCCTCGGACCATAGCGGCAGGAACGCGAGCCCCCGCCTCAGACCGTGGTCGGCGTCGGTTCCGGCACTCGCGCCGGCCGGGGGTTGCGGCGCACCGTCCTCAGCATGTCGATGGTCAGCAGGATGAGGCCCACCCACACGAGGCTGAACCCTATCCAGCGCTCGAAGGGCATGTCCTCGCCGAGGACCAGCAACGCGAGCAGGAACTGGAGTACCGGGGCGAGGTACTGCAGGAGTCCGATCGTCGTGAGCGGCAGGCGTCGTGCGGCGGCTCCGAAGAAGATCAGAGGCACGGCGGTGATGACACCGGAGGCAGCCATGATCCAGAAGTGGCCGGTGCCCTCGGTGGTGAGAGTTGCCGCACCGGTCGAGCCGAGCCAGAGCATGACGCCGGCAGCGATGGGCGTCAGGACTGCGGTCTCGATGCTGAGGCTCGAGACGGCGTCGACCCGCGAACCCACCTTCTTCTTGGCGAAGCCGTAGAGCCCGAAGGAGAAGGCGAGGGTCAGGGCGATCCAGGGAACCGAGCCGTAACCGATCGCGAGGACCACCACGGCCAGGATCCCCATACCGATGGCGGTCCACTGCAGTGCTCGCAGCTTCTCGCGCAGGACGATCACGCCCAGCAGGACGGACACGATGGGATTGATGAAGTAGCCGAGGGAGGCCTCGATCGCCTGCCCGGAAGTGACTCCGTAGGTGTAGACGAGCCAGTTGACGGCGATCAGCAGCGCTGCGACGGTCAGTGTCCCGACGATGCGCGGAGTGCGCAGAGCGGTCAGCACCGGACGCCACGACCGCATGAACGTCAGGAGCAGCGCGCAGAAGATGAGCGACCAGAGCACACGGTTCGCAACGATCTCGACCGGACCGGCAGGTGCCAGGATCAGGAAGTAGAGCGGCAGCAGTCCCCAGAGGCCGTAGGCGCCGATACCGAAGAGAATGCCGACGGAGTTCTCGCTCCTCGGCGGACGACCGCTTCTGGTTCCTGTTCCACTCACGAGGCGTGAACGGAGCACGCGAGCCCTTTATTCCCGGCGCCTGGCCCGATCCCTGAGGGGAGATCCGCGCCACTTCATGATCCGGAGCTGCTCCCCGCCATTTAGAATAGGGAACTGTGCGCTTACTGTGCGCCACGCTGTCCATTACGGAGTAACTCCACCGGGAAGAAGGCAACTCAGTGTCTACGTCAGCTGCGGCTCGGCCGCTGCGGGTCGCGATCATCGGCGCCGGTCCGGCGGGCGTCTACGCGGCCGACATCCTCACCAAGTCCAATGAGGTCCAGGGTGGCGACTTCGCGGTCAGTATCGACCTGTTCGACCAGTACCCGGCACCGTACGGGCTGATCCGCTACGGGGTCGCTCCCGATCACCCCCGCATCAAGGGCATCGTCACGGCGCTGCACAAGGTGCTGGACCGGGGTGACATCCGGTTCCTCGGCAACGTCAACTACGGCCGGGACCTGACGCTGTCCGACTTCCGCCGCTTCTACGATGCCGTGATCTTCGCCACCGGAGCGATCCGCGATGCGGACCTCGCCGTTCCCGGCGTGGAGCTCGAGGGGTCGTTCGGTGGTGCGGACTTCGTGTCCTGGTACGACGGTCATCCCGATGTGAGCCGGGACTGGCCGTTGGAGGCCCGGGAGATCGCGGTGATCGGCAACGGCAACGTGGCCCTGGACGTCGCCCGGATCCTGTCGAAGCACGCCGATGACCTGCTCTCCACCGAGATCCCGGACAACGTGTACCGGGGGTTGAAGGCCTCACCGGTGACGGATGTGCATGTCTTCGGGCGGCGCGGTCCGGCGCAGGTGAAGTTCACTCCCCTGGAGTTGCGGGAGCTGTCGCACTCCCGTGACGTGGACATCGTGCTGTATCCCGAGGACTTCGATTTCGATGCGGGTTCCGAGGAGCAGATCGCCACCAACAACCAGACGAAGACGATGGTGAAGACCCTCACGAACTGGCTGGTCGAGGACGAACCGACCGGAGCGTCCCGGCGGCTGCACCTGCACTTCCTGCACTCGCCCGTCGAGATCTACGACTCGCCCGAGTCCCCGGGCAGGGTCGCCGGCATGAAGTTTGAGCGCACGGAGCTCACCGGGGACGGCACCGTCCGTGGGACCGGGGAGATCATCGACTACCCGGTCCAGGCCGTGTACCGGGCCATCGGCTACTTCGGGTCCCAACTGCCCGAGGTGGGTTTCGACGACAAGCGCGGAGTGATCCCCAACGAGGGCGGGCGTGTCATCGACGAGGACGGGCAACCGGTCCCCGGCATCTACGCGACCGGATGGATCAAGCGCGGGCCCGTCGGGCTCATCGGCCACACGAAGGGCGATGCGCTGGAGACCATCGGGTTCCTGCTCGAGGACAGGCTCAACCTGCCCCCGGCCGAGGATCCTTCCGAGAGCGCGATCATCACCCTGCTCGAGTCCCGGGGTGTGCAGTACACCACGTGGGAAGGCTGGCTGAAGCTCGATGCCCATGAGGCGAAGCTCGGCGCCAACTTCGTCAATACCTCGGGCACTGCTGAGGTGGTCCGCGAGCGCGTGAAGCTCGTGCCACGAGAGGACATGGTCGCCATTTCTCGGGGCCAGTAGTCCCGCTAGACTCGAGCCTGTCCCACGTCTTCCGTCGGGACAGGTCACGAAGCGGAGTGCCGATGTCGCCGTCCCGTTCATCTTCCGTCGCGGAACTGTCGTCCGACGTCCTGCAGCGTAGGGCTTTCGCTGCTCATGAAGCCCTCGGTCAGGGGGCGGGCGTCGGAGGACAGCTCCGTGGAATCGTGCATGAGTCGTGGCTGAGGTCCCTGGCCCTTCGCCCCGATCCGTCGACGGCACGCGCCAGCCTTTTCTGCTCCGGGGAAGAGCTCGAGGCCTACCGCCAGGGCCATCCACTCGCGGCCGTCATGCCGGTCATCGACCGACTGCTCGTGCGGCCGAGTCTGGAGTCCGGCATGCTGGTCGCGGTCGGGGACGAACACGGCCGGCTCCTCTGGGTCGACGGTGACCGCGAGCTTCGCCGCCGGGCCGAGGGCATGCTCTTCATGGCGGGTGCCGACTGGTCGGAGGCCAGCGTCGGAACCAGCGCGCCGGGCACAGCGCTGGTGCTCGGGCGCAGCGTGCAGATTGCCGGTGCCGAGCACTTCAATCCTCAGGTACACCCGTGGAGCTGTACGGCGGTGCCGCTCCACGACCCCGACACCGGTACCGTGCTCGGGGTCATCGACATCACGGGTACGGCAGACGCCGTCGCGCAGCACACGCTGTCCCTGGTCGAGGCCGCCGTCGCGGCGGCCGAGGCCCACCTCAGCATCCACCGGCTCCGGAGCAGATTGCCCGCCCCCCGTCGCAGTAGGCCCCTTCATCCGTCCGCCACGCTGTACCGAGACAGCCTTCAGATCCTCGGGACCGATCATGGGACCGTCTCCACCGGCGGGTCATCCGTGGAGCTCAGTCTTCGTCACGCCGAGCTACTGACGCTGCTGGCTCTTCACCCCGACGGTCTGACGGCGGACGACCTGATGGGCATGGCCTACTCCGAGGGCGCCTCGGTGACGACCGTCAGGGCGGAAATGCTGCGGCTCCGCCGGGTCCTGGCAGCTCATGGGGACGCGATCGTGCCGAGGTCCCGCCCCTACCGGCTACCGATCGAGCTCGTCGTCGACGCGGTGCAGGTCTCGAACTATCTGCACCGCGGGGCGCACCGCATGGCGCTCGGGATCTATCGAGGCCCCGTCCTCCCGCGTTCGCAGGCTCCTGCGATCGTGCGGCTACGCCAGGAGCTGTCGGCCCTCCTGCGCGACGCCGTCCTCAACGACGGCTCCTCCGACACCGTGCTGCAGTACCTCGCCCTACCGGAGGCCGAGTACGACGTCGAGGCGTGGCAGCTCGCCCTCAGGGTGCTTCCCTCCCGCTCACCGAGGCGGGCCGGTGTCGTCGCGCACGCTGAGCGGCTCGAATCGGAGCTTTCCGCCCGTCCCGCCTCAAGATTCCCTGAGTTTCGTTAGCGGATTGCAATGAAACCGTCGCGGTGCCGTTCGTATCGGTCTAACGTTGTGGCTGGTGGCGAACGTCGATGCCGACAGTCGTGCTCCACGTTCGACCACCGCAGCACAGCACTTCCATGAGGGGACATTCGTGACGCACGCTGGACAGCACCGGGGCTCGCCGAAGGCGAAGGGGCGGCCCGTGCGTATCTCGCGTACGAAGATGAACGCCAGTCTGGCGATGGTGGTCTGCTTCGCAGGGTTCCAGGGCATCGTTCCTCAGACCTGGGAATCCGCCTCCGCCGTGGCTCCGGTGGTCGATGCCGCGGTGTCGGGTGTGCTGGGCGATGATGCGCTCGACCCGACCGGCACGGTCGGATCATCCCTCCTCGTTCCGCTCGGTGGGCCCGACGCGATCGATCCGCTCGACGCCAGGAGAACCACGGCCGGTTTCCCGGTCGGAACCCGCTCCGGTGCCGCCGGGGCCGCGGCTTCGACAGAGGCCGCGAAACGACCTGCGGAGGGCACGCTTTTCGCCCCGCTCGATGAACTCGTCCCCACCTCGTCCTTCGGCTTCCGGACGAGTCCCATCACGGGCGAAGCCGGAGAATTCCACACGGGCCAGGATTACGCGGCACCCTGTGGGACCGCCGTGTATGCGGCCGACGCCGGGACCGTCCGGGCGGTGGGCTGGCATCCCTGGGGAGGCGGGAACCGCGTCGAGGTGGACCACGGCAACGGACTCATCACCAGCTACAACCACCTGCAGGGCATCTCGGTAGCCGCGGGTGACGCCGTCGTCGGTGGGGCACCCATCGCCGCGTTGGGGACGACAGGCTCCTCGACCGGATGCCACCTCCACTTCGAGACCATCCTCGATGGCGAGCACGTCGATCCCCTGCGATGGAAACTGGTCCCGATCCAGCACGCCGCACGCACCGGGGAACTGAAGGACTACGCCCCGGACGGTGCCGCGAACTCCACTATCCCGGCCTGGGCCCAGTCCTCCACCCGGTCGGACCAGCCGGCTCCGGCTGGAGAACCTGGCCTCAGCCCGCTGGCTCCAGGCACTATGGCGGGAGGTATTCCGCACCTCGCACCCGTTCCTTCGGCCGTGCCCGATCCGAAGGGCGCCGTCGTGGCCGGGAAACCGGCGTCGCCGGTCAAGACAGTCGGGCAGCAGAAAACGCCTGTTCCACCGAAGCAGAAGGTCAAGCCCGGGGGCAGACCGCCGGTCGGAACCCCTCCGGTCAGCGAACCCGGGAAGACGCCGCCGGTCGTCAAGCCACCGGTCGAGCCGACGCCGGTTCCG
>WNZI01000061.1 GCA_009728235.1 Vibrio cholerae | reverse complement strand
CTCAGCTCGGTGGAGCCCGGCTTCGACGTCAACCGCACCCGCAGCGGCGAGGCGAAGCGGATGATCGCAGCCGCCGCGGTGTCCCTCCTGGTGCCGGGCATGACGGTGTCCATCACGGGCGGCACCACGACCTTCGCCCTGGCTCCGCTCCTGATGCGGGTCCCGGGACTCACCGTGATCACCAATTCCCTCCCGCTGGCCGACGAACTGCACCGGCTGCAGGCCACCACCCCGCACGAGGGCGCCGCCCAGGTACTGCTGTCGGGCGGACAGCTCACCCCCTCGAAGGCGCTCGTCGGCCCTCTCGCGACGGGCACCATCTCCTCCCTGCGGGCGGAGATGTGCTTCATGGGCGCACACGGTGTGGACGCCACCGCCGGCATCACGACGCCCAATCTCGCCGAAGCGGAGACCAACAGGGCTTTCGTGCGATCGTGCGGCACCCTCGTCGTCCTCGCGGACGCCACCAAACTCGGCGTCGTCAGCCTCGCGCGGATCGCCCCGCTCGACGCCGCAGCGACCCTCGTGACGGACCAGGAGCCCGACGGCGAGTACGCCGCCCTGACCCGTATCCTCCACACTCCTGTTCCCGACCCCCACCTGGAAGAGCGCCCATGACCACGATCACCCCCACTCGCCTCTCCGACGGGCGCGAGCTGATCTACTTCGACGCACGAGCCGGCAGCGTCGCACGACATCGGGACCCGACCCTCACGCACGACGCGCGGGGCCTTCCTCCGCGCGGTCCGTCCGGTACGGCGCGCTACGACGCCCTCACCGGCGAATGGGTCGCGGTCGCCGCGCACCGGCAGTCGCGTACCCACCTGCCACCCGCCGACCAGTGTCCGTTGTGCCCGACGACAACGGCGAACCTGTCGGAGATCCCCGCTTCCGACTACGAGGTAGTGGTCTTCGAGAACCGCTTCTCCTCCTTCGGTCCGGACCTCGGCATGCTGCCCTCCGGCCCGGAGTGGGGAACGACGTCGACGGCGTACGGGAGGTGCGAGGTGGTCGCGTTCGACTCCGCACACGAGGGCTCCTTCGGTTCGCTGAGCTTCGAACGCGCGCGGACCGTGATCGATGCCTGGGCCCACCGCACCGAGGCACTGACCGCGATGCCCGGGATCAAACAGGTCTTCTGCTTCGAGAATCGGGGCGCGGACATCGGCGTCACGCTGCTGCATCCGCACGGCCAGATCTACGCCTACCCCTTCATCCCGCCCCGCGCCGCCGTCCTCGCCGCACGCGCCGCGGAGTTCCACGAGGCCTCCGGGGGGAAGCAGACCCTCATGGGTTCCACGCTCTCCTCCGAGCGCACATCCGGCGACCGCATGGTGCTCGAGGGGCAGCACTTCAGCGCCTTCGTCCCGTTCGCTGCGCGCTGGCCGCTCGAGGTCCACCTGGTCCCCCACCGCCAGGTCGCCGACCTCGCCGGCCTGACGAACGAGGAGCGCGACGAGCTCACCACGGTGTACCTCGAACTCCTCGGTCGGCTGGACGCGCTCTACCCCACGCCCACGCCGTACATCGCGGCCTGGCAGCAGGCGCCGATCGACGACGTCCTGCGACCGGCCGGCTACCTGCACCTGCAGCTGACCTCGCCCCGGCGCGCAGCCGACAAGCTGAAGTTCCTCGCCGGCTCGGAGGCCGCCATGGGCGCCTTCATCAACGACACCACCCCGGAGAAGGTCGCGGAAGCACTCCGCAGCGCCACCCCGGCAGCCCGGAAGGACCACGCATGAGTTCCACCGCCCTCGACCTCGCCACCGCCTTCGCCGAACGGTTCGGCACCGAGCCCGACGGCGTGTGGTCCGCCCCGGGCCGCGTCAACGTCATCGGCGAACACACCGACTACAACGACGGCTTCGTGCTCCCATTCGCCATCCGCCACGCGACGACGGTCGCGGCGGCCGTCCGCCCCGACCGCATGGTGCGGGTCGCGTCGACGTTCGCGCCCGACGATGCCCCTGTCCTGGCAGACCTCGACGACCTCGAGGAGGGCGGCGTGCAGGGCTGGGCGGCGTATCCGCTGGGGGTCCTGTGGGCGATGGAACGCAACGGCTACCGCTGCCCCGGAATGGATCTCCTCGTGGACTCCACCGTGCCGGTGGGCGCAGGGCTGTCGTCGTCCGCGGCGCTCGAGTGCTCCGTGGCGGTCGCGGCCAACGATCTCTCGCGGTCCGGCGCCTCCCGGCGGGAGCTCGCCGCCATCGGCCAACTCGCGGAGAACCGGATGGTCGAGCTCCGACCGGCATCATGGACCAGTCCGCCTCCCTGCTGGGCGAGGAGGGTCATGCCGTCTTCCTCGACTGCCGGTCCGGGGAATCCCGGCTCGTTCCCCTCGACCTCGAGGGAGCGGGGCTGGAGCTCATGGTGATCGACACCAGGGTCAGCCACTCCCATGCCAGCGGCGGGTACGCCGAGCGTCGGCGCTCCTGCGAGCTCGGTGCCGAGCTGATGGGCGTGCCCGCCCTGCGCGACCTCTCGGTGAAGGACCTCGCGGAGGCAGCAGGAGTGCTCGACGAGGAGACCTTCCGGCGCGTGCGCCACATCGTCACCGAGAACGCCCGCGTGGAGGATGCCGTGGACGTCCTCACGAGCAGGGGACCGGCGGACCTGGGGGCCCTGCTCGTGGCGAGCCACGCCTCGATGCGCGACGACTTCGAGATCTCCTGCGCCGAGCTCGACACAGCCGTCGATGCCGCGCTCGATGCCGGCGCCATCGGCGCACGCATGACCGGCGGAGGCTTCGGCGGTGCCGCGATCGCCCTCTCCCGGGTCGGGGACGTGCCGGCCATCCGCTCCGCCGTCGAGCAGGCCTTCTCCGCAGCGGGCTTCCGGGCACCGGTCATCTTTAGCGTCCTGCCCGGGGCGGGTGCGGGCCGCATCGGGTGAGACCCCCCGGGCGCGCGCCCCGGATCCGTCCTGGGACACAGGAAGGGACCCGCAACCGGAGGTGCGGGTCCCTTCTGCTGCGGCTCCCGCAGCGATCGGCCGTCCGAGGACGGGCCGCCTCGCTGGGTGCTAGTCGCTGCCGCGGACGATCGCGATGAGGCGAAGGATCTCGACGTAGAGCCAGATCAGGGTGACCGTGAGGCCGAAGGCCGCGGTCCACGAGTACTTCTGGGGGGCGCCCCGGCGGACTCCCTCGCTGATGGAGGTGAAGTCGATGATCAGTGAGAAGGCCGCGAGCCCGATGGCGAAGATGCCGATGACCAGGCCGAACGGGATGCCGTTGTCGAAACCGAACATTCCGGCCGTCCCCGGGATGCCCTGGCTGCGGAGCCCGAACATGCCCTCCGTCGCACCGAAGAGCATGAGACCGAGGTTCAGCAGCGAGAACGCCGCGTAGCTGATGATGGCGATCATGAAGAACTTCATCGCCTTGGGCGTGGCACGTACCTTGCCGCTCTTGAAGAGCGCGAGGGTCACACCGAAGACCACGAGCGTGCCGAGCACGGCCTGCATGGCGATTCCGGGGAACTGGGCTTCGAGGAACATCGTGATGCCACCGACGAACAATCCCTCGAGTCCGGCGTAGGCCAGGATCAGCGCGGGGGACGGCTCACGCTTGAACGCGTTCACGAGGCCGAGCACGAATCCGCCGAGCGCACCGATCACCATCAGGGGCAGCGCGAGGCCCGGCAGGACGAAGGCAGGGATGGCCGCACCCACGAGTACGACGCCGATGCAGAGCAGCGTCTTGACGATGACGTCGTCGAACGTCATGCGCCCCGTGTGCGAAGGGCCAGCGGAGGGCTGGTTGTACATGTGCTCCAGCTGCTGCTGGTTCGCCATGGTCTGGCCCGCGTAGGTCGCGGTGCCGAGTCCGGCTGCACCGTTGCCTCGGGTAGCCGAACGGAAGTTCTTCCCGTTGAAAACCGGATTACCGCCAAGTGCCATTTTTAGTGAGTCCTCCAATAGGGGGCTGAATGTCCTGCAACCCTACCAATCCAACGCCGGGGCCCGCGGATTGTTCCCGGCAGTGACCCGGCGCGACTCCCCCGCCGCCGGTAATTGCAACACCAAGGCGCCTTGGTAAAAGTTTCGTTATCGAATCGCTACCTCGGCGCGGAGCTTTTGCGAATCGACGAAACATGCCGCTAGTAACATGATCCCCACGTCCGTGACACTCGTCACAACTGTTGATCCCGATGGTTCGCCGTCGGCCCTGCCCCCACCGTGGAGGTTCCCATCTTGATCACCCTATCGACGCCTGCACGGATCAGGAGATCCCTGATGCTGGTGCTCGGTCTCCTGGCCGTCGTGCTGCTCGGAGCTCCTGCAGCGCAGGCAGCTCCCCAGCCCGTCCACCAGTCCCCGACAGCCACCACTGCGCAGGCGCAGCAGTTCGACAACCAGATCGGCGGCGTCCTCCGCGGTGTCGACGGTCCCATCGCCGACGTCACCGTCACGGCCACCGGCAACGGGTTCGAAGGCGAGACCACGTCCGGACCCAACGGCGCCTGGAGCATCGGAGTGCCGGAGCAGGGGACGTACGAGGTCGCCGTCGACGAGGAGACGCTGCCCGAGGGCATCGCCCTCGCCGAGGGGCAGGAGAACCCGCGCCAGGTGACCTTCGCCAACACCTCCAGCGCCACCACGCTGTTCCTCTTCGGCGAGGGCATCGTCTCGCAGCAGACGTCCTTCCTGGACACGCTCGCGGAAAGGGCACTCGCGGGCTTCAGTTTCGGCCTGCTCCTGGCATTGAGCGCCGTCGGCCTGTCCCTCATCTTCGGCACCACCGGACTCACCAACTTCGCCCACGGCGAGATGGTGACCGTCGGAGCGGTCCTGGCGTTCGCCTTCGCCGCCACCGGCCTCCCCATCGCCGTCGCGATCGTCCTGGCCGTCCTCGGCGGCGGTCTGCTCGGGTACGTCCAGGACGCCGGACTCTGGAAGCCCCTGCGTCGCCGCGGCACCGGACTGGTGCCGATGATGATCGTCAGCATCGGTTTCGCCCTCGCACTGCGCTACATCATCCAGCTCTTCTTCGGGGGCGCCACGCAGCAGCTGCCCGGCTCGCAGAGCGAGATCATCGACCTCGGCTCGGTCTCCATCTCCCGCAACAACCTGACGTCCCTGATCATCAGCCTCGTGATCATCCTGTTGGTCGCGTTCCTGCTGCTCCGGACCCGCATCGGCAAGGCCACCCGCGCCGTCGCGGACAATCCCGCCCTGGCTGCGGCATCCGGTATCGACGTCGACCGCGTCATCCGGATCGTCTGGGTGATCGGCGGCATGCTCGCCGCCCTCGGCGGCATCCTCTGGGCCTACTACCGGCCGGGAGTGTCCTACAACATGGGGCAGCAGATCCTGCTGCTCATCTTCGCCGGCGTCACCCTCGGCGGTCTCGGTACCGTCTTCGGGGCGCTCGTCGGCTCCATCATCGTCGGACTGTTCGTGGAGATCTCCACGATCTGGCTCGAGGCAGACCTCAAGTACGTGGGAGCGCTGCTGATCATGATTCTCGTGCTCCTGTTCCGGCCGCAGGGTATCCTCGGTCGCCGAGAGCGCATAGGTTAGGGGCTCGCCATGGATTTCGGAAACATCCTCATCAACGCCTTCGGCGAGCTCATCAGCCCGACGACGGCGGCCTACGCCCTCGCGGCCCTCGGCCTCGCCGTGCACTTCGGCTACTCGGGCCTGCTGAACTTCGGGCAGGCCGGCTTCATGGCGGTCGGCGCCTACGGGTACGCCATCTCGACCCTCAGCTTCAACGCCCCCCTGCCGGTCGCCGTCCTGGTGGCGCTGCTCGCCTCGGTCGTCTTCGCGATCGTGCTCGGCATACCGACCCTCCGCCTCCGGGCGGACTATCTCGCGATCGTGACCATCGCGGCAGCGGAGATCATCCGCTACATCGTGACCACCAACGGCCTGACCGAGGTCACGGGGTCGGCGAACGGCCTCGCGGCCTTCGAGGGCGGCTTCTACGGTCTCAACCCGTTCCCGCCCGGTACCTACACCATCGGTCCGCTGGGCATGAACGAGCGCGACTTCTGGATCCGCATCGTCGGGTGGAGCGTGGTCATCATCGCGTGCCTCACCGTCTGGCTGCTCATGCGCAGCCCCTGGGGCCGCGTCCTCAAGGGCATCCGCGAGGACGAGAACGCTGTCCGCTCGCTCGGCAAGAACGTGTACGCCTACAAGATGCAGGCCCTGGTCATCGGTGGTGTGCTCGGCTCGCTGGCCGGCATCATCTTCACCCTGCCGCGCGGTGCCGTGCAGCCCGCGAACTACGCCACCGAGCTCACGTTCTTCCTCTACACCTGCCTCCTCCTCGGAGGCATGGCCACCGTCCTCGGTCCCGTCATCGGCGCGATGATCTTCTGGGTGGTGCTCTCGCTGACGCAGGGACTCCTGTACGGCCTGATCGAGGTCGGCGCCATCACGTTCCTGTCCAACTCGCAGGCAGGCCAGCTGCGGTACATCCTCGTGGGAGTGGCGCTGATGCTCCTCATGGTCTTCAGGCCGCAGGGCGTCCTGGGTAACAAGAAGGAGTTGGCGTTCGCATGACCACCAACCGGAACGACGACAACCAGGCATCGACCAGCGGCGCCCACGCCGCCGACGCCCCGCTCGACGCGACGGCTCCCGCCGGCGCGTCCACCGACGGGCGGCCGTCGGCGCGCGACCACATGAGCGACTCGGAGCCGATCACGACGGACCGCACAGGACCGGGCTGCCACAAGCGGGACCCGATCGTGGTCGCACGGAACGTGACACGGACCTTCGGTGGCATCAACGCCGTCGACGTCGAGCACCTCGAGATCCCCCGCCACAAGATCACGGCGCTGATCGGCCCCAACGGAGCCGGCAAGACCACGCTCTTCAACCTGCTGACCGGGTTCGACGTCCCGAACAGCGGTGAGTGGGAGTTCGACGGCAAGCCCCTGGCCAAGGTGGCGTCCCACAAGGTCGCGCGCATGGGCATGGTCCGCACCTTCCAGCTCACCAAGGTGATGGGCAAGCTCACGGTCATGGAGAACATGCGCCTGGGCGCCACGGACCAGCCGGGCGAGAGCCTCGCCCGCGCCCTGTTCAAGGGGATGTGGGGCGGCCGCGAGCGCGAGATCACGCAGCAGGCGGAGGTGCTGCTCGAGAAGTTCAAGCTCGACACCAAGCGCGACGAGTACGCGGCGTCGCTCTCCGGGGGGCAGCGCAAGCTGCTCGAGATGGCGCGCGCGCTCATGGTCAGGCCCCGGCTCGTGATGCTCGACGAGCCGATGGCGGGCGTCAACCCGGCGCTGACGCAGTCCCTGCTGGACCACATCAAGAATCTGAAGGCCGAGGGCATGACGGTCCTGTTCGTCGAGCACGACATGCACATGGTCCGGCACATCGCCGACTGGGTGGTCGTCATGGCCGAGGGCAAGGTCGTCGCGGAGGGCCCGCCCGACGTCGTCATGAAGGACCAGGCAGTGATCGACGCCTACCTGGGCGCCCACCACGACGTCGACCTCGGCGACTCCACCGGGATCGAGCGCCTCGAGGAGGAGCTCGCCCAGGACGAGGAGTCCGTGGTCGGCACGGAGGACGAGGGCATCCTCGGTCACGGTGTCACCGAGGTCGGTGGCGGCGCCCACGCCGCCGGCCGTACCGAGAAGGATGAGGAGACGAAGTAATGGCTGAATTCGACGGAGACTCCGTGGTCAAGGTGACCGACCTCGTCGCGGGTTACCTGCCCGGCGTCAACATCCTGAACGGCTGCAGCATCGAGGCGCGCCGTGGAGAGCTGATCGGAATCATCGGTCCCAACGGTGCCGGCAAGTCCACCCTGCTGAAGGCGATGTTCGGCCTCGTGAAGGTCCACTCGGGAACCGTCGTGGTTCGCGGACAGGACCTGACGGGACTCAAGGCGAACCGGCTGGTCAGCCGCGGTGTCGGGTTCGTCCCGCAGAACAACAACGTCTTCTCGACCCTGACCATCGAGGAGAACCTCCAGATGGGCATGTACCAGCGGCCCAAGGACTTCAAGGAGCGCTTCGACTTCGTCACGGGCCTCTTCCCGGAGCTCGGCAAGAGGAGGGCCCAGCGCGCGGGTTCCCTCTCCGGCGGCGAGCGGCAGATGGTCGCGATGGGCAGGGCCCTGATGATGGAGCCTGCGGTCCTGCTCCTCGACGAGCCGTCCGCCGGGCTGTCCCCCGTCAAGCAGGACGAGACCTTCCTGCGTGTCCACGAGATCAACCGCGCAGGGGTCTCCGTGATCATGGTCGAGCAGAACGCCCGCCGCTGCCTGCAGATCTGCGACCGCGCCTACGTCCTGGATCAGGGCAAGGACGCGTACACGGGCACGGGGCGCGAGCTCATGAAGGACCCGAAGGTCATCCAGCTGTACCTCGGCACGCTCGCCGATACGGCCTGACGATCGGGCCCCGTCCCTGAGGGACGGAAGCGCGAGAGCGGCAAAAGCAAGGGGTGGACGGGACCGGCAACGGTTCCGTCCATCGCTGTTTGACGACCGCTAGGTTGGAGGAACGAGCGGAGCCAACCACGGAGGACAGCAGAGCCATGACAGGGACGGCGAGCAGTGCGATCGGCAAGGCCTTCGAGTGCGTGTTCCGCGCGATCAAGCACGTGCGGCGACACCGCCCCATCCACTCCCGCGGACTGCGGCTGGACGGTACCGCCGTCGTGCACCACCACGGCCTGTCAAGCGGCATCTCCTGGATCGACCAACCGGGCACGACGCAGGCTACGGCACGGGTATCCCGGTCCGCGGGGACGCCGGACGGCCTCCCGGACATCGTGGGACTCGCGGTCCGTCTCCATCACCCTGGTTCCGGGGCCGCGCCGTCCACGTTCTCCGACGTCCTGCTCTCCTCCACCGGGTGGGCCTTCCCGCTGCGCTTCGTGCTGACACCGCGGATGCGGGCGTCGAGGGCGCCACTCACCACGATGATGCCCTACCGCGGGGACCACGGCCCGGTGCTGCTCGGAGCAAGGACGCTGTCGCCGTCGGGCCTGCCGTCGTCCCTGCGGGGCTTCTCGCGCTTCCTCGGAGCCTCTCCGTGGCAGCTCGGGCTGTACTTCGCCACCCCACGCGGCCGATGGCAGCACTTCGGGACGCTCACCCTCCGCCTGAGCCCGGGCGAGGAGGAGAAGGACCTCCGCTTCGACGCCGTGCTGCACCCCCTGGCAGGGGCCCAGACGTACGACTGGGCGCGGAAGGTGCGGGAGCCTTCCTACGCCCTGTCCAGGCGCGAGCCGGGCGATTCCTGACCCTGCCGGCCCCCTCCGCGACAGGCACCGACAGGTACCGGCGACGAACGAAAAGCACGAGGCCCCGGTCCTTCCTGGGAAGGACCGGGGCCTCGTGCTGTTCGTCTGTCGGAGGGAGCGGGATCGCCCCTCCTCACTCAGTCCCTAGAGCTGTCCGACCTCGGAACGGGCCGGCTGAGGGATGTTGTCGGCGTCGTACTTGTAGATACCGATGGCGGCCTCGGTCGGGTCGCCGTTGGCGTCGAACGAGACAGGACCGGAGATGCCGTCGTAGTCGATGTCATCGCCGTTGCGCAGGAGCGTGACACAGCCTGCGAAGTCGAAGCACTTCGTGCCGTCCTTCGACACTCCTTCGAGCTGCTCCGCGATCGCGGTGCCCTCGACACTGCCCGCTGCCTCGGCGGCGAGTGAGATCAGGTTCACGGCGTCGTAGCTCTCGCCGGAGTACGCCAGGCTGGTCAGGTCGGGATCGACCGTGGCGAGGGCTTCCTGGAAACCGGTTCCGGTGAAGGGGCCGGGGATGGTGCCCTGTGCGCCTTCGAGGGTTCCGGGGTCGAGGTCCGCGCTGTAGTCGGTGGTGTTGCCGTCGACCATGAACAGCGTGCTCGCGTCGATACCCTTGGCGACCAGCAGGGGAACGATGCTCTTGGCCTCGTCGAAGCTGATCAGGACGATCGCGTCCGGTTTGGCTGCGGCGATGGCATCCACCTGGCTCGAGAACTGCGAGTCACCGGTGTTGAACATCTCGTTCGCGACGACCTCACCGCCGGCCGCCTCCACGGTCTCCTGGATGTTGCTCTGGAGTCCTGTTCCGTAGGAGTCGTTGAGGGTGATCATGCCGACGGTCTGGGCGCCACAGGTCATCATGTAGGTGCCCAGCGTGCGGCCCTGCAGGACGTCCGAGGGTGCGGTCCTGAAGTACAGGCCCTTGTCGTCCCAGTCCGTGAACTCGGGCGAGGTGTTGGCCGGCGAGAACTGCACGACTCCCGCGCCGGTGATCTGGTTGATGACGGTCTTCGAGACACCGGAGGATGCAGCACCGACGATCGCGCTGACGTTCTGGGACAGGAGGTCCGTGACGGACTGTGTCGCGATGTCCGTGGTGGTGTCGCCCGAGTCGCGGTGGGTGATGGAGACGTCCTGACCGAGGACGCCGCCTGCCTCGTTGATCTCCTTGATGGCGAGGTTGACGCCGGCGATCTCGGGCGGGCCGAGGAATGCGAGGGTGCCGGTGGTCGGCAGGATGGAACCGATCTTGAGCGGCTCCGGGCTGGTGGTGGTGCTCGCGGGAACAGCGGCGGGATCGCCCTTCTCCCCCTGTTCCTCGCCGGTCGAGCCCTCGCCCTCGGGGCACGCCAGGCCTGAAGCGGCAGCAGCGGCTGTGCTCTCGGTGCCGCCGTCGCCACCGTCGCCTTCGCTACCGGTGCTTCCGCCGCCACCGCAGCCGGAGGCGAAGAGCGCGATACCCAGGCTCAGGGCAGCGATCTTGGCCGCGCGCGGGGCAGTGTCCCCGGCGCCGAACCACGCGGAGTTGCGTGTTGCAGTCATGAATTAGTCTCCTCGACCGAAAGGCGTGTGATGCCTTTGATGCAGTTGCCAGGTGTTCCTGGCTTGTAGGAAAAGCTAATGCAATTTTGTGTCCGAAATAAGGGAATCGGGTTACATCCTTGTAACGCTCGTCACACGTCGCGAATCGCACCCTTGACAAGGGCGCTGCGCAGCACCCTTCGCATACCATGCCTCGGGTGCGGGGCACTGCCGTCCTGCGCTGTGCCCCAGCAGGGACTCGAACCCTGACTGAACAGATTTTAAGTCTGCTGCCTCTGCCATTGGGCTACTGGGGCCGTTCTCGGCCCGTCCAGCCTACCCCGGGCGCAGGCGAGGCTCGCGGGCGCCGGCCGGCCGACGTCGGCTACTGCTCGACGAACGCAGAACGACGGCGACCCCGAAAGGCGGTCGCCGTCGTTCTGTCACTGCTCAGGTGCAGGCTCGTTCCACCCCACCCGGTCGGGAGGAGTCAGGCCGAGGCCTTCGCCGTCGCTGCCTGACCGGCCGGCGTGGGCGGCTGGCTCTGCAGCGCGGTGTCCTTCCGGGGCGGCGGGGTGGCCGCCGCACGGAACTGGCGCTGGGGATCCCGCAGGTCCGACAGCGGGGCGAGGTCGCGACCGAACAGGAAGCTCATGCTCCAGTTGATGATCACGCGGGCCTTGCGCTCGTACATAGGCATCGCGAAGCCGTGGTAGCCGCGGTGTGCGAGCCAGGCGGGGAATCCCTTCATGCCGAAGCCCATGATGTTCGCGACACCCTTGAACTGCCCGAAGCCTGCGACGGCGCCGAGGTTCGTGTGGCGGTACTCCTTGACCTCGCCCTCGCCGTAGCTCGCCGCGAGGATGTTCGCTGCAAGCAGCTTCGCCTGGCGGACGGCGTGCTGGGCGTTCGGCACGCAGAAGCCGGCTACTCCCCCACCGGTGAGGTCGGGGACGGCAGCGACGTCGCCTGCGGTCCACGCGTGGTCCACGGCTCCGTCGTCACCCGTGATGCGGAGTTCGGCGGAAGCGCGCACGCGTCCCCGCTCGTCGACCGGGAAGTCCGTCGAACGAACCACGGGGTTGGCCTGGACGCCCGCCGTCCAGATCAGGGTGTCGGTCTCGAACTCGTCCGCCGGCGTCTTGTCCGGCATGTTGATGAGCTTCATGGTGCCGCCCACGGCGCTCGACAGCGACGTGTTGAGCAGCACCTCGATCTGGCGCGAGCGGAGGTGTTCGACGACCCACTCGGCCTGCTCCGCGGTGACCTCGGGCATGATCCGTCCCATCGCCTCCACGAGCACGAAGCGCAGGTCGGACCGGCTGAGGCGCGCGTTGGCCTTCACGGCGTCGCGCGCGGCGTCCTCCATCTCGGTGATGGTCTCGATTCCGGCGAAGCCTCCGCCGACGACGACGAACGTCAGCGCGCGGTCCCGCTCCGGGCCCTCGGGCATGACCGAGGCGGTCTCGATGCGCTCGAACATCTGGTTTCGGAGCGCAACGGCTTCCTCGATGGTCTTGAGGCCGATGCCCTCGTCCTTGAGACCGTCGATCGGGAAGGTGCGCGTGATCGAGCCGGCGGCGACGACGACGTCGGTGTAGCCGAGCTGGAAGGACTCGCCCCCACCCGTGGGCTCGATCGTGGCGGTGCGGCCGGCGTGGTCGATGGAGGTGACCTTGCCGGAGATCAGCTCGGTCTTCTTGAGGTGCTTGCGGTGGGAGACGATCGCGTGACGCGGTTCGATGCTGCCTGCAGCCACCTCCGGAAGGAACGGCTGGTAGGTCATGTAGGGCAGGGGATCGACGAGCGTGACGATCCGCCGTGGTCCTTGACCTTTTTCTGCAGCCTGTGAGCGACGTACAGGCCTACGTAGCCGCCGCCGACGACGAGGACGCGCGGGCGGTCGGAGAAGTGTTGTTTCGTTGCCATTCCTCGATGCTACCGGAGTTTGTGAAAATCTTCACTAGCTCGACGTCGGCTTCGGAACCTCTCCGGCAGCCCGCTCGTTCGGCCCCTCCGGCACGCGGTCGAGCCGCCCGGTGTCGTCGTCCTGAGCAGGCATAGGGCGTCGCCGCACGCGCGCCACGTGCAGTGCTCCGCCTGCTATGACGGCGGCGGCCAGGGCCCCGAATCCGAGCACCACGAGAGCGGGTATGTCGTGGGCCGGCGCTCTGGGATCCTCGGCCCGCGGCACGGGCGGAGCAGGGATCGCCTCGGCCGCAGCCTGGCTGGAGGGCGCGGGCGCCGGCTCGGGGTCCTGCCCGCCCCTGCGGTAGAGCTCGATCCACTCGGCCATGCTGCCGAGCCGGTTCTGCTCGGGTACCGCGATGTCCTCGCCCACCGCCGCGGCGACGTCCAGGACACCGTAGCCGTAGAGGGTGTCGAAGCCCGGGCCCGGCGTCCCTGGCCGTACCGACGATGCGGTTGACCACCTGCGCGGCGGAGAGGTCCGGGTAGCGGGACCGGATCAGCGCAGCGACGCCGGAGACGAGGGGCGCGGCCCCGGAGGTCCCGGACCAGTCCGCATAGAAACCGCCCGGCAGTCCTCCGACGAGGTTCTCCGACGGAGCCGCGACGGCGATGCTGATTCCCTCCGAGGAAGCCTCCGCACTGGCCACTCCCGAGCGATCGAGCCCGGCGACGGCGAGCACTCCGGGAATGGTGGCCGGCGCGCCTACCTGGGTGAGGCCGCCGGCCCGGTTGCCCGCGGCGGCCACGACGACGACGTCGTTCTCCTCCGCGTACAGAAAGGCCTGGTCCCAGCTCTCCGGCCACGCCGTACTGGTGCTGCCGAGCGACATGTTGATGACGTCGGCGCCGTGGTCCACGGCCCAGCGGACGGCGTCGGGCACCTGCTCGTCGACCGTCACGCCCGCGGGATTGAGACCGCTCGTCTGCCCCTCGATCCACACCGAGACCGCGAGCAGGTCCGCTTTCGGGGCGACGCCGACGATACCGTCCGGCCCCTGCCCGTACTGGCTGAAGGGAGGTGGCGCCGGGCTCGGCGTGGGGGTCGCCTTGGCGCTGCTGCCGCCCGACTGCCGGGTCGGAGCGGGGCCGGGCTCGTCGCTGTGCCCGCGCCCCGCCAGCAGGGTCGCAACGAGGGTTCCGTGCCCGGGCACCTCCCCGATCCCGCGTTGTCCACCGGCGTCGCCCGCACCCGAGGCGTCGGTCCCGCCCACCACCGCCCCTTCCAGGTCGGGGTGGGTGCTGTCGATACCGCTGTCGATGATCGCCACCGTGACGCCCTCGCCCTGCGTACTCTTCCAGGCCTCGGCGATCCCGTAGTCCTCGAGCCAGTACTCCTTGCCGCGCACGTCGTCGGCGGCTGCGGGGACTGCTGCGGGCAGCAGGACCGTGAGGGCCACGACGGCGGCGGCTGCGCTGCGGGCGAGCGCTCGACGGCGCATCAGGTCACCCGCCCCGCTCCGCGACACTGAGGGCGATGCCGTCGAGGATGTCGTGCTCGCTCGTTACCGCGGTCGTGACGCGACCGCCGGTCACGGCAGCCACATGCTCCACGATCGACTTCCAGATGAGTGCACCCGCGCCGATCACGTCCACGCGACCGGGGTGCATGTAGGGCAGCGACGCCCTTTCCGCGCGCGTCCGGGCGAGCAGGTCCGACGCCGCCGCGGACACCGTGGCGATGTCCAGTTCGGCCCCGTGGATGCGCTCGGGCTGGTAGGCGGGGAGCTCCAAGGCGTGGGCGGTCACCGTCGTGACGCTTCCGGCCACGCCGACGATCTTCGTGACGCGCTCCAGCGGCACCTCTGCCGCCGCCTCGTCCATGAGGCGTCCCACCTCGGCCTCCATCGCCTCGATCTGCTCCGACGTCGGCGGATCGGCCCTCAGGAAACGCTCGGTGTACCGGACGCACCCCATGTTCGTGCTCCGGGCCGCGACCAGCCCCGCCGTGGTCCCGGCGACGAACTCCGTGCTGCCGCCCCCGAGGTCGATGACCAGCACGGTCTCGTCGCGGGCGGTCTCCAGGACACTCACCGCGCCGTTGAAGGACAGCCGTGCCTCCTCGTCGCCGGAGATCACCTCCGGTTCGACGCCGAGCCTCGCGCGGATGCCGTCGACGAACACCTGCCGGTTCTCGGCGTCACGGGAGGCCGACGTCGCGACGAACCGCACGGGCGGGTTGCCGTGCTTGCGGATCAGCTCGGCGTACTCCTCCGCAGCGGCGAAGGTACGCTCGAGGGCGGCCTCCGACAATCGGCCGGTGGCATCCACACCCTCGCCGAGGCGGACGACGCGCATGAGCCGTTCGACGTCGGTCAGCACGCCGTCCTCGATGTCCGCGATGAGGAGTCGGATCGAGTTGGTACCGCAGTCGATCGCAGCTGTGCGCATCATTTCTCCTTGCCGGGTGCGTCGGAATCGGTGTCGACGGATGACTGGGCTGCGGGAAGGCTCGCTGCGGATCCCCGCCGGGCAGCGCGCTTCGCCTCGAGTTCGTCGGCACCGAGTCCCTGCGTCCGGGTGTGCCTGCTGAGGTCGGCGTCGGGTGCCTGCCCGGTGGTGTCCCATGCGCCCTCGCAATAGCACCGTTCCAGGGTCCACCAGGGCGCTATCCGCTCGAGTCCCTCGTCCCCGAGTGGATTCACTCCGGGACCCGCGGCGAGCGCATGGCCCACCAGGACGTGGAGACATTTGACCCGGGTCGGCATGCCTCCGGCGGATACGCCGGCGATCTCGGGAACGGGACCCGTCCCGGCCCGTTGACCGACGGCGTCCCGTGCTGCGAGGTACGCCTCGTGTGCCTCGCGGTAGTGGCGCGAGAGCTCCTCGTCGGTGGTGAGCCGCTCACTCAGTTCTGTCATCACGCCGTCGGCCTCGAGGCGTGACACCGCCGCCGTGACGACGGGGTGGCTGAGGTAGTAGGTGGTCGGGAAGGGAATGCCGTTGGACAGCCGCGGCGCGGTGGTGGCCACGAGCGGGTTCCCGCAGACGCAGCGCGCGCCGATCTCGACGACGTCCCGCACGGGCCGCCCGAGCTGGCGGCTGAGGACGTCGAGGTCGTGCCGGCTGGGCATCCTCCGATCCTGGTCCTGCTGGTCCTGCTGGGTCACTTCTTTCCTTCCTGGGTCACCGCCCCGGCTGGTCGCGGGGATGCGGCGGGGATCGCACGGGTCGTGGGTGCGACGCGCCGGTCAGTCCGTCGCTGCTCGGGTGACCGAGCTCCACAGCGAGTCGACCCACGGCAGGTCCGCCGGCTCGGTCGGAGAACCCTCCCCCGTGCTCTCCTCGATACCGTCGCCACCCTTGACCAGGTAGCGGGTCTCTCCGGGCATCACGAGGAAGATCCGCTCACGGGCCTGCTGCTTGACGAAGGCCGGGTCCTCCCAGCGGGCGAGCTCCGTCTGGTAGCCGGCCTGTTCCTGCTGCTGCCGCGCGATCTCGGCGCGCAGCGCATCGAGTTCCGCCTGCTGCTGGACGTACCTGCTGACCGAGGGCGCGAGCAGGACGATGACGGCGATGAGCACGACGGCGAGCGCCAGGAGCCGACCCGAGAAGGACTTCGCCGGGATCGGCATCGCCTCCTCCGCCGACTGGATGGCCGACTCGGCCCGCCTCGACCCCAGCCGTCCCCGCCGGATGTTGCCGGCGAGCTGCGACCTCTCCGCGGCCCGCGCCTCGGAGGGGGATGCCGGTCCGGCGTCGCTCCGGGACGTCGCCCCGCGGGCGGCGCCGTCCTGCGGTGCTCCTGCCCCTGGTGCCGGGCGTGCGATCTTCGTCGTGGCCGGACCCGTTGCGCGCG
>WNZI01000060.1 GCA_009728235.1 Vibrio cholerae | reverse complement strand
GCGGCAGCCTCGGGGGGGGTCCGTGACTCCCGCGCAGCGTATCTGGGCCGAAGCCGAGGCACGCGCGCGACGGCGCTAGCAACCGCTCGCGCCCGCCCGCGGTGTGGCGGCTCGATCGACCGGGCCGCCGCCGGTACGCTGGGGATTAGAACGTATGTTCGACGCCGGTCCGCCGGCTCATCCATCCGCAAGCGCCCCTGGAGCTCCTCATGATCAGTTCCCTGCGCGGGACAGTGACCCACGTGGGCCTGCACTCCGCCGTCCTCGACGTCAACGGCTTCGGCATGCTCGTTCAGGCGACCCCGCAGACCCTCTCCGGGCTGCGCGTGGGGGAGCAGGCCACCGTCGCGACGGCGATGATCGTGCGCGAGGACTCCATGACCCTGTTCGGTTTCGAGGACGCCGACCAGCGGGAGGTGTTCGAGACTCTCCTGGCCGTCAGCGGCGTGGGTCCCCGGCTCGCGCTCGCCGTCCTCGCCGTGCACGCCCCCGACGCCATTCGTATCGCCGCGTCGGCCGGTGACGACAAGGCTTTCAGCAAGGTCCCGGGCATCGGACCGAAGGGCGCCCGCCGGATCGTGCTCGAACTGGCAGGGAAACTGGTGCCTCTCGAGAACAAGCCGGGCGTACCCAAGCAGACCTGGCAGGGGCAGGTGCTCACCGCGATGATGGGGCTCGGCTGGTCCGAGCGGGACGCTGGTACGGCGATCGACGCCGCGATCGCCGATGCTCCTGAGATAGCCGCGACGGGCGACGTCGGACAGATCCTCAGGCTCACACTGCGTCGCCTGGGCCAGGACGGAGCCCGCAACTCGGCTCGATCGACGGTGGATTCATGAGCGACCAGCAGCCGGAGGACGCCCCGCTCGTCGCGCCGGCCGCGGACCCGGAGGACCGCGCGGTCGAGGCGGCCCTGCGGCCGAAGAACCTCGACGACTTCGTGGGGCAGAAGCGGGTCCGGAGACAGCTCTCGCTGGTGCTGGAGGCGTCGCGCATGCGGGGACGCAGCGCCGACCACGTGCTGCTGTCCGGACCTCCCGGCCTCGGCAAGACGACGCTGGCGATGATCATCGCGGCCGAGATGAATGCTCCGCTGCGCATCACCTCGGGGCCGGCCATCCAGCACGCCGGAGACCTCGCCGCGATCCTCTCCTCCCTGACGGAGGGGGAGGTGCTGTTCCTCGACGAGATCCACCGGATGTCGAGGCCCGCGGAGGAGATGCTCTACATGGCGATGGAGGACTTCCGCGTCGACATCATCGTGGGCAAGGGGCCCGGCGCCACGGCGATCCCCCTGGAACTGCCGCCGTTCACGCTCGTGGGAGCCACCACCCGGGCGGGTCTCCTCCCCGGCCCGCTCCGCGACCGTTTCGGCTTCACCGGGCACCTCGAGTTCTATTCCACCGAGGAACTGGAGCTGGTGCTCCGACGCTCCGCCATGCTCATGGACATGAAGGTCAGCTCGGCAGCCTTCGCGGAGATCGCGGGCCGTTCACGGGGCACCCCCCGTATCGCCAACAGGCTGCTCCGACGCGTCCGGGACTGGGCGCTCGTGCACGGCGTCGACCTGATCGACGCGCGCTCCGCCAGCGCGGCACTCGACATGTACGAGGTCGACGCCCGGGGGCTCGACCGGTTGGACCGCGCCGTCCTGATGGCCCTCATCACGAAGTTCAACGGCGGACCGGTCGGGCTCTCCACCCTGGCGATCGCCGTCGGCGAGGAGCCGGAAACGGTGGAGACCGTCGCCGAACCGTACCTGGTCCGGGAGGGCATGCTCGGCAGGACGCCGAGAGGCAGGATCGCAACAGCGTCGGCCTGGAAGCACCTGGGTCTGGTGATGCCGGCGAATGTGGCTGCCGCGATGCCCGAAGACCTTTTCTCCGTCGCACCGGAAGACCTGATGGGCACCGAATCCGCCCTTGACAGCTGGGTCCAGCCGGACTCCTGACGCCGGAGTACCCTGCATTCCCCTCTACACTGGAATCTCACGATGTGTGCCGGGGCACAGTCCTGCCACCCACGCCCAGTCCCAGGAACGGATTTTTCCAGTGCTTGCACCTGTAGTTGCCCAGACCGCCTCCGGAGAGGGCGCTCCCTTCGACATCTTCTCGCTCCTGCTCCCCCTGGCCCTGGCCTTCCTGATCTTCACCATGTTCCGTAGGCAGCGGAAGTCGCAGCAGCAGGTGAAGGAGATGCGTACGCACATGGAGCCCGGCACCGAGGTCATGACGCAGTTCGGTCTCTACGGGACGATCGTCTCGATCGACCAGGAGAACAACAAGGCCGTCCTCGAGCTGTCTCCCGGCAACCTCGCCACCGTCCACACCCAGGCGCTGTCCAAGGTCGTCACGCAGGAGCCCGCCGTGGCCGGGGAGGCGACCACCGACGTCGAATCCCGCGACCTCGACGCGTACGACGGCTCGTCCGTGCCCGATGACGCCTCCTCGATCGACGGTGGAACCCGCTCGGGTGCCATCGATCCGCGGGACGGCACCGATGGCACTGCCACCAGGACCGACGGTGGTTCCACCGCGGCGGGAACCGCAGGCGACACCCCGGGCGTCGAGAGCCCGGAGGAGACGCTCGAGCGGCTGAACCAGCAGTCGTCTCGGGAAATCCGCGACGCGCGCGATGCGCGGGACCCCAAAGCCAACCCCGACAACTAGCATTCCGTAGGGCACCGGCACGCCGCCGCGCCTTCCAGGAGCAGCCCGGCGACGCCGGCATCCGAACAGCCAGTGAATAAGGACACCCCACCATGCCTCGAACCGGTCCCGGGACGGCAGCCAAGCGGACATTAGTCTGGCTGGGCGCATTGACAGCACTCCTCGCGATCCTGCTGGGCGCGGGTTCCTACTGGAGCACCGCGAGCTGGAGCCCGCGGCTCGCACTCGACCTCGAGGGCGGGACGCAGATGATCCTCGCTCCGCGGGTCCAGGGTGGCAGCGAGATCACACCCGAACAGCTCGACCAGGCCGTCGAGATCATCCGCCAGCGCGTGGACGGTTCCGGGGTGGCGGAGGCCGAGATCAACACCCAGTCCGGCCAGAACGTCATCGTGTCCCTCCCCGGAACGCCCGACCCGGAGACCCGTGACCTGATCCAGGCTTCGGCGCAGATGGAGTTCCGGCCCGTCCTGGCGGGCGGACCCGGACAGGCCCCGGCGGCCGAGACCCCGACGCCGGACGACCAGTTGCCGCAGCCGGCGGCCGAACCGCAGAACGCGAGCGATCCGAACTGGATCATGCCCGAGCTGTACAAGGAGTTCGAGGCGCTCGACTGCCTCGACCCGGCGTCCCTGGAACCCGCCGAGGAAGCGGCGCCGGCCGACCAGCCGATGGTGGCCTGTGAGCCGGACTCGCAGGGCAAGTACATCCTCGGCCCGGTCGAAGTGCCGGGAACGGACATCTCGACCGCGAGCTACGGCCTCCAGCGGGGCCCGCAGGGCCAGGCCCTCAACACCTGGGCCGTGAACATCGATTTCAACGACGAGGGAACCGAGACCTTCCGTGAAGTGACCGAGCGTCTCTTCGCGATCGGGCAGGGCGACCCGCGCAACCAGTTCGCGATCGTCCTGGACGGGCGGATCGTCTCCGCGCCTACCACCAACGCGGTCATTCCCGACGGCAACCCCCAGATCAGCGGAAACTTCACGGAGGAGTCCGCGGCAGCTCTGGCGGAGCAGTTGAAGTACGGCGCGCTGCCGATCAGCTTCGAGATCCAGAGCGAGCAGCAGATCTCGGCGACTCTCGGCGCGGACCAGCTGCGGCTCGGCCTGGTCGCAGGGCTCATCGGACTCGTGCTCGTCGCCGCGTACTCGATGTTCCAGTACCGGCTGCTGGGGCTCGTGACGATCGCCTCGCTCGTCGTGGCGGGCGTCCTGACCTACCTGGCCATCTGCATCCTGGGCTGGACGGAGAACTATCGCCTGTCGCTGGCCGGAGTGGCGGGACTGATCGTCGCCATCGGTCAGACGGCCGACTCGTTCATCGTCTACTTCGAGCGCATCCGCGACGAGCTGCGCGACGGTCGGGGCCTCATCTCAGCGGTGGAGAACGGCTGGCGGCGGGCGAAGCGCACCGTGCTGGCGTCCAAGGCCGTGAACCTGCTTGCCGCCCTCGTGCTGTACTTCGTCGCTGTCGGCAACGTCCGCGGGTTCGCCTTCACGCTCGGCCTGACGGCGATCGCGGACCTCGTCGTCGTCTTCCTCTTCACGCATCCGGTCCTCCGTCTGCTCGCCAGGACGAAGTTCTTCGGCGAAGGCCACCCGTGGTCCGGGCTCGACCCGCGCCGTCTCGGCGGCATCCCGCTCTACCGCGGGGCCGGTCGCCTCCGTGAACCCGGCGAGAAGCCGGTAACGGTGGCACGGACCAAGAACAAGGGCGCTTCCGCCGAAGCCGAACGCCGCATGACCATCGCCGAGCGACGACGCGCAGAGTACGAGAAGGCCCTCGCCGGGCGTACCGGCTCTTCCCAGAAAGAGACCAACGAATGAGCCGCACAAGCTTTGCCACGTTCGGCAACGAGCTGTACTCGGGGAAGCGTTCCTACCCCTTCGTCGCCAAGCGCAACCTGTGGTTCCTCATCGCGGGCATCGCCGTGCTGATCTCGATCATCATCCGGTGGTCAAGGGAGGGTTCAACCTCGGCATCGATTTCCGCGGGGGGTCCGAGTTCACCGTCTCGGCGACCGAGAACACCGACACCGCCATCGGTGAGACCGCGGTGACCGAGGTGGTGCCCGACGCCGTCCCGCGGGTCACCAACATCGCGGCCGACACGATGCGGATCCAGACCGAGCGGCTGTCGGACGACGAGACCCTGAGCGTGCGCGACAACCTCGTCGCCGGATACGGCGTCGACCAGGACCGGGTGACCTCCAGCTTCGTGGGACCGACGTGGGGGCAGGACGTCAGTCGCCAGGCCCTCCTCGGCTTCGGCGCCTTCGTCCTGCTGGCCGCGATCTTCATGGCCATCTACTTCCGTACCTGGAAGATGGCGGTCGCGGCGATGGCGGCCCTCGTGGTGGTCATGATCGTCACGGCGGGGCTCTACTCGCTCAGCAACTTCGAGGTCACTCCATCGGCGATCATCGGGTTCCTGACCATTCTGAGCTACGCGTTGTACGACACCGTGGTGGTGTTCGACAAGATCCGCGAGAACACCGCGGACATCACGAACTCCACCAAGCGGACCTTCGCCGAACAGGTGAACCTCGCCGTGAACCAGACCCTCGTGCGGTCGATCAACACCTCCGTGGTCGCCATCCTGCCGGTCGCCTCGATCCTGTTCATCGGCGCGTTCCTGCTCGGCGCCGGCACGCTGCAGGACCTGTCTCTCGCCCTGTTCATCGGCATCATCCTCGGTACCCTCGGAACCATCTTCATCGCCGCCCCGCTGTACGCGGCGCTGCGGATCAACGAGCCGGACCTCAGGAAGCAGGAGAAGAAGGTCCAGAACAGGCGCACCCTCGAGGAGGGGTCGGCCTGACCCCCGTCCGGCGTCGTTCCGGCGCCGACCCGGTCCTTCCCGGCGCTGCCGTGCCACAGCCCGTCCTGCGGCTCCTCCGGCAGGGTGGCGCCGTTAGACTTGAGGTTGTCGCGTTACCTGTGGCATCTTGAATCCTTCGAGGATCCGGGATCGAGATTGAGGGACTGTGAATGGCTGAAGCGGTCGACCCGGCGGTACGTCCCGGAGACGGTCAGGGAGCAGACGTGCCCGAGGTGCCCAGCCCGATCGCGGTCGAGGCGCCGCGTCCGGCCGCCTCACGCGGGCTGGTGCAGCCTGCATCGTCGATGTCGGCCCCGTCGGCCACGAGCGCGGACCAGGTGGCCCCCGGCCGTCGTGGACGGACCAGGGCGCGCATCGCACGGCTCACGGGCCGCGGCTCCTCCGGCTACTCGCCGGTCCTCGAACCCCTTCTGCGCACCGTCCGGGCCAACAATCCGAAAGAGGATCTCGACCTCATCCAGCGCGCCTACCTGGTGGCGGAACGCAGCCACGAGGGCCAGACCCGCAAGAGCGGGGATCCGTACATCACCCATCCCGTGGCCGTCGCGACGATCCTCGCCGAACTCGGGATGACCGGAACCACCCTCGCGGCAGCGCTGCTGCACGACACCGTCGAGGACACGTCGTACACGCTGGACGAACTGCGGCGCGATTTCGGCCCGGAAGTGGCCATGCTGGTCGACGGCGTCACGAAGCTGGACAAGGTGTCCTTCGGTGACGCCGCGCAGGCCGAGACGGTGCGGAAGATGGTCGTCGCGATGGCGAAGGACATCCGCGTGCTCGTCATCAAGCTGGCGGACCGGCTGCACAACGCGCGCACGTGGCGCTTCGTCTCGCCGGCCTCGTCCGCCAAGAAGGCCCGCGAGACCCTCGAGATCTTCGCACCGCTCGCCCACCGTCTCGGTATGAACACCATCAAGTGGGAGTTGGAGGACCTGTCCTTCGCCGCGCTGCATCCCAAGGTGTACGAGGAGATCGTCAGGATGGTGGGGGACAGGACCCCCGAGCGCGAGAAGCACCTGAGCCTGGTGCGGAACCAGGTCGAGGAGGACCTGCGGGCCGTCAAGATCAAGGCGACCATCACGGGACGGCCGAAGCACTACTACTCCATCTACCAGAAGATGATCGTCCGGGGTAAGGACTTCGACGACATCCATGACCTGATGGGCGTCCGGGTCCTGGTGGACAGCGTGCGCGACTGTTACGCGACCCTCGGGTCCCTGCACTCCCGGTGGAACCCGCTGCCAGGGCGGTTCAAGGACTACATCGCGATGCCGAAGTTCAACATGTACCAGTCCCTCCACACCACGGTGATCGGGCCCGGCGGGAAGCCCGTGGAGATCCAGATCCGCACGCACGACATGCACCGGCGGGCCGAGTACGGCGTGGCCGCCCACTGGAAGTACAAGAACGGTGGCAAGCAGCTCGAGGCGCCGGAGAACGGCGACATGGGCTGGCTGCGCAGCCTCGTGGACTGGCAGCAGGAGACGTCGGACCCGGACGAGTTCCTCGACTCGCTGCGGTTCGAGATCAATGCGCGCGAGGTCTTCGTCTTCACCCCCAAGGGCGAGGTCATGGCACTGCCGGCGGGATCGACGCCGGTGGACTTCGCCTATGCCGTGCATACGGAGGTCGGCCACCGGACCATCGGTGCGCGCGTGAACGGCAAGCTCGTACCCCTGAACAGCGAGTTGAACCACGGCGACTGGGTGGAGATCTTCACCTCGAAGGCCGAGGGTGCCGGGCCCAGCCAGGACTGGCAGGGCTTCGTCAAGAGCCCCCGGGCCCGCAACAAGATCCGGCAGTGGTTCACGAAGGAGCGCCGCGAGGAGGCCATCGACAAGGGCAAGGACCTCCTGACGCGAGCCATGCGCAAGCAGAACCTGCCCCTGCAACGGATGATGAGCCACTCCGCCCTCATGACGGTGGCTGAGGAGCTCCGCCACCAGGACATCTCCGCGCTCTACGCTGCCGTCGGCGATGGTCATTCCTCGGCGCAGAACGTCATCGAGCACCTGGTGGCGCTGATGGGCGGACATGAGAACGCGGAGGAGAAGATCGCGGAGACGGCGGTCGCCACGCAGCCGCGCCGGCCCAAGTTCTCCGACTCCGGGGTCACCGTCCGCGGGGTGGGCGACGTCTGGGTCAAGCTCGCCCGCTGCTGCACGCCTGTCCCGCCGGACCCCATCATCGGGTTCGTCACGAGGGGCTCCGGGGTATCGGTGCACCGGAGCGACTGTCGCAACGTCACCGAACTGCGGGACCAGCCCGACCGCATCGTGCCCGTCGACTGGGCGCCGACGCAGTCGAGCGTGTTCCTCGTGGAGATCCAGGTAGAAGCCCTCGACCGGAAGAGCCTGCTCTCCGACGTCACGAGCGTGCTCGCCGAGAACCACGTCAACATCCTGGCGGCCAACGTGAACACGTCCTCCGATCGTGTCGCCGTGTCGCGGTTCGCGTTCGAGATGGGCGATCCGAAGTACCTCAACCACATCCTGAGTGCGGTGCGACGCATCGATGGCGTGTTCGACGTCTACCGCACTACCGGTTCACAGCGCCGGCCGTAGCGCCCGTCCGGCCACCCTCCTCCGCGCCCTGGGCCGCGGAACGCCGCGCTGCCCGCAGCCGCATCAGGGCCCGGGTCTTCCCCGGCACGCGCGATGACGTGGCGAGTGCCGCTTCCACGAGCCGCAGCGGACAGTCGAGCTCCGGGGCTCTCCCGATCGCGCGGAGGATGGACACGGCGTCGCGGTCCTCACCGTGGACCGCGATGTCGAGGGCTGTCCGCAGGGGAGTCGTCACCGAGACTCCACCCACGAGGTTCACGTCGAACGGGCCGAGGGCCACCTGATGCATCACCGCGGGCGTGAACGGTGGCAGCGCAGTGGTCCGGCGCCTGTGGTCGGTGACGAGGCTGATCAGTGCCGGTCGTGGCGCGCACCCGTAGACCCAGGCGGCGCAGGAGCGGCCCAGGGCGACGCGTGGCCGCAGTGTGTGCGGGACGCTGCGGGCAGCGGCCTGCGATCGCGTCGCCGGGTCCTCCCGGACGTCCCTGCGGAGGTAGGAATCACCGATCACGAGATGCACGAGCCCGTCCAGGCGCATCGCCTGGAGTTCGGCCGAGCTGAAGATCTCACCCGCATGGAACAGGATGCCTCCGGTGGAGGTCACAACAGGCGCTCCGGCGTCCAGAACGCGTTCGGGTGGTGTCGAAGCGTGCGCGCTGTCCAGGGGAGGCATTCCTCCAGCATCACCAGTGGAGGCCCCACGCAAAAGCCCTCCGGCTCCGATGTGGACAAGGGAGCCGGAGGGCTTCTGCGTTGAGGCCCGACGCCTACGGGAGCAGGCTCAGGAGAAGTCCTGGGCCGATCTCTGCAGCATCTCGAGCCACTGCTCGCGGGCGGCCAGTGCCTCCCTGGCGGTCGCAATCTTCTTCGCGTCGCCCGCGCGCTCGGCGTCGGCGAGATCGTCCTTCAGTTGGGCGATCGTCGCCTCCAGCTGGCTCAGCGCGCTGTTGGTGCGTGCCTTCGTCTCGGGGTTCGTCTTCGTCCAGTGCTCGTCGTCCGCAGCCTTGACGGCGTCCTCGACGCGGCGCAGGCCGGCGTCGATCCGCGTCATGTCGGCGCGCGGGACCTTCCCGGCCTCGTCCCAGCGGTCCCGGACGGACTGCAGCGCCTTCTTGGCCGCCGCCAGGTCCCTGATGGGCAGGATCTGCTGGGCTTCCTTGAGCAGGGCCTCCTTGGCACCTAGGTTTCCCGCGTACTCCTCGTCGACGGCTTCATTGGCGGCCTTGCGGGCCTCGAAGAAACGGTCCTGTGCGGCCCGGAACCGCGCCCAGAGGGCGTCGTCGTCCTTGCGGCTGGCACGCTTCGACGCCTTCCACTCGTCCATCAACCTCCGGTACTCGGCCGCGGTCTGTCCCCAGTCCGTCGAGCCCGACAGCTGCTCGGCACGCGCGATGAGGGCTTCCTTGGCCTGCTTCGCCTCCGCATTGTCGTTGTCCAGCTGCGAGAAGTAGGCGCGGCGGTGGCGGTCGAACACCGTGCGGGCGGACCGGAACCGCTTCCAGAGCGCGTCCTCCGTTCCACGCCCGAGTCTCGGCCCGTTCTTCTGCGCGGCCTTCCACAGTTCGAAGAGTTCGTTCATCCGCGTGCTGCTGGCCTTCCACTGCACGGTGGACGGGTCACGCCCGGCAAGCTCCTCGGCCTCCGCCACGATGGCCTCGCGGGCCGCCAGCTCCTTCGCCTTCAGCTCGTCCTGGACGGCTCGTTCCGCCTTCTCCAGTCCGCTGACGGCTTCGAGCAGCGCGTCGATGCGTGCTTCCAGGGCAAGGACGTCGCCGACCATCGTGCGTTCACCGACCTGCACGCGCAGGTGCTTGGCCGTCTTCGCCATGTCCGACGACGGCGCCTTGGCCTGCACTCGCTGTTCGAGCAGCGCGACCTGGCTCACGACGTCGTCGTACTTGCGGACGAAGTAGGCGAGGGCCTCCTCGCGAGGGGCATCCGGGTACTGGCCCACGGGGTGCTCCCCGCCGTCGACGAGCAGGAAGACGTGACCGTCGTCCTCGACGCGTGCGAACTTCCCGGCCTCCTCGAGGGAGGTGCTGTGGACCGGCGGTGCCACGACCGGCTGTGCGGCCTTCTTCAGCGGCCGGGGCGACATCGCCGTGGGCAACGGGGGCCGCGGAGCGGCCGTGCGCGGCGACGGCGTGGCCAGCGGCGCGGGATCGACGGCGAGAGGGACCACCGGTTCGGATGCGACGGGGACGCCGGCTCGGCGGTGGAGTCCTCCGCGGGCGATTCCGGTTCCTCGGAGACCCGGGTGGCCGCATCCCGTGCTTCGTCAGGGTGGACATCCGCAGAGTCCGCCGCTGCCCCAGGGGAACCGTCGGAGCCGTCTGCCACGGACGCCGTCACGGCGCCGTCGCGGGCGGTTCCAGGGGTGGTGTCGTCGCCCGGCACCGCGTTCTGCTGCGTGTCCTGGTCGATGGTCGTTTCGTCGGATTGCTGACTGTCTGTCACCGCTAGAAGTCTTTCACTCGTCGGATGGCCGTGAGCAACGCCGGGGCCATTTCATTCAGGGTCTAGGAGTCTATCGGTCCGCCGGACGAGTGGCGGTGGGAGGACCGCTGACGACGACCCTCCGCGGTACCGCACCGTTCGCCGGAACACCACAGAAACTGCCCCATGGCTACTGTACCCAGTGGTCCGGGCCGGCCGGTGACGATGTCGGGCCCGGGAGCAGGGGTGTGGCCCGGGGCCCGGGCGGTGTGCTTTTTCCGAAGAACCGCCCGCGGGACCTAGGATTGAGGCCGCAGAACCGGACCGCCACCCTGTGCGACGACCGGCACGCCCCGCCCAGGAGGAGACCCACCCCATGGCCCGCAAGGCATCACTGTCCGGCTTCCCGGAATGGCTCCCGGAGGAGCGACTCATCGAGCTCCACGTCCTCGAGGTGCTTCAGCGGACCTTCGAGCTGCACGGATTCTCGAGCATCGAGACCCGAGCCGTCGAGACGGTGGACCACCTCCTGCGGAAGGGCGAGATCGACAAGGAGGTCTACGCCGTCTCCCGATTGCAGGCCGACGATGCCTCCGCGGCGGAGAGCGGACTCGCCCTCCACTACGATCTCACCGTGCCGTTCGCCCGGTACGTCGTGGAGAACGCCGGCCACCTGGCGTTCCCGTTCCGCAGGTTCCAGATCCAGAAGTGCTGGCGCGGTGAGCGGCCGCAGGAAGGCCGCGCCCGCGAGTTCACGCAGGCGGACATCGATGTGGTGGGCGACGGCGTCCTGCCGTTCCGGTACGACGTCGAGCTCGCCCTTGCCGTCGTCGAGGCCCTCGGCGCCCTCCCGATCCCCGACTTCACGCTGCGGGTCAACAATCGCAAGCTGGCCGAGGGCTTCTACCGCGCGATCGATCTCGATGACACGGCCGCCGTCCTGCGCAGCATCGACAAGCTCGAGAAGATCGGTCCCGAGAAGGTCGGACTCCTCCTGCGGGAGGAGGTCGGCGCGACCGACGAGCAGGTGCAGCTCGCGCTCGACCTCGCGGGCATCCGCACTCCCGACACCTCGTTCGTCGAGCGCGTCCGCGCCCTCGGCGTCACCAACGAGCTGCTGGAGGAGGGACTCGAGGAACTCCGGCAGGTCATCGGGGAAGCGGCCCGGCGGGCTCCCGGGCGCGTCGTCGCGGACCTGAGCATCGCGCGGGGCCTGGACTACTACACGGGCACCGTCTACGAGACGGTGCTCGACGGGCACGAGGGTCTCGGTTCGATCTGCTCCGGCGGCCGCTACGACTCCCTGGCGCGGAAGGGCAACCGCACCTTCCCGGGCGTCGGGCTGTCGATCGGCGTGACGCGCATCGTGTCTCGGATCCTCAGCCAGGGCTTCGCCTCGGTGTCCCGCCCGGTTCCCACCGCCGTCCTCGTGACGCTCGCCGACGACGATGCGTGGTCGCAGGCCCAGGACGTCGCCGCCTCGCTGCGGGCGAGGGGTATCGCGGCAGAGGTCGCGGCCGGCGCCGAGAGGTTCGGCAAGCAGATCAAGTTCGCCGACCGCCGCGGCATCCCGTTCGTCTGGTTCACCTCGTCCGAGGGACTCCACGAGGTCAAGGACATCCGGTCCGGCGAGCAGACGCCTGCTGATCCCGGTGTCTGGACTCCTCCGGCCGAGGATCTGCGTCCGGTGGTCGCCAGGAGCTGACCCAGGCGCGGTCCGGCCGTGCCACGGGACGGCATGCGGGGGGTCATGCGCGCCTGCGCCGATGCGCGAGGACCAGCACCCGCACGATCGCGCCGCCGGCGAGCACCGCGAGCATGGGCAGCACCGACGCCATCGGCAACGTGAAGGCGAGCACGAGGCAGGCGGTCGCACCGACCAGGTTCAGCCACCGCGGCGCGTACCACTGCCGGTCCTCGAGCGTGAAGGCGGCGATGTTCGCTATCGCGTAGTACACCAGCACGCCGAAGCTCGAGAACCCGACCACTGTCAGCACGTCCGTGGCGAGGAGCAGGACGACGACGGCGGCGGCGGTGGCGAGATCGGCCACCCAGGGGACGGCGAACCGGACGGACACGCGTTCGAGCGGGCGCGGCAGATCCCCGCCGCGGGCCATGGCGAGGCTGGTGCGGCCGACTCCCGCGATGAGGGCGAGCAGTGCACCGAGACTGGCCAGTGCGGCCGCCAGCGTGACGACGCCTCCGCCACGGCCGGTGGACCCTTCGCCGGGTACCGCCACGTCGAACACATCCCGGAGCGGCGTCGCGGTGCCGGCGAGGCCGTCGGCTCCGAAGGCATGGAGCAGGCCGAGGCCCAGCACCAGGTACAGCACGAGGGTGAATCCCAGGGCGCCGAAGATCGCCGCCGGGATGTTCCTCCGGGGCTCACGCACCTCCTCACCCATCGTGGCGATCCGCGCGTAGCCGGCGAAGGCGAAGAAGAGCAGCGCCGATGCCTGCAGGACACCCCCGATGCCCCCGGATCCGCCGGAGGCCGACGCCGGAGCAGCGGGGGAGCTGAACGCGACGACGATCACGAAGGCCAGGACGGGCACGACGACGGCGACGACCACCCGCGTGGCGATGGCCGTGCGGGTGATGCCGAGGAGATTGACGGCCGTGAGACCGACGACGGCGGCCACCGCGGCGGCCTTCCCGTTCCCGGGTGCCGCGTAGAGCCCGAAGGTGAGGGCCATCGCGGCGCACGAAGCCAGCTTGCCGGTGACGAAACCCCAGCCGGCGAGGAAACCGGGCCAGTGACCCAGCTGCTCGCGCCCGTACACGTAGGTTCCGCCGCTCGACGGGTAGCGCACCGCGAGGGACGCGGTGGCGGAAGCGTTGCAGTAGGCGACGAATCCGGCCAGGACCACGGCGAGGGGCAGGAGCGTACCGGCTGCAGCGGCAGCCGGGGCGTACACCACGAACGCTCCCGCGCCGATCATCGCCCCGATCCCCACGGTCGTCGCATCGAAACCGCCCATGGCGCGGCGCAGGCCCGGTTGATGGGTCATGGTCCTCCTCAGGATCCGATGTACTTCCCGCAGCGGCTTGTCCGGCCGGTGGGACCGGGACCGGTAAAGTTGGTCGGGCTTGAAGCAACTCTAGGCAGGTTCAGTTCGCCTGCGACTCAACGAACACATCTGTGGGAAGGAATGCTGTGCTCCGCACGCATGAACTCGGCTCCCTTCGGCCCGAGCACGTAGGACAAACGGTCACCCTGGCAGGGTGGGTAGCCCGCCGGCGCGACCACGGCGGCGTGGCGTTCCTCGATCTCCGCGACGCGTCCGGAGTCGCACAGGTGGTGGTGCGCGAGGAGGACGTCTTCTCCAGTCTGCGCAACGAGTACGTCCTGCAGATCGTCGGTGCCGTCCGGCAGCGCCCCGAGGGCAACGAGAACACGGCGCTGCGACGGGTGAGATCGAGGTCATCGCCGACACCGTGACCATCCTCAACACCTCCGACCCGCTACCGTTCCAGATCGACGAGCACGTCGAGGTGGGCGAGGAAGCCAGGCTGCGCCACCGGTACCTGGACCTCCGCCGCCCCGGTCCCCAGGCCAACCTGCGCCTGCGCTCCGAAGCCAGCAGGACAGCACGCGAGCTGCTGCACAGGGACGGCTTCGTGGAGATCGAGACGCCGACCCTGACCCGGTCCACGCCCGAGGGGGCCCGCGACTTCCTCGTGCCGGCACGCCTCGCACCCGGCTCCTGGTACGCGCTTCCGCAGTCGCCCCAGCTCTTCAAGCAGCTGCTGCAGGTCGGTGGCTTCGAGAAGTACTACCAGCTCGCCCGCTGCTACCGCGACGAGGATTTCCGCGCCGACCGCCAGCCCGAGTTCACCCAGCTCGACATCGAGGCCAGCTTCGTGGAGGAGGACGACATCATCGCCCTCGGCGAGCAGCTCGTCTCCGCGCTCTGGAAGCTCATCGACGTCGAGATCCCCCTGCCCATCCGCAGGATGACCTACGCCGATGCCATGGCCAGGTACGGCTCGGACAAGCCGGACCTCCGGTTCGGGCTCGAGCTCAGCGAATTGACCGAGTTCTTCAAGGACACCGGGTTCGGCGTGTTCAAGGCGCCCTACGTGGGCGCGGTCGTCATGCCGGGCGGGGCCTCACAGCCCCGCCGCCAGCTGGATGCGTGGCAGGAATGGGCCAAGCAGCGCGGCGCCAAGGGCCTCGCCTACGTCCTGATCGACGACGACGGCGGCCTCCGCGGTCCCGTCGCCAAGAACCTCACCGACGCCGAGCGGGAGGGCCTCGCGGCCGCGACCGGCGCCGGCCCCGGTGACTGCATCTTCTTCGCGGCGGGCGACGTCCCGTCGTCGCGCGCGATCCTGGGCGCCGCGCGTGTCGAGATCGGCCGACGCACGGGACTCATCAGGGAGGGTGACTGGGCGTTCGTATGGGTCGTCGACGCTCCCATGTTCGAGCCCGCGTCCGCAGCCGTCGCGGCCGGTGACGTGGCTGTCGGCGGAGGTGCCTGGACCGCCGTGCACCACGCGTTCACGTCGCCCAAGCCCGAGTTCCTGGACACCTTCGACACCGATCCCGAGAATGCCCTCGCCTACGCGTACGACATCGTCTGCAACGGCAACGAGCTCGGTGGCGGGTCCATCCGTATCCACCAGCGCGACGTCCAGGAGCGTGTCTTCGCCGTCATGGGCCTCGGAGCAGAGGAAGCCCAGGAGAAGTTCGGATTCCTTCTCGAAGGTTTCAAGTACGGCGCACCTCCCCACGGCGGGATCGCCCTCGGCTGGGACCGGGTGGTGTCCCTGCTCGCCGGGACCGAGTCGATCCGCGACGTCATCGCCTTCCCGAAGTCGGGCGGCGGCTACGACCCGCTGACCGCCGCTCCGGCGCCGATCACGGCCCAGCAGCGCAAGGAAGCCGGCGTGGACGCCAAGCCGAAGGCGCCGACCGACGCCTGATCCCCGCAGCGGATGAGCCGGACCTGCCACCGACGTGCGGTGGGTCCGGGCTCACCGCACACCGGCCCGTCGCGTCCGCTGATCGCCCTCGGACGAATTGTGACGGCGGGGACGGATCCGGCGGAAGGCTGTGAAATAATCGGGGGAGTACGTGCTCCGGGGTCGGTGTAATTCCGAACCGGCGGTGATAGTCCGCGACCCGTTCCTCCGTTCCGCACCCGCGGGACGGAGACGGTTGAGCCGGTGGAATTCCGGGACCGACAGTTAGAGTCTGGATGGGAGAAGCACGCACGGCAGGAACTCGTCGCTGCCCGTGAGGCGGGACGCGCTGCCTGGCGCGGTACGCCGTGTCCGGGAGGTTCCTTCCAGTTGCCATCGCCCGGAGCCGATGCATCGGTGAAGGATCGGCATGGACTTTCTGCAGTGGCTCTTCGAAGCCCGCATCCCCGTAGGCGACGGCTCCCTCCTGCTCCGCGAGGTCGTGGGCAACGTCTTCGGTCTCCTCAGCGCACTCGGTGGCATGCGCCGACGGGTCTGGGCCTGGCCTGTCGGCATCGTTGGCAACGTCCTGCTGCTCACGGTGTTCCTCGGTTCGCTCTTCGGCGCTGCCAGTGCGGCGAACCTGCTCGGTCAGGCCGGCCGGCAGATCATGTTCATCGCCGTGTCCGTCTACGGCTGGCGGCAATGGCAGGCGAGCCGGCACAGCGGCGGGCAGGCCGTGACCCCGCAGTGGGCCGGAACGCCGGCGCGGCTGGGCATGGTCGCCTTCATGATCCTCGGGACATTCGCAGTCACGCCGCTGTTCCGCATGCTCGGAAGCTACGAACCCGTCTGGGCGGACGCCTGGACCTTCGTCGGCTCGCTGCTCGCCACGTACGGCATGGCCAAGGGCTGGGTCGAGTTCTGGCTCGTCTGGGTGGCGGTGGACATCGTCGGGGTGCCCCTGCTCTTCAGCGCCGGCTACTACGCGAGCGCCTTCATGTACATCTTCTACGGAGCGTTCACTCTCGTCGGTTTCTTCGTCTGGGCTCGCGCCCAGCGCGACGCCAAACCCAGTATCGAGACCCTCCTGCCCGATCCGACCCTGCGATGAGCACGACGACGACCGGTACGGAACCGATCTCCGGACCCGAGGACGCCGCGATGCTCCGCGCCCTCGATCTCGCGGGACAGGGGGTCCGCGGCGCCAATCCGCTGGTCGGTGCCGTCCTGCTGTCCCCCGACGCGCCGTGCTGGGTGAGGGCCACCACCGGG
>WNZI01000059.1 GCA_009728235.1 Vibrio cholerae | reverse complement strand
CCCCCCGCGATCGTGGAGGCGCCCGTCGTCGAGGCTCCCGCAGCCCCCGGCCGTCGTCGTCGCACCCGCGGCCGTGGCAGCTCCGGCCGCACCCGAGGTCGCTCCGGCCGCACCCCAGGTCGCTCCGGCCGCACCCCAAGCCCCTCCTGCTCCCAAGCCGGCCGCCCCCTCGGGTGTCGCTGCAACGATCGCCGCGGCCGCTCAGGGCCAGCTCGGTGTCATGCAGGACTGCACGCGCCTGGTGAGCAACTCCCTCGCTGCCGCGGGGATCAACTTCCACGGCTGGCCCGCGGGGTACCTCTCCCTGGGACGCACCGTCGGAGCGGGCGAGGCCATCCCGGGCGACCTCATCTACTATGCGGACGGCGGCATGGGCATGGCCCACATCGCGGTCTACATCGGTGGCGGCCAGGCCGTCCACGGTGGATTCAACGGCAACACCACGGTCATCGCACCCGCGGAGCTCGGCTCGGGTGGCGTGTACATCCGCGTCGGAGGCTGATCCCGGCACGAGGATCCAGGGAAGAACCGGCACAATTGTGCCGGTTCTTCCCGCTTTAAGGGGTGCGCAGGTGCCGATGTGCAACACACCTCGACCGGTGGCGCGGCCGATTAGCCGCTGGTGTGTCTCCGGCTTACCCTTGCAGTGTCAATCCGAAGGACTTCTCCCGTACCCCGGGATGGCAACCGGTTGCGGGGAACAGCTCAGCAATGAGGCCACGAAATGCGCACTCTTGTTCTGAACGCAGGGTATGAACCACTGGCGGTCGTCACGTTCCGTCGGGCACTGGTGCTTGTTCTCACGGGGAAGGCGAGTGTGGTCGCCGAGGACGACGAACCCGTGATCGGTCCCACCGAGGTGCTCGGCAGACCGTCGGTGATCCTTCTCAACAGGTACGTGAAGATCCCGTACCGCCACGACGTCGCTGCGACGCGACGCGGGGTGCTACGCCGCGACAACCACCTTTGCGCCTACTGCGGCAAGGCGGCGTCGACCATCGACCACGTTCTGCCACGCTCACGCGGAGGGGGCGACACCTGGGAGAACCTCGTCGCGTGCTGCCTGAGATGCAACAACGCCAAGGGGGACAAGACCCTCGCCAGTCTCGGTTGGAAGCTCAGGACCGTGCCGCTGCCCCCGCGCGGCCCGCAGTGGCAGATCCGGGAGCTCGAGAAGCCGGCGCCGCAGTGGACCGAGTTCCTCTCGGAGAGCGCCGCGTGAGATCCGACGCCGTCCCGTTCGACGCCGTCGTGCTGGCCGGCGGACGATCCTCCCGCCTCGGCGGTGTCCCCAAGGCCGGCCTGGTGCTGGAGGGTTCGACCCTGCTCGAGCGCACCTGCGCGGCTCTGGAGCGCGCACGGACCCTGATGGTTGTGGGCCCGGAACCCGACGCCGAAGCCGTCGGCAGGATGCGCCCCCACCCGGTCTTCGTGCGTGAGCAACCCGCTTTCGCCGGACCTGCAGCCGGGCTCGTCGCAGGCTTCAGGGCGAACCTCGGTCCGCGCTCTCCCTGGTGCGTCGTCGTGGCGTGCGACATGCCGAGGGTCGGTGAGCTCCTGCAGGTACTGCTCGCGGAGGCGGCACGGGACGATACTGCATCCCTGGTGGCGTTCGACGACGGTCGTGACCAGCCCCTGGCCGCCCTGTACCGGAGCGGCGATCTCGCCGACGCCATCGCGGCCGTCCTGGCGCTCGGCCCGGCGGACAACCTCTCGGTACGCAGGCTCCTTGCTAGTGTGAGAACCAGACCCGTCCCGGTTCCACCGGGCACAACGCACGACGTCGACACCTGGGCTGATGCACGAGCGCTCGGAGTGGACGTCCCCTAGGACCGCCCCGGAGGGCCCATGGATGATCGCCAGAAGTTGCTGCACGACTGGACCGAGAAGCTGCTCGCGGCCTTCGAGATCGACGGGACGCAGGTGGACATCGACGCGGTCCTCGCCCTGGCGGGCAAGGCAGCGCACGGCGTGGTGCGTCCGGCGGCTCCGCTGACCACCTTCGTCGTCGGCTACGCGGCCGGGCTCGCGGTCGGCAGCGCGCAGGCGGAGGAGCAGGTGGCAATACGGTCCGCCATGGCGGTGGCCGACGCCCTCTGCGCGGACGCGGCGGAAGGGGAGTCCGCATGAGCGAGGCAGCAGGAGCACGCAACGTGGACTGGGCCACCGCTCGTCGACTCGCCCACGGCGCCGGCCGCCCACTGCCGTTCCAGACCGTGAACCTCGCCGACGCCCTCGGGCAGACGCTCGCGGAACCGGTCAGGGCGCTGCAGTCCATCCCGCACTACGCGTCGTCCGCGATGGACGGCTGGGCGGTCAACGGTGAGCCGCCGTGGCAGCTCGTCAGCCATGTCGAAGCCGAGGAGCATCCGCGCGGGCGGCCGGCCCCGCATGCGGATTCGGGGGAGGTGTCGCTGGCGCCCGGCGAGGCGACCTTCATCCTCACCGGCGGGGTCGTCCCGCAGAATGCCGTCGGCATCCTGAGGACGGAGCACGGGTCCATCCGCGGGGACGTCCTCGAACGCAACGAGTCTGCACGGGCGGACGAGCCGTTCCTCCATGAGCATGTCCGTCCCGCTGGGGAGGAAGCCGAGGAGGGCTCCGAAGCGATACCCGCGGGCGTGGTGCTCAATCCGGCGCAGATCGCCCTCGCCGCGGTCTGCGGGCACGACACCCTCACCGTCCTGAGGGCGCCCCGGGTGTCGCTGCTCATGACGGGCGACGAGGTCATCGACCACGGACTGCCGCACCCGGGCCAGGTCCGCGACACCTTCGGCCCCCAACTCCCCGGATTCGTGGCGATGCTCGGCGGGCACGTGGACGTCGCAGGCCGCGCGAAGGACGACCTCGACGACGTCATCGCCGCGATCAGTGCCGAACCGACGGACGAGTTCTCGCTGGCGCGGGCCTCCGGGGACGTCCTGATCACGACGGGAGGGACCGGCAGCTCCTCGGCGGACCACATCCGCCGGGCGCTGACCGAGCTGGGCGCCGAGATGATCATCGACGGCATCGCGATGAGGCCCGGGCACCCGACGCTCCTCGCGCTGCTGCCCGACGGGCGGTTCCTGGTGGGTCTGCCCGGAAACCCGCTCGCGGCGATGATGGCGATGCTGTCCGTTGCCGGACCGCTGCTGGCCGGTCTCCGCGGGTCGGCCCTGACCGAGCCGGAGACGTCGCGAGCGCGGAAGCCTTCGAGCCGCTCAGCGGCAGGAGCCGCCTGGTTCCCTACCTCCTCGAGGCGGGACGGGCCGTGCCGAGCACTCACCAGCGCTCCGGCATGCTGCGGGGCCTGGCGGGCGCGGACGGCGTGCTCGTCGTGCCGGCCGAAGGATGTGCCCCCGGTGACCTCCTGCCGTCCCTGGCCCTGCCCTGGACGGCCCGCTGACCCTGCCGCGGGCCGAGCGCGGCCAGGCGGCCGGCGCTCGGTCAGGCGGCTTTCTCCAACCGGATGATCACGACTTCGACGTCGGCGTGCCACTGATGTCCGCCGTCGAGTCCAGCGGTACGAGCACGTTCGTCTCGGGGTAGTACGCTGCCGCGCAGCCCTTCGGCGTCGAGTAGGCCACCACGCGGAAATCTTCCGCGCGGCGCTCGATGCCGTCCGCCCACTCCGAGACCAGGTGCACCATGTCGCCGTCGTCGAGCCCTGACTCGGCGATGTCCTCGGGGCTGAGGAACACCACGCGCCGGCCGTTGGAGATGCCGCGGTAGCGGTCGTCCTTGCCGTAGATGGTGGTGTTGTACTGGTCGTGCGAGCGGAGGGTCTGGAGAATCAGCCTGCCCTGCGGCACGCGCGGGTACTCCAGCACGTTGGCGGTGAAGTTCGCCTTGCCGGTCGCCGTGGTGAAGGTCCGGCTGTCCCTCGGACCGTTCGGCAGGACGAAGCCGCCGGGCTTGTCGATGCGGTCCTCGAAGTCGTCGAATCCCGGGACGACGGCGCTGATGTGCTCGCGGATCACCCGGTAGTCGGACTGCGCGGCCTTCCAGTCGAGCTGCGGCGCATTGGCGCTGTAGGGGCTCGCCGTGCGTGCGAAGAGGCGGTCCCCGAGCTCGCAGACGATCGCTATCTCCGAGCGCATCTCCGTGCTGGACGGTTTCAGCCGACCCGTGGAAGCGTGTACCGCGCTCATGGAGTCCTCGACCGTGACGCGCTGGTCGCCTCCCGCCTGGGTGTCGCGGTCCGTCCGTCCGAGCGCGGGGAGGATGAGGGCGCGTGACCCCGTGACCAGGTGCGAGCGGTTCAGCTTCGTCGAGACCTGGACCGTCAGCCGGGTGTTCCGTAGCGCCTGCTCGGTCACGTTGGTGTCCGGCGTCGCCCGCACGAAGTTGCCACCCATGCCCATGAAGACGCGTGCCTTGCCGTCGCGCATGGCCCGGATGGCCGCGACGGTGTCGAAGCCGTGCTTTCGCGGGGAGTGGAAGGAGAATCGCTCGTCGAGTGCGTCGTGGAACGCCTCGGGCATCCGCTCGAAGATGCCCATGGTGCGGTCGCCCTGCACGTTCGAGTGGCCGCGGACCGGGCACACCCCGGCGCCGGGCTTGCCCACGTTGCCCTGGAGCAGCAGCACGTTGACCACGTCCCGCAGCGTCGCGACGGAGTGCTTGTGCTGCGTGAGGCCCATGGCCCAGCACACGATCGTGCCGGGGGAGGCGATCATGCGGTCGCCGAGCTTGGTGATCTCCGCCTTGGCGATGCCGCTGGCGAGAGTGATCTCCTCCCAGGTGGTCTCCCGCAGGCCGGCGAGGTAGTCCTCGAGTCCGAGCGTGTGCTCGGCGATGAAGGCGTGGTCGAAGACCGTCCCGGTGGCCTCCTCGCGTTCGAGCAGGTGCTTGCCGAGTCCGCGGAAGAGCGCCTGGTCGCCACCGATGCGGATCTGCAGGAAATCGTCGGCCAGGGCGGTGCCACCACCGAAGCGTGTGCCCAGCAGTCCCAGGGGATTCTGCGGGTTCTCGAACCGCAGCAGGCCGGCCTCGGGCAGGGGGTTGATGGCCACGATCGCCCCGCCGTTCTTCTTCGCCTTCTCCAGGGAGGTGAGCATCCGGGGGTGGTTGGTGCCCGGGTTCTGGCCCGCGACGATGATCAGCGGCGCCGTGTCGATGTCGAGCAGGGACACCGTGCCCTTGCCGACGCCGAGGGTCTCGTTCAGTGCCGACCCGGAGGATTCGTGGCACATGTTGGAGCAGTCCGGGAGGTTGTTGGTGCCGAGGCCGCGCACCATCAGCTGGTACAGGAACGCCGCTTCGTTGGAGGTACGCCCGGAGGTGTAGAACACGGCTTCGTCCGGGCTGTCGAGGGCAGCGAGTTCGTCCACGATCACCTGGTACGCCTCGTCCCAGGAGACCGGCCGGTAGTGCGTGCCGCCGTCGTCGAGCAGCATGGGATGGGTCAGCCGCCCCTGCTGGCCCAACCAGTAGTCGTCGCGGGTCAGGAGGTCCTGGAGGGAGTTCTCGGCGAAGAACGTCGGCGGGACGGTACGCCGGGTCGCCTCTTCGGCGACGGCCTTCGCCCCGTTCTCGCAGAATTCCGCGGTGTGGCGCTTGTCACCCTCGGGCCAGGCGCAGCCCATGCAGTCGAAGCCCTTGACCTGGTTGACGGCGAGCAGTGTCTGCGCGCTCCGGACGGGGCCCATCTGGTCCATGGAGATCTTCAGGGAGTTGATGACGGCGGGCAGGCCGACGGCGTGCGTCTTCCTGGCGCCCACCGTCAGCTGGGACTCGTCGATGTTGTCCTTGGGTGCCTTCGTTGCCACGCTTGTCACGTCCTTGATTCGGAGTCAACGTGCCAGAAGGTGTCTGGGGTCAACTAACCTCATCATAGGGCCGAGTGAAGGAGTGCCAGATGAACCGGGTCACGCAACGACGTCGCATCACCAAGTTCCGCATCGGTGCACAGACCGGGCGCCGCGAGGACGTCCTGGCCGGCGAGGAGCCGCTGGAGATCCGCCTGGGCGGCAATGCATTCACCGTGACCATGCGGACGCCCGGCGACGATTTCGACCTCGTCGCCGGTTTCCTCGTGTCCGAGGGAGTGGTGTGGGAGCCGGGCCAGCTGCCGAGCCTGAGGTACTGCGCCGGGGTGGACGACAACGGCCAGCAGACCTTCAACGTGGTGGAGGCACAGCTGCGCCCAGGGGTCGAGCTGCCGGACACCGCGATGGAGCGGCACGTGTACACGTCCAGTTCCTGCGGCATCTGTGGGACGGCCTCCATCGACGCCGTCCGCAAGTCCTCGCAGTTCGACCTCCACGAGGACACCGCGTCCATCGATCTCGGCATCCTCGCGTCCCTGCCCGACCGCCTGCGCGAGAGCCAGAAGCTCTTCGACCGTACGGGAGGGGTGCACGCCGCCGGGCTCTTCACCGCCGAGGGGGAACTCCTGTGCCTGCGGGAGGACGTCGGGCGCCACAACGCCGTCGACAAGGTGGTGGGCTGGGCGCTCCGCGAGGGCATGCTGCCCCTGCGGGGGATGATCCTCCAGGTGTCGGGCCGCGCCTCCTTCGAGCTCGTGCAGAAGGCGCAGCTCGCGGGTATCCCCGTGCTGGCGGCCGTGAGCGCGCCGTCGTCGCTCGCCGCCGACCTGGCGGACGACGCCGGGCTGACGCTGGTGGGCTTCAGCCGCGGCACGTCGCTGAACTGCTACTCGCACCCGGAACGCATCGCGGCCTGAGGCCCACGCGCCCTAGAAGGGGTGGAGCAGGCGCTGCACGAAGCGGCGCGTGCGCTCCTCGCGGGGGTCCCGCAGGACCTGGTCGGGATGGCCGTGCTCGACGACGACGCCGCCGTCCATGAACACCACCTCGTCCGCGACCTCGCGGGCGAAGGCCAGTTCGTGCGTCACGATCACCATCGTCCACTTCTCCTCGGCGAGCTCCTTGATGACGGTGAGGACCTCGCCGACCAGCTCGGGGTCCAGGGCGGAGGTGGGCTCGTCGAACAGGAGCAGGTCGGGCTGCAGGGCGAGCGCCCGCACGATCCCGACTCGCTGCTGCTGCCCGCCGGAGAGGTTGAACGGGTAGTCGTCCCGCTTGGCTTCGAGGCCCACACGGGCCAGGAGGCGCTCGGCATCGGCGACCGCTTCCTTCCGTGGGCGCCTCTGCACCTGCACCGGACCCTCGATGACGTTCTCGAGCACCGTCATGTGCGGGAAGAGGTTGTAGTTCTGGAAGACCATCGCGCTGTGGTCGCGCAGGGAGAGTGCGTCCTTCTTCGACACCTTCGTACCGAAGTCCACGGAGGGCCCGCCACGGAAGCTCACGGTTCCACCATCGGGCGTCTCGAGTCCGTTCAGGCACCGCAGCACGGTGGTCTTGCCGGAGCCGGACGGCCCCACGAGCGCGACGACCCTGCCGCTGTCGATGCGCAGGTCGATCGACGTCAGCACCCGGTTGTCCCCGAAGGACTTCTGGAGCCCGACGGCGTTCAGCAGCGGTTCAGCGGGCGACATAGCGGTCCAATCTCTTCTCGAGCGCGGACTGGCCGCTGGACAGGACCAGGCAGATGACCCAGTAGATCGCGGCGGCCTCGACGTAGACCACCATGAATTCCTGCGAGAAGGCCGCGATCTGCTGGGCCTGGCGGAACAGCTCGGTCACGAGGATCACGGACGCCAGGGAGGTGTCCTTGACGAGGCTGATGAAGGTGTTCGACAGCGGCGGTACGGACACCCGCGCCGCCTGCGGGAGGATGACCCGCCGCAGGGCCAGGGAGCGCGACATGCCGATGGTGTGGCACGCCTCCCACTGACCCTTGGGCACCGAGAGGATGGCGGCGCGCAGGATCTCGGCGGCGTAACCGCCGACATTGAGCGAGAACGCGATGATGGCGCTCGGCCACGGGTCGATCGTCAACCCGATCGACGGCAGACCGTAGAAGATCACGAACAACTGCACCAGCAGTGGCGTCCCCCGGATCACCGACACGTAGGCGCGTGCGATTCCCGAGAGGACCGGCTGGCCGCTGATCCGCATGAGGGCGACGACGAGGGCGAGGGCGAGCCCGATCGCGAACGAGGCCAGGGAGAGGGGGATGGTCGCCGTGAGTCCGCCGGAGACCATGGGCCAGAACGACGTGCGCACCAGCTCCCAGTCCATCATTCAGCTCCTTCGGCCAGGGTGCCCTGCCGAACGGGGCGGGCCCGCGCCGGCATCACTCGCTGACGTCGGTGCCGAAGTACTTCTCGGAGATCCCGGCGAGCGTCCCGTCGGCGCGCAGTTCCCCGAGGGCGGTGTTGATGGCGTCCACGAGGTCGGTGCTGCCCTTGCGGACGGCCACGGCGCTCTGGGAGGTCTCGTCGGTCGTGGCCGCGATCTTGATGCCCTCGTTGTTGTTGGTGTTCTGGTAGTCGAGGTACGTCAGTTCGTCATTGATGGTCGCGTCGACGCGCCCCTGCTCGAGGAGCGTGACGGACTGCGCCCAGCCCTCCACGGGCTCGACGTTCGCGCCGCTCTCCGTGGCTAGTTCGTACCAGTTGCTGGTCAGGGACTGAGCGGTGGTCTTGCCTGCGAGGTCCTCGAAGGAGGTGATGTCGTCGGTGTCGGCCGCCGTGACGATGACACCCGAGCTCACCGTGTACGGCTCGGAGAAGTCGTAGGTCTCCTTGCGCTGGTCCGTGATCGAGACCTGGTTGGCGATGACATCGAAACGGCCCGCCTCGAGGCCCGCGAAGATCGCGTCCCACTGGGTCTCCTCGAACTCGGCTTCGACGCCCATCTTCTCCGCGACCGCGGTGATGACCTCGACGTCGTACCCCGTGAGCTCGCCGCTGCCGTCCTCGTGGTAGCTGAAGGGCTTGTACGTGCCCTCGGTGCCCACGGTGAGGACGCCCGCGTCCTGGATCTCCTGCAGGGAGGTCGGCGCCCCGGACTCGGAGGAGCCGCTCTCCCCGGCCGGCGTCGACGAGGAGCCGCACCCGGCGAGCGCGAGGCTGAGGGCAGCGGTGGCGCCAAGGATGGAGAGGCGGTAGCTCATGGGGATTCCTTCGGTCGGGGGCGGAGGACACGGTGGGCACGGGAGGCGTTCTGCGGCTGTGACCGCCGACTCCACCACGGCCCACCAGGGCCGGGGATGAACACTACCGAGGTGAACACCGGGGCACCCACTTATTGTTCCGAAGTATTGCGGCGGGGGTCCAGCGGCCGGCGCCCTAAGCTTGAGCTGGCATTCAGGGAAGGAATCGCTATGAGCATGGAGGGCGCGGCCTGGAGTTCGCTGTACAAGATCTCGACGGCGAAGGACGGCAAGCACGGTTTCTCGCGGGAATCCGTGAGACGCATCATGACCTTCGCCGTGCCGTACCGGACGAAGCTGCTGCTGTTCATCCTCCTGTCCGTGGTGGGCGCCTTCCTCGCGGTGGCGACGCCGGTGCTCGCAGGGCAGGTCGTCGACGTGATCGTGGCCCGAGGCGAAACGGGGACGGTCCTCAGGCTCGCCGTCGTCATCGCGCTGGTCGCCGTCGCCGATGCCGCGGTGTCCCTGGTGACCCGCTGGTACTCCGCGCGGATCGGTGAGGGCGTCATCCTCGACCTCCGCACCGCGGTCTTCAACCACGTGCAGAAGATGCCCATAGCGTTCTTCACCAGGACACGCACCGGTGCCCTCGTGAGCCGCCTGAACAACGACGTCATCGGCGCGCAGCAGGCCTTCAGCGGCACGCTCTCCGGCGTCGTGACCAACATCGTGGCGCTTGCCCTCACCCTGATCGTGATGCTCAGCACGTCATGGATCGTCACCGTGCTGGCCGTCGTCATGCTCCCGATCTTCCTCATCCCCGCGCGCCGCATGGGTAGCCGCCTCGCTGCCCTCCGCCGGGAGGCCGCGGACCACAACTCCGCGATGAGCACGCAGATGACCGAGCGCTTCTCCGCTCCCGGCGCCACCCTGGTGAAACTCTTCGGGCGACCGGACGAGGAGGCCGAGGAGTTCCGGGTCCGGGCGGCACGGGTGCGGGACATCGGTGTGCGGACCGCCATGCTGCAGTTCGTCTTCTTCACCGCCCTGATGCTGGTTTCCGCGCTGGCGCTGGCGCTGGTCTACGGGCTCGGTGGTGTGCTCGCCCTGCAGGGGCAGCTCGACACGGGCGAGGTCGTCACGCTCGCCCTGCTGCTGACCCGCCTCTATGCGCCGCTGACGAGCCTCGCCAACGCCCGCGTCGAGATCATGAGCGCCGTCGTGAGCTTCGAGCGCGTCTTCGAGGTCCTGGACCTCGAGCCGCTCATCCGGGAGAAGCCCGACGCCGTCAGCGTGCCCGCGGGTCCCGTCGCCGTCGAGTTCGACGACGTCCGCTTCGCCTACCCCTCCGCCGACAAGGTGTCCCTCGCCTCGCTCGAGGAGGTCGCGACGCTCGACACCCGCGGCGGCGAGGAGGTCCTGCACGGAGTCTCCTTCCGGATCGAACCGGGCCAGACCGTGGCGCTGGTCGGCACCTCGGGGGCCGGCAAGTCGACGATCGCGCAACTCCTCGCACGCCTGTACGACGTCGACAGCGGCGCCGTGCGCCTCGCCGGGACAGACGTCCGCGACGTGACCTTCGCATCGATGCGGCACACGCTCGGCATGGTGACGCAGGACGGGCACCTGTTCCACGAGACGATCCTCTCGAACCTCCGCCTCGCGCGGCCCGAGGCGACGGAGGAGGACGTGTGGGACGCTGTCCGGCGGGCCCGTCTCGAGCCCCTCGTCAGGTCGCTGCCCGACCAGCTGGACACGATGGTCGGCGAACGCGGCTATCGGCTGTCCGGCGGCGAGCGCCAGCGGATGACCATCGCGCGGCTGCTGCTCGCCCAGCCGCGCGTCGTGATCCTCGACGAGGCGACAGCGGCCCTCGATTCGACCTCGGAGGCTGCGGTCCAGGCCGCACTCAGCGAGGCGCTCGAGGGCCGGACCGCCATGGTCATCGCGCACCGGCTCTCGACCATCCGCAGCGCGGACATGATCCTCGTGGTCGAGGACGGACAGATCGTGGAGCGCGGAACGCACGACCAACTGCTGGCCCTCGAGGGCCGGTACGAGGAACTGCACCGCACGCAGTTCGCCGTGCAGAAGAACGTCGCGATGGACGAGGAGCCCGAGGCGCTGAGCGGGGTCTAGACCCGCCCTTTCTGCATCGTCCGCAGGGCTGGGACCACGAAATCGGTCAGCAGCGGGGCGAGGTCCGAGCGGTCACGGTCCGCCTCCAGCTCGAGCCAATCGAGTGCCTCGATCTCGGCCGCGGGAGCCGGCGCACCCCGCAGCGGGCAGAGGAAGACGGTGGCGACCAACCGGGTGTCGGCCTCGTTGGCCGCCGGTCCTTCCCAGGTGCCGAGCAGGGTGAGGTCCTCGGGCCTCACGACCAGACCGAGCTCCTCCCGGAGCTCACGCACGCCGGTCTGTTCCGGGGTCTCACCCGGCTCCGGCTTGCCGCCGGGCTGCATGAACATCGAGGTGCCACGCTTCCGGACGAGCAGGAGCTGACCCCGACGATCGAGCAGGCACAGCGCGGTGACGGTGATGGTGGAAGCGTCAGCCATCGTCACCGGCGGCGACGTCATCGCGCAGGAACCCGATCGTGCCTCCATTCCACCCGATGCCCTCCGGGTAGAGCGCGCTGTTCCCGTCCGCCGTCCGCACCGAGTAGTCGAGGCCGAACGTGTCCATGTCGGCCGTGACGTCCACGAAGCGCCGGATGGAATCGCGGAGGACCGTCTCGAGCTGGACCGGGTCATTCGTGTCGGTCCTGACGACGACGTGCGAGAATTCACCGGTCCCGTAGCTATCGAAGTCGACGTCGGCGGACGTCACCCCCGGCACGTCCTCGAGTGCCGCTGCCCATGCCTCAGGGTCCGCCTCGGCTTCGCCGGCGCAGGCGGGGAGCAGGAGAAGCGCCAGCGCGATGACGACGGCGGTCCACGGACGTCTGGTGCTCTGCATCATCAATGCCTCCGGTTCGTAGGAACGACAACACCCGAGACGTCGGTGGGGTCCGACGTCAGGAACCGCCCGAAGGAGGAACTCTCGCCGTACCCGCTTCCGGGCCCACCCGTCGCTCGCCGAGGCGATGGATTCCGCGTAGCCGACGTAGCTGTGATTGCCCGACATGTCGTACCAGGGAGTCCCGTCCGGATTCGGCAGGGTGACGACATCCGCACCGTTCGGTCTGTCGTGAAGGGTCCGGTCCACGCTCAACCCGCCGAGATCGAGGCGGGGCACCACGTCCGCAGCGTGCTGGAAGGCGACGACGTCGACGTTCTCGGGCACGGCGGTGATGTCGACGGGAGAACCGAACGTCAGGACGTTGGTGACGGCGAACCGGTCACGGAACGCCGGGTCCCCGGCCAGTTCCATGGCGATCATGCCGCCCTGCGAGTGACCGGACAGCAGGACTGGCGCGCCGGACGGGATGCCCGCCTCCATCATCGCCAGACGGACGGCCTCGGAGGCCGTCGACGACTGACCCGAGGCGACCTCGAGGTTTCCGGTCAGGTCGGCGGGGGTGGCGCTGCTGGGCGCCCACGTCTGGGTTCCGGGGATCGAGACGATGTACGAGGGGCCGTCGGGACCGTCCACCGTCGTGATGCGCACGACTCCGTTCTCCGCGCCGTCCGCTTCTGCATCGCCATAGGCCGCCACGGTACTCAGGGCGATTGCCGACAACGAGTCGGGGATGACCACCGGCGCGAACCTCTCCTCGCTCTCCCCGACAGCCACCACCCCGGTGCCTCCCGGGAGCTCGATGGCATCCCCGACCTCCGCCTCGCCGTCGTCGAGGAAGTGCGGATCGTCCTTGCCGACGGTGCCGACCCGGTACGCGAGGTTTCCGGCGCTGCCGAGGAGCAGGGCGCCTCCGGCCACGACTTCCGTCACGGATGGAGGCTCTCCTCCGAGGAACAAGCCGCCGAAGTGCAGCATGTCCGCGGCCACGTCAGGAAGGGAGCCCGCTACTTCCCCCGGAACCTCCATCACGCCGGCGGCGATGAACCCGCTCGCGTCGATCAGCCGGTCGACGCCCCAGTCGAGGCCGTCCTCGGCCCAGTCGCCGATCCGGGTGACGCCGTCCCCGGTCGTATCGATCGCGTCGTCCACGCCGTCGACCGCGTCATCCCACAGGTCCACGAACGGGTTGCCCCAACCGTCGTCGCGCGGAGCGATCTCCGATCCGCCGCCTCCGGACGTCGTCGAGGAACTGGCGTCCTCCTGCTGGTCGGCGTCGGTCAGGGCCGTGCGCGACGTCTCGTGGAGAGCGACGCCGACCTGGCGCAGGACGGGCGCGTGGCGGCCGAACCAGGCGTGGCGGAACTGTTCGGCATCGGCCCCGCCCCAGGATGTTCCCCGGATCGCGGTTCCCACGAGGGACGCCATGTCGTCGAGTGAACGCGAGGACACGTCGAGCAGACGGGCGAGGTCCCGGACCTGCGCCGGGTCCATGCCGATGACGCCCGTCATGCTGCATCGCCACGGGTTGCGGTGGCGCTCGTCGCGCCGAGTGCTCCGACAAGGGCGAAACCGAGCTCACGGGCCAGGTGTCCGGCCTGCACGGGGACGACGACGGAGGCCGCCCGTTCGTCGAGATACGTGGTCCTGATGGAATACAGCTGATCCTCGTGCACGGCCCACATCCCCGCCCACCCCGCCGGAGTCGTTCCGCCCGTCGAGACCAGTTCGGCGGTGACCTGGGAGGTGTGGTTCCTCGCGACATCGAGCGCTTCGGCCTCGTCAACGCGGCGACCCGCCTCGAGGACGGACGTGGCGTCCGCTGCTCCGGCCCGGAGCTGGGGGAGGGGCGGGAGGATCCGCCGTACACCGTCCCAGAAGGTGTCCGTGGAGAAGAGGCTGACCTCGACGGCCGGTTCCTCACCCGTGATCCGGATTCCACCGTCGGGGGTCAGCTCGAAGGCACGGCGTCGGTGGACGCAGACGATGCGGGCTCCCGCGATGCCGAGGGTGCTCTGGCCGGAGACGCCGTTGTAGGTGGCAGTGAGGCGGAGGACGATGTGCGGCCGGGACACGACGGCGAGGGCACGCTTCCAGGTGTCGGTCAGTCCGTCCGCGGAGGCGATGCCCGCGTCGGCCAGTTCCTGCCGTGCCGCGCTGTCGGCATCGGACGGGCCGACGTCCGCACCGTCGTCGTGCCCGGTTGCTGCCGCCATGGCCTGTGCCACCTGCCACGCGCCGGCCGACATCCTCGCGAGCCGGGCGGGAGCCGCTCCGAAATTCCCCATGGGTCCAACGTACCCGGCACCGACGAAAAGGAGGATGGGCACATGTGCCCATCCTCCTGCTCCGCCACCCCCCGGTGAACATGTGCCCCTGGCCGGAATCGAACCGACGACCTTCCCTTTAGGAGAGGGACGCTCTATCCTACTGAGCTACAGAGGCTCGGACCCGGTGGTGCACCGTTCCGGCCGTTCCAGCTTACCCGTTCCCCGCGCCCGCCGCCGCGCCGTCCGGGCGAGGTCCCGGCGACGCCCGCAGACGCCTCGGAAGGAAGACGGCAACCGCGCCCGCTGCCAGGCTCACCACGAGCAACACCCAGCGCAGGACCGTGAGCGTCGCTGCCAGGGCGACCGCGCCCGGCTCGGGCGCGGCCTGCGCCAGCAGAGTGTCGATGGCGATGTTCTCCCACAGGTCGGCCACGACGAACAGGATCACCGGTGACCAGAGGAGCCAGCGCAGCCAGCGCCGACCTGCGTTCAGCTGAACCAGCAGGAGCCAGGCGAACGCCAAGATCAGCGGGAAGAGCGTCCCCGCCGTCTTGTGGAGGTAGCTCAACTGGCCCCGGGCGTCGTCGTCCATCGCTCCGCGCAACTGCTGGACGTAGCCGACGTCGTAACCGCCGACCATCATGTCCGGCATCGCGAGACCGTCGGCGAGCTGCGACATCTGGTTCAGGGTGAGGAGATGGAAGTACCAGAAGAGGAACAGGGACGCGACGGTGGCCGCGACCAGGACCAGCGTCCCGTTGTTCTTCGACGGCTGTCTTCCCGGGAGGGGCCCGGCGACCGACCCGGAGTCGGTAGCGTGCTTGCGTGCGATCTGCGCCCTCGTCTTTGCCACGGTCCCAGTATGGCCGACCCGGTCCTCGCGCACGGTCTGCCGGCAGGCAGGTGGGATCCGCCGTGCGATCGGGGAACATTCTTCGCCCCGCGGCGGTTTGTGATTGCCTTCACACCGAAAGAGATGTTCTGTAGTGGCATGGCATTTCATTCCTCACTCCCCATGGCGTCGGTCACCGATGACGTCGGATGGCTCGCGGCCATCGACGAAGCGATCAACACCGCCTTCGCGAAGCCCACCGAGATCTTCTCGAACATCGTGTTCTTCCCCATCACCATCGGCGACGTCAGCTTCCCCGCCGTCGTCGCCTGGCTCATCCTTGCCGGCATAGTCTGCACGATCTACTTCGGGTTCCCCCAGCTCCGCGGCCTCAAGGTCGGGTACGAAGTGGTCCGTGGACGCTACTCCTCCAAGGACGACCCGGGAGAGGTGCCGCACTTCCAGGCGCTCACCTCCGCACTCTCGGGCACCGTGGGTCTCGGCAACATTGCCGGTGTCGGTGCCGCCATGGCACTCGGCGGCCCCGGTGCCACGTTCTGGATGATCTGCGCAGGCCTGATCGGCATGGCCACGAAGTTCGCCGAGTGCACCCTCGGGGTGAAGTACCGCGAGGTCCACGAGGACGGATCGGTCAGTGGCGGGCCGTTCAAGTACCTCCCCATCGCGTTCAAGAAGCTCGGCCGTATCCCCGCGAAGATCCTGACCGGTATCTTCGCGGTCGCCATCCTCATCTTCGGTGTCGCCGGCGGCAACATGTTCCAGGCGAACCAGACCTTCGCCCAGGTCCAGAACGTCACCGGCGGCGCCGAGGGCTTCCTCGGCAGCGCCGGCGCCGCCCTCATCTTCGGCGTGGTCCTCGCCTTCCTCGTCGCCGTCGTCATCCTCGGTGGCATCAAGTCCATCGGCGCGACGACCTCGCGCCTCGTTCCCGCGATGGGCGGGGTGTACGTCCTGGCGTGCCTGTTCGTGATCATCGTGAACCTCAACCAGGTGCCGGCTGCTTTCGGTGCGATCATCAACGGTGCGTTCAACCCCCAGGGCATCGCCGGTGGGATCCTCGGTGTCCTGATCGTCGGTTTCCAGCGGGCGTCCTTCTCCAACGAGGCAGGCGTCGGCTCCGCCGCGATCGCGCACTCGGCCGTGAAGACCCGCCGCCCGGTCAGTGAGGGCTTCGTCGCCCTCTACGAGCCGCTCGTCGACACCGTGCTCATCTGCACCATGACGGCGCTCGCGATCATCATCGCGGGCGCTCCGAGCCTGCAGGCCGGGATCGACCAGGTCCAGGGCGGAGGGGATACGCCCGACGGCGTCATCCTGACGTCGGACGCCTTCGCCACGGTCATCCCGTGGTTCCCGATCGTCCTCGCCATCGCCGTCGTCCTGTTCGCGTACTCGACGCTCATCACCTGGTCCTACTACGGACTCAAGGCGTGGGAATACCTGTTCGGTCGCGGCAAGACGGCCGAGGTGACCTACAAGATCATCTTCCTGTTCTTCACCGTCGCCGGGTGCGTCCTGACCTTCAGCCAGGTCATCAGCTTCGCCGACGCCGCGCTGTTCGTCTGCGCCTTCATCAACCTGCTGGGCGTGTACTTCCTGCTGCCCGTCATCAAGCGGGAGATGCGCGAGTACCTCGCGGACCGCAAGAGCGGGAAGCTCCTCATCCTGGGCATCGAGAAGGACGAGCTGCAGACCGAGAAGTAGTCCCTGTCCATCCAGCATCCGACTGCCTCCGCCGACCCTCGGCGGGGCAGTCGCATGTCGGCGTCCCCGGGACCGACTGTCGGGGGCACCGCCTAGACTTGACGCACCATGGACATGCTCTTCGATCCCTACGTCTCCCCACCCACGCCCGCCGAGAAGAAGCGTGCACGTGCGGCCGCGATGGCGTCGTCGGACGCTTCCACGGATCCCGCCGGGACTCACATCCCGTCGCGGGTCGGCGTGGACGAGCAGCGCGCGCACGAACTGCTGGAGGGACTGAACCCCCAGCAGGAGGAGGCGGTCAAGCACGGCGGCTCACCGCTGCTCATCGTCGCGGGAGCGGGCTCCGGGAAGACCCGGGTCCTGAGCCACCGCATCGCCTACCTCCTTGCCACGGGCCGGTCCCACCCGGGGCAGATCCTCGCGATCACTTTCACCAACAAGGCGGCCGCCGAGATGCGGGAGCGCATCGAGGGACTCATCGGCGATGTCGCCAAACGCATGTGGATCTCGACCTTCCACTCGTCCTGCGTGCGGATCCTCCGTCGCGAGGCGGCATCCGTCGGCCTCAGCTCGAACTTCTCCATCTACGATTCCGCCGACACACTGCGCCTCATCACGCTCGTCGCGAAGGGCCTGGATCTCGACCCGAAGAAGTTCGCTCCGAAGGCCATCCAGCACAAGATCTCCGCGCTCAAGAACGAACTGATCGACGAGGAGACCTTCGCCTCCGGCGCGAACCTCTCCGACCCGTTCGAGCAGGCTGTCGCTGAGGTCTACACCGGGTACGCCCAGCGCATGCGGCAGGCGAACGCGATGGACTTCGACGACCTGATCGCCCAGGTGGTCTACATGTTCCGTGCCTTCCCCGGCGTCGCCGACTACTACCGGCGGCGCTTCCGCCACGTCCTCGTGGACGAGTACCAGGACACCAATCACGCCCAGTACGCGCTGGTACGGGAGATTGTCGGAGTGCAGGGGGAGTCCACCGACGACCCGGCGGAACTGACCGTCGTCGGGGACTCCGACCAGTCCATCTACGCCTTCCGTGGCGCGACGTCCGCAACATCGTGGAGTTCGAGAACGACTACCCGAGTGCCCGCACCATTCTGCT
>WNZI01000058.1 GCA_009728235.1 Vibrio cholerae | reverse complement strand
AAACGCTCATGGCGCGGACGATCGCCCGGTTGGACAGGAGCGCGCGTCCGGGCGGCCTCCGGGAGGCGGGCGGCGGCCACGTAGTAGGCCTCGGCGACGCGCGACGCCGCCCGGCTCGGGCCCTCCAGCGCCGGGGCGCTGATGGGATTGACCAGCACGACGGCGTCGGCGAGCTCCGGCGCGAGCGCGGCCGCCTCGGCCGCGACGATGGAACCGAACGAATGACCGAGCAGCACCACGGGCTCCGGGGTGAGGTCCTGCAGGACGTGGGTGACGAACCGGGCATAGCCGGCGACGTCGTGCGGGCCCTGAAGCTCCTCGCCCTGACCGAACCCCGGGAGGTCGGGAAGCAGGATCCGGTGCCGGGGCAGTTCCTCGACCAGGCGCAGCAGGCCGTGGTGGTCACCGCGGAACCCGTGCACCAGGACCATCGTGGCTCCGGTACGGCCGAGCGGTGCCGGAAGCGCGGGGTAGTCCCAGATGCGCTGCAGGGTGCCTTCCCAGCTCAGCGTGCGGACGGTCGCCGTGCGCATCAACCCACCCGGTCAGGGTGGGAGCCGAACCGCTGGTTCCGGTCGAGCGCGGCCAGCTCGTCGAGGTGCGCGTCGTCGAGCTCGAAACCGAAGATGTCGAGATTCGACGCGATACGGTCGCGTGAGCTGGCCTTCGGGATGGTCAGGATGCCGAGGTGCAGGTGCCAGCGCAGGATCACCTGGGCAGGTGTCCTTCCGATCGCGGCGGCGATTCGTCCCACCACCGGGTCGGAGAGGACATTCCCGCGTCCGAGCGGACTCCAGGCCTGCGTGCTGATGCGGTGCCGCCCGTGGAAGGCTCGGAGCTCCCGCTGCTGGAGGTAGGGATGCAGTTCCACCTGGTTGAGGACCGGGACGACCCCGGTCTCGTCCAGCAGTCGCTGCAGGTGCGGCTGCTGGAAGTTGGACACGCCGATCGAGCGGACCCGGCCCTCGTCACGCAACCGGATCATCGCACGCCAGGACTCGACGTACTGGTCCTTCCCCGGGCAGGGCCAGTGGATCAGGTAGAGGTCCAGACGGTCGATGCCCAGGAGGTCCATGCTGGTGTCGAAGGCCCGGAGTGTCGCATCATACCCGTGGTCGTCGTTCCACACCTTCGAGGTGATGAAGAGCTCGGAGCGGTCCGCGGTGTCGAGGAAGGAACGGGCGGCCCGGCCGACCCCTGCTTCGTTCGCGTACAGCGCGGCGGTGTCCAGCAGCCGGTAACCGGCGTCGAGCGCGATGGAGCACAGGCGAGCGGTGTCCTCGGGAGGGACCTTGTACACCCCGTACCCGAGGACGTCGATCGATGTGCCGTCGGCGAGCGCGATGCGGGGTACGGAGAAGTCCATGAGGGAACTCTACCGAGGTCGATCGGGCCCGCGGCGCTGCCGGGTCCGGTGCACGCCGGACGGGACCCGTTCGGCGGATTCCTCCACGCGCCGGATACCTTCCTCCAGTCCCTGGACGACGGCGCCGCGGTGCTTCCCGCAACCAGCCTGTGGCACGGTTTCCCGCTTCCAGCCCTACACGTCAGCAGGAGTGGTTCGACCACCATGAAGGCCGGCACGGTGGTCTGCGAGGATGATGCGCCGGGCGATGATCGAGCCGATGAAAGAGATCAGGGCGAGGGCGAGCAGCAACGCGGCAGGGCCCGTGGAGGACCCATTGGTGAGGGTGAGAATCCATGCAGCCAGTGCCGGCATGAAGCCGGCGATGACTCCGGCGATATTGGCTGACAAGGCGATTCCGGAGTAGCGCAGCCGCACGGGGAACAGTTGAGTCAGAGTAGTGCCCAATGCCGCGTAGGAGATGGAGCCCACACCCAGGGCCAGGAACATCGCGGCGCTGATGGCGACCGACTGCCGAGAATCCACCAGCCAGAAGATCGGGAATGCGGTCACCACGCTGACCGCGTACCCGATGATGAGCATTTTCGACGGGGTGAAGCGGTCGGAGAGCTTTCCGACGATCAGGGTGACGATGATCTGAGCGAGGGCGCCCCAGGAGATCGAGGTGAGGATCACGGTGGCGCTGAGCTCGAGGGTGCCAGTCACGTAGCTGATCATGAAGGTGGTCAGGAGGAAGAAGCCTGCGTTGTTCATCAGGTAGGCGCAGACGCCCACGACCAACCGCACCGGGGACTCGGAGATCAGCCGCAGGAACGGTATCTTCTCGCTTGAGCCAGTAGCGGCGGTAGCTGCTCGGTAGTCGACCGTCTCGTCGACGCGCAGGCGTAGCCACACGCCGACTGCCACCAACACAATCGAGATGAGATAGGGGATCCGCCAACCCCATTCGAGGAACTGGTCGCCGGTCAGGCTGACCACCGCAGCGACGATCAGGGTGGACAGCAGGGTGCCAGTGGGGGAGCCGAGTTGGACGACGGCGCCATAGAAGCCGCGCTTGTGCGCCGGCGCGGATTCGACGGCCATCAGCATCGCCCCACCCCACTCACCGCCCGCTGCGATACCCTGCACGAACCGCAGGATGGTGAGCAGGACAGGGGCGACGATGCCCGCAGTCTGAAACGTGGGCAGAACCCCGATAAGGGTGGAAGCGACGCCCATCAGGACGATGGTCGTGACGAGGATGCCCTTGCGGCCCAGCCGGTCGCCGAAATGACCGAAGACCAACGCGCCGAGAGGACGGCCGATGAAGCCGACACCGAAGGCCAGGAATGACTGAAGCGTCTGCAGCGCGGGGTCATCACCCCCGAAGAACAAGGGGGCGAACACGATCGACGCCGTCGTCCCGAACAGGAAGAAGTCGTACCACTCCAAGGAAGTTCCGACGTAGGAGCTGACAACAGCCCTGCGTGCCCGCCCTGCATCGGCTGGTCCACCCGCCACCGGTGCGGCGTCGCGCTTTTCCGAGCGTCCGTCGAGCGAGGCCAGATCTTCGGCGGTAGGTGGGGTGTTAGATGTAGCGATGCTGATCACTCCTGAAGTTTCGTCGAATTCCGATCGGCGACGCCCAGTTCCAGCACCCACCTAGGAAACCCTACGTGTCATCAACGCCTGCGAACCAACACAATCCGGGTTCGATTGCCTTTGCCCTTTCAATTGCCAACCAGAGCTCCACCATCATGCGATACCCCGGGTGACATTCTCCGAACCATCGATTGTCGAGTCAGCGATGGCGAATCGTCGTGGACGGGAACGCGGTGTAGCGACGAGCGTGGTCGTGTTCATATCGCTGGGCAAAGATCAGGGTCGGGGCGAGCAACATAGAAGGTGGTGACTGCAATCGCAGCCACAAGAACCATCACTATTGCCAGCGGAAGCCTCCGATGTCAGCTGTGCACGAGGCGCCGCGCCGAACTCTCATCCAGGATCAGGTCGGTGGCGAGTCCGGCCGCGAGCGCTCCCCGTAACCCGTTGATCTTCGACTCGCCGGAGACCACGCAGATGCGGCGGAGGACCGTGCGCAGCTGGTCGAGGTCCGGGCCCGTGCTGCGCCTGTTGAGCAGGACATCACGGTGGCTGCCGTCGGCGCGGAAGAACATGGTGGCGACGTCTCCGACCACCCTGTCGTTCTCCAGGGCGTCGAGATCCTCACGTTCGAGGTAGCCTCCGCTGTAGACGTGGCTGGGGATACCCGCCCCGATCGAGCCGACGCCGAAGATGGCCATCGTCATTCGGCCCTGCAGGTCCAGGATGCGCCGCACGCTCCGCTCCTCCCACATCGCCTTCTTCGTCTCCGCGTGGTCGAAGAAGGCGGGCACGGGGAACTGCTCGACGCGTGCACCATAGGCCTGACCGAAGCGCCGGAGGATCTCACTCGCGTAGGAGATACCGGTGGTCTGGGTGTTTCCGGCGCCGTTGAGCTGCACGACCGTGCTGTCATGCGTCTGCTTGCGGGTCAGGTGATGACTGACAGCGCTCAGGGTGGAGCCCCAGGCGACGCCGATGATGGCGTTCGAGTCGACCAGAGGACCGATGGTCCTTGCAGCCTGGATGGCGACACGATCCAGCACCTCGGTGTCGTTGATGGTGTCGGCCACGGGCACGACGTGCGCCTCGACGTTGAATCGTCGGCGAATCTGCTGCTCCAGGGCCGGCGCACGCTCGGAGGGATTGTTCACCTGGATCTGGACCAGCCCGGTCTCGCGTGCCATGGAGAGCAGTCTGGAAACGGTAGACCTGGACGTCCTGAGCTCCCGAGCGATGGCATCCATCGTCAGGTCCTGCAGGTAGTACATCTGCGCCGCGCGGAGCGCATCGCGCGAGCGGCCCCCGGGTGCCGCGCCTCCGGGACGCGCTGCAGACCCGTAGTCCGCGCTGATCGGCATCATCGGGCCAGTGTGACCCACCACTGCACGTTTGTGCAATCCGGTTGACTGCAATTCCCAGGGCTCGAAGAATTGAAGGTGCAGCAGCCATTCCAGACATTGACGTTACGGAGTAGTACCTTGAGCATTCCAGCCGGCCGGACCAACGGGGGCACAACCACTTCTACCCGCACCGTGGTGCAGGAGCTCAGGGACAAACCCCAGGCCTCCGTGCTCGTCATCGGCGGAGGGATCAACGGGGTCGGTACGTTCCGCGACCTCGCGCTCCAGGGAATCGACGTCGCGCTCGTAGAGCGCGGCGATTACTGCCAGGGTGCTTCAGGCGCCTCCTCGCACATGATCCATGGAGGTATCCGTTACCTCGAGAACGGCGAGTTCCGCCTCGTCCGCGAGTCGGTCATCGAGCGCAACGCGCTCATGAAGATCGCTCCCCATTATGTGAAGCCCCTGCAGACCACCATCCCCATCTACACCACCTTCTCCGGGATCCTCTCCGCACCGATGCGGTTCCTGACCCACAAGCAGGGCAAGCAGGTCGAGCGCGGTGCGGTCCTCATCAAGGCCGGCCTGACCATGTACGACTTCTTCTCCCGCGACGGCGGCAACGTCCCGCGCCACTCCTTCGTAGGGCGCAAGAAGGCCCTGGCCGCCATGCCGCAGCTCCGCAAGGACGTGAAGTACGCAGCAACGTACTTCGACGCGTCCGTCCACAACCCGGAGCGCCTCACGCTCGACGTCCTCCGCGACGGGCACGTCGCCAATCCGGACGCCCGCGCCGCGAACTACGTGAGCGCCATCGGCACGACCGACGACGGCGTCCTCCTGCGCGACGAACTCACGGGGGAGACGTTCAGCTTCAAGGCCGACGTCGTGGTCAACGCCACGGGTGCCTGGACCGACGGCACGAACGCAGCACTGGGAGCCGAGACGCTTTTCATGGGCGGCACCAAGGGCTCGCACATCGTCCTGGACCACCCGGAACTGCTGAAGGCCTGCAACGGTACGGAGATCTTCTTCGAACACGTCGACGGTCGGATCGTCCTCATCTATCCCATGGGGGATCGGGTCCTCGTGGGTACCACCGACATCGATGTCGACGTCACCGAGCAGGCAGTGTGCACCGATGAGGAGATCGACTACTTCTTCGAACTGATCGGGCATGTGTTCCCGGACATCAAGGTCACGCAGGACGACATCGTCTACAGCTTCTCCGGCGTGCGGCCGCTGCCCCGACACGACGACACCCAGCCGGGCTTCGTCTCGCGCGACTACCGCATCGAGAAGCGCGGGGAGAAGATCGGAGGTCGCTCCGTGACGACCCTCAGTCTCGTGGGCGGGAAGTGGACCACGTTCCGCGCCCTGTCCGAGCACCTCGCCAACGACACCCTCGCTGCCCTCGGCAAGACCCGCACGACGTCGACGGCGGGTGTGGCGATCGGCGGCGGCAAGGACTTCCCGAAGGACGAGGCCGCGGAACGCGCCTGGATCAGGGGCGCCGTGCGGCCGGGCTTCGACGAGAGCCGCGTCGAGGTCCTGCTGACGAGGTATGGGACGCGCGCGAAGGACGTGCTCGACTACCTCGCCGACGGCACCGACCGGATGTTCGTCTCCACCCAGGAGCTGAGTACCCGTGAAGTCGAGTACATGGTGGAGCACGAACAGATCGGGCACCTGATCGACGTCCTGATCCGCCGGACATCGCTCGCGTTCCGTGGCCTCGTCTCCGCGGAACTCCTGGCCGAGCTCGCCGGGACTCTGGCCCCTCTGCTGGGCTGGGACGCAGAGCAGGCCGCTGCCGAGATCGCGCTCGCCGGGCAGGTCCTCGACGAAGCCCACCGGGTGCAGGTCAAAAGCCTGACCTCGTAGCGGCGCCCGCCGCACCGGGGTCGAACTGCTGCCTCACGCAGCGGTGCAGTGCCAACGGCAGTAGCTGCCGGGGGAATCAACGGGTGCCGTCGAGGCGGCGGCACCCGTCAATAAATGAATAGATTGAGGAGTCAAAGATGTCTCTGGAAGTGTTCGTCGCCGAAACCTTCGGCACAATGCTGCTGTTGTTGCTCGGTACGGGTGTGGTCGCGAATGTCGCGCTCGCCCGGACCAAGGGTAATAACGGCGGTTTTCTCATGGTCAACTTCGGCTGGGGCCTCGCGGTCTTCGCCGGTATCTATGTCGCAGCATTGTCCGGTGCCCACCTGAACTTCGCCGTCACCATGGGTCTGCTGTTCAACGGTGATACCGCTGAGTACGCCCCCGGCGTCGACAAGACCTTGATGACCACCCTTGCGTACCTCGCTGCGCAGATGATCGGATCCATCCTCGGCGCCGTGCTCTGCTGGCTCTCCTACAAGCAGCACTTCGACGAGGAGCCGGACCCCGCCAACAAGCTCGGTGTCTTCGCGACCGGTCCCGCCATCCGCTCCTACGGGTGGAACCTCGTTACGGAGATCATCGGCACCTTCGTCCTCGTCTTCGTCATCATCTCGATCGGTTCGACGCCCTCGGGTCTCGGTCCACTCGCTGTAGCGCTCCTCGTCGTCGGTATCGGCGCCTCGCTCGGTGGACCCACCGGATACGCCATCAACCCGAACCGTGACCTCGGCCCGCGTATCGCGCATGCGATCCTGCCGATCAAGGGCAAGGGCAGCAGCGACTGGGCCTACGCCTGGGTACCGATCGTCGGGCCGATCATCGGTGGCTCGCTCGCCGGCATCGTCGTCCAGTTCATCTCGTTTCCGGCTCTCGCGGCCTGACCACCAGCATCTCGCGGCTCCCGTAGCCGCCCTTCCCCTGTCATCCACTGAAGGAGTAAGACATGTCGCAGCAGTACGTCATCGCCATCGACCAGGGCACCACGTCCAGCAGGGCCATCGTGTTCGACCACAAGGGGGACATCGTGTCCTCCGGCCAGAAGGAACACGAGCAGATCTTCCCGAAGGCGGGCTGGGTCGAACACGACCCCGCCGAGATCTGGGGCAACACGCGCGAGGTTATCGGTACCGCTCTGTCGAAGGCGAACCTGACCCGCCACGACATCGCCGCCGTCGGCATCACCAACCAGCGTGAGACCGCCGTCGTCTGGGACAAGACCACCGGCAAGGCCGTCTACAACGCCATCGTGTGGCAGGACACCCGCACGCAGAACATCGTCGACGAGCTCGCCAAGGACGGCGGCGTCGATCGCTACAAGTCCACCGTCGGTCTGCCCCTCGCGACCTACTTCTCGGGTACCAAGATCAAGTGGATCCTCGACAACGTGGAGGGAGCTCGCGAGAAGGCCGAAGCCGGAGACCTCCTGTTCGGCAACACCGACTCCTGGGTCACCTGGAACCTCACCGGCGGCGTGGACGGCGGCGTGCACATCACCGATGTGACCAACGCGTCCCGCACACTCTTCATGGACCTCGAGACGCTGTCCTGGGACGAGTCCATCCTTGCCGATTTCGGCGTCCCCGCGTCGATGATGCCCGCTATCAAGTCGTCCTCCGAGGTGTACGGCACGGTCCACACCTCGCAGCTGCTGCGCGAGACGCCGGTCGCCGGTATCCTCGGCGACCAGCAGGCCGCGACCTTCGGCCAGGCCGCCTTCGACAAGGGCGGCGCGAAGAACACCTACGGCACGGGCAACTTCATGATTGTGAACACCGGCGAGGAGATCGTCCACTCCAAGAACGGCCTGCTCACCACGGTCTGCTACCAGCTCGGAGACGCGAAGCCCGTCTACGCGCTCGAGGGTTCGATCGCCGTCACCGGCTCGCTCGTGCAGTGGCTCCGGGACAACCTCGGCCTCATCAAGAGCGCGCCCGAGGTGGAGCAGCTTGCCAAGACGGTCGAGGACAACGGTGGCGTCTACATCGTCCCCGCGTTCTCCGGCCTGTTCGCACCGTACTGGCGTTCCGATGCCCGCGGCGCGATCGTCGGACTGACCCGCTTCGTCAACAAGGGCCACATCGCCCGTGCTGCACTCGAAGCAACGGCGTTCCAGACCCGCGAGGTGCTCGACGCGGCGAACGCCGATTCCGGCGTGAACATGGAGGACCTCAGGGTCGACGGCGGCATGGTCGCCAACGACGCTCTCATGCAGTTCCAGGCGGACATCCTCGGTATCCCCGTCATCCGACCGAAGGTCACGGAGACCACCGCGCTCGGAGCCGCGTACGCCGCGGGTCTCGCGGTCGGCTTCTGGAAGGACACCGACGAGTTGGCCACCAATTGGGCCGAGGACAAGCGCTGGAACCCTTCCATGGACGAGGCGGAGCGCGAGCGCCAGCTCCGCCTGTGGAAGAAGGCCGTCACGAAGACCTTCGACTGGGTCGACGAGGACGTGAACTAGCACCACCTTCCACCCGTACAACACGCCCGGGCCGTCGAATCGGCCCGGGCGTGCCGCGTGGGGATGCCGGGGCACACACGGCGCACGGTGCGCACTGCTAAAGTGGCACCATGCCGCGCACCCTCCTCCTTACCTAGCCGCACGGTCCTCACCGTGCGGCGCCCCTCCTGTGCGAGGGGCTTTTGTGTGTCCGGGGCAGAATGCACCGAAGGAGCCCGGACGGGCGCGGGTCGACAACCGGCTGCATCAGAGCAGGACGACGTTCCACCGACAGGACAGGTCATACAGTGAGCAGCAACCCCGAGGGCGCGCAGCCGGACGAGAACACCTACGACTTCTCCGCCATCGAGGCGAAGTGGCCGGCGGTGTGGGACCGGATCCAGGCGTTCGTACCGGCAGACGACGGGAAGCGCGAGCGGCGCTACGTGCTCGACATGTTCCCCTACCCCTCGGGCGACCTGCACATGGGCCATGCAGAGGCCTTTGCCATGGGCGACGTCGCCGCACGCTTCTACCGCCAGAAGGGCTTCGACGTCCTGCACCCCATCGGCTGGGACTCGTTCGGGCTGCCCGCGGAGAACGCGGCGATCAAGCGCAACGCCCACCCTGCTGAGTGGACCTACGCCAATATCGAGACCCAGGCCAACTCGTTCAGGCGCTACGCCATCAGCGCCGACTGGAACCGCCGGCTGCACACCTCCGATCCGGAGTACTACCGCTGGACCCAATGGCTCTTCGTCCGGTTCTTCCGGAAGGGACTGGCGTACCGTCGCGACTCGCCCGTGAACTGGTGCCCGAAGGACCAGACCGTCCTCGCGAACGAGCAGGTCATCAACGGGGCGTGTGACCGCTGCGGGACGATGGTCACCAAGAAGAGCCTGAACCAGTGGTACTTCAAGATCACCGACTACGCGGACCGCCTGCTCGACGACATGGAGCAGCTGAAGGGCCACTGGCCCGAGCGGGTGCTCGCCATGCAGCGCAACTGGATCGGGCGAAGTGAGGGCGCGCACGTGCGTTTCCGCATCGAGGCCGAGAGCGGGCTGCCTGATACCGATGTCGCCGTCTTCACGACCCGGCCCGACACGCTGTACGGTGCGACGTTCTTCGTGGTGGCGGCTGACGCAGCCCTGGCGCTGGAACTCGTCACGCCTGATCGTCGCGCGGAGCTGGAGCAGTACCGCGAGCAGGTCAAGGGTTTGTCGGAGATCGAACGCCAAGCCACGGAGCGCGAGAAGACCGGTGTGTTCACCGGCCGCTACGCGGTCAATCCACTCACGGGCGAGAAGCTCCCGGTCTGGGCGGCGGATTACGTGCTGGCCGACTACGGCACCGGCGCGATCATGGCCGTGCCCGCGCACGACCAGCGGGACCTCGACTTCGCACGAGCCTTCGACCTCCCCGTCCGGACGGTCGTCGACACCGGAGCCGAGGACGCCGCAGCAACCGGGATTGCGACCACGGGTGAAGGCACGCTGGTCAACTCCGGAGAACTGAGCGGCCTGGACAAGGCGACGGCCATCCGGCGAGCGGTCGAACTGATCGAGGAGCAGGGGACAGGCGAGCACACCGTCAACTATCGGCTGAGGGACTGGCTGCTCTCACGCCAGCGCTTCTGGGGTACCCCCATCCCGATCATCCACTGCCCGTCCTGTGGGGAGGTGCCTGTGCCCGATGACCAGTTGCCGGTCACCTTGCCCGAAGGCCTGCGTGGGGAAGCCCTCGCACCGAAGGGCACATCTCCACTGGCTGCCGTCGAGGAGTGGGTGAACGTGGCCTGCCCGTCCTGCGGTGCAGCGGCGAAGCGTGACACCGACACCATGGACACCTTCGTCGATTCCTCCTGGTACTACCTGCGCTTCGTGGATCCGACGCTGGAGACCGCGCCCTTCGACACCGAGGCCGTCAATCGCTGGCTGCCCGTCGGCCAGTACGTCGGCGGCGTCGAGCACGCCATCCTGCACCTGCTGTACAGCCGGTTCTTCACGAAGGTGCTCTTCGATCTGGGCATGGTGGGCTTCACCGAGCCCTTCAGCGCGTTGCTGAACCAGGGCCAGGTGCTCAACGGCGGCAAGGCCATGAGCAAGTCCCTCGGCAACGGGGTGGACCTCGGGGAGCAGCTGGACCGGTTCGGCGTCGATGCGGTGCGCCTCACCATGGTCTTCGCATCGCCGCCCGAGGACGACGTCGACTGGGCGGACGTCTCGCCATCGGGCTCCGCGAAGTTCCTGGCCCGCGCCTGGCGACTGGGAGCTGACGTCATCAGTGACGTGGGTGCGGATCCGGCCACCGGAGACCGTGCCCTGCGCTCGGTGACGCACCGGACCGTCGCCGAGGCCTCGGAGCTGATGGAGGCGAACAAGTTCAACGTCGTCGTCGCCAAGCTGATGGAACTCGTGAACGCGACCCGCAAGGCGATCGATTCCGGTGTCGGCGGGGCGGATCCCGCTGTTCGCGAGGCCGCCGAGGCCGTCGCCGTCATCCTCAGCCTGTTCGCCCCGTACACCGCGGAGGACCTCTGGGGGCGGCTCGGCCACGAACCCACGGTTGCCACGACCGGGTGGCCCGCCGTCGACCCTGCTCTGCTGGAACAGGACACGGTGGTCGCCGTCGTTCAGGTACAGGGCAAGGTGCGTGACCGACTGATGGTGTCGCCGGACATCGGCGAGACCGAGCTGCGCGAACTGGCCCTGGCGAGCGAGCAGGTCCAGCGCGTGCTGGACGGCAGGGGTATCCGCACCGTCATCGTGCGGGCGCCCAAACTGGTCAACATCGTCCCGGCCTGATGGGCGGGCGACCAGCGGCTGTGCGCGCGGGGGCGAGTCCGTGCGGATAGCCGTCGTCACCGACTCGGCGGCGGGTTTCCCTTCCGAGTGGACCGGGCCCGGCGGCGTGGCGGACGGCATCCGGGTCGTCGCCATGCCGGTTCTCGTCGGCCACGACATCCTGACGGGCGAGGACGACGACGTCACGGCGCCACTGATGGTCGCCCTCGCCGCCGGTTCCGAGGTGCGGACCTCGCGCCCGTCACCGGGCCAGTTCGAACGGGTCTACTGCGGACTCGCGGAGCAGGGGTACGACGGCATCGTGTCCGTGCACCTGTCGGGCCTGTTGTCCGGCACGTTGGAAGCGGCGCGCTGGGCCGCACCGAGGGCAGGCATTCCCGTCGAGGTCATCGACACGAGGACGGTGGGCATGGCGCAGGGCAGGGCTGCGATGGCGGCCCTCGCAGCGGCCCGGGCCCACGCCGGGTTGCCCGAGGCGGCCGCCGCAGCCGCCATGTCGGCGCGCTCCTCCGCCCTGTACTTCTACGTGCCGAGCCTCGAGCAGCTTCGTCGGGGCGGGAGGATCACGGCAGCCGCCGGCTGGCTGGGGACCCTCCTGTCGGTCAGGGTCATCCTCTCGGTGCAGGGTGGGAGGCTCCTGCCCCTCGAGCGCATGCGTTCCGCCGAGCGTGGGCTGCTGCGGCTCCAGGAGCTGGTGGAGGCGGACGTCGAGGGACGCGGTGGTGCGGCGCTGCTGACCGTGCACCACTTCGGCAATGAGCAGGAAGCCGCCGGTCTCGCCGAACGACTGGAGGCGGTCGCGGGTCCGGGACGCGTCACCACGGCGCCGTGTCCCGCCGTCCTTGCTGCGCATGCAGGGCTCGGAGTACTGGCAGTGAGCGTCAGCGCGGACTGATCGGCGCCGAGGTCCGGAGCCCTTTCCACCGATTGTCCACATAGCGCAGACGGCGAGGCCGTCCTCGGCCTCGCACTCCTAGCGTGGAACGTATGGGAAAGCACCGCTGGCCGATCTCCGGGGACACAGCGCTGCCCCCTGCCCCGATGGTCCCGCGCCGGCCATCGGCCACGCCGAACCCGGCGGTCCCGCTCATCGAGACCCGTCACCAGTCGGGGAACGAAGGGGAAGCGCCGCAGACCCGAACGTCGGCCCTCCGGATGTTTCGACCGGAGGAGGAACTGGAGGGCGAATCGGCGGGGGAGGACCACCTGCTGCAACCCGCAGTCCGGTGGCGCGTCGCCCGCTCGGCAGCACTGGTGTTCCTCGGTGTGGCGCTTGCGGTCGTGCTGCGCTTTTCCTCGTACGCAGCTCGGAACCCTCGGCAGCCGCGGTGTCCGTGCAACTGGACGCCGAGCAGCAGGGCGCCGATCCTCCGGGAACAGCACCCTCGGAGGCGGATGAGGCATCGCGGGGTTCCGATGCCACGGACAGCGACACCACCAGCACCACCGCGAGCAGCGGTGGGCTCCCGGAGGAAGTCGTCGTGTACGTCACGGGCGCGGTGGTCAGCCCAGGGGTGGTCACGGTTACGCCGGGTACCCGCCTGTTCGAGGTGTTGGAGCGGGTGGGCGGCCCCTCACCCGAAGCCGACCTCGAGGGAATCAATCTGGCCGGCGCTCCCTCCGACGGCCAGCACATCCACGTCCTCGCGCTGGGCGAGAAACCCCGCCCGATCAGCGAGCCGCTGGATCCGGGGCCGTCGTCCCACGGCGGCACCCCGGCCGCGCCCGGCGGAGCGACCGGCGGTACGGGCAGCGAGTCGGGGACCGGAGGGCTCCTGGACATCAACTCCGCCTCGCTCACGGAGATGGAATCCCTGCCACGGGTGGGTCCTGTCCTCGGACAACGCATCATCGACTGGCGCGACGAGCACGGGCCCTTCGCGCAGCCCTCGGACATCGACGCGGTTCCGGGTATAGGTCCAGCCCTGCTGGAAGGGATCCTCCCGCTCATCGCGACAGGGTGACGGGACCCGTGCCAGCGGCGGAAGCACCGGGCGGTCAGCGACCGCGCCTGAAGAATCCGACCCGCCGGGGTCCGTCCAGGGCAAGCCGGTGGGCCACCTGGAGCGGAGACCTCCGCCTGCTGCCGTCCGCCGGCTGCGGTTGGGCTGCAGCGTCCGTCGCCGTGCAAGGGGACGCAGCAGCTGTCACCGCCGCGGGTCTTCTGTCGGCGGCGGTCGGTCTGGTGCTCAGTTGCGTGGTGTTCCTGTTTCCGGAGCGGGATCACGGGACGGTGTGCCGGATGCCGTCGTTGTCCCTGCCTCCGGCGGCAGCGGTGACCCTCGTCCTGCTGTCGACCGCTGGAGGCCTCGCCCGGGCGGAAGCCGGACCGGTCGACGAGCTCGCCGGGAGCGGGTCCTCGTTCACGGCTATCCTCCGCGTCTCCGGCGAGCCGTCCCTGCTCGCTCCCGGGGCCTTCGGTGACGGTGACCGCTACCTCGTCGACGCGGACGTCGTCGGCGGAATCCTGCATCGTGAGGTCTTCGCGTCGAGGACACCCGTCGTCGTCATCGGCGGCGCGGCTTGGGCCCAGGTCGGCACCGGGGACACGGTGCGCGTCCTCGGAACCGTTGACCCTCCGGACCGGCCGGGCAGGGCCAGGGCTGTCTTCCTGCCGTCCACCCAACCCCTGGTGGAGGACGCCGAGGGCTGGCTGGGGTACACCGACGGGTTGAGGTCACGGTTCCGGGATCTCGCCCTCCGCGACGGCAGGGACGGTGGACTGCTTCCCGGCATGGCCTTGGGGGACCGCATCGGACTGGATGCGAGCACGGGCGAGGCCATGAAGCGCACGGGGCTGACCCATCTGACGGCCGTCAGCGGGGCGAACTGCTCCTACGTCGTTGCTTGCGCGTTCCTGGGGCTGCGGCTGCTCAGGCTTCCGCGGGCGCCGGCCGCAGCCGGCGCGGTGGTGGCCCTCGCGGCCTTCGTGATGCTGGTGCGGCCCGAGCCGAGCGTCCTGCGAGCAGCCGTGATGGGAGGGATCGGTGTGGCCGCCGTCCTCTCGGGCCGGGGCAAGGTGTCCCTCACGCTGTTGATGCTCTCCATCATCATCCTGCTCGCCGTCGACCCCTGGCTCTCCATCTCGATCGCTTTCATGCTGTCCGTCGCGGCTACGCTGGGTCTCGTCACCGCTGGACCGATGGTCGTGGCTGCACTGGCGTCCTTCCTGCCGCGGGTTGCCGCCCAGCTGCTCGCCATACCGCTCACCGCCCAGCTCTTCTGCACGCCGATCATCATCCTGATCCAGCCGGCCCTTGCTGTGTACTCGCTGCCCGCCAACGTCCTGGTGGCACCCGTGGTACCCGCCGTCACCCTGGTGGGCATGGCCGCGGTCCTTGCCCTCGTGGGTGCTCCGATGCTCGCACCGCTCCTCGTCTCTGCGGCACAGCTCGGGACCCGCTGGGTAGCGGGTATCGCAGCAACCCTCGCCGCCGCGCCCGGAGCCGCCCTGCCCTGGCTGCCGGGAGCGCCCGGTGCTGTTCTCGCTGCGCTGGGGTCGTTGATGCTGCTCCTCGTTGCAGGGCTCCGGGCGAGAGTGGCCGTCAGCGAGCGGAAGGACACTGGCGGCGGTGCGGCGAGGGCTTTTCCCGTGCTTCAAGGGGTGATGGGCGACGCCCCGAGCGGCGGCAGGCGACGCGGGGTGCGGAGACGGCGTGCATCGAGGGATGGCACCGAGGCAGGGAACGCGAGGGACGTGAGGAAAGGCGGGGGTCGGAACGGCTGGAGCATCCGACGATCGCTACTCGTCGTACTGTCCCTTCTCGCCGGCATGACAGCCGGGGTGGTGCTGGCCGAGAAGCTGGCCCCTGCCACGGAGGAGGACTGGATCATGGTGATGTGCGACGTCGGACAGGGTGACGGGATCGTGGTCAGGACGGCACCGGGCCATGCCCTGGTCGTGGATGCCGGGCCCGACGCCGAGGCGATGGACCGGTGCCTGGACTCGCTGGACGTGGAGGTGATCGATGCGGTCGTGATCACGCACCTCCACGAGGACCACTACGGCGGGATCGAGGGGGTGGTGCGGGGGAGAGAGGTGTCGGCCGTGTACTACTCCTCGGGAGAGCCCGGGATCCCGCCCGTGATGACCGAGGCGGCCGCGACCGCCGGCGTGGAGCCGGAGCGGATGGACTCCACCACGGAGCTGGAGGGCCGGACCGTCGACCTGGACGTCCTGTGGCCCCTGCCGGACGCGGACCTGTCGGAGGAGAACAACGCCAGCGCGGTCCTGGAGGTCGGCGTGCCTGTCGGGGATCGAACGGTCACGCTCCTGCTGACGGGCGATCTCGAGGAGGACGCCGCCGCGACGATGCTGTCGGCCCTACCGGCCGTGGCCCAGGGAGAAGTGGATATCCTGAAGATCGCCCACCACGGCGCCAGGAATGGCGGAAGCACGCTGATCGATGCCGTCGATCCGCGGCTGGCGGTCATCTCGGTCGGTGAGGACAACGACTACGGACACCCGCACCCGACCATCGTCGAAGCCCTGGCGCGGAGGGACATCGCCACGGCCCGGACCGATGAGCTCGGGTCCTTCCTCGTCCGAATCGTCGGCAGCACCATGGAGGTCCGGCCCCTGCAGTGAGGCCTGCCGATCGAGTGCGTCGACAGCTTTGCTCCCTGCACTGCGCATGCAACAGTAGGAGATCATTCGACGGAAGGAACGACGCCCCGTGGCAACCCGATCACCAGCCGGCCGTACCGCAGGAACGAAGCAGCAGGCGGCATCGTGGCGCGAGGTACGGCCGGCCGCCGTCGTCCTGTTGACCGGACCTGAGGACTACCAGGCGTCGAAGGCAGCGGAGTCCATCAGGCACCAGGTCCGCACCGCCCAGCCCGAGGCCGAACTCGTGCGGTTCGACGCGGGATCCTATGAGCCGGGAACGCTCGCACTGCACGCCAGCCCCTCCCTCTTCGGCGACTGGACGGTCATCGAGGTGTCGGGGCTCGCGCAGATGAACGACGCTTTTCTCACCGAAGCGCTCGCCTACCTCTCCGACCCCGCGCCCGATGTGGTCCTCGTGCTGCGCCACTCCGGCGGCAATCGTGGCAAGAAGCTGCTGGACGCTCTCAAGACTGCAGGAACCACCGTCGTCGATTGCCAGCCCCTCAAGAAGGACGGCGAGAAAGCGGAGTTCGTCACCACCGAATTCCGCCTCGCACGCCGTCGTATCGAGCCCGACGCGGTCCGCTCCCTCGTGGCGGCCGTCGGGTCGCAGCTGCCGGAACTCGCAGCAGCCTGCCAACAGCTGATGGCCGATTCCGCCGGTGACGTCACAGCCGAGACGGTCGAGAAGTACTACGGCGGGCGCGTCGAGGCCACAGGTTTCAAGGTTGCGGACGCCGCCCTCGCCGGCCGCACGGCACAGGCCCTGTCCATGCTGCGTCATGCTCTTGCGACGGGCGCGGACCCCGTGCCGATCGTGGCGGCCCTGGCCATGAAGGTCCGGGCCGTCGCGAAGGTCCACGGCGCGCGGGGTTCGTCCGTCCAGCTTGCAAAGGAGCTGGGCATGGCCCCGTGGCAGGTCGACCAGGCACGCAGGGAAGCGCAACGATTCAGTTCGGCAGCGCTGGCACGCAGCGTGCGGGCCCTCGCCGAGGCCGACGCACAGGTGAAGGGCGAGTCGCGCGACCCTGTCTACGCGGTCGAGCGGGCCGTGACCGTCATCGCGCTGGGCGACGACTGATCGAAGGGGCTGGGTCACGAACGACGAAGGGCCGGCTCCATCAGGAGCCGGCCCTTCGTCGAAGGTCTCGCAGCTTAGAGCGCGTTGACCTTCTTGGAGATTGCGGACTTGCGGTTCGCTGCGTTGTTCCTGTGCAGGACACCCTTGCTGACAGCCTTGTCGAGCTTGCGGCTGGCTGCCTGCAGAGCCGTCGCGGCAGCGTCCTTGTCAGCACCTTCGACGGCCGTGTTCACGGCGCGGATGGCGGTCTTCAGCTCGGACTTCACCGAGTTGTTACGCTGCCTCGCCTTCTCGTTGGTGAGGATGCGCTTCTTCTGGGACTTGATATTTGCCACGTATGAGAACTTTCTTTGTATTGCGGACTGGGTCGTGAGGGTATTTCGGCCAATCAAGGACTGAGCGGCGTGGGGATACCGTATGGCGATCGGCCAAAGTGCCCGGAGACCTGCGCGGACACACAGCTATACAGGTTACCAGAAGGGAGTAGACGCCAACTACCCGAGCAGGTGGTCCGGAAGTGCCTCCACGACCTGCTCGAAGCGGGAGCGTGGCAGGACTGCTCCTTCGCGTCTGATGTCGGCGGGGTCGATGGTCAGCAGTCGGTCCACCCTCACTTCGCTCGGTCGGCCCTGCCGGTCCCACGCGCCCGTGCCGATGTCGACGTAGCGGGAGTCATGGTCGCGTGCGTTGTTCCTGTCGCGGCTCGTCATCATCAGGCCCAGCAGCCGTGCGCCGTCGCGTCCCACGAGCAGCACCGGGCGGTCCTTGCCCCGGGTCGGGTCGTCCTCGTAGGGGACCCAGGTCCAGACGATCTCCCCTGGGTCCGGCCTGCCGTCACTGGACGGCGAGTATGCGAGCGCGGCCTTCCGTCGCCGATCGGCCGTGGGAGGGCGGCTGGGCGGATCCTCGGTCGCCTGCCCGGGTGTCCGCCCCGACGACGGCGGGCTCGGGGGGCGCCCGAGCCGGGCGGACTCACGCCCGGTCGGGACGGTGC
>WNZI01000057.1 GCA_009728235.1 Vibrio cholerae | reverse complement strand
TTAGATTCCCGAGGCAGAGTGTCGGCCGGAAAAGTCGCCTTGCGCTTAGCGTGGCTGAAGGCGACCAATTTCGACGCTGAGTCAGGGTTCGCATCACGGAAGTTGTGCACCCTGACATTTAGGGCTTCCACACGTACGCCCATACGGTCAGACGCGCGGAGATCGCTACGATCACGGCGACGTCGGTAAGGGCCAGCCAGATATCGCTCGCGAACTTGCCGTCGTGATCATGCGACCGACCGCGCTGACTTTGACGAAACCGCTCAACCAACTGTGCAGCGTGTCGATCAGCACAAAGGTGTTTAGAAGGAACGTCAGCTGGAAGAGGATCAAGAATGAAATGCCCTGGGCGCTCGGTTCCGGGGTCTCGGTGTGTTGGGCGTGGCTGCGTTTTCGGAGCCCAGGACGGCTGCCTGGCCCCTCGGTACGGTGATCTTCACGGCCGGGTGACCAAAGATTTTGAATGTTCCTGCGCGACTACTGGCAACTCTGCGTTGGGATGATCAGAGGGGTGTCTCTGGAGTTTCTGGCTCTTCACGAACGAGGGTGTAGTTGGGGTCTGAAGCCTCCGGCTTCGAGTAGTGATCTGGCGACATAGTTCGTGAGGTTGCGGAAGCCGAGTGCGGAGCCGCGGAGGTGCTCGAGCCGCCCGTTGATGGCCTCGGTCGGGCCGTTGCTGGTGCCGGGGCGGTCGAAGAACGCGAGCACGTCCGCGGCGCGCTGTTTGAGGGTGCGGCCGAGTCGGCGGATCTCGACCAGCGCTGCGGGAACGCCGGTGGTGACGGAGTCGATCACGGCCTGCATCATGTGCTTGCCTTTGTTCCTGTCGGGCTCGCGGTATGCGGCGATCATGCGCTGATAGATGCCCCAGGTCGCTTCGACCTCGACGTGCTCTTCGACCGCGAACAGCGCCGCCAGTCGGCTCCTCTGCCGGTCGGTGAGCAGCTTGTCGCCGGTGTGGAGGGTGCGGCGGGCCTGGTAGAGCGGGTCGCCCTTCATCCCGCGTCTGCCGAACAGGTCCTGCTGGACGCGGCGGCGGCAGACATCCAGCGCGTCGCCGGCGAGACGGACGACATGGAACGGGTCCATCACGGGGACCGCGTCGGGCAGTTCTTCGGCGGTGGCGGTCTTGAACCCGGTGAACCCGTCCATCGCGACCACCTCGATCCGCTTCGACCACTCGGCTGGGCGCTCAGCGAGCCACTGCTTGAACACGGCCTTCGAGCGGCCCTCCACCATGTCCAGCAGCCTCGCCGGCCCGGTCTTGTTGCGGGCCGGGGTCAGGTCGATGATCACGGTGACGTACTTGTCGCCGAACCGGGTGTGGCGCCAGACATGCTCGTCGACCCCGAGCGTGGTGACACCATCGAACCGTGCCGGGTCGTCGATCAGTCGCCGCCTGCCTTCGCCGAGCACGGCATCGTTCGCGGCGCTCCAGGACACGCCGAGCCCGCCCGCGACCCGGGTCACGGTGAGGTGGTCGACGACGATGCCCTTCAGCGCCCACGCCAGGCCGCCACGGGAGATCTTCGCTCGCGGCGCCGCCGCCCGTGTCATGTCCTGCCGCCAGGTCCGCCGGCAGTGATCGCACCGGTAGCGACGCACCCGCACCAGCAGCGTGGTGGGCCGGTGTCCGAACGGTTCATGCGCGAGTCGACGGGTGACGCTGTCACGGGCGACGCCTTCAGCACCGCACTTGCGACACCACGGATCCGGCTCCGTCAGACGGCACTCGATCGTCGCCAGGTTCGGCTCGATCAGCTGGCCGACGGCCACGAGCCCGAGCTCGTCGAGACGGCAGAACGTGGTCAAGTCGGGGGTCGCAAAAGTAGGGTGGAGCACGTCGAGGTCTTTCGGGATGGTGAGCGTGAAGAACTTCCATCCTCCGGGAGACCTCGACCCCTACCCAGCCAGCGACGCGCTCAACCCACTACACCCTCGTTCGTGAAGAGCCGAGTTTCTTTCCATGAACAGCGAGTATCTGGAAAGTTCATCCGCCGTTTGATTGGGTGTCACTGACCGGTCACGCGCGATTCTTAGCGTGAGCACCATGAATAGACAGCCTGAGACAGTGTCGAGGCTCTGGCGCTCTGATGAGCAGCCGATCCTCGAGCAGATCCGTCGCGATTCGGCTGCGTTTTCGCCATCCGAGGCGCAGATCGCGCGAGTGGTGCGTGCTGACCCTCATTCGGTTATGACCTATTCGGTGACCGAACTGGCTCAGGTCTCTAGCACGTCCGTCGGCTCGGTAGTGCGGTTCTGCCAGCGCTTCGGCCTGCACGGATTTCAGGAATTCAAGCTGCTTCTCTCCCGCGAGACCGTCCTTCCCCAGCGCCCGGCCGCGACACACGACGACGATCCGGTTACCGCGACCGTGTTGGGGACCTTGCGCGAGAGTAGTGCTGCGCTTGAGGATGCTGCGGCGCATCTTGACCCGAGCACAGTCGTAGCTATTGTCACTGCGCTGGTGAAGGCACGTCGCGTGCGCTTCGCCGCGGTGGGCACTTCGGCCCCGCTCGCTTCAGACGCTGCCTACCGTTTCACGACACTTGGGCTCGACGCCGCGTTCACCCCTGACTTCATTGCCCAAGAGGTGATCGCCCGCGGCCTTGATGAGCGCGACGTCTGTTTCGTGATCAGCCACACGGGGTCAACGACGTCGACGCTGGACGTCGCCCGCACGGCCGTCAGGTCAAAGGCGGTCGTTGTCGGAATCACCAGCTTCCTCAGCTCACCGTTGGCTGAGTTCGCTGACCTCTTGCTCGTCGCGGGTAGCTCGGAGACACGCTATCGGGTCGAGGCCATGACTAGTCGAATCGTCCACCTGTCACTGATCGACGCCATTTACAGCGTCCTGGCTATGCAGCTCGAAGGCGCGCCCGAAGCGCGCGCCGCATCCGAGGCAGTCGTTAACTCTCACCGCATCTAACGGCCGAGAGACGCAGAGAGGGAAATTATGCAAGGCACCGTACTAAGTGATGCAGGCTCACCGATGCCAGGAGTCGTCGTCAGCGACGGCTTACGGGTCACTCGCACCGACGAGGATGGGCGATTTCGGATTGACCAGGTCCGCGGACCCGTGTTCATTACCCGGCCGCTGGATGGCGGGTCGACCGATGGTACGTCGGCGCAAGCGCGATCGACCCGGTATTCACCCTCAGCCCAGCTCCGGTGCAGCTGCCCGTCCGTTTTGCACATCTCACAGACACCCACCTCGGCACGGGAGCCGGCTATCCCCAACCGGCCGAAATCGGGACCGGCGAACGCCTGTCGCAGGCCTTCCGCGAGATCGCCGCGGCTCATCCGGGACTCGAGGCCTTCGTCGTCACGGGAGACCTGACCGACCGTGGTCTGCCCGAAGAATTCGCAGCTTTCGTCGCTGCGACCGCAACGACCGAGTTGGCTGTCTACGCGATCCCGGGAAACCACGACCATCTCGTTCCGGATCCGACGGATCTGGTTAGCCGCAACGGCTATGCCATCCATTCCGGGGAGCCCAGGCATTACGAAGACTACCTGGGGCCCAGGTGGTATTCGTTTGATCTACCTGGCCTCCACGTCGTTGCCGTGGACTGGTTCACGCATGAACTCGGTCTAGACCACGAGACCCAGGACACCTGGCTACGCGCCGACCTTGAGATGCTCGCGACCGGGACTCCGTGGATCATGCTCTGTCACGACCAGCCGTGGCGCTCCATTCTCGACGGGCTGCCCAGTGCCCCGATCGCGACGTTCTCCGGCCACCGGCACACCTCCCGGGTCGTCGCGAGCGGCCCCACGCTGCACGTGAACACCCCTCCGGCCATGTTCGGCGGTGTAGACAACTCTCCGGCCACATATCGCATCGTTGTGTGGGACGGCGAGCGGATCACCACAGGGTCACACCAAACCTATCCTCCACAATCCGACACCCGTTCAGGTTGGGCCCGCACCACACAGGCACTCTGGAGCACATCGACCCCGGCGATTGGACAGCGCACACCTTTCATCGTTGCTGACGGTCGGGTGCTCGTACCGCTCGCGCTCGATGATGAGGCCCGCGGCGCGCTGGCCGCATACGACGCCTGCTCGGGAAAGCCCCTGTGGCAGGCCAGTCTTGACGCTCCGCTGCGTAGCGCGCCCGCGGGTGCCGGGACCGCGGCTATCATCAGCTCGACTGTGTCTGGAACGACGTGGGCGCACGACCCGAGCACGGGTGAGATGTTGTGGCAGCGGCCGACATCGGACCCGCTTCGGCGCTTTGGCTTCTACCCACCGACACTCGTCGACGGACTCGTTTTGGTTGGCGACCAGGCTGCACTCCGAGCCCTCGACCAGAGCACAGGCGAGATCGTGTGGGAGCGATCGGACATCGCCGCGTATCAGATCTTCATCACCCTCAGCGCCCCGGTAGTCGACCGATCGGGAGCGAACGGCAGCCTGACGACGGTGCTCTGGGCGGGGTTTCCCGAGCCGAGCACGCCCGTACGACTTGACCCGAAAACGGGCGAGACGATCGCGAACTCTAACGAGGTGGTGGCTGAAGGCTTGTTCGATGTCTTGACGAGCGGCGCCGGCCTGCCGATACGCACCCCCAGCGTTGACCCTGCAACGGGCGACCTGATCGCCACTGGACTGACGAATGTCTTCCGGCGTTCGGCGTCCGGTTCCGCAATACGCTGGTCGTACCCGACCTCAGTGCCGTGGAACCCTGTCGGGGTCAATCTCGGCAGCCACGGCGTGTTAGTCGTCGACGCCGGCGGCGCTGTCGCGATGCTCGACCCCGTCTCGGGCGAGCAGCTTTGGCGCACGGAAATTGCGGCCGACTCCGACGAGTGCTTCCTGACCTACCGGCGCAGTCCTCATCCGCTCTTCGCCCAGGCGACCACGGTGGGCGACCGGCTGCTGATCCCGGCGCTCGACGGTGACATCGTCACGCTAGACGCGCGCACGGGTGACGAGCTGGGCCGCTTCGCCACCGGAGTTCCGATCCTGGCTCCGCTGGTCGTGCACGACGGCACGGCCGTCGCGCTGCATCGTGACGGTCTTCTCGCGGCCTACCCGCTCGCCACGCTCGCGGGGGAACGCTTGTGAGGGGCATACGAATCGGCGGCTGGGCGCTTGCCCTGCCAGCGCTGATCCTGATCGGGCTCTTTCTGCTACTGCCCGGCGTTCTTGCGCTCGTGGGAAGCCTGTTCCAAATCGACCTCGGCGACCGAACTGTGTGGCGCTGGGCTGGGCTGCAGAACTACACGGCTCTCTTCTCCGACCCCGCGGTTGTCGAGTCGATCTGGAATACCGTGCTGTATTCAGCGATGACGATCATCCCGAGCCTGGTCCTCGGACTGGGCCTGGCCCTTCTGGTTGCCTCGTTTCGGCGGGCCAGGCCACTTCTTCAGGTGCTCCTATTCCTGCCCTTCGCCACCAACATGGTCGCGATGGCCGTGGTGTTCCGCTGGATTTTCGCTAACCGTGGCGGTTTTGTAAACGAGGCACTTGCGCTGGTCGGCCTAGCCCCGATCAACTTTCTTGGTGACTCCAGGTACGCGTTGATCACCGTGGCACTGGTTGGAATCTGGCGGCTGACGTCGTTTGTCATGATTTTCTATTTGGCAGGCTTGACGAGCATCCCGACGGCGCTCTACGAGGCATCCGCCGCCGATGGCCTCGGCCCGTGGTCGACGTTTCGTCGCGTAACACTGCCCCTGCTTCGACCGACGACCGTGTTTGCAACAGTCATGGCCGTTCTGCAGGCGGTGCAGGTGTTCGACACAGTCAACGTCCTCACCGGCGGGGGACCGCTCGGGGCTACGGAAACCATCCTGACCATGACCTGGCGACTCGGCTTTGTCTACTTCGACCTCGGTCAAGCGGCTGCAGTGTCAACACTGCTACTGGTCGTTCTCGTGCTCATTGGCGTGCTTCGCCGTCGAGCCTTCCTCGGAGACAAGGAACTCTAATGCGCACCACACACCGCACCCGACGTTTGATAGGCAGGAGCATTCAGATTGTGGCGGTCACCGTATTCGCCGCGATCTCGGTATTTCCCGTCGTCTGGATGTTTCGCATGTCGGTCTCTCCTGCCGACGAGGCCGTGCTCGATGGCTTGCAGCTGCTTCCCGAATCCCTAGACCTCGGCAACTTCACCCGCGCTTGGGACCAAGCGAACCTGGGCCAAGCCATGCTCAACGGCGCACTCGTCACCCTTGGCATCCTGGCCGCACAGCTCGTGACGGTCATACCCGCGGCATACGCCTTTGCCAAGCTGCGCTTCCGTGGCCGCGATGCTGCCTTCGCGATCGTGCTCGCGTGCCTCCTGATCCCCACCCAGGCCATCGCGCTTCCGCTCTATCTCGGAATCGGCTCGGTGGGGCTCGCAAACACCTTCGCCGCCCTCGTCCTGCCCTTCACAACGAGCGCCATCGGGATCTTCATGCTCAGGCAATACATGGTCACGATCCCCGACGCACTGCTCGAGGCCGCGAAGGCCGACGGCCTCGGCGTGTTCTCCACCCTGCTGCGTGTCGTCGTCCCGACGTCGATGCCATCGATCGCGGCCTTCTCGGTGCTGTCGATTTTTACGCACTGGAACGACTATCTGTGGCCCTTGTTGGTAGCGCGCGACAGCTCGCTCTACACACCTCCTCTCGCACTATCAGTGTTCCAACAGGCCGAGACAGGCACCTCCTACGGCGAACTTGCCGCGGCAGCCCTGCTCGTGACCCTGCCGATAGTGGTGCTGTTCATCGTGGCCCAACGCAAGTTCGTCAGCGGCATAGCCGGCGGCGAACTCCCGGGCTGACGTCCAACGCCTCGCAAATACCTCCCGTTATCCACCTCCTCACCACCTCTTCATTCCTCCGCACAGATTGTGAGTATCCCCATGCCCGTACCCAGAAGAGCTCTCGCCTTTGGCGCTGGCCTCATTGCCTCCACACTCGCCCTGACCGGCTGCTCGGCCGCCCAGGAGACCGCTCCGAGCGCGCAGGTCGACGTCAGCTCCTGCGATCCGAGCGGCGTCACCATTTCCGCCCAATACGCCAGCCAAGGTCAAGCCGCCGCCGAGCTTGGCAAGGAGACGCTGGAGAAGAAGTACTCAGGCCTAACCGTCAACCTCAAGGCTGCTCCCGAGGGCACCAGCTACGACGAACTCACGCAGCAGGTCGTCGCTGACATCGCCGCTGGATCCCGTCCCGACGTGATCATGCTTGGCCTGGACCAACTCAAATTCTGGGTGGAGAAATACAGCCCACAGGCGATTGACACTGATTCGCTCCGCGACAGTTACGACCGGGACTATCTCAGCGTCGGCACGGTCGACGGTACGACTTACGTCGCTCCTTTCCAGATCTCGGTGCCCGTGCTCTACACGAACACCACCCTCGCCGAGTCCGCTGGCATCGACGCACTGCCGACCACCCACTCTGAAGTCCTCGAGGACGCGCGTGCCATCCAGGAAAAGACGGACGTCTCCACCCCGATCCAGATCCCTCGTGACAACATCGCCTGGTGGTTTGTCCAGGCCTTCGTCGGCAGTGGTGGCGGCACGTTCGTAAACAAGGACGGCACCGCGGGCTTCGACAGCGAGGAAGGGCGGGCAGCGCTCAAGATTTATCAGACCATCGGCGACGAAAAGCTCGAAGACCAGGTGAGCTGGCAAGACTCGATCGCCCAGTTCACGCAGGGAAACGTGGCCTACTTCTTTGCCACGCCCGCCGTGGGCGCGAGCGTGGCTGCCAGCATCGGCGACTCGTTCGACTGGACTATCTCGGACATGCCGATCCCTGACGGCGGCACCGCGAAGCTCCCCGCGGGTGGTAACGGCTGGATGGTGCTCTCCGACGATGCCTGCCGGGCTGCGTTCAGCAACGAGCTGATCGGCGCCATGCTCGACCCTGAGGTCATCCTGACGAGCTCGCTGGCCAATAGCTACATCCCGGTCGACACCGAGGCCAAAGCCGAACTGCTCCAGCGCCCCGAGGCCGACGGCCCGCTCGGCTACGCCTGGCGATACGAGGGCACCCCGGTTGCCGGATCTGGCTGGGCTGGCGAAAACCTTGGACGCACCAACCAGTACCTGCAGGACATGGTGCAGTCGATGGTCGACCAGGGCGAAGACGTCAACGACGTCGTTCCCAGCACCGCCGATCGCATCAGCGCACTCACGAAGTAAACAAACAAAGGAGCACGAACATGTCTGCTGAGGTTTCCCTTCGCCATCTAGTCAAACAATTCGGCGGCGTAACCGCGGTCAACGACGTCTCAATCGAGGTCGCCGCCGGTGAATCCCTCGTCATCCTCGGGCCCTCTGGATCGGGGAAGTCCACCCTGCTTCGCATTGTGGCTGGACTCGAGGCGCTTGACTCCGGCGACGTGCTAATCGGAGGGAAACCCCAGCAGAATCTCCCGCCCCACGAACGCGATGTAGCCATCGTCTTCCAGCACTTCGCGCTCTACCCCCACATGAGCGCGCTCGAGAACATCACCCTCGGCCTTCGGCACGGCCTGGGTCTGGATCGTGCCGCGGCGCGTCAGCGAGGTCTGGAGTTCGCGAAGCGGATGGATATCGAGGATCTACTCGACCGTAAACCCCGGCAAATGTCGGGGGGCCAGCGGCAGCGAGTCGCCCTCGCCCGAGCTCTCGCCCGGCAGGCTCGCTTGGTGCTACTCGACGAGCCCCTGTCCGGGCTCGATGCCCAGCTGCACATCGCGCTGCGCCAGGAAATCGCCGATCTGATGCGGACGACGGGGGCGACGTCGATCCACGTCACGCATGACCAGAGCGATGCCATGGCCTTGGCCGACCGGATTGCCGTGATCAACAAGGGATGCTTCGAGCAGATTGGCACGCCCGATGAAATCTATAACGAGCCGGCGACGGTGTTCGTTGCGGGCTTCATAGGGTCTCCTCCGATGAATCTTCTCCCTGGAACGGCAGTCGATGGCGGCTACCGCACTATCTTCGGTGACGTTGAGGAGCGCACCACCGCCCGAGAGGTGAGGGTCGGAGTGCGTCCGGAGCACGTGCGAATCGACAGCACGGGCCGGTACCATGCGACTGCCATTGTGCACACCACTATCTTCGAAGGTTCCACCCGGATCCTGGAGGTCACGGTCGGCGATGTCAGACTCGCAGTCCGTACCGACCAGAGCGTGCGCGTGCGTCGAGGCGACTCCGTGTCGCTGAGCTTCGGCGACGAGGACGCGCAGCTCTTCGACGCTGAGACCGGCCGCCGCATCGAGCGATCGCTATCGCGTGTCCGCTGAGTCCGGAGGCGCCCTGCTCTGGGACCTCGACGGGACCCTGATCGACAGCGAGCAACGATGGGCGGCCGTCTGCTGGGAGATCGCTGAGGAATCGGGTATTAAAGAGTGGAGGCCGTCACCGGTGGATATCTCCGGTCGTGCTATCCCGATGCTGGCAGGCATGCTGAGGGAACGCGGAGCGGCAGGCACGCTAGGCTCGCTCACCTCGGCACTTACTGAACGGATGCGAACCCTGAATCGCCAGGACGGAGTCCTGTGGCGGCCTGGGGCTCTAGAAATGCTCGAGACTGCGCACCAGAATGGCGTCCGGCAGGCTCTGGTGACGATGTCGCTCGAGATGAATGTCATCGACATCCTGGAACAGCTACCACGACCCTATTTCGCTCAAATCGTGACGGCGAACATGGTGACCAGGCACAAGCCAGCCCCCGATCCGTACGTGCTCGCCCTCAAACGGCTGGATCTGCCCACATCCGGCTCGGTCGCCATCGAGGATTCTCCCGCCGGGCTGCGCAGCGCCTGCGATGCGGGTTTGAACGTGATAGCTGTACCCTGCTCTGGCGCGATCGCGCCGAGTGACGACTACCAAATCTGGGAAACGCTTGCCGCGCGCGGCCTGCCCGACCTCGTGGCCGCGGGACTCGTCGTAGGCTGAGTAGCCACAGCGGAAGCAGATTCCAACATCGGCCCTGCTTTGCTCCACCAGTTCCCGTCGTGCTGAAGAGATGCCTGCTCGTAAATCGACCTTCGGTCGTTCATGTCGTTCGAATTCCAAAAGCAGTGTCAGCGTTCGTCTCGAACTAATTTATCAAGATAGATGATTCTCGGCGCTCGACGCGCTCGCCCGCGAATCATCACCGAAGCCCAATACGCAATGCCCGAAGCCTCATGCACAGCGGACAGACAGCGGCCGAGGTCTTACGCAGCCTCGGAAGATTCAGAGCGACGTTCTATCGCCCGGCGCCTTGGCTGGGACTTCTGCCGGGTTCAGTCGCGGTTGATGACTCCCTGGTAGCCGATGACGCCAAATAGCGATCACAGAACGCCGCCAATTATTGTTCAAGTCCACACCTGTAGCGAGTAGGACGAGGCGGTCAGCTCGAGGTCGGGCGTGGGTGTGCCGATGGGGGGCGGCTTACGGGCTACCGAAGGTAGCCCGAGCACAACACAAGCGAACCTACACGTAGGTCCCGCCATCTACACGTAGTTGTGTTAGAATACACGTAGAACACGTAGGAGGTGGATCCGTATGAAATCGGTGATCGACTCGGACGGGCTGACGTTGCCGTTGGAGATTCGAAATGTTGGCGTCGTGGATGATGCCGGTGGCTCGCACTTCGAGTGCCAAATGACCGGCGCTTATCTCGTGGATCTCTACCGCTCGGGACTGCTCACACTTACAGGCAACATCAGGCCAGAGCACAACCGTGACCAGGTGACTGGCAAGACGAAAATGAAAATCCAGAAGTGGACGCGTGAGCTTTTGGACAACAACGCAATTATTGGCAACATCTCGGTCCGCCTGAATCCAGACCGTGCCAAGTCTGAGGTGTGGAATGACGAAGAAACTGGCGACACCTGCCTGACCATACGTGAGGGAGTTCTCGACTGCGCCGTCGATTCCCTCTCACGAATCAAGGCGATTCTTTCGGCCGCTGAGAACCCGCTGGCGAGCTTCAATCTCGACACCCGGTTCCAAGTCCGCATCTGGCTGCTTAATGACATCGACGCTAAGAAGGTCGCAACGATTTACAACACCCGCGGCGATAAGGTCAATGACTCCACCGCGAAGTACGCGTACTCCGAGACGCAGGAGCAGGAGCTGGCACGCCGTCTGGTGAACCACAGCCCTCACCTCGGCCAAGACAACGTAGAGGTTCTTTCCAATTCCGTGTCGGCCAGCTCGCACAAGCTGACGGCATTCAACACCATCAGCAAGGCGATCGAGTCGTTTTGGAAGGGTGGCCCGGTTACAGCCGCCGATCTGGACGAGCAGTCCGAGTGGTTGATTGATGCGTGGGATGCTCTCGTCGACGTGCGACCCGAGTTTGGGAAGCTCTCGACTCCCGCCAGGCAGAGTTACCGTCGAAACTCGATCTCGTCGACGGCCGTTGCAATCTTCGGCCTCATTGGAGCGATGTCGGTGATGTACGCCGAGGGTGTCGACCCCCAGGAGGCCTTCCCAAAGTTGCAGCAGGCGACGGGTCCGGACATTTTCGCGATCGACAATCCGGTCTGGAGAAATGTTGGTGTTGTTACGCCGTCAGGAACTGCAGGAAAGTTCAGCACCCGCAACAGCTTCCCAGCACGACGGGCTGCGACACGCGTTTTACGCACGGCGATGGGCTTGTCACCTGAGGACGATGAATGACGCGCCCTTACCCCAAATTTGTACAGGCCGCCGGCCTGACCTTGCTGCCCGCACCCACGGGTACGCAAGCTCCCAATATTGGTCGTGCCCCCTCGAGGTCGTTCGAGAGGGCACGGAGTCACTTGGCAGTGGACTCTTGAAGGTACCGCACGTGGGTGGGGAAGGAGTATTTCGCATGGCTAAGAAGTCGCAGAACCGGGTGACCAGCAAGTCTGTTGCGTCGAAGGCCTCGAAGGCTCTCGCTGACGGGCGCTCCTCGAACCGAACGAAGAGCATCGCTGCTAGTGCGCTGTCACAGCGCAAGAAGTAGCACGCGCGGGTGCCCCTGCAACGACCTGCGGGGGCGCCGCTGTCTTGCTACCGATCAGTACTTCTCAACTTGAAGCGACAAAGCGTTGGCATGAGCACCAGTCGTCCTTTACCAGTAAACCGCAGTGCAATGACTAAGGAATGGAATGACGGAAAGATCAGTGGACGCCCGATCGGTGTTCGTGGTGCATGGACGCAACGAACTTTTACGAAAGGCGATGTTCGACTTCCTTCGAAGCATTAACCTCTCCCCTATGGAGTGGAGCCAAGCGGTGCGACTGACCGGAGAAGGGTCTCCCTATATCGGTCAGGTGCTCGACGCGGCTTTCTCCTACGCCGCGGCAATCGTCGTGCTGATGACTCCCGATGAAATCGCATACTTACAGCCTCAGTACGGCCGCGCCAACGACCCAGAGACTAAGCCGGCTGCGCAGGCCCGACCCAATGTGCTCTTCGAAGCGGGTATGGCGTTAGGCCGCGATCCTCGCCGCACCGTGTTGGTCGAGGTTGGCGACGTCCGCCCCTTCAGTGATGTCGCGGGCCGGCATGCCATCCGACTGACGAACGATCCTGCCCTTCGTCAAGAACTGGTGACCCGCCTTGAAACCGCAGGATGCGACGTAAATCTCCGCGGCGTCGACTGGCACACAACCGGAGATTTCACACCACCCCCGCCTCCCGGTGATGGCATTCCGCTCGGCCGCCGACTTCCATCGAACACGAACACCCGCAAACCGATCGACTTCGATGTGAAGTACTTCAATAAGGGCGGAAACCGCATCGACAAGTTGCAGATTATCAACCGCGGCACAGAAACAGCCTTCGACGTCGAGGTGTCGTTGCCCGAAGACGCAGGGCTTAAGCTCCAGGACACCCGAGTGATCAAGAAGATTCCTGGAGGGGGCAGAGCTGTAACTATCGATGTGATGGGCATGGGACGAATGTTTGGCGGCCCAGACCTCGAGGACGTATTCGACGTGACAATCTCCGCACGTAGCGAGGCGGGCGATCAGATTACGCAAGAAATCTTCTTGGACACCAATAGCTGAAAGGAACCAACTAATGAATGATGAGATTCGGGTGCCCGTGAACCTCCCACTCGACTCTGACGGTTTTCTCCGGCGAGAATGCCCAAACTGCGAGCGAGAATTTAAGTGGTTCAGCCACCAAGAGGGCGGTCCAGACGCCGAGGCTGTCGATCAATACTTCTGCCCACTATGCGGTGTGCCCGCGCACACGGACCAGTGGTGGACGCCGAGTCAGGTCGAGTACATGCGAGGTGTAAGTGGCCCCGCGGTGGACCGTTTCGTTCAGGACTCAGTCCAGCAGATGTTCAAGGGCATGAAGGGGATGAAGCTCGTACCCAATCGGTCGTTCTCTCTCGGGGTGGATACTCCTGACGCCCTTGCTGAACCAGACGACATGATAATTGCTGAGCCTCCGTGCCACCCTAACGAACCGGTTAAGGTTCCCGAGGAGAACCTTAAGCAGGTGCACTGCCTCGTGTGTGGTTCAGCGTTCACGGCGTAATCCACCTACTGGCGATCGAAACAGTCACTTGCCGCGCAACGAGGTGTTCATTGCAAATCTAGGGGCGGTACCACCATTTTCGGGTCTCGTTTGTAGGGCACGTGGAAGTGCCCGGAACGGGATCCCCAGCCGGACCAACCAGACGCTGTACTGACTTTTGACCCCGCCAATCACCCGTTCAGAACCCCGCCATATTGACGAAAAGTCACACACCAACCGAACCGTTCTGCGCTGTGGCGGTGGGGTGTACCCCACCGCCACAGCGCCTAGGAGCTAACCGCCTTGGTCGTCACCAGCTCCTCGCGTAGGGACATGCTTCTCAGGGTCAAACTCCTCAAACCCGGCGGGGATGGTACCGGTGATGTCTTCCGGCATAGCCGTGCCAGCTTTGCCAACATAGAACTTGGCTGCTTGCTCGAAGTGGGTCTCCGTCACCGTCACTTCCTCCGTGAACACCTCATCCGACAGTTCAAGTAGGCCAGCATCTTTGAGGTCCCTGATGAAGCGGAGCGTGAGGTGATTGCAGATAAGCCCGTTCGCGACGAGCATCGTTGCTGCTCTGAACCGCTCAGTAATGCCATAACGCGCTCCTGCAGCCCGTCTCTTCTTGTCTGCATGCACGACATCGCCATAGAACCAAGACATTCCTAGATCCGTGTCAACGATAGTTGACGTGCTATCACCTCCGACCCGTCTCATCTGCAGGAAGTAGCCCCGCTCCTTCCCAGGCGTCGGTGCGACCCTTTCCTGCCAGAGTCGTCTCATCTCCGCCAGGACGTCCTTCGCTTCTTGGTCCTGGCTGTCCTTCAAGAAATACCCGATGGCGTTGAGTGCCCTGCCCCAGTACACCGGATCCTCCTGAAGGATCAGAGGTCTAAGCCGCGCTGCAGCTGACTCCAACACTTCCTCGACTGGAAGGTCCTGCACAAGAAACTGTTCCCCCGTCTGTGGCACCACCCGCAACTTGATTTGCCCCGTAGATAGTGCCTGAACATGGGCAGGGTTGGACATCAAGGAATGAGCATCAACCCGCCGACTGCGCGCTACGAATGCCTCGAGGGTCTCGCGGTTGCTCGTTATTACGTCCTCCCGATCAACCACGCCTAGCTCTCCTCATCCAACTCCGCCGACCTGACTAGGTGAGGCCCATTGTTGCGGACTGATCCGACTTCTTTGCCGACGATCCGCGGGACGAGGCTGGGTTCGGGGATGGTGTCGATGAAGTGCTGCACCTGGCCCCGCTCGGTCATGGTCGGGTTCAGCCACTGATCCTGCAGATTCTTGGGGATGATGACTGGCGTCCGGTCGTGGATGTGCCCGAGCGCGTCGTGGGCGGCGCGGGTGAGGATTGTGGCGGTGACCAGCCACTTGTCCTCGGCGTCCTCGGGCTTGGCGGGGTCGGGCCAGAACTCGTACAGGCCGGCGAAGCCCAGCAGCTGGTCCTCGTCCTCGCCGTGGAGGTAGTGCGAGGTCTTCGTCCCATCCTCGTTCTTCTGCCACTCGTAGTACCCGTTCGCCGGCACCAGGGCCCGTCGCTTGGCGGCCGCCGTGCGGAAAGACGGCTTCTCCGTGACCGTCTCACTCCGGGCGTTGATCATCCTCGCCCCCGCTTTGGGTTCCTTCGACCAGACAGGGACCAGTCCCCAGCGGGCTATCTCGAGGCGGCGCACCAGCTCACCCTCGCGCAGCTGCTCGGACACGAACGGGATCCCCTGCATTGGCGCCACGTTCCACGACGGCTTCAGGTCGTCCTGGAAGGTCTCATCGACGCTGAACGCGTCCCGGATAGCGGCCTTGTTTCCGGCGATGACGAAGCGTCCACACATACCGCCATTCTGCCCGGCGAAACAGACACTTCGACCGCCCTCCCCTGCTTAGGCAGTCCAGTGCCGCGAGTAGTCAGGGTGGTTTCGCCAAGGTAGAGCTAGTTGTACTGACCGGACACGTTGGTCAATCGTGAGAAGGGCGGCTGGTTGCTGCAGGCTGTGTGGGGCCGGTGATGGTTGTAGTAGTGCAGCCAGCCGTCGAGTTCGCCGCGACGCTCCGTCTCGGAGGTGTAGCAGCGGGCGTAGGCCCAGCCGTCGGCCAGGGTGCGGTGGAAGCGCTCGATCTTGCCGTTGGTCTGCGGGCGATACGGCCTGGTCCGTTTGTGCCTGATTCCCAGCTCGGCGCAGGTGTCGCGCCACAGGTGTGAGCGATAGGCGCCACCGTTGTCCGACAGGACCCGCTCGACGGTCACCCCGCGGGCGTTGAACCACTTGACGGCCCTGGCCAGGACCGCTGTGGCGGTGTGGGCTGTTTCGTCGTCGTGGATCTCGGCGTAGGCGACGCGGGAGTGGTCGTCGATGACGGTGTGGACGTAGGCCTTGCCCATCAACGGGTCGTAGTGCTTGTTCTTGGGCTTGTCGGGTGTGGCTGCGCGGTTCTTCTCGCCTTGTCGTCGGCCGACGTAGCGCCAGCCTCCGCCGTCTGGGATGTTGCCGAGCTTCTTCACGTCGACGTGCAGCATCGCCCCGGGGTGGTCGTGCTCGTAGCGACGAACAGGCTCTCCAGTGGCACGGTCGACGTGCGACAGGCGGTTCAAGTGGACGTCGACCAAGATCCGGTGGACTGTCGACGGAGCAACGCCAATCCGGTATGCCAACTGAACCGGACCTTCCCGCAGACGCAGCCGGAGCTGGATACAGCGCTTCGCAGTCGTGGGGCTGGTCTTGTTCGGGGAGCGGTGAGGCCGTGAGCTGCGGTCCTGCATGGACTGACCGGCCCGGTAGCGGTCAGCCCAGCGCTTCACGGTGGGCCAGGAGACCTGGAACCGGGCAGCGACCTCGCTGATCGGCCATCCGTGGTCAACAACCAGCTGGGCAACCTTGAGGCGGTGACGCGGAGTGAGGGCGGCATTGGCGTGGGACATGGTGGTCTTCCTGGTGACGAGCGGGTGGAGACAGTGATGGGGCTGCACCCTGTGGTGCAGCCCCATCGATTCGGTATGTCAGTTGCCGTCCGTGTCCTCGCTGTTCGGCGCTGAAGAGGCAGCCGTCTCGGTGGGTGTTCCCTGCTCGCTCTGGGGCTGGTCGTCATCGTCGGGCACGATCTGGGCCCCGCAGCAACTGCTGTCCTGCTTGCGTGCGGTGAAGAGGTCCTTGAGTCCCATGGTTGCTTGTTCTCCTCGTGTGGTTGGGAATGTGGTGGTTGGGTCAGGCGATCAGTGGGATGAGGTAGCCGGCGGCGATGGCCGTGCCGATGACAGTGACCACGAAAGTGACGACCAGTCGGGGCTTGAACAAGGCGGTGAGCATCGAGATCTCGGGGATCGAGGCTCCGGCGCCGCCGATCATCAGCGCGAACACTGCACCTAGCCCCATGCCGGTCGAGCTGAGGGCCAAGCCGATGGGCAGCATCGTCTCGATACGCACGTAAAACGGAACGCCAAGCACGGCGGCCAACGGCACGGCCCACGGTTTGTCGTCGCCAGCGACCGCGGCGAGTTGGTCCTGAGGCACGAAACCGTAGATAAATGCACCGACCGAGACACCCAGCACCATCGGGACGAGCAGCGGTCTCAGATCGGCCCAGGCCTCGCCGAGTGCGGGCCGGATCTCGTTGCGCAGGCCTGCCCAGGGGTGGGGGGTGCTGTCGTCGCCGACGACCTTGACTCGCTTGAGCTGGCTGGCCATGCCGAGTCGTTCCCATACTAGGGGGGCGAGCAGGGACCATGCGGCGGTGACCACCGTGTAGACCAACGCGATACGCCAGTCGAACAGCAGCACCACCCCGGCCACGATGATGGGATCCAGCAGCGGTGACGAGATCAGGAAGGTCATCGACGTCCGGAACGCCACCCCCGACTTCAACATCCCAGCCAGCACCGGCAGCGTCGAACAGGAACAGAACGGCGTGATCGCCCCCAGCAGTAGCCCCTTGAGCGGGCCGGGAAGGCGCCCATCGGCCATCCAGCTCTGGATCCGATCCGGCCCGAACCGCCGGTTCACCAGCGCAACGAGCACCGAGATCAGCGAGAACAGGACGAGCAACTCGACCAGGATCAACCCGAAGGTCTGTACCGCATGAATCACCGCGCAGCACCCTCAGTCGATGCCTGACCCTCCCCTGCTGGGGCAGTGCAGCACGCCTTCTGTCCCTCTGGAGTGAGAGTCGCCAAGTGAGCGAGCCACTGCACCGGCGCCGCCAACTGCTCACAACACAGCGCGTAGATGTTGGACCGGCCCTCGGCCCGCACACTGATCAGCTGCGCTTGCCGCAAGGCTGCCACATGGTGACTCACCAGCGCCTGGCTCAACCCGGTGGCCTCCTGCAACTTCTTGTTCGAGCACGCCCCCGCCGCAAGCGTCAGCACGATCATCAGTCTGTTCTCGTCTGACAAAGGCTTCAACAACGGAGCAAGCATCCGCGCGTGATCCCGCGCCGACAGGTCCGTGCGCGGCAGGGCAACATCCAGTGAAACTGTCATACCCACACTATAGACAAGCGTGGCCTTCTGTCACAAGTGGCGACTTGTCTATCGATCAACGTGTCCGGTCAGTACAGCTAGTAGCTCGAGGATCGTGCGCATGTAGTCCTGCTCCCCTGCCGGTTCGTAGTCCCAATCGATGCTCTGCACGTGAGCGACCAGGCGCTGTTTCGAGACACAGTCCGCGATGACCTTCTCCGGGCTCTGGTTCATGTTGTGGCAGGCCAGCGGATCCAGCAGCAGCTCGTGGCCGGCGACGTCGACAGACCGACCCGTGTCGGTCGCATGGCAGTTCCTGGTGTTGACGCCGAGGATCCCGCCGGCTCCTGGGTCGTGGAGTGCCTGGTAGGCAAGGTCGTGGTCTTCCGCGACGCGGGAGAGGATGAAGGCGGCGAGCTCGTCCATCCTGTGAGCCTACGATCCAGTGCTGGGGTTGCGGCAGAATGTCGCTGCCCCATCAGACTCATTTACTCAAACGAGTATTTGAGTAAATGAGTAAATGAGTCAGGCACTGGCGCCATTCTCCTACCGCGTCTGGTCTCAGGCGACTTCCCAAATAATCGAAGCTGTGTTCTATTTTTAAGCCTGCACGAGGGACGGCAGAGGATGAGGACGGCACCGGACGATGACAGCGCAACCAGTCGACAGAACACAGACCACGACCACCGAACAGGAGGCGCAGGACTCAGCCGCGTCGACCTGGCATGTGCTCGACGAGGTAGCCGACGTTAGGTTCCTGCCCTCGGGGTTGCCGTTGGCGCTGCGCTGGCGCGGCAGCCTATGGCAGGTGATCGGCGAGCCGGTGTCGTGGTCCAGCTCGAGCAGCTGGTGGGAACCAGCCACCACTCCCCCGCATGGTCCCGCTGGGCAGGGTCGCATCCTGACGACGAGGTTCTGGCGTTTCCAGACACAGACCGGGCCTGCGTCCCCGGTGCTTGAGTTCGATATGAGCGCGGATCCGCGGTGGCAGGACTGGCGGCTGCGCCGCGTCGCCGGCGTGGACGGGTTCTGAGCCGGCGGTAGACAGATCGGGGCCGGCTCATGGGTGGCTCGAAGCGGTACGGCAAGCATTACGCCAGGCTGATGGACGATCGGATCGAGGAGTTCGTCATGCGCGAAGAGCTGATCATGCTCACCGCAGCCGAGCTCGACGTCGAGAACTACCGACCCACCGATTTTCCCGAACCTCGACGTGTGTACGCCTGGATCCGCTACCCCTCCAAAGCCATCCGGGTTCAAGCACACGCGATCGCGTACACACGCACAGCGATAAAAATTCGGTTCCTCGAACCGATGATCAAAATCCACCGCGAAGGCTGGGTGTGGCTCGGCGCAGTGGCGCCCGCCGACTCCGAAACGCCTTCCCAGAAGGCAGAAGGCGGAGACACTCCAGGACCATTCAGGACTTCCTAGTGGTCTCCGTAGGGCCAATCGAATCTGGCCCTTACCTCTTCGAGCGGCAAGCGCAGCGTGCGGCTTATGTCGTGCCAGCTAACGCCCTCGTTGCGGGCAAGGCGTACCGCGGCCGATAGCTCGCGTTCAGCCCGGTACGCCTGCTGTTGCCGGTCCTTGAGGAGCGCTTTCCAGTCCTCGATGAGCCAGCCGCGGCCGGCCAGGTCGTCGTCGCTGGATTGCTCGAAGCAGTCCCCCAGCAGGCGGTAGGACGTGAATGCTCGGAGGGCTTCGTCGGGCGTGAGGGCGTCGAACTAGCTAGTGTCGTCCGGGCCACCGTAAGGCGGTTTCCTCATCGCGGCGTCTCCTCAGGAAAACTGATTGGCTGGAAAGCCTTCGCCCGGGGTACAACTGTGGTGAAGTCCCGGACGTCTACCTGTTCCCCCATGCAGGTAGCCCTCCGGGATCTTCTTTATGCCTCGACAGTCGATGCTCCTGCTCGCAGGATAGACCCGCTGCTGGCCCGCCCTGTAGCCTCCTGCCCACCCGTGCACGGCACAAGCTCCCCCACGCTCCGCTGCTTGTCCCGCACACACGACGCTCCTATAGCTGTCAATTGCTGTGAGAGCGCGCCTTGGGTCGCTGTCCACAACCGGGGACAGTTCTCATGGGTTATCCACCGCTACGACTGTTGGGGAGCTACCTGATGGCTCCCTAATTCCAGCCGTGGATAACCCGAACTGACCCCAACCATGGACAGACTGAGTGGGTGCCCAGGCCCTGTTGGTTGCAGTTATACGGTGAGGTCTTCCCAGGCGAAGGTCGTTGTCTGCCCTGTTTCCCAATCGCGCCGAAGGATGGCGTAGGCGACCGAGGCAA
>WNZI01000056.1 GCA_009728235.1 Vibrio cholerae | reverse complement strand
GCTCCACGAGCTGAGATGCCCGGGCGGACTGCTCCGCCATGGACGCGGACGAGCAGTCCGCGTTCCTCGAGCGTGTCGATGTCCCGGCGGACCGTCATCTCGGACACGCCGAGCGCGAGGGCCAGTTCGCCGACGCGGACCCCGGACTGCTGAGCGAGCCGGTCCAGGATCACGGCATGACGTTCTGCTGCGAGCATGCTCCTCCTGCCGGGCCGCGGCGTTCGATCGCCGCCTGCCGGCCATGAACGAACGGGTTCGGACGTAACCGAACAAAAACTATCACGAGGGTTCGCGCCACCTCCTTCCGCCGGCGGACCCCGCGCGCCGGCCGGCGGTAGCATCGCCTCATGACTCCGGCCCCACCGCGACTCGCAAGCGGCACCAACCACACTCTCACGGCCGGTCCTGCGACCGTCGTCGTCGCCACCCTAGCAGCGGCCCTCAGGTCCTACGAGTACGACGGCGTCGCGCTGACCGAGACCTGGGGTGACGACGCCATCCCGGCGGGTGGCGGCGGTATCCTGCTGGCGCCGTGGCCCAACCGGGTTGCCGACGGGCGCTGGACGCTGCACGGCTCCGAGCAGCGGCTCGACATCACGGAGCCCTCGAAGGGCAACGCCATCCACGGGCTCCTGCGCAACACGGGCTACGCCGCGGTGGACACCGGACCGTCCCACGCGGTCCTCGAGGCCGAGATCTTCCCGCAGCACGGCTATCCCTTCCACCTGCTCCACCGGGCCACCTACGAGCTCACCGAGGAGCAGTTGACCGTGACACAGGAACTCACCAACCTGTCCGCGGACCCGGCGCCGTTCGCCCTCGGTGCCCACCCCTACCTCAAGATCTCCGACGTGAGGACCGAGGACCTCACCCTGACCCTGAGGGCGGGAACGGTCTTCGAGGCCGACGACCAGTCGATCCCCACGGGCAGGGCCGCAGTGAGCGGGCAGTTCGACCTGCGCTCGGGAAAGCTCATCGACCACATCGAGTTCGATGCCGCCTTCACCGACCTCGAGACCGTCGGCGGCCGCCACGAGCACGTCCTGTCCGCCCCGGACGGTCGGGACGTGACCCTCTGGGCGGATCCCGCCTTCTCCTATGCCCACGTCTACATCAGCACGATCTACCCCGGTGTCAGCAAAGCCGTGGCGATCGAGCCGATGACGGCACCGGCGAACGCCTTCAACTCCGGCGAAGGCCTCCGCTGGCTGGAACCGGGCCGGTCCTTCTCCGCGTCGTGGGGCATCATCCCGCGTCTCTGATGGGGGACGCGGGGCCTTCTGTGGAAGGATTGGCCCATGCAGCGTCTCCCCGGAGCGAAACCCCAGCGCGCCCTCCAGCGCGCCGTGAGCCGGGGTGCGGCGGCGCTGCCGGATCCGCTGCCCGAGCAGCCCTCCGGAGCCCGTCCGCCGCTACGGACCGACGACCGCACGGACGTTCCCTTCGCCCTGCGCGTGGCAGCCTCCTGGGCATGGCGGCTCGGGCTCGTCATCGTCGTCGGCGGCGCACTGGTCTACCTGCTCAGCCGGGTGTCCCTGCTGATCATCCCGCTCATGGTCGCGGGGTTGGTCGCCGCCCTGCTGATGCCGCTGAAGAACGCCCTCCGACGGCGGCGCATGCCGAACGGGGCGGCCGTGGCCGTCACGCTCGTGGGGTTCTTCGGGCTCATCTCGGCCGCTCTCCTGCTGGTCGGGAGCCAGCTCGCCCTCGGGCTCGGCAGCCTGTGGGGCGAGGCGCGCGCGGGAGTCCAGCAGCTGCTTGACTGGCTGTCGCAGGGCCCCCTGCAACTCACCGCGACGCAGATCGACGAGTACCTGCAGGACCTCGGCGACGCGGTCCAGAACAACAGCGCGTCGATCCTCAGCGGCGCCCTGTCCTTCGGCTCCACGGCGGGCCACGTGGCAGCGGGCACCCTGCTGACCGTCTTCGCCCTGATCTTCTTCCTGCTCGACGGTGGCCGCATCTGGCGGTTCGTCGTGGGTCTGGCGCCCCTCCGGGCACGAGCGGCCGTCGACGGCGCGGGCCGCAGGGGCTGGATGTCCATGGCCAGCTACGTCCGGGTCCAGATGCTGGTCGCGGCCGTGGACGCCATCGGTATCGGGGTGGGCGCCGCCATCATCGGTGTGCCCCTTGCCCTGCCGCTCGGAGTGCTCGTCTTCCTCGGTTCCTTCATCCCCATCGTCGGTGCGCTCGCCACGGGGTCCGTGGCCGTCCTCCTCGCGCTCGTCGCGAACGGGTGGGTCAACGCGCTGGTGATGCTCGTCATCGTCCTCCTGGTGCAGCAGCTCGAAGGCCACGTGCTCCAGCCACTGATCATGGGACCCGCCGTCGCCCTGCACCCGCTCGCCGTCGTGCTCGCGGTAGCCGGCGGAACACTGGTGGCGGGCATCCCCGGCGCACTGTTCTCCGTCCCCCTGCTGGCGGTCCTCAACACCTCCGTGCGGTACATCGCCCAACGTGCCTGGGAATATGATCCGGAGGTCGCGCACGAGCGGCGGCCCGGGACGGGTTCCGGGATTAGCGGGCCGGCGACGGCGGGGCACGAGCCCCCGTCCCCGCCGGCCAGCACCCCGGAACCTCACGCCGCCCCGTCGGCGCCAGCCCTCCAGGAAGAAACCTCCCAGTGACAGAGCAGACCGTGGCAGTTCCCGGGAATTCACCGGACACCACTTCCGACACCGTCTCCGGCCCGGCAGCCGCCGCGTTCCCCGCCTACCTCGGCGGGGCTGCGGCGCCGGCCGCGGTCGCAGCACCGGGCCTTCCGGTGACCCTCGCCGACGTCGAAGCAGCCCACCGCCTGCTCGAAGGGGTGGTCGCGCGAACCCCCATCGAGCAGTCCCGCGCCTTGGGGCGGCTGACGGCTCGGCGGTGTCCTTCAAATGCGAGAACCTCCAGCGTGCAGGGTCCTTCAAGGTCCGAGGAGCCTACAACCGCATGGCCAAGCTGTCGGCGGCCGAGCGCGCGCGCGGGGTCGTGGCAGCGTCCGCCGGTAACCACGCGCAGGGGGTGGCCGTCGCGGCTGCCCGCCTGGGTATCTCGGCGCGCATCTACATGCCCCTCGGCGTGGCCCTGCCGAAGCTCGCCGCGACCCGCGGACACGGGGCCGAGGTGGTACTGCACGGCCACAATGTCGACGAGGCGCTCGCCGAGGCGAAGAAGTACGCGGACGAGACCGGCGCCGTGTTCGTCCACCCCTTCGACAACGTCGACGTCGTGGCAGGCCAGGGGACCGTCGGCCTCGAGATCCTCGAGCAGGTGCCGGACGTCGACACGATCCTCATGGGGGTCGGCGGTGGCGGACTCCTCGCCGGTGTAGCCGTCGCGGTCAAGGCGCGTGCGAAGGAACTCGGTCGCGAGATCCGGATCATCGGCGTCCAGGCGGAGAACGCGGCCGCCTATCCGCCGTCCCTCGCCGCGGATGCGCTCGTACCGCTGACCAAGGTCTCGACGATCGCGGACGGGATCGCCGTCGGCGCCGGGCCAGCTCCCGTTCTCGATCATCCGCGAACTCGTGGACGACGTCGTGACCGTCAGCGAGGACTCCCTCGCGCGGGCGCTGATCTTCCTCCTCGAACGCTCCAAGATGGTCGTGGAGCCCGCAGGCGCGGTCGGCGTCGCAGCCCTCCTGGACGGCACGCTCACCCAGGACGGTGCGCAGCCGGGCAATACCGTCGTGGTCCTCTCGGGTGGCAACATCGATCCGATGCTCATGCTGAAGGTCATCCAGCGCGGTCTCGCCGCGGCCGGGCGCTTCCTCGTGGTCCGCATGCTGCTGGACGACCGCCCGGGATCCCTGGCGACGATCTCCCGCATCATCGCGGAGTCCGACGCCAACGTGACCGGAGTGGACCACACTCGAGTGGGCGGGTCCATCAGCATGGGGGACGTCGCGATCACCATCAACATGGAGACCAAGGGTGACGAGCACTGCGAGCAGGTCCTGAGCAACCTGCGCGCAGAGGGCTTCCAGCCGGTCGTCATCCAGGGCTGATCCATGGGACTCCTCGCACGCCGGGCCCGAACCGGGCTGGTCACCGTCGTCGGACTCGTCACCGTGATGTGGGCGGTGTTTCTTCTCAATGCCCTCCTCGGGAACGCGCTCGTCCGGAACCTCGGGATCGCGCCGCGGCGGGCGGACGGACTCGACGGCGTCCTCTTCGCCCCGCTGCTGCACGGCGGGGTCGAGCATCTCGCCAGCAACACCTTCCCCCTGCTGGTCCTGGGTTTCCTCGCGTTCCTCGAGGGCGCGCGTCGGTTCGCCCTGGCGGTCGGCACCAGCTGGCTGACCTCCGGCGTCGGCACGTGGATCTTCGGGGGAGGGCTGACCATCGGGGCGGAGGGCGTGGTCTTCGGCCTGTTCACCTATCTGGTCACGCGTGGCTTCTACAACCGTGACTGGAGGCAGATCGTGCTCGCCGTCGTCCTGTTCGGCGCCTACGGGTCCATCCTGTGGGGAGTCCTGCCCACGGTGGGGTCGAACATCTCCTGGCAGGCGCATCTCTTCGGGGCGCTCGGCGGGATCCTCGCCGCCTTTGTGCTCAAGCGGAAGCGGCCCGCCCCCGAAGGGACGGACCGCTTGTCCGCCGGCTCGTAGCCGGTCCGAACCGCTGGGGGCATCAGCCCACGTAGGGCGTGGCCGAGATGATCTCGACGGTGATCTGCTTGCCGTTCGGCGCCGAGTAGGTGACGACGTCGCCCGCCTGCTTGCCCTGGATCGCGGCGCCCAGCGGGGACTTCTCGCTGTAGACGTCGATGTCGGTGTCCCCGGCCACCTCGCGGCTGCCGAGCAGGAAGTTCTCGACGTCGCCCGCGATCTTGGCTGACACCATCATGCCGGGTTCGACGACGCCGTTGTCCGCGGGCGCCTCGCCCACGTGGGCGTTGTTCAGCAGGTGGGTGAGCTGGCGGATCCGGGCCTCGGCCTTGCCCTGCTCCTCCTTGGCCGCGTGGTAGCCGCCGTTCTCCTTGAGGTCACCCTCGGAGCGGGCCTGCTCGATGCGGGCGACGATCTCGGTGCGGCCGGCGGACAGGTGTTCGAGCTCGCTCTTGAGCCGGTTGTAGGACTCCTGCGTGAGCCAGGCGACGGGTGCGCTGTTCGTGGACACGGGATTACTCCTTAGGTACGGCCACCATCCGATTCGATGGAGGCACTTGGTCACTTGCCGGGACGACGGGTCACCACCACCTCGGCAAGAAAACACCCCGCCTCATGGGACCGGTTGCCCGGTACGCCGGTGAAGCGGGGCGATACGTATCCGTTCATTCTAGAGGGGCGGGCGCCAGAACCCAAGGAGCCGGGCCGGCCCCGGTCAGTCCCCGACGATCCAGCAGGCGTTCACGCCGCCGGAGACGGCAGGGGAATCGGTGCGCACGTCCGTGCGGTGCGCCGTCGTGTCGCCGTCGTCGACGCCCTCGTCGGCGCTGTTCGGGCCGACGGTGACGACCTTCCAGCCGACCACCGCGTAGTTCTCGCTCAGCACCTGGACGGCGCACTGGGCGGTGGCGGAGCGGTCCTTGGTCAGCTCGAAATCCACGCTGGCACGGCCGTCGTCGGCGAGCGAGAAACCGACGTCCTTCGAGGAGACCTCCGGGCTGCCGGTGGTGAGGGCGACGGCGCCCGCCGCCGCGACCGCGGCGAGCAGGACGGCGATGACCAGCATCCGGATGCGGCCCATCGGTTTCTTCGGCTTTGGCGTGCCGTAGCGATTGGCTACTCTTGGTGTTGGCGTATAGGCGGAGCTCACGCTCCCATTTTACCGTCCGCCCGCAGCGGCCCCCTCCGGCCGCTCCGCTTCCCTCCCCGTACAGCCAGGAGCACGTGTTGCCAAGCCAGGATCACTCCCGCGAGGGCTTCCGCCTCCTCGCGGTCCACGCCCACCCGGATGACGAGTCGAGCAAGGGCGCTGCGATGATGGCCAGTTATGTGGCCGCGGGGGCCGAGGTGATGGTCGCCACGTGCACGGGCGGTGAGCGCGGGGACATCCTCAATGCCGCGATGGAGGGCGACCCCCACGGCAAGCGTGACCTCCCCGGTCTCCGGCGCATCGAGATGGCGCGCGCCGTGGCGGAGCTCGGGGTTCAGCAGCGGTGGCTGGGGTTCACGGATTCCGGCCTGCCCGAGGGGGATCCGCTGCCGGACCTGCCGTTCGGTTGCTTCGCGGTGCAGCCCCTCGAACGAGCGGCGGCGCCGCTCGTGAAGCTCGTGCGTGAGTTCCGCCCGCACGTCGTCATCGGCTACGACGAGAACGGCGGGTACCCGCACCCGGACCACATCATGGCCCACCGCGTCACCGTCGAGGCCTTCGAGGCGGCTGCCGACCCGGCGCGGTACCCCGGGACCGGTGAGGCGTGGAGCGTCTCCAAGCTCTACTACGACCGCGCGTTCAACCCCGAACGCTTCCAGGCGCTGCACTTCGCCCTCGAGGAGGCCGGCCTGCAGTCGCCCTACGCGGAGCGGATCGCGCAGTGGCTGGAATCGGATGCAGAGGGCCACCAGCCGCCTGCCCCGACGCATGCGACGACCACCCAGATCGACTGCGGCGACTACTTCGGGCACCGCGAGCGGGCGCTTCTGGCCCACCGGACGCAGGTCGATCCGGAGGGGTTCTTCTTCGCCGTGTCGGTGGACCTGCAGCAGAAGGTCTGGCCGTGGGAGGACTACTCGCTCATCGAGTCGAGGGTCCCTTCCACCCTGCCGGAGAGCGACTTCTTCGAGGGTGTCCCTGCTCGAGCGTAGGTCCCGGTCGCGCTGTCCCACCTCGCATCTCTGCCTCACTTCTATGCCGCGTAGAATTGTCGGCGGCGGACAGTCCTGATCCGCTGACAGTGTTCGGCGAAAGTGGTGTGCGTGTTCCCTCTCCTCAGTCTGGCCGCGGCGACGACACCGTCGGGTGACCCGACACTGAAGCCCGGCCTCGACCCCGCCTCGGTGACGCCCGGGCTGGTCGGGTTCCTCGCGACCCTGTTCGTCGTCGTGATCGTGGTGTTCCTGATCCGTGACATGGTCAAGCGCGTCCGGCGCGTCCGGTACACCGCGGAGGTGGAGCAGGCCCGGGCGATGCGCGCCGAGCAGGCCGCTGCACAGCCGCGCACCGACGATCCTGCGTCACCTCGGGCGGCACACTCCCCGGACGCCGATCCCGCTCGGCCGGGCGGGAAGCACGGCCCGGACAACCGCTGAGCTGCGCCTCCGCGCCATGCAGCAGCGGTGGGCCCGGCCCGTTCCGAGCTGCGGTCAGGCGTGGACGGGCTGGAGCACGGACAGCATGATGGCGATGAAGTGCGCTGCGAAGGCCGCCACGGTGAAGGCGTGGAACAGCTCGTGGAAACCGAAGACGCGCAGGGAGAAGTTCGGGCGCTTGATGCCGTAGAACACCGCGCCGGCGATGTACAGGGCGCCCCCCACGCAGATGAGGGTTGCAGCGGCTCCGTTCGCCGCGAAGAAGTCGGGCATGTAGAAGACCGAGCCCAGCCCGAGCGCCACATAGATGGGCACGTAGAGCCAGCGGGGAGCGTCCACCCACAGGTTCCGGAACAGGACCCCTGCGATCGCTCCGCCCCAGATGATCCAGAGCAGCGTCTCGGCCTTCCCCCGCTCGAGCAGCGCCCAGGCCAGCGGTGTGTAGGAACCCGCGATCACGAGCATGATGTTCGTGTGGTCGAGCCGCTTGAGGATCACCCTCACGCGGGGGCTCCAGTTGCCGCGGTGGTAGACCGCACTGACGCCGAACAGCAGGACGCCGGTGAAGGCATAGATCGCCGACGCGACCTTGAGCCCGGTGGTGGATGCGACGATCACCAGGACGATCCCTGCCGCCACGGCCAGGGGGGTGGCGACGGCGTGGATCCAGCCCCGCCACAGGGGCTTGGTCGCCATGGCGTCCGCCAGGGGACCGGCGAGGGATCCGACGGCGTCTCCGAGGGGCGTTCCGGTGAGCGACTCGTCCCGGTCTCCGTCGGGACCGAAACCGCCCGGGGCAGGCATCGGATGGCGCGAGGTCATGCCCGAATTCTAGTGCACCGCGACGGGTGGCACCCTTCGGCATCGCTGCCCCGACGACGGGCAGGAGGATCACCAATACAGGGTTTTATCAGGCAACTGCCGGTACGGTATGAACAGGTGTGCGGGCTGCAGGGCGTCCCGCATCGTCAGAGCATCCGGTCCGCCGGAGCGTCGATCAGGGGAGGGGCAGCCGGGCGTGACATGGACGTTCCCCGGAGTCGGCTACAGCTTCTACGAACGAAGGCTGCAGCGTAACCTCGCCCCCGAGCGCATTCCCCACCACATCGGTGTGATGGTGGACGGCAACCGCCGCTGGGCGAAGCTCGCCGGAGCCCCGACGAGCCACGGGCACCAGGCCGGGGCGGACAAGATCCACGAGTTCCTGGGCTGGTGCGAGGAACTCGGTGTCGACGTCGTCACGCTCTACATGCTGTCCACGGACAACATGGGACGCCCGCAGGAGGAGATCGACCAGCTGCTGAGCATCATCGCGAACACGCTGGACAGGCTCGGCGAGAGCAACCGGGTGCGTGTCCAGCCCGTGGGGGCCCTGGACCTGCTGCCGGCCGATCTGGGTGACAAGCTCGTGAGCCTTGCCGCCTCCACCCAGAAGATCGACGGCCTCCACGTGAACGTCGCCGTCGGCTACGGCGGGCGGCGGGAGATCGTCGACGCCGTCAAGGAACTCATGCGCGACGCCGCCTCGAAGGGCATGTCGCTGGAGACCCTCGCGGAGGAACTCACGGACCGGCACATCTCCTCCTTCCTCTACACGCGCGGTCAGCAGGACCCCGACCTCGTCATCAGGACCTCGGGCGAACAGCGGCTCTCCGGCTTCCTCATGTGGCAGAGCGCCTACAGCGAGTTCTACTTCTGCGAGGCGCTGTGGCCCGATTTCCGCCGCGTGGACTTCCTGCGGGCGCTGCGCGACTTCGGTCGACGGCAGCGCCGATTCGGTTCCTGAGAGTTCATCAGCCCTTAACGATGGACACGGCGGTGGACACCTGTGCCACGGCTTCCCGCGGCGTATGGTCGAGCCATCGACGGGACGCCAGATCCGTCGATGGAAGGCCACTGATGACGCCGACGGTGCTGACAGGCATCCCGTACGAGTCGGGGAGGCCGTGTCCGGCCTCCGGGCCGGAACGACCCACCCCAACCCTACGAATTCGGGGTGCGCTCACCCCGGAGCGGAGTTCACGTGGCACAGAACAGCACGTTTCAGCAGCACGCAGCCGGAACCACCACGGGGGTCGACGACGCCGCGCCGGCTGAGGGCCGCGCCGCCCCGAAGGATCGCCGCAGCTATGTCATCGACACGTCGGTCCTTCTGTCGGATCCACGGGCCATCCTGCGCTTCGCCGAACACGAGGTGATCCTGCCGGTCGTCGTCATCTCGGAGCTCGAGGGCAAGCGCCACGATCCGGAGCTCGGCTACTTCGCACGGAAGGCCCTGAGGTTGCTGGACGATCTCAGGGTCGCCAACAGCGGGCTCGACAGGGACATCGCCCTCGGGGAGGAGGGCGGAACCCTGCGGGTCGAACTGAACCACGTGTCCCCGGAGGTCCTGCCGGTCGGGTTCAGGAGCGGGGACAACGACTCCCGCATCCTCGCGGTAGCGAAGAACCTCGCCGTCGAGGGGCGGGACGTCACGATCGTCTCCAAGGACCTGCCGATGCGCGTCAAGGCATCCGCCATGGGACTGCGGGCCGACGAGTACCGGAACGAGTTCGTCAAGGATTCCGGCTGGACCGGTGTCGCCGAACTCGACGCGACGGTCGAGGAGGTCAACGCGCTGTACGAGAACGAGGCGGTCCTCACGGCTGCCGGCGCGGAACAGCCGGTCAACACGGGCGTCATCCTGCTGTCCCCCCGGGGTTCGGCGCTGGGCCGGGTCGGGGCGGACAAGCAGATCCGGCTGGTGCGCGGTGACCGTGACGTCTTCGGGCTGCACGGACGGTCGGCGGAGCAGCGGCTGGCCATCGACCTGCTCATGGACCCCGAGGTGGGCATCGTCTCCCTCGGCGGGCGCGCGGGTACGGGTAAATCGGCCCTGGCCCTGTGTGCCGGCCTCGAAGCGGTCCTGGAGCGCAGGGAGCACCGCAAGGTCGTGGTCTTCCGGCCCCTGTACGCCGTGGGCGGGCAGGAGCTCGGCTATCTCCCCGGCAGCGAGAGCGAGAAGATGAACCCCTGGGCGCAGGCGGTCTTCGACACCCTCGGGGCGCTCGTGTCCCAGGAGGTCATGGAGGAGGTCATGGACCGCGGCATGCTCGAGGTCCTGCCGCTCACCCACATCCGCGGTCGCAGCCTGCACGACTCCTTCGTGATCGTCGACGAGGCACAGTCGCTCGAGAAGAACGTGCTCCTCACCGTCATGAGCCGCATCGGCCAGAACTCCAGGATCGTCCTGACCCACGACGTCGCGCAGCGTGACAACCTGCGGGTGGGACGCCATGACGGCATCGCCGCCGTGGTCGAGATCCTGAAGGGTCACCCGCTCTTCGGGCACGTGACCCTGACGCGGTCCGAGCGTTCGCCGATCGCGGCGCTCGTGACCGACCTGCTCGAGGGTGCCGAGCTGTAGGCGTGCGATCCCGGGGGCGGGTCGGTCCGCCCCCGGATCCGCCTGCGGTCATGTCCGGCACCGGGCGGCGGGATCGAGCGCGGCCGGCGGGGCCGACGCGCGGGCGGGGTGGCTCAGCCGACGACCCAGGGGACGTGGCGGCGGACGTCGCTCAACTCCGGCGGGGCATCGCGGAAGTAGTCGTCCGTCAGGTACTCGTCGACACCCAGGATCCGGAGGTCGTGACCTGCGCCCTGCGCGGGTCCGTCCAGCGCCGTGGTGGAGACGCAGACGGCGGTCCCGGTGTCGATCAGCACCCGCGTGCGCCCCGGGCCGACGAGCGGCAGGCCGGGGGCGGTGGGCTGGTAGGAGGAGTTGGGTGTCACCGTCGCGGCCATCGCAGGTCTGCCGGCGAACGACTCCTCGACGAGATCCAGCACCTCCATGCGGTTCGCTCCGGGGAAGGACATCGCGACCGGCGCGTTACCGGCCAGTTCGACGGGATCGAGCATCGAGGACCAGCGTGGATCACCGAACACCGGCTCACCGTAGGCGGCCTCCGGGCGGCGACGGACGAGGCCCGCGTCGTCGTACACGGGCGTGACCAGACGTGGGGCCAGGAGCCATGACTTACGGGTGGCGCTCACGTACAGAGCGTCGCGGGACGTCTCGTTGCCCGTCGTCGACAGGAGCAGGCTTCCGTCCGCGGCTTCAACGCGCAGCGCCGCCGGCCTGCGGATCCATGCCGTCAGCGGTGGCGACGGTGGTGTTCCCTCGTCCGACGGGGCCCGCCACGTGATGGTGAAGTGGAGGGTCTCCCAGCGCCAGGGGGAGGAGCGGCAGAGGGAGCGGAAGGAGTCCATCGGGTCCGATGGCGGGTTGGAACTGCGCTGGGCCGACATTTCCACAGTGTAACCGGCACCAGGTGCGGAACCCGGGCCGTCGCGTAGCGTGGGGCAGGTGATCCCCGTGCTCTCCGGATACCGGGGGGAGGAACCCGTCGCCTTCGCCCTCCTCGCCCTCGCGCTCGTGGCGTTCCTCTGCGTCGGCGCCGGATTGAGCGTGATCGACTGGCGCACGCACCGCCTTCCCGACCGGATCGTCCTGCCGTCCTACCCCGCCGCGATCCTCCTGCTCGGAGCGGCGGCCGGCTTCGCGGGGGACTGGCAGCGGATCCTCGGGATGTTCGGCGGGGGGCTCGTGCTGCTGGTCGGCTTCGCGGCCCTGCACCTGCTCCATCGGCAGGGACTCGGGTTCGGCGATGTGAAGCTCGCGGGACTGCTGGGGCTCTACCTCGGCTTCGTCGGGTGGCAGACAGTGTGGTGGGGCGCGTTCCTCGCGATCGTGCTCGGCGGGGCGTGGAGCGTGGTTCTGGTGCTCGCCCGGAGGGCCACCCTCGCCTCGTCGGTGGCCTTCGGGCCGTTCCTCATCGCCGGGACCGCCCTCGCTCTCGCTGTACTACCCTGAAAATCATGCCCACCCCCGAGTTCGTCCTCCACCTGCGCCGGAAGATCGGCCACGATCCGCTGTGGCTCCCCGGTGTCGGTGGCGTGGTGTTCGACGCCGAAGGACAGGTCCTCCTCGGCCGGCGAGCCGACACGGGGGCATGGACCATCATCACCGGCATGGTCGAACCGGGGGAGGAGCCTGCGGTCGCGCTGCGCCGGGAGGTCGAGGAGGAGACCGGCGTCGTCGTCGAGGTCGAGTACCTCCTCGGAGCCGGCGTCGTGGGTCCGGTCACCTTTCCCAACGGCGACGTCTGCAGCTTCCTGAACCTCGATTTCCGCTGCCGGTACGTCAGCGGGACCGCCCGGGTGAACGACGACGAATCGGCCGACGTCCGCTGGTTCCCCCTCGATGCGCTCCCGGAGCTCAATCCCCGCCACCTCGCGCTGGTACAGGATGCGGGCGGGTTCGACGGCGTCGCGCGCTTCCTCCGGTGACGGCGCAGGGCTCGTACGGGCCGGGCCGGGATGGGGCTCGGGGGCGCCGGGACAGGGTGGTGGAAACGCCGCCGCCCGACCGTCGAGGGACGGTCGGGCCGGTAGCCGGGGCTGATCGACCAGCACCCTCGCTCGTCAGGAGTCGGGACGCTCCGCCGGGTCCGACGACGGTCCCGCGGGTGTCCCGACCGCCGGAGCGGACGTGCCTGTCGCACCCTTCCCGGGTGCAGCCACCGACGCCGCGTTACGATCCCGCTCCAGGCGGAGGGCCTCCTCGCCGCCGATGGCCTCACCGCGTGCCACCATGCCCGAGACGTCGGACAGTGGGATCTCCTTCAACAAAAGGGCGAGCACCAGTGCGATGCCGAGGAACGGTAGGAGGTAGAGGAAGACGGGTGCCAACGATTCCGCGTAGTCGCTGACGACGGCGTCCCGCACCTGGTCCGGCAGGGCGTTCAGGGTGGCCGGATCGAGCGTCGACGTCGCCTGTCCGGCGGCCTCGGGGCTCGCCCCGAAGTCGGCGAAGGTCCCGTTGAGCCGCTCCGACAGCCTGCTCGTGAAGATCGCTCCGAAGACGGCGACGCCCAGCGAAGCGCCGACCTCGCGGAAGTAGTTGTTGGTGCTGGTGGCGACACCGACCATCGTCGGTGCGACCGAGTTCTGCACCACGAGCACGATCACCTGCATGATGAGTCCGAGGCCTGCTCCGAAGAAGAACAGCATGGTGCAGATGACCCAGATGGGCGTGGTCGCGGTGAGGGTGGACATCCACAGCAGTGTCACGAGCGTCAGCGAGACACCGATGATGGGGTACTTCCGGTACCGGCCGGACCGCGAGATGGCCAGGCCGGAGTAGATCGAGGTACCCATGAGGCCGATGATCATCGGCACGAGGAGCAGACCTGATTCGGCGGCCGAGGTGCCCGAGGCCATCTGCAGGAAGGTGGGCATGAAGGCCAGTGCGGCGAACATGCCGAGGCCGAGTGTCAGGCCGATGCCCGTGCTGGTGACGAAGGTGCGGTTGCGGAACAGTCCGAGCGGGATGATCGGGTCCTCGGCGCGCCGCTCCACGAGGATGAAGCCGATCACGGCGAGACCATGCCCGCGCCGAAGGTCCAGGTCAGCGGCGAGGTCCAGCCCTCCTCCGCGTCACCTCCGAAGTCGGTGAAGAAGATCAGGCAGGTCGTGGCGAGGGACAGCAGGACGACGCCGGCCAGGTCGATGCGCTTGGTGGCCTTCTTGGAGGGCAGGCGCAGGGTGAACCAGGCGATCGCGAAGGCCGCGATGCCCACCGGGATGTTGATGTAGAAGGCCCAGTTCCAGGTCAGGTGGTCCACGAAGTACCCGCCGAGCAGCGGGCCGGCGACGGCGCTCAGACCGAAGATGCCGCCGAGCGGGCCCATGTACTTGCCGCGCTCGTTCGCGGGGACGATGTCTGCGATGATCGCCTGCGACAGGATGATCAGCCCACCGCCGCCCAGTCCCTGGATGGCCCGGAAGATCACGAAGGCCCAGAAGTCGGTGGCGAACGCACAGCCGATGGACGCGATCGTGAAGAGGGCGATGGCGAACAGGAACAGGTTGCGGCGCCCGAGGACGTCGCCGAACTTGCCGTAGATCGGCATCACGATCGTGGTCGCGAGCAGATATGCCGTCGTGATCCAGACCTGGTGCTCGACGCCGCCGAGCTGGCCCACGATGGTGGGCATGGCCGTCGAGACGATCGTCTGGTCGAGGCTGGAGAGCAGCATCCCGGCGATGAGCGCCGAGAAGATGATCCAGATGCGTTTCTGGGTCAGGAGGAGCGGGCCCTCGGGCGCCGTCGTTGTGCTCATGCTGGTTCCTGGTTCTGGGAGGTGGGAAGGTCGGGGAGGACCTCGGTTGCTGGAGAGGGGAAGAGGTAGCGCAGCGCGTCGACATTGCGCCGAAGGACGTCCGGGTAGGTCAGGGTGTTGCCCTCGGCGAAGAACTCGTCGAGTGAGCGGCGGGCCAGACCGCCGAGGACGAAGGTGGCGACGCGAGGAGCCGGGTGGTCCGCCGGCAGTCCTTCCCTGGCGCTGATGAGTTCCGTCAGCAGCTGCGATTTCGATTCGGCGCTGGAGAACATCTTCGCGAGCAGTTGCGGCTCACGCTGCAGGACGGCGGACATCGTCTCGTACTCCTCGCGCGAGATGGGCATCCTGCTGCCGAAGTCGGCGAGGAGCTCGATCAGGGCGTCGAGGAGGGGAAGACGGGGAGTGGCGTGCCCGGATGCGACGAAGGCATCGAGCACGTCCTCCGGCAGGCCGTCATCGGAGTGTCCGAGGACGGCGTCCTCCTTGGAGGGGAAGTAGTTGAAGAAGGTCCGGCGGGAGATGCCGATCTCGTCGCAGAGCTGCTCGACCGTGAAGCCGCTGAGGCCGTCCGCGAGCGTGAGCCGCCTGGCCGCCGCGACGATGGAGGTCCTCCGCTGGCGGCGCTTGCGCTCCCGCAGGCCGACGTCCTGATTTGTTGCACTATCATCCACGGAGTGGATATTTGCACTCTGCTTACTTCTGCGCAACTTCCGTGACGGGCGCCACAGGGGAGGAGCCGCGCAGGCATCGGACACGGAAGAGGGGCGCACCGGCGAGCCGCGGTGCGCCCCTCGTCGGGGAGGGCGGTGCTTCGGGGCAGGCCCGGATCAGGCCTGGGGTGGGCGGGTCATGGACAGCACATCGAGTGCGGAGTCCAGTTGCGCCTCGGTCACGTCGCCGCGCTCCACGAAACCGAGTGCGACGACGGCCTCGCGGACGGTCAGGCCTTCGGCCACGGCCTTCTTGGCGATCTTTGCCGCGTTCTCGTAGCCGATGTACTTGTTCAGCGGGGTCACGATCGAGGGGGAGGCTTCGGCGAGGAAGCGGGCCCGCTCGACGTTGGCGGTGATGCCGTCGATCATGCGGTCGGCCGAGACGCGCGTGGAGTTGCTCAGCAGGCGGATCGACTCCAGGACGTTGCGGGCGATCACCGGGATGCCGACGTTGAGTTCGAAGGCGCCGTTGGTGCCTGACCACGCCACGGTGGCGTCGTTCCCGACGACCTGGGCGCAGACCATGATCACGGCCTCCGCGATGACGGGATTGACCTTGCCCGGCATGATCGAGGATCCGGGCTGCAGGTCGGGCAGGGAGATCTCGCCCAGGCCGGTGTTCGGGCCCGAGCCGAGCCAGCGGAGGTCGTTGTGGATCTTGGTCAGGGAGACGGCGATGGTCCGCAGCATGCCGGAGACCTCGACGAGGGAGTCGCGGTTCGCCTGTGCCTCGAAGTGGTCGCGCGCCTCGGTGAGGGGCAGCCCGGTGTCCTGGGCGAGGAGTTCGATGACGCGGGCGGAGAATCCGGCCGGGGTGTTGATGCCCGTGCCCACGGCGGTGCCGCCGAGCGGGACCTCGGCCACGCGGGGCAGGGACGCCTCGATGCGCTCGATACCGTAGCGGACCTGCGCCGCATAGCCTCCGAACTCCTGGCCGAGCGTCACGGGGGTGGCGTCCATGAGGTGGGTGCGGCCGGACTTCACGACGGTGCTGAATTCCGCGGCCTTGCGCTCCAGAGCTTCCGCGAGGTGGGCCAGCGCCGGGATGAGGTCCTTGACCAGCGCGGAGGCCGCGGCGACATGGACCGACGTCGGGAAGACGTCGTTGGAGGACTGCGAGGCGTTCACGTGGTCGTTGGGATGCACGGTCGTCGCGCTGCCCGCTGCCTCGAGCGCACGGCTCGCGAGGGTCGCGATGACCTCGTTGGCGTTCATGTTCGACGACGTCCCCGAGCCGGTCTGGTAGATGTCGACGGGGAAGTCGCCGTCGTACCGGCCGGAGGCCACGTCCTCGGCCGCGGCCGCGATGGCCCGGGCGCGCTCCTCGTCGAGGACGCCGAGCTCGGCGTTGGCCGTCGCGGCGGCCTTCTTGATGCGGGCGAGGGCCTCGATGTGCGCACGCTCCAGCGTGGTGCCCGAGATGGGGAAGTTCTCCACGGCGCGCTGCGTCTGTGCGCGGTACAGGGCATCGACCGGGACGCGCACCTCGCCCATCGTGTCGTGCTCGATACGGTACTCGGCACCCTCCGTCCCCGGCGTCGCACCGGTCGTGGAGCTGGATTCAGGGCTGGCTGCAGGCGTTGGAGTCATGCGGCAATTCTCGCCGCTGGCGCTACAGTGCGCCAAATCCTGACACGAGCACGGCCTTGCCCTCGTCGAGGCGGTAGGAGACGCCGATGACGGCTACCGAACCGTTCCCGACGGCCTCGGCGATGACCCTCGAACTGTCGACCAGGCGCTGCGCCGTCTGCTTCGTGTGCTCGATCACCGTGGAGTTGACGTCGGTGATGCCGGCACGGCGCGCCGTCAGGACCGACGGCGTGATCCGCTCCACGAGGTCACGGAGGAATCCGGTGGGCATGTCGCCGGTGTCGAGCGTGTTCATCGTCGCCGTCACGGCACCACAGTTGTCGTGTCCGAGGATGACGATCAGGGGGACGTCGAGCACGCTCACGCTGTACTCCAGCGATCCCAGGACGCGTCGTCGATCACCTGTCCGGCGGTTCGCACCACGAAGACGTCGCCGAGTCCGAGATCGAAGATGATCTCCGCCGCCAGGCGCGAGTCCGAGCAGCCGAAGATGACGGCGAAGGGGTTCTGGTCGTTGACGAGGGCCGTGCGGCGGGAGGCGTCCTGGTTGGGATGCGAGACATCGGCGTCGACGAACCGCGCGTTGCCCTCCTGGAGCCGGAGCCACGCCGCGGCGGGGGTCAGTTGCTGGGTCACGCCGCCCACTGTACTGTTCCCGGCCGTCACGATCCGTCCGTGTCCGAAGATGACAGCCGCTCGGCCTCCTCGACGGCGTTCTGCCGGACGTCCTCGACGATGGCCTCGCCCATGGTGTCGAACTCCGTGAGTGAGGCCTCGCCGTTCAGGACGACGGTGGAGCCGTCGATCTCCGACGTCAGCACGGTGTCCCCGCTCGGGGAATCGAGCAGCTCCCACTCGAACCCGCCGATCGTCCTCGCCCCCGACACCTGGGCGTCGCCCACGCGCTGGGCGAGCCAGGTGGGATTGGCGTCGTCGGTCTGGGTGAGCTGGATGAAGCCGCGGTCCGCGGTCAGGAACCCGACCTCCCAGAAGTCGACGCCGTCGCTGCGGCCGGTGACCCAGCGGGCGTAGTTCGAGGACCACTCGTCGGGAAGGGCCGGCGCGGCCGGCAGGTAGCCGGCATCGCCCGCCGCCTGGCGGGCGATCATCCCGACGTCGATGTCGCGCCGGTAGGTCTCGGCCGTGTAGGTCGGGTTCAGGAAGTAGACGGGAAGGACGACGGCGATCGTGGCGCCCGTGGCGATCAGCATGCCCCGCGCCGTCGAGCTCGCCCGCTTCGCCTGGCTCGGTGTCAGGGTGATGGGGGGCGCGTCGTCGTACAGGTCCGCCTCGAGGCGGGCATCCGCGTCCGCCGGCGGGGCGGGGGTCATCGGCACATCCTGCTCCTCACCGGGACCCGGCCGGGGTCCGGGGGTCTTCCGCTCATCACCGTGTTCGCTCACCCCACCATTTTCGCTGATGCGGGCGGCGCCACCTAACCGGGGGCTCCGACGCCCGGGCCGCACGTCTGCTCCGTCGGGAGGGCGCCGCGAGCCGGGCCCGCTTATGATGACAGCACGGAACGGGTACGCCCGCGTATCGACCGACCACCTTCGACGATGAGGATTGACGTGTCCCAGAACGCCAAGAATGCCCAGTACTCGACCCTGTCGCCGGCCCTGGCCGTCGGGGACGACGAGCCGGACCGGAACCTCGCCCTGGAGCTCGTGCGCGTCACGGAGGCCGCAGCCATCGCCGGCGGGCACTGGGTGGGCTTCGGGGACAAGAACCTGGCCGACGGCGCGGCCGTGGATGCGATGCGCTCCCTCCTGCAGACCGTGCACTTCAACGGCGTCGTGGTCATCGGCGAGGGTGAGAAGGACGAGGCGCCCATGCTGTTCAACGGCGAACGCGTCGGGGACGGCAGCGGACCCGAGTGCGACGTGGCCGTCGACCCCATCGACGGTACGCGTCTGACGGCGCTGGGCATCAACAACGCCCTCGCGGTCCTGGCCGTCGCCGAGCGCGGGTCCATGTTCGACCCGTCCGCCGTGTTCTACATGGAGAAGCTCGTCACGGGCCCCGAGGCCGCGGACATGGTGGACCTGCGCCTGCCGGTCAAGCAGAACCTGCACCTCATCGCGAAGGCGAACAACAAGAAGGTCAGCCAGCTCAACGTGATGATCCTGGACCGCGACCGCCACAAGCCCCTCGTCGACGAGATCCGGGCGGCGGGTGCCCGCACGAAGTTCATCATGGACGGCGATGTCGCCGGAGCCATCGCCGCGGCCCGTGAGGGTACCGACGTCGATGCTCTCATGGGCATCGGCGGGACCCCCGAGGGGATCGTCGCGGCGTGCGCGATCAAGTCGCTCGGAGGAGTGATCCAGGGCCGGCTCTGGCCCACCAGTGACGATGAGAAGCAGAAGGCGATCGACGCCGGCCACGACCTGGACCGTGTGCTGTCCACCAATGACCTCGTCACGAGTGACAACTGCTACTTCGCCGCGACGGGCATCACCGACGGCGATCTGCTGCGCGGGGTGCGCTACAGCAAGGACAAGGTCCTCACCCAGTCCATGGTGATGCGCTCGAAGTCCGGCACCATCCGCGTGGTCGACGGCGAGCACCAGGCCCACAAGTGGGAGACCTACGCCCGCATCAAGGAGTAGGGCCGGCGGCGGCGGCGCGCCCCTATAGGCTGGTCTGATGAGCCTTTCCGTGTCGCCGTGCCTCGATCGTGCCCTCTGGGATACCACCGTCAACCAGCTGGGAGGCCACCCGCAGCAGCTGTGGGGGTGGGGCGAGACGAAGGCTGCCCACGGCTGGAGCGTGGACCGCGTCCTGGTGGCCGAGGACGGCGTCGTCGTCGGTGCCGCGCAGCTCGTCCTGAAATCCCTCCCGGTCCCGCTGCGGAGCCTGGCGTACATCCCCCGCGGTCCGCAGACCGCCGAGGGGCGCGGCATCGAGGTGCTCGAGGCGCTCGGGGGCTACGTCCGCGTGGCCCACCGGTCGGTGGCCCTCTCGATCGAGCCCGACTGGAACGCGGACAGCGACGTCGTCCGCGCCCTGCCCCCGGCAGGATGGAAGGCGAGCGGGAACACCATCCTGATCGGACGGACGCTCATCCTCGATCTCCGCCGATCCGAGGACGAGCTGCTCGCCGACATGACGAAGAAGCACCGCCAGTACATCCGGAAGTCCGGACGCGAGGGCCTGGACATCCGGCGGGTGGTGCGGGGCGAGCTCGCGGCATGCCTCGACGTGTACCGGCTGACCGCTGAACGCGCCGGGTTCGGGATCCACGAGGATTCCTACTACCTCGACATCTTCGACAACCTCGGTGACGCCTCGCCGGTCTACGCGGCATTCCAGGGGAACGACGTCGTCGCCTTTCTGTGGCTCTCCACCACCGACGCCACCTCCTTCGAGCTCTACGGCGGCATGACGGACGAGGGCGAGCGGCTGCGGGCCAATTACGCGCTCAAGTGGTTCGCGATCCAGGAGATGAAGGCCCGCGGCGTGGCCCGCTACGACTTCAACGGCCTCCTCAACGACGGCGTCTCCCGTTTCAAGATGGGCTGGGCGAAGCACGAGGACCTGCTCGCGGGCACCTGGGACCTGCCGCTCTCGCCGTTCTACCCGCTGTTCAGTCGGGCCCTGCCGTTGGCGAAGCGCGGCATGCGCGCTGCCCGGAGCCAGGCCGGGCGAGCTGTCGGCGTCCTCCGTCGGGTGCGCGGCCGCTCCTGACGACCGCGCTCCGGCGCGGGGCGCCCAGG
>WNZI01000055.1 GCA_009728235.1 Vibrio cholerae | reverse complement strand
GGTACGTCCGCAGGTTCGTGGACCATGTGAATGAGTTTCCGTGGCACTGGACCTCCGCTCATGTCGAGGAGTACTTCGGGGATCTGCGCTCGGTCCGGCATGTGAGTCGCTCAACGCTGCGGGCCTACCAGTCCGCGCTGCGGCACTTCACGTCCTACGTCGCTAATCCCGACTACGGCTGGGACCGGGTCTGCGAGCAGCGCTTTGGCACGCATCCGGCCCAGGTTTTTCATGAGTGGAACACTTCCACGCATGTGCAGGAATTCGAAGGCCGGCCGTCCAAGCGTCCCTTCACCAGGGAGGAGCTCCAAAAGCTCTTCGACCACGCCGACGACGAGGTCGAGGTCATTGAGGCTTCGGGTAGGAAGGGCTGGCAGGCGGCCTACCGGGACGCCGTGATGCTTAAGATGGCGTACTCCTACGGGCTCCGGTTCAATGAGCTGCGCCATCTGCAGACCGTTGACTTCGCAACCAACCCGCACGCGCGGGAGTTCGGAAAGTTCGGTGTCTGCAAGGTCCGGTTCGGTAAGTCCCGCCGGGCGTCACCGCCCAAGCCCCGCAGCGTCCTGACGGTCTTCGACTGGACCGCCGGCGTCCTCGAGGATTGGCTCACCAATGGCCGTGGAACTCTTCACGCCCTCGACCTCTTCCCCAGCGAACGCGGCGGACTGATCGTCGAATCCACCCTCCTGCGGCGGCTCCGGCGATACCTCGACGAGCTGGGGATGCCTATGGACGGGCTGGACCTGCATTCCCTGCGCCGCTCTTATGCCACGCACCTGTTGGAGGCCGGATGGGATCCTAGATTCGTGCAATACCAGATGGGCCACGAGTACGCCTCGACCACCGGTATCTACCAATTCGTCAGCGACGACTTCCGCCGCACCTCTTTGAGGGCGTCGCTGGACCGCACGATGGACGCGGCCTTGGGCCAACACGCGGGAGGTCAGCGATGAAGCGCCAGGTCGAATACACCTGGCGGCTGTCCGAGCTGATGGCAGCTCGGGGCCTTCATAACACCACCGAGCTCATCCCCTTGCTTGCCGAGCGCGGAATTGTCTTGTCTCGCCCGCAGGTCTACCGCATCGTCAACCAGAAGCCCGAGCGGGTCGCTCTCCAGGTCATCGCTGCGATCTGCGACATTTTCTCCTGCGGCCCCGAAGACCTCATTACCGTCACCGCCGCCGATGTCCGGGCCCGCAAGACCGGAAGCATCAACTCCCCCAACGTGGTGGAGCTCAACCGCACCGTCCGCCCGCACCGCGCCCGCATCATTGACGATGACCACTGAAGAACCGGAAGGACTTGCTCCGCGTAATACCGTCCGCGGCCGGCCCCGTACGAGCGGGACCGCCACTTGCGCCCGGTGCGGCCGCAACGCTGGCAGGACTAGGGCGACCTGGCCAGAAGGCAAAATCTGCGGACCCTGCTTTACCGTGGCGACCCGCACCCACGGCACCTGCCCCGGCTGCGGGCAGCACAGACTGCTCCCCGGCCCACCCACACAAGATGAAGGACCACGGTGCGCACCCTGCGCCGGCATCCTCCACGACTTCCACTGCGCCCGATGCAATCAGGAAGGCGAGTTCTACCGGCGCGGTATCTGCGCCCGGTGCGCACTCAAAGATGATCTCGCCGCCCTGCTACTGACGAATCCAGCCAATCCCATAACCGCGAACCGCCTGGTCGATGTCCTCTGCCAAGCCGATCGACCGGAAAGCATCATCACCTGGAAACGCTCCATCAAAGTCCAGACGCTCCTAACCTCCATCTCGAGCGGACAGACTCCCCTGACCCATGAAGGCCTTGATAGTCACCGCGACACGGCAGGGCGGGCGGTTGACCACCTTCGGGCGCTGATTGTTCACCACGGACTCCTTCCCCGCCAGGACCCCTACCTGAACCGCTTCGAAGCCTGGATCGAGAATAAGATCCGCCCCCTGCCGGCCGACGTCGCCAAACCCGTCGAGCACTTCGCCAAATGGCACCACCTCAGACGCATCCGCGCCATGGCAACCCCAGACGATACAGTCCAACGCCCGGTGCACTCCGCCAAACAAGAGATCACCGAAACGATCAAGTTCCTCGACTGGCTCTGGCAGACCCATGGCCGCACCGCCGCCACCTGCACCCAGCAGGACGTGGACACCTGGCTCGCAACAGGCCCTACCACCCGAAAGGCGATTCGGACCTTCTTCGTCGTTGCGAAAAAGTCCGGCACGAACATGCGAGTCGAGATCGGGCACTACCCCGCTAAGGGTCGGCCTGCCCTTCCGCAGGACCAACGTCTTGCCTGGCTCAAGGAACTGCTGACAGGCACCAGCGAGTCCCTGCCCTACAGGGTTGCCGGGACACTGCTTCTCCTCTATGCCCAACCACTGGTCCGGGTGGCTGCTCTCCGCACCAACGACATCAGCAGCAACGACACCACCGGCACGATGACGATCTCCCTCGGCACTTATCCAGTGCCCGTCCCGCGCCCTTTAGCGGAACTCCTCAACCAACACCTCCGAAATCGCCCCAACCTCCGAACCGGTTCAGGGACGGAAAGCCCCTGGCTCTTTCCCGGAACCAGGTCAGGTCAGCACCTCCACCCGAACACGATCATGCTCCGGCTCCGTGGCCTCGGAATAGAACTGCGCGGCGCACGGAACACGGCACTGGACGAGCACATCTCCGTTACGCCGCCACCACTGGTCGCCGACGCTCTCGGCTACAGCTACCAAGTCGCATTCCTCCACGCCGACGCAGCAGGCGACACCTGGTCCCGATACGTCGACCGACGTCGAGCCGCCAGCATCAACACTGACAACTGGAACCAGCAGCACTAGGCTCCGGGTATGCCAGAGCGAAGATGGTTCCGGAATGATTTCCCCCGCGTCACGTACGTGGTGCTTGGAGTCCTCATCGGAACGAATGCGCTGTTCAACTCTGTCTCACAACCGCTATGGATGGCACTCAATGTGCTGGTCATCGCCGTCAGCTTTGGCCTCGCAATCGCCAACGCGGTGGGCCTAGTCCTCCGTCGACGTCACCGGAAACACACCAGCTCTCACTCGCCAAACCAGTGAATACGTCTACATCAAATACGCAGGGGTGCCAGTAAGGTTTGACGAATCGCATGGGGTTTGAACTCGACTGACTTTGACCCCGTCCTCTACACATGTGCTGTCAGGTCCTAGACGTCGTCGATTCTGGGTGTGCAGCAGCTTTAGGATGTGGGAAGCAGCCGCACACTCAATCCGCGCCATGCGGCTGTCTGGTGTGACGACAGCGGACCGCCACCATGCGGTGAGGGTCCGCTGTCGCTCTGTTGTTTAAGCGCTCCTCGTGCGCTGGGTGATCAGCATGAACGCTCCCGCACTTACTGCGGTACATGCTGGCACTACGAGGTCTGTCAACCCGATGGGGTTGTCCGAACCTGCCCAAAAGTTGAGGAAGAGCGCCCACAGAGCGATTACCGTCAAAGTTACGCCAATCGCAGTAGCCTTCGCGTTCCAACGACTTCGTCGCGCGAGCAGATAACCGACCGCTCCTGCCAACCCGCCGATGACCGTTCCGAGCACTGCCCCGCCAATTACACTCGACAGCGCAACGCCACTCGTCACTGCTGGTGCGGCTCCGGCGAACCGTTCTGGTGGTCGCGCGATGCGCTGGCCTCACGGCTCTGCCCGACACCGACGTCGCTCTCCTCTGCGACGGACCCCTCGCCGGCTGAGCGCTCGCGGCCGGCATCCTGTCCGTGTGCCGATAGGCCTCGCACCGCTCGGCAACGCAGCGTGGCGTTGCGTCGCGACCTGGCGACGGCTCGGCGGGGCGCGATCGTCTCGTGCGTTGGCGGACTACGGGAGCTTGGACGCGAGGACGTCGGCCGCCAGGATCTCGGGTGCTGCGCCGAGGAGGTGCTGGTTGGCCATCAGGGCTGCGACGATGGCGCCGTTGGCGTGGGCGTCGCGAGCGGCTTCGTCGGGGAATGCATCGAAGATCCAGAAGGTGTCGGCGTGGGTCCTGACCGCGAACCAGACAATCGTTCCTACTTCTTCGTTGGCGAGTGCGACAGCGCCGGCGAGCAGATCGGCGACCGCGTCGTGCTGTCCATCGGCCGCGACGATCTTGGCGACGAAGGCATACGGAAGTGATGCGGGTGTGGACATGAGGGACTCTCCTTGACGTCGGGGTTCTTCGTGGGACAAGTCCAGCGTATGACGAGCGAGGGCCGGTGGGGAGTGGCGTATGCGGCAGTATTGCTATTGTTTACGTCATGCGTATCGGACTGATCGCGATCGACGGCTGCTTCGGTTCGGCTATCGCGTCGATCATCGACATCGTGCGGGTGGCCGACGGAGCCCGCGGCGATGTCGACCCGCGGATCGACCCGATCGAACTCGCCATCCTCGGACCGAAACGGCGAGTGACCACGACGGCATCGATGACCCTGTCGGTGGACCACCCGCTGTCGGAGTCCGGAGAGTTCGACGTGGTCGTCGTCCCTGCGCTTGGAACCCTCACGGCCGCCGCTACCAACGACGTCCTCCAGAGCCGAGATGCTCGTTCGGTCATCGCCTCGCTCGGGCGCCTCGACGAGGCGACCACCCGGATCGCCGCGGCGTGCACCGGCGTGTTCGCTGTCGCCGAGACCGGACGGATGCATCATCGGAGGGCGACGACCAGCTGGTTCCTGGGGCCGGAGTTCCTGAAGCGCTATCCGACCGTCGCCCTCGATCTCGACACCATGGTCGTGGTCGACGGGAACCTCGTCACCGCCGGCGCCGCGTTCGCCCACATCGACCTCGCGCTCTCACTCGTGCGATCGATCAGCCCCGACCTGGCCCAACATGTCGCCAAGCTCCTCATCATCGACGAGCGTCCGTCGCAGGCGGCCTTCGTCGCCTACGAACATCTCCGGCACGAGGACCCGATCGTCGTCGAGTTCGAACGCTTCGTGCGCGCCCGCCTGGACGAACCGTTCAACGTCGCCTTCGTCGCGCAGTCGCTCGGCACCAGCCGGCGCACCCTCGAACGACGAGTCCGTGCGGCGCTCAACCTCACTCCGCTCGGCTTCGTCCAACGGCTTCGCATCGAACGAGCTCGGCACCTCTCAGCAACCACGGACTTCACCTCCGCCGAGATCGCGCTACGGGTCGGCTACGCGAACGCCGAGACTCTGCGCTCCCTCCTGCGCAGGGAGCGACGCCGTTCCTGACCTATCGCCATGCCTGTAGCCGGTGTCCTAGCGCTCGACTGGAACCACCTCTCAGCACGTCGCGTCGACGCTCCTGCGTCGCCCCTGGACGACCCACTCGACACGCCCGCAGCACAGGTCATGTGACGTGTCCCGGCTTCCCGGACGGTCGGGGTTGGGTGGCTGTGATGTCGCTGCGTTCTCGTCGAGGGGGTCAGCAGACTCGATCAGGGTCGACTGGGATGAGACGCGAAGGCGGTCAGGTCAGGGCGGCCGAAGCCGGCCGGCGGGGTAGCGTCGGTCACGTCGAGGTCTTTCGGACGGATGGCGTAGGAACCTCCGTGGGAGACCTCGACGTCTATCTGCGGACCGACGCTCCCGGCCGACCTACACCCTCATCTGGGAAGAGCCAGCTTGAATCGCCATACTCAGAGCGCCCTGGACTGAGATGCCAACGTGGGTAAATTGTCGTTCACTCACATAGATGACAGCGCTAGGTGAAGAGACCATCCGGTGCAGGCAGCACTGGAAGTGATGGGTTGGCAGGTTTGTGGACTTCGGCTGTGCATCCCTGAAAGGGGCCTTTTGGGGCGAACAGGGCGCGCATCGTCGGGTCCGCATAGTTGTTCCACCAGTCGGCCAGTCCCAAGGTTTCATCCAGGCGCAGGGCTTCCCATGCCCTCCAGAGGGCATTGAGCCTGCTGCACGCCTCGGTGTGCGCCCACCAGCTACTGCACCAGTAGAACTCCTTGTCGTACGCGGACGCCTGCACGGGCCGAGGGAAGTGGTGGATGAGGTAATCCGACACGAACGCCTCCAGGTTGGAGAAGACCAGCTGAGGCTGAGCATCCGTGCTCCCATCATTGGTCACACTTGCTTCCGCGTCAGCGCCGGGCGAGAACGGGTCAGAATCATCATCGAACTCGTACGAGGAGTGAGAATCCATGGTTGCTACTCCTTCACCATCGTCGTCCATCGGTTACCGCCATCTAGAGGCTTCACTGCAGATGCCACCTCAGGGGCGACCGCGACCGGAGGGTTCTTCTCGGACGGCTGGAAGCCGTTGTGCGCGGCTTCTGAGGCCGCCACCTTGTCCGCGTACGAACGTTCACTGATCGGCATTGTGCGGAGTAGGACGGCCCGTGAGCCGGAACCGAGCATGATGGCTCGGCCCTTGGGCATCGCGGCGAGGTCCGCGACGGAGAGGATGTCATCGGTGGAGTCCTGGCGGCTCGTGGAGCGGCTGTCCTTTTGCCTCGAGGTCGAGACCGAGGTGTACCGGTACTGGCCCACAAGGTCAGAGAGCATCTTCAGGAAGCCCTCTTCCTTGACGTTACCGCCATAGGTGAAGACGTTTGCCGTGGAGAACAGCTTCTTCATCCCGGACTCGCCCCATACGTCGACGCCCTGAGACCAGGATTGTAGGAACGTAGAAACCACGATTCCTCGGGAGCCGTAGTGGCTGTAGAGGTCGGGCAGGTTCTCCCACCGGCACACGTTCGCCGCCTCATCGAGGACGCAGACCATCGGGACCGCGAGGCGGCCGCCCGCCTGCGTAGCCGCGTACTCCTCGGCTGCGGTGGCCGTGGCCACAGTCAGGGACGTCACCAGGGGACCTGCTGTGCCGGCGCCTTCCTTGGACAGCGCGTAGAGGGTGTTCTTGCCCTTGATGAAGTCCTCGGGGATGAACTGCGGCCGCGGATCATCCGGGCCGCTGGGGTTCACCCAGGCGGCGATCTTCTCGTTCTTCAGGCACGTGGCCATCTGCCGCGCGGTGCCGTAGACACCTTCGCGTTGCTTGTCCGGCAGGGCCATGGTGCTGCCCATCGAGTCGGCTTCCTTCGTCCACCCTGCGTCCCGCAGGAGCCCTGCGGCTTCCCTGTTCTCCGCGTAGGACAACCAGCTGTGGACTTGGTTGATCGGCCTACCGGCAACTGCGGCGGCGAGGAGGTAGCCGGCGAGCAGGTCCCTACCTGCGTTGTCGAAGTAGGCATCAGCTTTCGCCCCGACGGAGCGCGAGCCGAGGGCGAAGTTGTTGGCCATCTCTGCTGCGCGCTCGGCGTCGACCACGTAGCTGAGCGGGTTCCACCACCAGGTGGGTTTCTCGTTTGCGACGCCCTGCGGGTCGAAGATCCACACGTCGCCGTGCTCGGCGCGGATGTCCCGGGTGAGGTCAGACAGGTCCCGCTTGTTCGAAGTCGCGATCACCGGACCCGGTGCCTCGATGATCGAGGGAGCGGCCTGCGTCGTGGTCTTACCGGTGCGGGTGCCCCAGATGTGCAGGAGCGTGTCCTCCCACGACGCGTACAGGGTGTTCCCGCCGCGCACCATGCGCCCGATCATCACGCCGGGCGACTGGTCAGCGCTCAGGCCGAAGCGGGCGGCTTTGGCTTTGACCTGCTTCTCGGTGAAGGGCGCGACGTCTTGGAGGGATGCCATCTTCACTGCGGCCCGGTCGTGCTTGACGTGTTTTCGGCCCTTGCGGATGCTCATCACGACGTACAGGACGAACAGTGCCAGCAGCACGACGCCGGCGATCATCGCCAGTCTGATCTCGGTGGTCCGCCATGGCATGATGCCGGTGAAGTTCCCCAGGGACCGGGGCCAGAACCCCGTAGGGATGCCGTCGGGACGGGGTGAGAGCTGGTGCCCGAGGGTGTTCAGCCCGTACATGGCTCCCGGGATGCCGACGAGGGCGACGATGAGGACGACCAGCAGACCAGTCTCTCCCCCGAGGCCGGCTGTGTGCTTGCGGTCCAGTGAGCTCACAGCTCGCCTCTCTCCTCAGCAGCTTGGGCTTTGGCCTTATGCCATTTCTTCTCGGTGTCGTGGACACGCGACCGGCGCTCGGTGGGGGTGAATTCCATCGAGAACGGGATGCCGGCGCGGGAGCCGACTTTGATGAAGAACTTGCCCTGTCCTGGTGGGGGCTGGGTGGAGCGGTCGTCGTTGTACCAGGCGGCGTTGTCGTCGTCCTCGAGCCACGCAGCCAGCTCGTCGTCGGTGAACGACTGATCGGTCCGCCGGAACACGTCGTCGTTGGTGTAGCGCATCGCGTCGTCGCCTGCCCGGTTCCAGGCGGGCGGGTCCTGCCATGCGGCGAGCTGTTCCTGCTCCCGGTTGCTCAACGGCACCGACTGGGTGAGTAGCGGCATCTCGGATCGGGCGAGTCCGCCGAGGATCTTGATGCCGCAGCGGTCCATGATGCCCTGGGCCTTGTGCCGGTCTGCTTCGTCCTTGACCGCTTTGAGGTCAGAGGGGGTGTGGGAGGCCATGATCTGCCCGACGCCCCATTCACGGTTCAGACGGGTGAGTGCGTTGACCTGATCCACGATGCCGGGACCGGCTGCGAGGGTGTTCCACAGCTCATCGAGGATCACCAGGAACCGCTGGCGCTCGATCACGCCGTCGTCAGCGAGCATGTTCGACGTGGTAACGGTTCCGAACCCGGCAGACCAGCACGCCATGAGCGTGGCCGCCCGCAGGTCGTTCTCGGCCTGCGAGATCCGGGAGAGGTCGAACGCCATCGGCGTCGTCGCGTCGATCTTGTGGGTGGACTGCTTGGAGAACATGTCCCCGAACGCGCCGGCCCCGCAGAGGGAGTTCAGCGAGGACTCCAGGCCCTCGGTGATCGTGTCGTACCGCTCGTCGCTGCCACGGTCCAGAGCGACCTCCCGCACCTGAGCCGGACGGCTTTTCAGGACGGCCCGCAGGTCGTCCATCAGGGGAACGGTGCCGGCGGGGTTGTGCTCAGCTTCGAGGACCATCAGACACCGGTCGAGGATCGACTCCTCACGCTCATCGAGGGGCTTCTTCCGCAGGATGGCAATGAGAGCGGCGATGAGGCCGCGACGTCGTGCGTGGAGCTCGGTGAGCAGTTCCTCCCGCTTCACCGGGGACAGCCGGGTCGCAGCCTCCAGGGCGCCGGCATCATCGAGGGGGTTGATGTGGCCGATACCGCGACCAAGCGGCAGGCCCTTGCCGCCGAGCTGTTCGATCATGTCGATGTGTTCGCCCTTGATGTCCCCGAGGATCATCGGGTTCACCCCGAACGCGCACAGGCCGATCGCCATGCGGCGCAGCAGCGAGGACTTCCCCAGACCGGGGTTTGCCATGACGAAAGCGGACGGGTTCGAAATCAGGCGGACGTTCTGGAACCACGAAATCGGGTCACAGCACACCGGTTCGTTTGAGAGCAGGTTCCGTCCCAGCGGCACACCTTCCAGGGGTGCACCTCCCCCCATCGGGAACGGGTACAACCCGCACACCTGATAGTTCGTGCCGCGCATTTCCTTCACCGGGTGCAGCAGCTGCGCCTCACCCATCCCACGGCCCTTGAACCCACGGGGCCCCGGACGCATGGCGGCTTTCACCGCGGTGCTCCCGGTCCGTGCCTTCTTCGCACCCTTGGTGCCGCTCTTGCCTCGGCCCTTCGCCTTCGCCGGAGCATTTGCTGATCGAGGAGTACCGAGCTTCGCGAGAACCTGAGCCCACGCGCCATGAGGAGCCTGCGCTGGGCCGCCTGGGTTGAACGATCCTGCAGCGGGGTTGAGTGCGGCCATTAGAGTGCGTCCCTTACAGTCTTGGGCAGTGCCAGGTGGTCGGGAATGACGATGCCCAGCGGCAGGCCGGCGGCGAAGGTCGAGTCCTGCGCCCCGTAAGCCTCCTCGAGGCGGATACGAGCCGACGCGCCAAGGTTCTCGATCGCGGCTTCGGCTTCGGGCAGGTCCTCCTTGTGCCGGACCGTTGCGGTGACGATCATCGCGAAGTTCAGCAGACCTGCTCCGTCGGCTTCTTCCTCCGCTGTGGCTTTCGCGGCCCGTGTCTCCCGGCTGTCCCGCGACGTCGCACGGTTCCGGGAAGAGGCATTGAAGGTTGCGGTGTTGACGTCGTTCTCGACCAGCTGCGCGGCGCGCGCCGGGTCGATGGGACGGTAGAGCATCGTCACGCGCTTACGGACGACCTCCGGGGTCGGCGCGACGAGGGACTGCAGCACGTTCGCCTGGATGGTGGAGCGAGGCGGCACGGACATCGCCCAAGTCTTCGACCAGGCGTTGTTGTGGTGGTAGGTGTCCCAGTACGCGTCAGCGGCCTGCGGTCCGACCTCGTTCCAGTCGAGCATCGGTGCCTTGCCTTCGGCGTGGGCGCGGTCGAACAGGATCGCCTCGGCCGGGTCGTAGGCCACGCGGATGACTTCGCACAGCTCCTGCGCGGACAAGGGGGTCGAGACGCCGGCCCCGGTATCACCGAGGCTCAGGGTCAGGTTCGGCAGGCGCGCCGCGAGGTCGTTGGCGACCTCATCGGCTTTACGGATCTTCCCGCCCGGGCGCAGCGTGGCTTTGAACGTGACCGCGATGTAGGCGCGTGTGACTGTGGCACCGGTGGGTAGGGCCCGCACAGTTTCGTTCATGATGTCGCGGGCGAACTGGGGTGCGTTCGGGTCCATCCGGTTCTCGACCTTGCGGGCGAGCCGGAACCCGGAGTCCGGTGCGGTCTCGATCGTCGCGGACGCGGCAATCAGGCCGGGCTCGTCGGTGAGCATGCCCAGCCAGTGCGACCACCGGTCAACCCAGCGGTTGATCTGCTCCTGGTCGACCATGCCGCCACCGTCCGGCTCGGAGACGAGCACCACGGTGTAGTGGTTCTTCACCGGGATGTGTAGCAGGGCAAAGGGACGGCCGTAGCCGTCGGTGTGCTCGCTGATGGTCGAGCGGGCGGAGATACCCGGCAGCTGCGTCGTTCCGGAGGGGACACGGCTGATGGGTCCCGCCCGGTACACGTTCGCCCCGGCATAGCGGGCGTTCATCCACCCGAAACGGCGCATGATGCGCTCGATCATCGTGCGGCCGTGCTTGTTCTTCTGCATCGATAGCAGGATCAACAGTCCGATCAGCAGCTCGAAGACCAGGGCCAGCATCCACTGGCCGAGCATCATCAACACCACCCCGACGACAACGCCGAGGATGAGGATCACCGTGCCGGCCGTGGACAGCCCGGCCAGACCCTTGCTCGTCGGCAACCGGTAGTTGCCGTAGATGCGTGGTCGGACGTCGGGGGTCTTAGCTTCGGTTTGCGCCATCAGTGCGGTCCTCGTTCCCAGTGTTGTTCGAGACTTCGTTCTTCAACTGCTGCGTCTTCTTCTGGAGCTGTGCGGCTCCCTGCCTCAGCGCAGCGCCCGCCGGGCCAGCTGCACCGGATGCGCCCTTGGGTCCAGCTGCTCTCGCGCCCGCCGGTCCTCCAGTTGTCTGGGGCGGAATGGCACCCTGAGCCGAAGGCTTGGCCCCCGACTCCCCAGCTGACGGTGCGGGAGACTTCGGGAGGCTGCTCGAGCCTCCCTGACCGCTCCCCGAACCGGTTGTTGCACCTTCTTGAACAGCGCCCTGGACGGCTTCGCCGCCTTTCTTGATCGCCTGGCCGGCGACCATGGCGGCGGCAGCGGGAGGCGCGGCAGCAGCCGCACCAGCAGCTGCACCGCCACCGGCTGCCGCACCAGCACCAGCGCCGGCACCTGCCCCAGCAGTAGTGCTCGTTGCTGATCCGGTCGGGACTGCTTTCGAGCCGCCGCCGGTTACGTCTGCGCCCTTTGGTGCAGCACCGTCGCCGCTACCGTCCCCGCCACTCTTGGGTGCGGACGATGACTTCTCCGACTTCGCCGGAGGTCCCTGCGGTGGTGCCTGGCTACCGAAGCCCTGTCCTCCACGCGGAGTGCGGGAGGCACCCTGCGGTATTGCTGCGCCGAGTGCTGCGAAGCCCATTGCAGCCCCACCACCGCCACCGGAGGATGCCATGGCACCCAGGGCCGGACTGAGGAACCCGATGAGGACCGGCAGGGCAACGACGGACGCGAGGATCAGCATGAGGCCCGCCGAGAACTGCAGGAGCGCCTGACCGGAAAACAGCCCCGAGGTCGTCATCTGGATACCGGTCGCGTAGATCAGTGCGGCGGCCGGCTTGTAGAAGGCGAAGGCCAGGGTCCACGCGATGATCTTGCTGAACCAGCTCTTACCCGTCTCGGTGTTCATGAACGCCGCCGACAGGGGCAGGACACCCGCGATGAGGAACAGCATCGCCGTCCGCAGGACCATGAGCATGATCTGCACGATGTTCACCAGCACCGCGAGCAAACCGCCGACGATGATGAGCATCTGATTGCCCATCAGGAACGTCGCACTGGAGGTGCCCGTGTCCTCCATGCCCAGAAGCATCTGAACATCAGCCTGGAAATCGTCTCCCACGCCGGCTGTGATGATCTGTTCAGCCAGAGCGTCGGTAGCTCCGAGGAGCACGTTGAGGAGGGCGACACCGGAGGCGGTCACGATGGCCAGCGTCAGCAGTCCCTTGAGAAGGTCCTGCGCCGGTTCCGCCCGCTGTGACCACACCATGCGGACGCCGGCGACGATCATGCTGATAGCCGCCAGTGCGAGGGTCAGGTAGAAGGTCTGATCCTGCACGAACCCCACGGCCGGAGCCGACGAGGCTGCGCGTCGAGGAACGATGTAGCCGACGAGCGAGGTGGCGCCACCAACCAGGGCAGCTCCACCGAAGACAATCGTCGCGGTGTTGACCAGTCCCGCACCGTCACCACGGCGGGCATTCGTCACTAGGGTGATCCCGAGAAGGATGATGGCGATGGTGCTGATGCCTAGCCCGATCCACGTCGCATAACCGAGGATCGCGGCAACCTGCTCGTTGAACGCACCACCAGCAGGAGCAGCTGCGGAACCAGTTTGAACTGTCGTCAGGTCACCAGCGTCGATCGTCGTCCACAGCGTGCCGAGCTGAGCGATCGTCGCGACCAGAGCAGCCTGCACGGCATCAGCCATGGCCTCAATCGCATTCCCGGCTGCACCAGAAATGGCGTCTGAAATTCCATTGCCGACGTTGCATCCGAGATCCCCAAAGTTGCACTCGTTCTCGGCAACCTCAGCCACTGTTGGGACCCCAGGGAATGTAGCCCGACAGATCGGAAATCTGACCCTGAACAGGCCCACTCGAACCGTCGTCCTTGTACCTCACATACCAGTCACCCTCGTGCCACTCCATGACGCCAGAGGTGGTGAAGTAGACAAGTCCGTCGCCGGAGTCACCAGAGTAGGCAACCTCCACAGTTGCCTTATCTTCTGTGTAAGACAGGAGGCGGAAGCCTTCGATCTTGATTGGAGGAGTCGGGCCGTCATCGGAGGCAATTCGCTGCTCAATCCGCTCAAGACCAATGTCTTTGCCAGGACCTTCGAGTGAAAGAGCTTTGGTGGTTTCTAAGAACAACGCATCATCGCCCGATGACGCGAGCAGTCCCACCATGGCAACAAGTGCCCCTTCGGGGGTGTGGGAGTAGCAGGACCGGACGCCGGTCTGCTCGTCCACGACGCCGGGGCCGTGTTCGGCTGACTTGGGTGCTGCGATACCTCCAAGGAACTCCCACTCGACGTCCTCGGGTGCAGAGGTGAGAGTGGTTCCGCCAGTGGCCGCCAGGCCGCATACGGATTCATCCGATGACGGCAGGGACGCGGACGGCCTGGGCGTGGCCGCCTGTGTCTGTGCTGGCGGTGCGGCGTCGGATTCGTCGTCGTTGCCGACCCAGACGAAGAGGATGATCCCGACGATGATGAGCAGCAGGACGGCGACCGCGGACATGAGGAAGCGGGGTGCGGCCCACCAGACGTTCTCGGTTTCTTCGGGTTCGGCCATGACTACTCCTGTAGGTAGGGCTGATTCTGCAGGGGTGGCTACGCTGCGCCGCCGCCGGAGATGAAGGTCAGCAGTGAGGCACCGCCGGAGATGAGGGCGACGGCGAGAACGATCTTGATGATGCCGCCGATTTCCTGCGTGCTTTCTCCGATACGGGCGTCGAACGCCATCTTGCCGCCGACGACGAGAAGGCCGAGGACACAGATGCCCAGGGCGATCCACTTACCGACACCGACCATGCGGTTCCAGGCGTCCCCGATGCCAGGAGGGGCCAAGGGTCCGCTGTCCGGGAGGGTGTTGGCGTTGATCATGACGTCCTGTGCAAGGAGGAGCAGCTGCATGGTTCTAATTCCTTCCAGAATTAAGGTTGTCGATGACCTCACTGAGACTGGTGAGGACTTTCCTTGGCTCGCGGGCCAGCGACTCGGGGTCGACTGTGCCTTCGAGCCGAAGCTCTTCGATCCACGGCAGCGTCCACGTTTGTGGGACACCGCCGGCGGTGATGCGGGTCAGGTTGTGCAGGGCCCTCGGCAACTTGCCGGGTGCATCCGCAATCACGACGAGGCCGCGCAGGATGATGGTCGGGTGTGAGCCGGCGGCCCAGTCACGGGCAGCGAGCTGAGCGGCTTTCAGTCCACGGTGGTTCTGACGAGCGACGAGGAAGACATCAGCGGGAGGGATGGTCGGATCGGCGTCGGAGCGGGATGGCCAGCGGTGGTGGCAGGGTACGCCGCCCAGGAGGTCGGCCATCGTGTTCTCTCCGGCTCCGCCGTGCACGCCGAGCCAGAAGACCTCGGGGTTGTCGGTGATGAACCGAGCCATGCCTTCGCCGGCTGCGAGGCCGAGAATTCCCTGCTGTGGACCGGCGACACCGCGCAAAACCTCAACTGCGTCGCGAATCTCGGTTTCCGTCACGACAGGTGCCTCTACCGGCTCCTGCGTGACGAAGTGACCCCAACGATTGTCCATTCAGCTCTGCCCCCAATGGCCCACATAGACTTGACTACTGATTATTATACGGCAGCTAACAAAGGATTGAATACCAATGAGTAGGATTGAGTATTATCGTCGACATTTGAGCTCTGGCGTGTACAGTTTCACTCATGGAGTCTGGGGCGGTCATTGTGTCTAAAGCACTGGACCGCCTGTTCGCTTCTCTGCCGGAACGGCTCAGTATCGACCAGCTCACTGACCTTCTTGGCTTATCTGCGCGGAGCGTCACGTACAAGTGGCTGAGGGAGGGAAACGTACCGGCGATGAAGATCGGCGGTACGTGGCTGATCCTTCGCGATGACGTGCGTGAACACCTCGAGGCCAGCTACAACGTCCCGCGGCCCTCAACCGCGGGTGAGAACACCGCGGTTGAAGACACTGCCGCAGAGAACACTGACGAAAATCCACCAGAAACTACGTAGGGGACACGATGACGGCGGAAGCACTCGACAGGCCGGTTTGCACGGCAACCATCAGGGACGACGAGACAGTTGTCGTCACGATCGACTCCGTGGAACGCGAGTTTGCTTCCATGCCTGAGGCGATCAATTACCTGGCGGGAACGGCCGGCGATCTTAACCGGCCCGTCAAAGTCACTGCCTACGACCCGTCCTCGGCCACGCAGCCGGAAACCTCCCTCATCATCAATGAGGACGGTTCCGTCGATGCAGACAGCAGCGTGCCCGTGAAGAAGCGGCCCGCCCGTCGCACCACTCCTCGTCCCGCCAAGGCAGCAGTGATAACCGAGCTTGAACGCCAGCCAGAGAGTGCAGTAGAGCGTCCCGCTACGGCCGATACTGCTCCACTCAAATCAAAAGACGTGCAGACAGCACCGGAGGTGCCTCAGCCCTCCGTCGATCGCGCGACTATCACTCCTGCAATGCCACCAGAGCCCTCCCCGGAGTCGGTCGCACCGGTGAAGGCTCCGCAGGAGGAACCAGTACAGCGCGCCGTGCCCACCGCCGTTCAGGTCGAGCCGGGGGACGAGCTAATCAAGCTGCGCCCCGAGGTGAAGGCCGAGAAGACTGCAGCGCCCGCCCGCGAAGGCTTCCGTGGCTGGTTGAACACCACGTTCAAGGCGAACCTCGCTGCCTCCCCTGCGGAGCAGGCGAGCCGTGAGCGCCGAGTACGCATCCAGCGACCACTGGAAACCCACTGCACCATGGCCGTCGTCCAGCTCAAGGGCGGGGCGACAAAAACAACCGTCGCCTACCACCTGGCCGCGACCTACGGGCGGATCCGCGGAGGAAACATCCTCGCCGGTGAGTTCAACGAGAACCAGGGCACCCTCGGTGAGCGAGCCCTCGCAGGCTCCCACGACCGCACCACACTGGACCTGATCCGCAACCTCGGCACCGTCACCCGACGCACCAGCGACCTCGTGCGCTACATCCGCCCGCAGGGCGACGACCGCATCCACGTCCTCGCATCCCCGCCTGAGGGCGCTGACCGCCGCCGCGTCGACGGCACCTCCGTGAAGGCCGCGCACGACGTGCTGCTCTCGCTCTACAACCTGATCCTGCTCGACACCGGCAACTCAGCCCAAGCATCGACATGGCAGGCCGCCGTCGACGTCGCTGACTCGCTCGTGTTCGTCGCCCAAAACAAAGCCGATGACTTCCGGCTCCTCGAGGCGACCATCGAGGGTGTCAAAGCCCAGGGTCACGCCGCGAAGTTTGCCCGCTCGATCCTGGTCATCACCAACACCGCTCAGCCCAACACTGAGCGCCTCGCCCAGCTCAAGGAATACGGGGAAAGCATCGGCCTCGCGGCCGTCGTCGTCGTGCCGTTCGACAGGTCCCTGCAGGAGGGCCAGAACTTCGACTACGAAGCCCTGAACCCCGCCACACGCCGGGCCTATGAGGAAGCAACAGCCGCCCTCACCGACCAGCTCTAAACGAACATCATCCGCTCTCACATTCGGTCTCAGTTCAAACGCAGGGGTTAGGAAGGCATGGCAGGGGGGAAAGCCATTGGGTGCGGCATCGCCGCGCTCACCGTCGTGCCTCTCGGCGCGGTTATGGCCATGACCATGCTTGTCGCAGGCATAGCCGAGGACGAGGAAGCCAACCAGCTCGAACGAGCGTCCTGCACCGTGTCCGAGGACACCGGCGCGGAGCCAGGCGCCCTGCAGGCCGTTCCGAATGGTTGGGGGCCTCTGGTGGAGGCGGCGGCGAAAGAAGCAGGCCTTCCTGCCAGCGTCGTCGCCGCTCAGCTGAACCAAGAATCCGGGTGGAACGAGAATGCCACCAGCCCCGTCGGCGCGCAGGGCGTCGCCCAGTTCATGCCAGCGACGTGGGCGGCCTACGGCGACGGCGGTAACCCGTTCTCCGCGAAGGACGCTATCCCCGCCTACGGGCGGTACATGGCCGCGCTGAAGGAGGAAGTGCAGGTGATCGCAGGCGGGGATGCAAACCTGCTCGTGCAGCTCACCCTCGCCGCGTACAACGCTGGCCCGGGAGCCGTGCAGCAGTACAAGGGAATCCCCCCGTACCAGGAGACCGAGAAGTACGTCAGCGCTATCCTCGACTCCGCGCAGAGCGGGTTCTCCATGGAATGCAAGGCACCCATCGGCGGCAAGCCGTGGGACGGCGACCTCGGAGACGGTGAGTGGACCACTCCCCTACCCGGAGGCGTCTTCACCTCCGGGTACGGGAAGCGCAATGTCATCGGCCTGCCCGCCTGGGCGCAGGATCACGTCGGGGTGGACATCGCCACCCCGGGCGCCGGTTACGGCAACGGCGGGCCCGTCGTCGCGCCGACCGACCTGCGCGTCACCGGGTTCAACGACAAGGACGGGTGCGTGATCGCCAAGGAGGACGGGGACGACCCCGACTTTGGGTTCGCGTTCTGCCACCTGAACGCCTACTCCGTGAAGGTGGGCGACAAGCTCAAGCGCGGTGACATCGTCGGCACCGAGGGCAATAAGGCAGGCCTCGGCAGTGTTCCTACACATCTACATTTCGAGATTTATACACCCGAAGCCCCGGACGTCACCTACCCGTATGAAGGCTTCAACATCGACCCTGAACCGATCCTCAAAGAGAAAGGCGCGTGGCCATCATCATGACTCCGACGCCCACGCACCATCGGCCCATACGCCAGCACGTGCCCCGCCGCGCGGCGGCCGTGCTGTGCCTGGTCCTGCCCCTAACGCTCTCAGCCGTCGCCTGCAGCAACAACGAAGACCAAGCGGGTCGACACCCGACCCGACGCCCACAACTATCTACGAGGGCTCCTACACGACGGCGGCCGCCGACGACGTGATCGGCAACGGCACCTTCACCACGCCAGAGGACGCCGACCGGAGCGACGTCGAGTCCACAGCCGAAGTCGCCGCCCTCATGCTGCACTCGTGGGACACCACGACCGACACCACCCAGACGGCTGCCGCCATTCGTGCGATCCCGCTGATGAGCAACGAATGGGCAGCCAATCAGGTCGAGCCCGAGCGCAACGGCGCACAAGGCGAATGGCTGAAGCCAGCCGAACACCAGGCATACAGCGCACCCTCGATCGTCCCCGCCCCCGGCGACGTCTCCGAAGACGTAGCCGACGACAAAGCCATCCGTGCCTACGACGTCAGCTGGCGCTGGATCAGCCGCGACGGAACCGACCTCACAACCACTGGCCGGCAGATCGTCACGATCTACCTCGAAAAGCACGACGACCAGTGGGACGTCGTAGGCCACCAGTTCCAAGACATGGGGCTCTGATCGTTATGAGCGACAAAATTATGAGCGACACGCCGAGGCAGTGCGGGTTTAAGCCATTTCAGAAATCTAGAGTGCGACGTATGGCTATTCAGAGGAACAGGTCGGTTGGCCGCCCGTCCAAGGGCGATCGCCATGTGGTTACCGCGCGGATCCCGACTGCTGAGGCGGAGAAGCTCTTCGCTATCGCCGAGGCGTTGGGAACGTCAGCCAGCTCATTTATCGCTGATGTGATGTCTGAGAAGCTGGCGTCCATGGACCTCGAACAGCTCACAAACCAGGAGGCACTGCCTCTGTCCCAGGCTTCATAAAAAAGAGGCCCGCCGAAGCGGGCCTCTCCATATTCAAGAATCCAAGCTCTACACCGTCGTTCCGCCAAGATCACCGGTGAAAAGCTCAACCGAGTGCGTCCTTTTCAGGTCGTACCCTCTGCCGAAAGTGTACACCGAGTGCTCGAAGCACCTCCAGCTCTTAATGCCACGCCACGCCGTGACGATTCCCACGCCGATGCTGCGTGGTCCTTAGCAACGCTCATCGCGGGTCAGCCGTTCTACCGCCTTGGGCGGTGGAAGGACGGCCGGTTCCAGTACCCGCGGCCCGCCACTCCCCTGGCGATTACCAGAACGCTTCCTGCGCGGCCCGCGGCGGTCATGCTGCATGCTGTCGACGGTTCTGTCCGCACACTCGTCCTCGACCTCGATACCTCGAAGGCCCGGAAGGCGGTCGTCGACGACGACGCCCGACGCCTCGGAGAGATCCTGTACTCAGCCGGCCTCGCCTACGTCGAGGACGAGTCACCCAGCGGCGGCCGCCACCTGTACGTGCCCCTGCAGGAACCCCTCACCGCGGCCGAGGCCGCCAGCTGGTCGAAGCCCTCGCACGTCGCGCCGTCAGCCTTGACCCGAGCCCGCACCAGAATGTCGTCCACGGGTGCATCCGCGTCCCAGGATCCGCACACAAGGCCGGTGGCCACCAAAGGCTCATCACGCCACTCACGGACGCCTACGGCATCCTCACCCACCGCAACCCCGCCAGCGCAGTAGCCACCCTCCGCAAAGCCCTAGCACCCGAGCTGCACCGCCTCGAGCAGCAGCGCCGCGCACAGGAACGCGCAACGGCCGCGGCAGCAGCCGTCCGAGCAATTGCCAAGGGATCCGCAACATCATCGGCACCATTGGTAGGCAGTGAGCGCCCGCTGCGCTCCGTGGCCCGTACGGGGATCTACGACACCAGTCGCTATGCCAGTCACTCAGAAGCACGCATGGCGGTTCTCAACCACTTCTCCGCCTGCCACTGGACCCTCGATCAGGTCCGCGCAGGCATGACCGACCAGTTCGCCGGCCTCGCCGCCCTCTACGGCACCAAGACCGACCGGCTCCTGCCCGTCGAGTGGGCCAAAGCCCAAGCGTTCACCGCCACCACCGCCCCAGCGAAAGACCCCTCCCAACAAGCAGGGAAAAAGACTGCGCACAAATACGACACAAGCCTCACTTACCCCACGGGGGGCAGGCCCAACTTCGTTCCGCAGCCAAGCCAGCACTCCATCCATCAGCTCGTGAACGACCTCGAAAATGTCCTCTACGCCGTACTCGACTACAGGCTCATGGAACGCGGCAGGGAAGGCATTCACCTCCGGTTCCTCATCCGCGCAGTCCTGGTCTATATGCGGACCATGGAAACCAACATCCTCGACGTCGGCTGCCGCACCTTCGCCCTCGCTCTCGGCAAGAGCCACGCCACCATCGCCCGCCTTCTACCCATCCTCGAACGAGTATCGGCAGGCATCCTCACCCGCATCGACCGCGCACGCGGCCGCAACGCCGACACTTACGCCGTCCAGCTCCCCGAACACTTCCAGCAGCTCGTGCGCGAGCTCACCTGGCGCAAAGGCAAGATCCACGCCATCCGCCCCGTTTTCCGGTCCCTGGGAGACGTCTCAGCCCTCGCCTACGAAGCCATCGAACGCGGCCACCACTCCCCCAGCACTGCCGATCTCACTCGCACCACGGGCATCTCACGCCGTGCCCTCATCGACCATCTCGCCGGCATGGAGGCCCTGCAGATGATCCGCAGACACCACGGCCGCTGGGAAGTCGTAGCCATCACCAACCTCTCCCAGCTTGCAGACCGCCTCGGTGCTACCGAGGACCGTGAAGCCCAGCTCACCCGCTACCGCAAGGAACGTGCCGCCTGGCACGCGTGGCTGGACCGCCATCTCGTCCCCCAGCTCAACGAGCACGAGCTGCACGACGCAGAAGTAGACGATCACTGGCTACCGCCCCTTGAGAACGAGGACGAGTACCAGCGATCCCTCTGGAACGCCGCGAGACAAGCGGCTTAGCATCGACCACAACACTCAACTTGGTCGAGAGCAGCTCCACGGGCTGCACAACATGGAGGTTCCAACAATGTCTGACGTTGCCGGCGACCAACTCGAAGCGTTCATCAACTCAAGCGCTCACCGGGGCCTCGGCCACAGTTTTCGATGGCTCAGTGCCTACACCAAAGCCTTCTTCCTCGGAGACTTCAGCGGGGCCGCTCTCGGCACCATTGTGGTCATGTGCAAGGCCACCGGAGAGGAAGTGTTGCGTGTCAGCAGCGGAACCCGCGATGAGACAGCCGACCTGCTCATGTGCATCGAACAAGACCTGGCCCAGCTGACGCTCAGCGACTTCCTCGCGGAGTGGAACGCGACCACACCCTGACCACACAGTGGCCACGTC
>WNZI01000054.1 GCA_009728235.1 Vibrio cholerae | reverse complement strand
TGACACACCCGCGGCCGCCAGCTGCCGTGGGGTTAAAAGGTGGAAGCGGGAGCTGCACTACCAGCTCCCGCTTCCGTTTTCTTGCTTTCCCTGCAACCAGGAAATCTATTGGGCCCGGTTCTTCTCTTCCTCGAGTGTCCGTCGGCCTGGGCGGAGGGCTCCCGGTGCTACCGGTTCCCACTTCCTGCCGTTGTTGTGCTTGCGCTGCAGGCGCTTCACCTCGCGCAGCACAGCTGCTTCGATCAAGTCTGTCACAGAGCGGTACCCCTCTTCATTACCGGCGGCGAGGAACGCTGCGCGGACCTGGTCCGCGTCGGCCTGGCTGAAGTACGGGGTGAATGACGCGGGCTTGTTCTTGCTCACTCCGCGTCCCCTCCCCCGCCGTTGTCCCCGGGCTGTCCCTCTCGAGCTATCTCTACTCGGGCCCGCTCGTAGGCGGTGGCAATGTAGTCCTCGAGCTTGGTGCGTTCGATGCGCCACTGCCCGCGGCCACCGACCTGGATAGCCGGTAGCTCACCGGTTTTGATGAGCCCCATCACCGTTGTGCGCTGCACGTTCAGCTCCTCGCCGGCCTGCTGCAGGGTGAGGAACCGCTGCGGCTGCGACCGCTCATCTGGGACCGTTCCATCGCTCACGACGCCTCAGTCCCGGTATCCCTGGCCGGCGATGGCGTTCTGTGCCTGTGCGAGTTCGGCGCCGAGCTCGCCGGCGAGCTTGGCCGCGCGGGTCAGATGATCGGTTGCTGTCGCAACTGACTGCACCGGGTCACCGCCCTGCCATTCGTAGACGTCATGGGTGTCCAGAGATTTGCCGAGGCCGCCGCGAGCTGACTGAGAGCCTGCGGCAGCATGTACTCGACGCCTTTGAGGTTCCCGAGCACCTTGTAGGCGACCGGGGCCGGGATGGACGTACCCGGCAGACTCTCGTGGCAGATGGTGCGCAGCTCGTCGTAGATTGCGTCAGCGGACGACACGATCGCGGGGGTTGGTTCGTCGTCGTCCGCCAGGCTGAACTCTTCTGATTCGTCGGTCATGATGTGATCCTTCCAGAGGCGGTCTTCATCGAGACAGGTCAGCTGGTGAGTGAGAGGCGATGATCAGGGGTGACCGACGGTTGCAGGCCACCCCTACGTGTTGATCAGAACGGCGGTTCGCTGTCAGGTCCGTTGCCCCACCCACCGGCACCGCCAGCACCGCCGGCACGAGCTGCTGCGGGAGCTCCCCACGGGTCATCCGCGGGCTGCTGCTGCCACGTGTTACCCGGCTGCGCTCCTCCCTGGAACCCTCCCCCGCCCTGAGTGTTACCTCCACCAGCGCCGTTGTTGCCGGATCCGTTGCGCTGGGCGCGGGTGACTTTCGCTGAGGCGTAGCGCAGGCTCGGTCCGACCTCGTCGACCTCGAGTTCCATGACGGTGCGCTTCTCGCCTTCCTTGGTGTCGTAGCTGCGTGACTTCAGCCGGCCTTGAGCGATGACGCGGGTTCCCTTGGTCAGGGTCTCGGCGACGTTCTCGGCCGACTCGCGCCAAACGTTGCAGCGCAGGAACAGGGTTTCCCCGTCCTTCCAGTCATTGGACTGTCGATCGAAGGTGCGTGGGGTGGAGGCGATGGTGAAGTTCGCGACCGCTGCTCCGCTGGGGGTGAAGCGGAGTTCGGGATCCGAGGTGAGGTTCCCGATGACGGTGATGACGGTTTCTCCGGCCATGATGCTCAACTGCCTTTCGTGTGGGGTGCTGGTGTTGTCGTTGATGAGTGAATGAGTATTTGAGTATTTGAGTAGATGAGTCGGGCCAGCGCAGCGTGGCTACTTGCCGTCGAGGGCGATGACCTGGTTGATCTTGGTGGGGTTCAGGCCGGACCAGTGGTCCTCACTGCCGTCCTTTTCGTAGACCACGACGGGCGCCTGGCTGTAGCCGAGTTCCTCGGTGACGTAGGCGAGAGCCTGGTCGTTGGTGGTGATGTCCACGGTGGTGAACTGGACGCCTGCGGCATCGAACAGTTCCTTCGTCTTCTTGCATCCGAAGCACCCGAATGGCTTTTCGTAGACGGTAATGGTCATGGCGTTCAGTCCTTGGTTACGTGTGGGTTTTAGTGAGAGTCAACTGCTGTGCTGCTGGTACTAATTCTACCGTTTATTCATCTGAAAAAGAGCACTCTTACCGCATGAATGCAGCTAACTGTAGTTCTGGTTTTCGTCCGCTGGGCTGATGGTTTCCAGCTGGGACCAGCTCTCGTGTGGTTCTCCGGCTGCTTCGTGGAAGTGCGGGTGGCCGCGCAGCTCTGGGTGGGCTTCGATGTAGCGGCGGACGTCGTCGGCGCATATGTCGGCCTTGTCGTAGACGGGCTGGATCCAGTCGTTCTCTTTGGGGTTCTCGTGCAGCCAGGTGAGCATGACGTTTTCGTCGACGGCAATGCGGACGTAGTCAGCTTGGGTGACAGTCCGGTTCATGGAGAACAGCATTTCGGGCATCAGTGCGTGCCTGCTTTCGGGCTAGTGGGATGCGGCTGATGAGGTCGAGGGCCGGGCCGCACCCGGCCCGCTGGGCGGGGTGCGGCCTTCGTCAGCGAGTCCTAGCAGCGGTGGATGCATCCGTAGGGCTTGGTGAACTCGTCGTCCAGCTCCTCGGCCGTGGCGGGCAAGTGGGCCGGCCCGTCTGCTTGTCCGTGCTTCCAGTACCAGAAGACTTCTGCGGTGATCGCCGTGTGGCAGGCGTTCTCGGCGCGGTACCAGTGCGTGTAGGTGTCGCCCTCGATGTAGGTCCCGTACCCATACAGGGTGCCGGTCTCGTCTCGGTGGGTGGCTGTGGCGAAAAAGACGTAGGGCCAGGACCCGGCGTCCCACCCATCGGTGCCCCACGCGCCCATGACCTTCCACGGGCTGCCGGTGAGGGTGTCGAGCCAGTCGTACCCGTCGCCGGTGCGGTCATCCACAGGCAGGACGGGGGCGGTGATGGTTTCCTCGGTGTCCTTTGTGGTGGTGCTGACCAGAACTGCGGTATCGGTGTTCATGAGTGTTGCTCCTTGGTTGCAGTGGTGGTGTCGGGGCCCTGTAGTGACCAGCAGTGGACCCTTTCCCCGTTGTTTTTTGCCTGCTGGCGAGCTCGCTCGCTCGTCCCCGACGGAGCAGTGCTCAACGCCGTAGGTGCGAGGGTGCGCCGATCCTGGGAGGAAATAAGCGACGCAGGAGCGCCGGACAGGATCGGTGTGCCCGATGCCGGCGGAGCCGGTTGACGCTGTGGAGCGGGGGCGCATAATCCGAAGGACAGCAGCAAAAAACGTCAGGGTCGGGTGCGACGAAGGAGCGCCCGGACCTCATCAGGCCGAAGCGAAGCGCAGGACCATTGCCCTGGGTGGAGCCCTGGCGGAGAGCAGGGAAGCACCACAGGCCCGAACAGCGACGGCCGCCGGCCACCCACGGACGACGAAGGGCCGGCACCCATCGGTGCCGACCCTTACTCAAATACTCACATACTCATCAGTGTTGACCAGGCGTAATGAGCGTGGTCGAGGCAGTAGTAGCGGCCGAGGTTTAGTCGAGCCAGTCCGGGCGGCCGGCGAGGCCGAGCCGGTAGCGCGCCGCGTCCACCGAGGGGCTGTGCGGCCCGAGGGCCAGCTGGAAGGTACGCAACTGCAAGCGGGTGCGCTGCAGGCGGAGGCGATTCGCGAGCGAGCGGTCAGCGCGGCCGGGTACCCCGGCGAAGGGGGCCACGGACGGGGAGATGACCAGCGCGCCGGCGCTTGCGATGCCGCTGTAGAAGATCCGTTCCGCCCGGTTCAGCCCGTCCGGGGCGGAGAGGAAGGTCAGCAATTCGGTGGGTACGGGTTCGAGGTCGGGTTCCAGTGCGCGCAATGCCTCATCGAGTTCCCGGCGGTTGACCGGGAGATCCTCGGCCCCGAGGGTCCGGGCGCTGCGGGACCAGTCGGCGACGTAGGTGTCGGCCCAGTTGCGGCCGAACCGCGGTGCCAGGTCGTGGCCGACGGCCTCGTGGGCCCCGAGGAAGGCATCGGTGAAGGCCAGATGCACCCACCGGAGCAGGGCTGGGTCGGAGGCGGAGTAGGCGCGGCCGTCGTCGGTGGTACCGCTGACCCGCCCGTGCATGCGGCGGACCCGTGCCGAGTCCCGCTCGGCAAGTTCCGCGGAGCCGAAGGTGGTGATGGTGAGCCAGCGCGCGGTCCCGGCGAGGCGGGCCCATGGGTCGCTGCGGTAGGAGGAGTGCCGGGCGACTCCGGCCATCGCCAGCGGGTGTGCGCCCTGGCCGAGGAGGGCCGCGACGCCGCCGACCAACGTAGAAAGGCCACCGTGGACCTGCCAGACGACGCCGTCGGGTTCGAACAGGCCCGGGCCCTCCCCGACCAGGGCGATATCGCGCACCCAGTCAGGTGCCCCGGTGGGGTCACCGGAGACCCGGGCACGGAACGCGCTGCGGACGCGCAGGGCCAGGTCTGCGGGGCGCGGTATCGAGCGATCAGGCATGATGCTCCAACAACGGTAGGTCGGGGACGACGGACACCCCGGTCAGGACTCCACTACGAAGCGTAGAACACGCCCCTGACACGGGCCTGATAGGCGATGGTCAAGTGGGGCCTTCGACGGTCTGAAGAGCGTTGGTGCTTCGGGGTCGAAGCCGGTGAGCAGGGGCCGGATGATCGCTTCGTTCCATCCGTGCTCGAGGAGAGTTGTGCGCAGCTCGGCGGGCGGGCGCGGCCGACGCCGCACCACCTGTGGGTGAGCTACTACCCCTCCTCCTACGCGAAGCCATACCGCTGATGAAAGGGTGCGGAACCGCTGGTTGGCGGTAGGCGGACTTCCCGTCCTGCACAACCAAAAAACAGGCACCCAGTGCGCTGCTATCGCTCCTACGCTAGAAACCGGACCAGAAAAATCGGGCGCTGATAGGCAGGGATTGACGGTGGACGGCGAGCCTCGCTTCGAGGGTCACGGCAGGAGCATTTTGCAGACACTTCAGGATCAGGGTATTGATCCGTGGGATGTGTGGATGCAGTACATCGCCTTGACCGGCCGGCTCGACGAGATCGACGTGGAAGCCTTCCTGTATGGACTGATGCCGCTACCGGAGCTGGAGCGCATGCTTTTGATGGAAGGCGTGTGTGAACTCCTCGCTGACCTGAAGTAGCGATACCTCTGTCGCTGGCTCACCCACAGGCGGCCCTGCCGTCCCTTCAGGCTGCGGATTCCTCGTGCTCATCCGTCGATGAGAGACCCGTCCGTCCTGCCGCTGCGGTGTCCGTTTCGGTTCTCGTCTGAAGCCATGCCAGGCCGGCCTCTTTGCTGGTGAAGTAGCGGGTGTCGGTGAGGGACTGGTGGGAAAATCCGGCGAGGACCTCATCGACCGGGCTGTCGCCGATCAGTGCGACAGCGCTGAACCCGGGGTAAGTGTTCATTCCCATGCGGGCCTTCAGCGCCACTCCATCGATGCCGGCCATGGAGACGACCAGGGGCAACGTATCCCCGTCGCTGATGTGTTTGAGGGCACGTGCTGCTTCGACCGCTAGACGGTGGCTGACGTGCACCCCTGGCATCAATTGCAGGAACAACACGTCGTCTTCCCTGCGCACTTTGAACTGATCCATGACACGCACTCCTCCGTGGGGACACCCCGGACTGCAGGCCGGGCACGACAAGGGTTGAGACCAGTGCGTTCAGCATAGATCGCTCCCGGGTGCCCTGTATCTACATGTCCGCTCGGTAATTCCGGTGATGCGGCAATGACCTGGCGATGGTGGGCGCCGACGTGCCGCGGCTGACCGGGCGCAGGATCGGCGTGCGCTGAAGCGGAGCGCTGTGGGAGCGGAGCCCTTTGTTACGCGATGCCGGTGGCTCCGAGGAGGTTCCCTACGAGGTAGGTGAATCCCATGGCCAGTGCCCCACCCAGGACGAGGCGGATGACGGCCCTGCGTCGGGAGCTGCCGCCGGCGTGGGCGCTGATGGCGCCTGTGATGGCCAGGGCGATCAGGACGGCGATGAAGGTGGCGGGGATACGTATGTCGGCGGGGAGAAGCAGGATGGCCAGCAGTGGCAGGACAGCTCCTGCGGCGAAGGCTGCTGCGGAGGCGAGGGCGGCGTGCCAGGGGTTGGCGACTTCGAGTTCGTCGATGTTGAGTTCGGCGGAGAGGTGGGCTGCGAGGGCGTCATGTGCGGTGAGTTCCGCCGCGACCTGCCGGGCGGTGTCCGGGGCCAAGCCTTTTTCCTCGTAGAGGCCGGCGAGTTCCGCGAGTTCGCCTGCGGGGTCCTCGGCGAGTTCCTGGCGTTCCTTGGCGATGAGCGCTTCCTGGCTGTCGCGTTGGCTGCTGACTGATACGTATTCGCCCAGTGCCATCGACACGGATCCGCCGACGACGGCAGCTGTGCCGGCGACCAGGATCGGTGTGAGGGTGTTCGTCACTCCTGCCACGCCGATGACGGTGGCGGCGGTCGATACGATGCCGTCGTTGGCGCCGAGAACGGCGGCCCGCAGCCAGTTCAATCGTGCGGCGATTCCGGTGTCGTGCGGCTCGATGCGCGTGTGCTGGGCGTCGGTCATGGCGAGCAGTCAACCAGTTCAGCGGTGTCCGTACCACGCAGGAATGGCTTGCCTACCCCAGCCAAACGTCCCACCCCTTCGTCCCTCCAACACAACGAGCCCGGTCGGCAACCATCAGCGCGAGCCCTTCCGGACCCCCGCCGATAGCTGCCCGTGTTTTAGCTGCCCGGTAGGGGCGTCGACCCTTGTGCCCCGAGGTTGGTGAGGGCGTAGCGCAGGCGGGCATCTGCGTCCTGGGCTACCTCGCGAACTGCGGAGCTGTCGCTGAGTTCCAGCATCGTCAGCGGATCGATCGCCTCGATCGTCGTCACCTGCGCGTCGGCGCTGCGGCGGACGACGACGTTGCAGGGCAGCAACGCCCCCAGGGACGGCTCTGCAGCCAGTGCCTGACTGGCCAGGGTCGGATTGCATGCGCCAAGGATGACGTAGTCCCCCACCGCATCCCCGGCATCAGCACCGAGCTTCGTGGTGAAGGTGGATCGGACGTCGATCTCGGTGAGGATCCCGAATCCCTGCGCGGCAAGGGCTTCACGCGTGCCCTGCACGGCATCCTCCCAAGACAGCGGGACGGTGATCGAGTGGGTGTAGGTCATCGGATCTCCTTTACACGGGGTGCGGGCTGTCGAGTGAATTCCCGAGCATGTGCCTGGTAACAGACCACTGGGCTGCAGCTCAGGCGAGGGTCAGGAACAGCTTCTCGAGTTCCTTCTTGTCCAGGCTGGCGTCCTTTTGAACGATGCACTGCTCGAGCCCGCTGGCGATGATCGCGAAGCCGGCCCGGTCGAGTGCTTTGGAGACCGCGGAGAGCTGCGTGACGACGTCCTTGCAGTCCTGGCCTTCCTCGAGCATGCGGACCACTGCGGCCAACTGGCCTTGGGCTCGCTTCATGCGGTTGATAACGGGGGTCAGTTCGGTCGGGTCTAGCTGCATGGTGTTCTCCAAAGGTCGTTTCTACTCCCCCAAGCTTATACCCCCACCGGTATTTTGACTACCCCCGGGGGTATGCGGAATACTCCTGGGGGTATCCACTTCAGCACCGACCGGAAGGTTCCCATGAACACCCCCACCCCCACTGCCACCGCTCCCGCCACCACCGCCGCCCCTGCTGCCCCTGCCATCACGGCGCTGGCACCCGAGGAACTGCGCTCCTGGCTCGAGAATCAGAACGCTGAGAGCGGGCAGCAGGATCTCGTGGTGATTGACGTGCGGTCCGCGGCCGAGTTCGAGTCCATGCACATCCTCGGCTCCTACAACGTGCCGTTGCCGCTTCTGTCCGAGCACACCGACGAGGTCGCATCGCGCCTGGGCTCACGGGTCGTTCTGGCCTGCCAGTCCGGTGTGCGTGCGGAGCAGGCCCGCCAGCGCCTGGCCGCCTCGGGCATCAGCACCGCCCACGTCCTGACCGGCGGAGTCCCCGGGTATGCCGCAGCCGGCGGCGACGTCGTACGCGGCAAGGCCCGCTGGGACCTCGAGCGGCAGGTCCGCATGGTCGCCGGATCCCTGGTCATCGCCGGCCTGGCCGGTGGACGGTTCGTCTCCCCCAAGGTGCGCACCATTGCCGGCGTGATCGGGACCGGGCTCACGTTCTCGGCCGCGACCAACACCTGCGCCATGGGCAAGGCCCTGTCCGCGATGCCGTGGAACAAAGCAGGCCAGGAACCCACCCGCGAATCCGCGATCCTCTCCCTGCCCACCACTTCAGCCCAGAGCGCTCAGACTGCGAACACGGCTGACGGCAAGGCTGATGAAACGGTTGGTGTGGCGTGAGCGTGACCCTGATCCTCGTCCTGGCCCTGTCGATCCTGATCGGCCTGTCCCTGGGCGTCCTCGGCGGTGGCGGGTCGATCCTGACCGTCCCGATCCTGGTGTACGTGGCCGGGTTCGAGGCCAAGGAAGCAATCGCGGCGTCCCTGTTCGTCGTCGGTGTCACCTCGGCGATCAGCGTCATCAGCCACGCCCGGAACGGACGCGTGATGTGGCGGACCGGCCTGATCTTCGGCGCCGCCGGCATGGTCGGCGCGTTCATCGGCGGGCTGCTCGGCGGGTACATCCCCGGCCAGGTCCTGCTCATCGCGTTCGCCCTCATGATGGTCGCCACCTCGGTCGCGATGATCCGCGGACGCAGGAAGACCCCCGGCACCACTGGTGCAGGCTCCGGCTCCGCAGTCTCCGAGGGGGTCAAGCGTGAGCTGCCGCTGAAACGAGTGATCCTCGATGGTGTGGTCGTGGGCCTGGTCACCGGTCTCGTCGGGGCCGGTGGCGGGTTCCTCGTCGTTCCCGCCCTGGCTCTGCTCGGTGGACTGCCGATGTCGGTGGCCGTCGGCACGTCGCTGGTCGTGATCTCCATGAAGTCCTTCGCGGGCCTCGCCGGGTATCTCACCACCGTTGAGATCAACTGGCCACTGACCCTCGCCGTGACCGCTGCTGCGATCGTAGGGTCCCTGATCGGCGCGCAGCTCGCCGGCCGGATCCCCGAAGCGGCCCTTCGCAAGGGATTCGGCTGGTTCGTTCTGGTCATGGGCGCGTTCGTCCTCATCCAGCAGGCACCCGCGGACAGTCGCCTCGTCCTCGCAGCGGCCGTCGCTGGCGTCGCCCTCGCCGCGCTCATTGCCTGCCGGTTCATCATCCCGACCTGCCCCCTGAACACCCGCAACCGCCACCGCACCGGTAACGATCAGGACGATCAGGGCCGGCGCCGCAACACACCCACACCCGCCTGATCCATCCCAACACCACCTCACCTACAGCGTTCGACCCCATCCCACCCAGAGAGGACCTCTCCATGGCAGAGATCACAATTAATGACACCAACGCCCGCCGCCCGTCAGCGCAGATCCTCGACGTCCGGGAGGACTTCGAGGTCTCCGAAGGCATGATTCCCGGCGCCCTGCACATCCCGATGGGAGACCTGCAGGCACGCCTGTCCGAACTGGAGCCCGCGGTCCCGATTATCGCTGTATGCCGCAGCGGTAACCGCTCAGCCCGCGTCGCGGACGCCCTCAGCAGCGCCGGCTTCAGCGCCGACACCATGGCCGGTGGCATGACCGCCTGGACCCGTGCGGGTCTGCCCACTACCTGAACCCGCCGTACGACCACGCCCCGCCCCAGAAGAACCCGGAAAGGACAGAACACGACCATGACAACCACGACGACCACGACGACCACGACGACCACGACCACGATCACGATCGACGTCACGGAACAGAGCTTCGCGCAGACCCTGGAGAATAACGACATCGTCTTCGTCGATTTCTGGGCAGCATGGTGCGGCCCCTGCCGCATGTTCGCCCCCACCTACGATGCCGCCGCCCAAAGGCACCCGGATGTCGTCTTCGCCAAGGTGGACACCGAAGCCGAGCAGGCCCTCGCCGCCGCCGCGAACATCACCTCCATCCCCACCCTGATGGCCTTCAAGAACAAGACCCTGGTCTTCTCCCAGCCCGGAGCCCTGAACGCCGCGGGACTGGAAGAACTCGTCCAGGCCGTGAAGAACCTGGACCTGGACACGCTCCGCGCGGATGCCACACCACGCAACGCCTGACAGGGACTTCCCGCCCAGGCCGTTGCGCACCATCACGGCGGACAGCCTGGCCGAACTCTGGCCCGGCGTCGCACTGGTGGATGTCCGGAGCAGGCAGGAGTATTCCACGGCCTTCATCCCCGGCAGCGAAGAACACCCCACTCGAGGAACTGCCCTCCCGCCTCACCGACCTACCCGACACCACGGTGTATCTGCTGTGCGGCTCCGGTAAGCGCAGCAGCCAGGCCGCCCGGATGCTCACCAGCCGCGGCTACGACACAGTCAACGTCGCCGGCGGAATCACCGAATGGTACCGAGGCGGCCACCCCGTCACCTACACGCCACCCCCACCAAACCAGGCAGACCAGACACACCGGGCCAACCGGGCAGGTTTGGGCAGGCTGGGCAGGCCGCTGAAGACCCGGCGACGGACGCCATAAGCCGGGTGCGTGCCCGGACCCGGCCCGTCCCGGGCCCGGTCACGCACCCTCCTCCCAACACCCTTCCCCGCAAGCATCTCCCGCCTTGCGGTATACCCCTAGGGGTATTACGCTAGTTACCAGAGCGATACCCCAGGGGGTATCAGAATCGCGAACTGAAGGAGCACCAGATGCTGATCGAACGGATTTACGACGAAGACCTCGCCCAGGCCAGCTACCTGATCGGCTGCCAGGCCAACGGCACCGCTGTCGTGGTCGATGGCCGCCGCGACATCGCGGTCTACCAGGACCTCGCGGCGAAGAACAACATGAAGATCGTGGCCGTCACCGAGACCCACATCCATGCCGACTACCTCTCGGGCACCCGCGAACTCGCCGCGGCGACCGGGGCGGAGATCTACGTCTCCGGTGAGGGCGGAGAAGACTGGCAGTACGAGTTCGAGGGCAAGCGCCTCTTCGACGGCGACACGATCACCGTCGGCAACATCAGCATCCAGGCTGTTCACACCCCCGGACACACCCCTGAGCACCTGTCCTTCCTCGTCACCGACGGCGCGTTCAGTGATCAGCCCGGTTACCTGCTCTCGGGTGATTTCGTGTTCTCCGGCGACCTCGGCCGCCCCGACCTCCTCGACGAGGCCGCTGGCGGCGTCGACACCCGCTTCGAGGGTGCGAAGCAGCTGTTCGAGAGCCTGCAGGAGAAGTTCCTGACACTGCCCGACCACGTCCAGGTCCACCCCGCTCACGGCGCCGGCAGCGCCTGCGGCAAGGCACTCGGCGCGATCCCGTCCACCACCGTCGGCTACGAACGTCTCTACTCCTGGTGGGGCCCCTACCTGGCCGCGAACGACGAGCAGGGCTTCATCGGCGAACTCCTCGACGGCCAGCCCGACGCCCACGCCTACTTCGGACGCATGAAGCGCGAGAACCGTGAGGGCCCGGCCGTCATGGGTGAGCGTGCACCGCTGACCGAACTGGACAAGGACCAGGTCGCCGCTGGTATCGCCGCGGACACGATGACGTTCATCGACACCCGCTCCGCGAACGAGGTCCATGCCGGGACGGTGACTCGGTCCCTGAACATCCCGGCAAGTGCTGCGATCGCGACCTACGGGGCGTGGGTCGTGAACCCCGAGACGGACAAGAACCCGCTCGTGCTGCTCGCGACCAGCCAGGACCACGCGCAGGAGATCTGGGACCACCTCGTCCGCGTCGGCATCGACAACGTGGCCGGGTACGTCACCAGCATCGACGGGCTGCCCACCGCCACGCCCGCCCTCGTGCAGCCCGAAGACCTCGCAGAGGTCGACGCGGCGATGATCCTCGACGTCCGCAACCGCACTGAACACAGCGCCGGGCACGTCCCCGGAGCTCACCAGCTCAACGGCGGACGGGTCATGTGGCACCTCGACGAACTCCCCACCGAAGGAACGATCGTCACCTACTGCCAGAGCGGCTTGCGGAACTCCGTCGCTGCCAGTGCCCTGCGCCGGGCAGGCTACGACGTCGTCGAACTCGACGGCAGCTACAGCGCCTGGAACGCCTACCAGCAGGCCCGCCAGAGCGCACCCGCCGGAAATTAACCCCCTAGACCGCCCGGGCCGGCCTCCACCGGCTCCGGGCACTGAGCCCGGGCCCGCCCCCACGCGCGCCCGGGCTCTTTCACGCCCACCACCTGAACGGAGCATCACGCATGCCGGGCAGCACACACCCACGCCACAACCCGCGCCAGCAATCAGGATCACGGGGCGCGGTGCTCGGACTGCGGCAAAACCTGGCGCAGTTCATGCTGCTCGTGGCAGTCAACGCGCTGGTCGGCGGGACGCTGGGCCAGGAACGCACCGTCCTGCCCCTTCTTGCCTCCCAGACATTCCACCTGGACCAGTACACGAGCGCGCTGACGTACATCATTGCTTTCGGTCTCTCCAAGGCCGCGATGAACTACTTCGCCGGCACCCTCTCGGACCGATACGGCCGCAAACCCGTCCTGGTCGCAGGCTGGCTTGTCGCGATCCCCGTCCCGCTCATGCTCATCTTCGGGCCGACCTGGGGATGGATCGTGGCAGCGAACGTGTTCCTGGGCGTCAGCCAGGGCCTGACCTGGTCCACAGCGGTCATCATGAAAATGGACCTCGTCGGTCCGAAGCAACGCGGCCTCGCCATGGGACTGAACGAAGCAGCCGGCTACCTCGGAGTCTCCGTCACAGCCCTGGCAACCGGCTACATCGCCGCCGAACACGGGCTGCGGCCCGGCCCGTTCCTCCTCGGCGCCGCCTACACCGCCCTCGGCCTGGGCTTATCCGTCCTCTTCGTACGCGAAACCCACCACCACGCAAAAACCGAAGCCTCCCAGCACGACGACACACACGACGACAATGCACACGGCAACATAGGCGGCAGTGCGCGCGCCAACCTCACCACGGGACAGGTTTTCGCACTCACCAGCTTCAAGGACCGCTCACTCTCCGCAGCGAGCCAGGCAGGACTGGTCAACAACCTCAACGACGGCCTCGCCTGGGGTCTCTTCCCCGTCCTGTTCATCAGCTCCGGGCTGAGCCTGAATCAGGTAGGGATCCTTGCCGCCGTCTATCCCGCGGTCTGGGGCGCAGGACAGCTCTTCACCGGGGCAGCCTCCGACAGGTGGGGTCGAAAATGGCTTATCGTCGCCGGCATGTTCGTTCAGGCCACAGGACTAGCGACAGTAGCCGCAGCCCACACGTTCCGGCCGTGGCTGTTCGCCGCGATCCTCCTAGGACTCGGAACAGCCATGGTCTACCCAGCACTCCTGGCTGCAATCGGGGACGTCGCACATCCCCTATGGCGGGCCCGCTCCGTCGGGATCTACCGGTTATGGCGTGACGGCGGCTTCGCCATCGGAGCACTCCTCGCCGGACTCCTCGCGGACCGGTACGGAATCCCCGCAGCCATCAGCACCGTCGCCGTGCTCACCGCAGCCTCCGGCGTAGTGGTCGCCGCCCGCATGCGCGACGACGACCATCTATCAAGGTGAACCGTCAGACACGACACCGCACGGCACCTGGGTGTTCATGAAGGTGCTTCGCTCCGGGCCTCTTGAGTGCAACATAGCGACCATCCTCGACGGGTTCGTGAAGCCCGATTCTGGCCGCCGCTTTCGTCAGTGGGAGCGCGGTTCCCAAGGTTAGGTCACGAGTTGTGAGACGAGTCCCTCGACGCGGGCGCGCAGGGCGTCCCGCACGCCGCGGACTCCGTCGAGACTCATCGCTGCGGGATCAGAGATCTGCCAGTCCTCGTACTTCTTGCCCGGATAGATGGGGCAGGTGTCCCCGCAGCCCATGGTGATGACGACGTCGGCTGCGCGGACGACGTCGTCGGTGAGGGGTTTGGGGAACTCCTCACCGAGGCTGATCCCGATCTCGTTCATGGCGATGACGACGTTCTCGTCGAGGTGCTCAGCGGGCATCGAGCCTGCGGAGCGGACGTTCACGGCACCCTGGGTAAGGTCCTTGAGCAGGGCTGCAGCCATCTGGGAGCGGCCTGCGTTTTGGACGCAGACGAAGAGGACTTCGGGGACGCCGCTGGGGCGTTTGCCCTGCGCGTGAGCGAGGGCGTTGAGCCGGTCGCGGGCGAATCGGCGCGTGATGATCGGCAGGTAGGTCTTGATCTTCGCTGTGCGGGCAAGGGCCGTATAGGACTCGAAGACGTAGCGTTCGACCATCTCGGGTCCGAACACCCCATCGAAGGAGGCGGCGAGCTCGTCGCAGATGCGGTGCAGGACGTGCTCGTGGGTGCCGGTGGGATCATCAGCTGGCGAGAGCGTGCTCATGGTGCTGTCCTTCCTGGTGCTCTGACCGGCAGGCGGGTCTACCTGCCGGGTCCTGCCTCGCTTTGCCTGTCGGTGGCCGGTAATCGGTCCCGGTAGGTCAGTAGTCGGGGTCGCCGGAGCGCCCATGGGCGGTGCCGGTGGGAAAACCGATAGTGACCAGTTGTGGCTCGGGGGCGGAGCAGCACGCGCCAGCCTCAGATGCTGCATCGCTTGCCGCATCACCCGTTGTGCCGGTCCCGCAGGACGCACCAGCGGCCCCAGTGGTTGCGGCGGGGGTGTCGCAGGAGCGCCGAGGTCGGTGCTGCAGACCCCTGTCTCGGGCAGCTCGAGCTGCAGACGGGATGCGGCTTCGAGGTCGCCGGCGATCGCGGCGGTTACGGAGCGAACCTGCTCATACCCGGTAGCGAGCAGGAAGGTAGGGGCGCGACCGTAGGACTTCATCCCGACGAGGTAAAAATCCTTCTCCGGGTGCGCCAGGACGTCCGCGCCATGGGCCGGAACTGTTCCGCAGGAATGGAACTCCGGGTCGATGAGCGGGCAGAGGGCGCGCGGCGCCTCCACGGCGGGGTCGAGTTCCAGGCGCAGTTCCCGCAGGATGTCCAGGTCGGGCCGGAACCCGGTGGCGGGAACCAGGACGTCGACATCGATGGTGCGGGGCCCGTCCGGCGTCGACGCAGTTACCGCCAAACCTGTATCGGTCGTCTCGAAGCCGGTGATGGTGAAGTTGGTGATCAGCTCGATCACGCCGTCGCCCACGAGGGTCTTCAGCCGGCTGCCGAGCTGCCCGCGGGCGGGCAGCCCGTCGAGGTCCCCTCCGCCGTAGAGCTTCTGCGCAGATCCGCTCCCGCGCACGGCCCAGAGGACGCGAGTGCTGGGCTCGTTCTTTGCGACCTGGCCGAGGTTGATGAGCGTGTTCGCGGCCGAGTGGCCGGCGCCGACGACCATCACGGTCTTACCAGCGAATCGGTCGCGTTCAGTACCGACGACGTCGGGCAGCGCGGTGGTGATGAACGCGGACGCTGCCTCCTCGCCGTGGGCCTGCAGGCCGGCCTGACCGAGGGGGTTGGGCTGGTTCCAGGTGCCGGAGGCGTCGATGACGGCACGCACGAGGTGATCTGTGGTGCCCTCGGGGCTGGTGACGCGGACGAGGAAAGGTGTGGTGTCACGATCCTTGGTGCGGGTCTTGTCCATGCCCAGCCGGGTGACCGCAGTAACCGTGCTCTTGAAGCGCAGGGTCTGCTTGATCGTGGGGATGGCGGCGAGGGGTTCGAGGTAGGCCTCAACCAGTTCCCGCCCGTACGGGAGAGCGGTCTGGCGTGGCTCGGACCATTCGGTGGCCTCGAGGAGGCGCCGGGCGGCGGGGTCGATGTTGTACTGCCAGGGCGAGAACAGGCGGATGTGCGCCCACTGCCGAACAGCTGCTCCGACACTGTCTCCCTGCTCGAACACGATCGGGGTCAGACCCTGCTCGAGGAGGTTCGCGGCCGCGGACAGCCCGATCGGTCCGGCGCCGATGACAGCGACCGGCAGATTCGTGAGCTCGTTGGGGCCAGTAATGGCACCCAACTGGGTGACGGTGGAAGTGGTGGTGGTGTCAGACATGGGCGTTCTCCTCGATGAGAGCGGTGGCGATGCTGGGAGCGTCCTCAAGTGCCGCGAGGTAGCGTTCGGCGTCCAGGGCTGCAGCGCAACCGGAGCCTGCTGCTGTAATGGCCTGTCGGTACCGATGATCCACGGCGTCGCCGCACGCGAAGACACCGGACAGGTTCGTCAGGGTGGTGGGCGCGTCGACGACGATGTAGCCCTCGTCGTCGAGGGTGACCTGGCCCTGGACGAGGTCGGTGCGGGGCAAGTGCCCGATGGCCACGAAGATCCCGGTCGCGTCCTGTTCTCGGCTGTCCCCGGTGACGGTGTCGGTCAGGGTGACGCCGGTGACTTTCGTATCCCCATGGATCGCGGTGATCGCGCTGGTGTATGCGAAGCGGATCTTGTCGTTGTCCATGGCCCGCTGCGCCATGATCTTCGACGCCCGCAAGGTTGAGCCGCGGACGACGACGGTGACGGTAGCCGCGAAGCGGGTGAGGAACAGGGCTTCCTCCATGGCCGAGTCCCCGCCGCCGACGACGATGATGTCCTGGCTGCGGAAGAAGAACCCGTCACAGGTCGCGCACCACGACACCCCGCGGCCGGAGAGGCGTTTCTCATCGGGCAACCCGAGTTCCTTGTAGGCGGAGCCGGTCGCGAGGATCACCGCCGGCGCCTGATAGGTGTGACCGCTCAGCGTGGTGACGGTCTTCAGGTTCCCGGTGAGCTCGACCGCGGCTGCGTCGTCGTATTCGATGACCGCGCCGAACCGTTCGGCCTGCCCGCGGAGGTTCTCCATCAGCTCAGGTCCCTGGATGCCGTCGGTGAACCCGGGGAAGTTCTCGACCTCCGTCGTGTTCATCAGCGCACCCCCAGCCGTCACCGCGCCGGCGATGACCCTCGGTGCCAGGCCCGCCCGGGCAGCGTAGATCGCCGCCGTGTACCCGGCAGGACCGGAACCGACGATGATGATCTTCTCCTGCCGCACGTCCTGCTGAGAATCTGTTTGTGTGCCTGTCATGACGGTGCCTTTCGAATCCTGGAAGCGCTGAGCGACGGGTGAAGGGACTGCGCGGGTCAGGCGCTCGGGGTACCGGTGCTGGCACTGGTGGCGGGGAGGAGTTCGCTGATGAGCTGCTGGATGCGGGCCTTGATCTCGTCACGGATCGGACGGACGGACTCGACGCCCTTGCCGGCGGGATCCTCGAGGACCCAGTCCTCGTACCTCTTGCCCGGGAAGTACGGGCACTCGTCCCCGCACCCCATCGTCACGACGACGTCCGAGGCCTTCACGGCTTCGGTGGTGAGGATCTTCGGGTTCTCCGCGGTGATGTCGATACCCTCCTCCCTCATGGCTTCGACGGCGGCGGGATTGACCTGGTCCGCAGGCTGCGACCCGGCCGACAGGACCTCGATACGCCCCTCAGACAGGTGGTTCAGGTACGCGGCCGCCATCTGTGAACGACCGGCATTGTGGACGCAGACGAACAGGACCGACGGCTTCTTCTGATCGGGGGTTGCTACAGCTGCAAGTTCGGTGGTCATGGTGATCCTTCGGTCTTCGCTCTGTCCCGGTGCTCCGGACAGGCCTCGTGAATGGTAGATAGGAGTCGAATCGCTCTCAGGTACTCACCTGTGCAGACACCCGATGAGAGATTGACTGTCTTCGATATTGAGTATGCGGAGCCATATCGACGATTGTCAATGTGCAGGTATGCTGGGAGGCATGACGACGATTTCCGAGCCCCGAACCATGGCTGTAACCACGGACCTCGCACCCGACAACAGGGTCGGTGACGTGGTTGATGAGGGTCGGTGCTGTGTGCCGTCCGGGGCGCCGGCGATGAGTGCGGAGCGGGCCGAGGCGTTGTCCAAGCAGTTCAAGGCGATCGCCGACCCAAACCGTCTGCGCCTGGTCTCGTTGATCTCCTCCAGCACCGAGAACGAAGCCTGCGTCTGTGACCTCACCGAGCCGCTGAACCTCGGGCAGCCGACGGTGTCGCATCACCTGAAGATCCTCGTCGACGCCGGGATCCTGCACCGCGAGAAGCGCGGCGTGTGGGCGTACTTCTCCATCGTGCCCGGAGCTCTGGACGCCCTCGCTGGCGTCCTCGCCGAGCCCAAGTAGAATCGCCGCAGCCTCCTAGATTCCAGACGGCCCACCTTGTCCCTGCCCGGTTCGTGCCTGACCCCTGCTTCACTCCCACCGATCAGAAGAAGTGAGTATCCCTGTGAGTTTCAAGGCCGACAAGCCCTCCGTCCTGTTCGTGTGCGTGAAGAACGGCGGTAAGTCCCAGATGGCCGCCGGCCTCATGGACAAGGTCGCCGGGGACTCCGTGACCACCGCCTCCGCCGGGTCCAAGCCCGGGTCCGCGGTCAACGACCTCTCGGCCGAGGTCTTGGCCGAGGTAGGGGTCGACATCAGCCAGAACGTCCCGCGCCAGATCACACGCGAGGACCAAGAACAGGCGGACCTCGTCGTCATCCTCGGCCCCGAAGCGCAGGTCGACGAGGTCGAGCGCACCCTCTACGAGCGGTGGGAGACGGACGAGCCCAGCGAACGCGGCATCGACGGGATTGAGCGGATGCGCTTGGTGCGCGACGACATCCTCGAACGTGTCACTACCCTCCACACCACCCTCACCACCCGCTGACCCCAGCCCCAACGCTTCCCGCCCCGGACGACAACGGTCTATGACTGCCCTGCTCGCCCGGTGTTCGCTCCCGAGCCCGCCACGACCTCACCTGTGAGCTCGCCGGTGCGTTCCTTCCTGCCCTCCTGTTAGGAGCCCTGCTGCTATGACTGCCATGACCGTGGTCGCTGTACTGATTTTCCTCGCCACCCTGACCCTGGTTATCTGGCAACCCAAAGGCTTGGGCATCGGCTGGTCCGCCCTCGGTGGCGCTGTCGTCGCGCTTCTCACCACGGTGGTGAGCCTGTCGGACATTCCGGTCGTGTGGGACATCGTCTGGAATGCGACGTTCGCCTTCGTCGCGATCGTGATCATCTCCCTGATCCTGGATGAATCCGGGTTCTTCACGTGGGCGGCACTGCACGTCGCCCGATGGGGCAGGGGTAATGGGCGGCTGCTGTTCACGCTGATCGTGCTGCTCGGAGCAGCGATAGCGGCGGTCTTCGCTAACGACGGGGCGGCGCTGATCCTCACCCCGATCGTCATCCAGATGCTTCTGGCCCTGAAATTCCCGGCCAAAGCCTCGCTCGGGTTCGTTATCGCCTGCGGGTTCATCGCCGACGCCGGCAGCCTGCCCCTGGTCGTCTCCAACCTCGTCAACATAGTCACCGCGGACTTCTTCGACATCAGCTTCGCCCGCTACGCAGCTGTCATGGTTCCCGTCGGCATCGTGTCCGTCGCCGCGAGCCTCGGCGTCCTCCTGCTGTTCTTCCGCAAGGTCATCCCCCGCACCTACGACATGAGCGTCCTCGACACCCCGAAGTCGGCCATCGCGGATCCCCTCACGTTCAAGACCGGATGGGTGATCCTCGGCGTCCTGCTCATCGGCTACTTCGCCGCCGAACCCCTGCATATCCCACTGTCCGCCGTCGCCGGCCTCGGCGCGGTCGTCCTCATGCTCGTCGCCTCCCGCAAACCCGCCTTCCTGTTCCCCCGCGCTGCAACCTCAGTCACAGCAGCGGGCTCAACAGAGCAGGCGGTGACTTCCGGAACCGATGCTGGCAGGGCAGCCGACCTCGACTACGAAACAGTCGGTGCAGCTCACCGCTCCACCAGTGGCACCGGGAGCACCACGAACAGCATCCACCCGGCCTCGGACATGAACAGCCCGGACGTGAACGACGACGCGTCCCTCTCCTCAGCTGGCGGCGGCGCAGTAGCGCTTCCGAACGGACGAATCTCCGTTCCACGGATTCTGCGGGAAGCGCCTTGGCAGATCGTCCTGTTCTCCATCGGCATGTACCTGGTGGTCTACGGGCTGCGGAACCAGGGCCTCACCGACGAACTCGCTGGCGTATTCTCCGCCATAAGCAACAACGGCGTCCTGATCACCGCCCTCGGTGTCGGCGTCATCGTCGCGGTCCTCGCGTCCCTGATGAACAACATGCCCACCGTCCTCATTGCCTCCCTCGCCATCGGCGCAGCAGGAGCCACCGGGCTGACGCAGGAAGCGATGATCTACGCCAACGTCATCGGATCCGACCTCGGCCCGAAGATCACCCCTATTGGCAGCCTCGCCACTCTGCTCTGGCTTCACGTCCTGGACCGCAAGGGCATCCACATCGGTTGGGGCCAGTACTTCCGCACCGGCATCGTCCTGACCATCCCCGTCCTGATCATCACTCTCCTGGCCCTCGCGGGCTGGCTCACGATCCTCGGTGTCTGAACACCCTCACATCTACTGGGCAAGCACTGCGCGACGATGATCGGCAGCCGCGACGAACCTGAAAACAACTCCTAGACCCTGCCGCGTCTTCAGAAAATGGCGAGTCCTAACGGGCACCTCCCGCCAGCACCGGGAAGCGCCAGAAGAGCATCTGCGCGTCGGGGTCGATGCCGGTGAGCATTGGCCGGATGATCGATCCGTTCCATCCGTGCTCGAGGATGGCAATAATGCCGTTCGATGAACTGGGCGCGCGAGCCGAGGATCTGCCGACGGTCGTTGCTCGCAGCCGAAGAGTGGTGTGGCGGGTGGCTGAGTGTGCGTACGCTTCGACGTATGCAGACTATGACGCATCACCGGTGATCGCAGTCCAAGACGCAATGCCCAGCGAGGACAGCATCATCGTCTTCCTCGAGCAGCTCACGCTTGTCGGCGCGAAGCTCTTCAGCCACGAGGAGCAGATCGCCTGTGGGCTGATGGTCCAGCGCACGGGCGGGCAGCCGCTTTTCTGCAGCGCATCACCGGTCGTCACGGAAATGTATGAGGTCCTCGCTGCACAGCATGCTCTGGGCGAGGGTCCCGCTCCGCAGGCTCTCAGCGCCTCCAGGTTGCAGGTCGCCGACAACACCGGCGATCCGAAACATCCGCCGTTCTTCGGCGTCCCGGCGTCCCGGGGATTCGCCTCGATCCTCAGCGTTCCCCTGATGCTCGGTGCAGGGAGTTCGGGCGCACTGAACTTCTATGCCCGACCGGTCGCGTTTTTCTCCTCGGACCGGCAACGCGTCGCGTCGGTGTTCGCCGAACAAGCCGGCACGTCCATAAAGCTGCGGTTGCAACTGACCCAGTGCCAGGACCTGACAGAACACATGCGCTCGGCCATGGAATCACGGACCAGCATCGACATGGCGATCGGCATCATCATCGCCCAGAACCGCTGCACCCAAGACGAGGCATCCGCCATCCTCAAGCGCGCCTCGAACGCTCGCAACATCAAACTACGGCACCTGGCACAAGACATCGTCCTGCAAGCAAGCGGCGGCACCCCGACCACTCACTTCACGCCCTAGCCAGTCCTCTACCCGACCAGGTCTCCCTTCGGCTTCTACTCCTGCTCACGCGGCCCGGTTGGATCTGCGTCCTCATCAGCGAAGAGGCGGGGGCCGTTGATTTGTTCCTCAGCGCGACGGGCCAGGGAACGCAGTCGCGCGTCGTCGCTGACCGAGTACTTCCGCGGCTGCTGGTCGATCACACATAGCGTCCCGATCGTCCACCCACCGGGCCCACGGAGCGGGTAGCCGGCGTAGAAGCGTATGTAGGGCTCCCCCACCACCAGAGGGTTCTCCTTGAACCGGTCATCCTCGAGGGCGTCCAGCACGACCAACGGGCCGGCGTTGCGGATCGTCGCGTTGCAGAACGAAATCTCCCGCGGCATGTTCTGTTGCACCGGTCCGATGACGGACTTCAGGAACTGCCGCCGATCATCGATCAAAGCGACGATTGAGGAGCTCACATTGAAGTAGTCCCTTGCTTGCTGGGTGATCGCATCGAAGCGTTCCTCACGCTCGGTGTCCAGCAGATCGGAGCGGGTCACTGCGTGCAGGCGTTCCTGTTCCTGCTCCTCAGCCGTGAACAGAAACGCGCCGGCAGCGCCGAGTTCATATCGGGACCGCGCCGACTCCGCTGACGGATCCCCCGAACATGGGCTCACCCGAGCCTTCGCGCCACTGTCGCTGAGAAGCTCGTTCGTCGCATCGGCTAGGAGGTCGCATTCAAGGTC
>WNZI01000053.1 GCA_009728235.1 Vibrio cholerae | reverse complement strand
CCACCCGCGCCCGTCACGCCGGCACCCGCGCCCGAGAGGCCCGCGCCGGCTCCCCTGCCGCCCGCGCCCGTCAGCCCTCCTCCTGCTCCGGCCCCTGCCCCACCTGCCCCCCTCCCTCCTGCACCGGTCGCACCGTCCCCTGCACCGCCGTCGAGCAGTGGAGCAGGCGCTGTGGCGATGAACTATGCCCTCTCCAAGACCGGCAGCCCCTACTTCTACTCCTGGGGAGGCAACGGGCCCCTCGGCTACGACTGCTCCGGCCTCACCCAGCAGGCCTTCGCGTCTGCCGGTGTATCACTGCCACGGACCGCAGCGCAGCAGTACTTCGCCGTTCAGCATGTGCCGCTGTCACAGATGCAGCCGGGTGATCTGGTGTTCTGGGGCAGCGGCTCCGACATCTGGCACGTCGCCATCTACATCGGCGGCAATCAGGTGGTGAACGCCTTGAACCCCGCGCAGGGCATCCTCGTCACCGATCTCGCGCACATGGGCGGGATGGGTCCGCTGAATCCCTCCGCCGGAAGGCTCTGATCCGGCTGCACGCAGGATCCGCGTCCAGCGGATACTGCGACGGCATCCGACCGATGCTTCTCCCGTCGGTCGGCGGCGCCGGACCGGTGACCCGAGCCGCTCAGCGCACCGGGGCGATCATGGGGCCGAAGGACTTCCGGTCCTCGAGACGTGGATCCGCCCTGTCAGGCACCACCAGCACCGGACCGCGGGCGTGATGCAGGACGCCCTGGCTCGTGGAGCCCATCAGCATGCCCGCGAAGCCGCCCCTGCCGCGTGTGCCCACGACGAGCAGCTCACACGCCGCCGACGCCTCGATGAGCACTTCCGCAGGAGGGCCGTCCACGAGGTCCGCCCGGATGTCGACATCGGGGTAGTGGCTCTTGAGCCAGTCCCGGCCGCCGCCAGCTGGGCGGCGAGGTCCGCGTGCAGTGCTTCCCGGTCGACGGGCGCGGGCACCCAGGCGAGTGACCCGTTGAAGGGCGCGACCGAGCAGATGACCCGCAGCCCCAGTCCCCGTGACCGCGCTTCCTCTGCTGCTGCGAGCGAGGCCATCCGAGCCTGCTCCGAGCCGTCGACACCCACGACCACGACGGGCTCGACAGTCACGGGCGGCCTTTCCTTGCCCGGCTTCCTGCCGAGTTCAGGCCGTCCGAGCCGGGCCCCGGTGCAGACGGGGATGACCGCGGTCGGGCACTTCGCGTGCGCGGGCAGGGCACTGCTGACGGAACCGAGCAGTCGTCCGACGAATCCACCACGCCCGCGGGAACCGACGACCATGAGTTCGGCCTCCTCGGAGAGGTCCAGCAGGACACCGGCTGCATCACCCGCCTCGACCCTGGGGTGGATGTCCAGCGATCGGCCCTCGAGGTGTGAGAGGGATTCGGTGAGCACGGCCCGGGCGCTCTCGCGGATGACGTCGTCGTCGACCGTGGCATAACCGGCGTCCATGCTCGACGCCGCGAAGACCGGTACCGTGTACGCGGTCACGACGTACAGCGGAGCAGCGCGGCGCTCCGCCTCCCGTGCGGCCCACAGCAGGGCACACGTGCTCTGGTCCGATCCGTCGACCCCGACGACGATTCCGTGCCTCATCGGCTCCTGCGACGAACCTTCTGCATGCTCACTGCCCACGGCAGGCCTCCCTCGGTCGCGTGTCCCCACCGCCTGAAGCGGCCGGTCCCCCATTTGTAGCGCACAGGAGTGCATCGGTCTATCCACGGTCTGAAAAGTTATATAGGCTTCGATGACCTGTTGCGGGGGTCCGCCTGATGGTTGGGCCACCCCTGCGCGTAGTGCTCTTGGATGACCCGTTCGCAGCCAAGAGTCCGTACGGCCCGGAAGAGGCGCCGGGCCGTACGGGAACGATGCTCCACGTGGAGGTAACCCCGGTGAATTCTCTGCCGTTCGATCAGGTCCGCTCGGCATCAGCCCTGCCCCCGGCCGCTGAGCATACGAGCACCGTGGTCATTGGTTCAGGACTGTCCGGCCTCGCCGTCGCCAGCGAACTGAGCCGCCGCGGTATCGACTCGATCGTCGTCGAGAGCCTCGAGTGCTTCGACTCCGGCGCCATGCGCACGGTGATGACCGACTCCGTCTCGCTCTCCGAACGCACCGAACTGATGCGGCTCCTGCGCGGATACGCCGCCGCCCACCAGCTCGACGTCCGGCAGAGCACGGTGGCCGAGCACCTCAGCATCATCGGCCATCCCAAACTCATCAAGGCTCCCGTGGGCCGCAAGAAGTGGGCCGTGCAGACGGCGGACGGCGTACTGCTCGCCGATCACGTGGTGCTCACCAAGTACCCGCAGAACGAGTTGCGGAGATTCCTCCGCTCGATGGGCATCGCCATCGGCAGGGACTTCAAGGCCGCCCTGCGTGCGATCGGGCTGCACCTCGTCGGCGTCGGTGAACTGCTGACCCCCACCACCCGCGAGATCGTGCGTCAGGCGAAGCTCGTCAGCGACACGATCGTCGAGCAGGGACCGGCGGCATTGAACCGCCTGACGCCGCCCCGGGCCGCGATCTCACCGCTGGGAGCCTGACCCGCCACGTCCGGGCCCGCCCTACCTGGTGGAGCCGAGCCGCTTCCGAGCGGTGATCGCGAGGGCGACGGCGATGGCCACCAGCGCGGCGATCATCAGCACGATGCTCCATGGGAAGTCGCTGACGCCCGCTGTCTGTGTCTCGTTGGTCGGATCGTCCTGTGTCTCGATCGGGCCGGCGGTGGTCGCCGAGTCGGGTACCGTCGTCGAGCCCTGCAGCGTGGTGAAGGCGAAAGTGCCCTCGATCGGGTGGGAATCCGAACTGACGACCCGCCAGTTGACGGTGTACTCACCCGCGGGGGCTCCGGGCCGCAGACCTTGCGTGGCGGTGCGGTCGACGATCTCCACCGGTCCGTCCGCCCAGTCCGTGCCGGACTCGTCGAGGACCTGGACCTGCGCTCCGATCCCGGACGGCACGTTGGAGAAGGCCAGTTCGAGGCTGGGAGGCAGAACGTCCACATCCGCTCCCTCCGCCGGGGTGGTGCCGGTGAGCTCGTCGTGGGCGCTCGCTGCCCCGCCGGCACCGAGGAGCATCGCGATCGCCAGCAGGACGGCGGAGACCAGGGCCGTGACGGAGGGAGCCGGACGACGTCCAGGGTTCGTCGTCACCGGGAACCGTGCGGGCAGAAAGGAGAGGGCAGCCATGCTTCAACCCTACGCGCAGGACCCTGACCACGTGCTGGGAACGCACCCGCATAGGCCTCCGCGGACCTCGCGTCATGAACCGTTCGCCGCACGCGGGCCGGGATAGAATTCCTCCGACGACCCGCCCCTTCCGCCCTAGGATCCCCCATGCTCAAAACTGGTTCCGTGCTGGATCGATACTTCGACATCACCCAGCGGGGGTCGACGTTCTCCCGTGAGATCCGCGGTGGCCTCGCCACCTTCTTCGCGATGAGCTACATCGTGGTGCTCAATCCGTTGATCCTCGCCGGAGCAGACTCGTCGGGAGCCGAACTCGGCTTCGAGCGTGTCGCCGCCGTGACCGCGCTCGTGGCCGGCGTCCTGACCATCGTCATGGGCGCGTGGGCCAGGTACCCGTTCGCCCTGGCCACGGGGCTGGGCGTCAACGCTTTCGTCGCCATCACCGTCGCGACGAATCCGGGGCTGACGTGGCCGGACATCATGGGCCTGGTCATGCTCGCCGGTCTCACGATGCTGGTGCTCGTGCTGACCGGCTTCCGCACGGCGGTCTTCAACGCCGTGCCCGAGAGTCTCAAGACGGCGATCGTCGTGGGCATCGGACTCTTCATCGCCCTCATCGGCCTGGTCAACGCCGGATTCGTGCGCCGTGTCCCCGACATCGCCGGCACCACCGTGCCCGTCGGCCTCGGATTCGGCGGGGTCCTGATCGGGTGGCCCACCCTCGTGTTCGTCTTCGGCCTGATCCTCACGATCGCGCTCGTCGTCCGCAAGGTGCGCGGCGCCATCCTGATCGGCGTGCTGGCGGCGACGGTGCTCGCCGTCGTGCTCGAAGCCGTGGTCGACGTTGGTCCCAGTGTCGCCGCCGGCCAGGAGCCCAATCCCGCCGGCTGGTCGCTCGTCGTTCCCGAACTCCCCTCGGGGACCTGGGTGGGCGTCCCCGATCTCAGTCTCGTGGGCAATGTCAGCCTGTTCGGTGCCTTCGGGCACCTCGGTGGGACCGCGGCGCTGCTGCTGACCTTCACGATCCTCCTCAGCATCTTCTTCGACGCGATGGGGACCATGGTCGGCCTCGCGAACGAGGCCAAGCTCGTCGACTCCAAGGGCAACATCCCAGGCGTGGACCGCGTGCTCATCGTCGACGCCCTCGGTGCCGTTGCCGGAGGCGCCGGTTCCGTCTCGTCCAACCAGATCTACGTCGAGTCGGGCGCCGGGATCGGCGAGGGTGCGCGAACGGGCCTCGCCAATGTGGTGACCGGGCTGCTCTTCCTGCTGGCGATGTTCTTCACGCCGCTGATCAGCCTCGTACCGTTCGAGGCCGTGGCTCCCGCACTCGTGGTGGTCGGCTTCATGATGGTGGCCCAGGTGGGCCGCATCGACTTCGACGACTGGGGCGTCGCCATCCCGGCGTTCCTCACGTTCACCCTGATGCCGTTCACCTATTCGATCGCCAACGGCCTCGGCGCGGGCTTCATCGCCTTCGTGCTGATCCGTGCCATCCAGGGCCGGGGCCGTGAGGTGCATCCGCTGATGTGGGCGGTGGCCGCGGCATTCGTCGTGTTCTTCGGTATCGGGCCGATCGAGCAGCTGCTCGGCATCTGACTCCGGCCCGGGCAGCGTATCGTCGAACCGCGCGGGCGTCGGCGGTCAGGTGCTGCCGCCGCGCGGGCGGAGGCGGGTCTCCTCCACGTCGAGGATGCGCTGGGCGTTGGCGAGCACCCGGGAGGAGTAGGTTCCGCGTGACCTCGCTGCGAGGAGTGCCCGGCGCTCGGCAGCGAGCACGGCCAGCCGCAGGTCCCGGTACTGGCGGTGCGGGGAGCGGACGAGCTTCTGCTCGGGCAGCCGGACCCTCTCCCACTCGACCTCGCTCCGCGCGCCCGTATCGGTCCGCACGCGGTCGAGCACTGCGGCGTCCACAGGGACACCCTCGCCCAGGACGTCCTGCGGATGCTCCAGCACGCGCAGTCCCTCGGTCCGCAACTCGTCGAAGAGGGTCGCCGACTCCTCGCGGTCCGTGCCCGCGTCGATCCCCTCGATCCTGAGGACGCGGATGAGGGCGGGCAGGGTACTGCCCTGGACCAGCAGGGTCGTGACGGCGACGGTGAAGGCGATCAGCACCAGCTGCTCCCTGTACGCGAAGGACTCGGGCAGGGACTGCGCCGCTGCCAGCGTCACCACGCCGCGCATCCCGGACCAGCCGAACACCGTGGCGCCCTTCCAGCTGAACCCCTCGCGACGCTCTAGTTCGAGATCCGCCTGGCCGCGCTGGTACATCCTGTCGAGTACCCGTTTCCGGCGCTCCTGCCGCGCATCCAGGGAGCCCTGCCCCCTGAGCCGCGCCAGCCCCCTGCGCAGCTGAAAGGAACGTCGCGCTGCTCTGCTCGGCAGCCGTTGCATGAGCAGCACGAGGGGGAAGACCCACAGGAATCTGACGACGACCAGGACGAGGGTGGTCAGCAGCCCGATCTGCACCGTCTGCCCGACCGTCAGCAGCGACTCGTCGATGTCCTGTATCAGGCTCCTGATCTCGAGGCCGATGAGCAGGAAGACGCCGTTCTCGAGCAGGAACTGCACCGTCCGCCAGTTCACGTTGTCGCTGATGCGTGCCCGTGCGTCGAGGTGGCTCGCGCTGCGGTGGCCCGTGTAGATGCCCGCCACCACGACCGCCAGCACTCCCGACGCACCCAGCTCCTCGGCGGGGATGAAGGCGACGAAAGGCACCACGAGGGAGATGGCGGTATCCAGGACGGGATCGTCGAGCCTCGCACGCAGGAAGACGGTGACCACCCCGACGGCGTACCCCACGAGCACCGCCACGACGACGGCGAACGCGAAGTCCGCCACGGCCGATCCGATGCCGGAGAGCGCTCCGGCCGATGCCGCGATGGCGCTGCGCAGGAGGACAAGGGCCGTCGCGTCGTTGACAAGGCCCTCGCCCTCCAGCACCGTCAGCAGGCGTGGCGGAAGCCCCAGCCTGCGACCGATGGAGGTGGCCGCGACGGCATCGGGCGGGCTGATGACGGCCCCGAGCGCGACCGCCGCTGCGAAGCCCAGCCCCGGCAGGAGGACGTGGAGGAGGAGGCCCGTGACGAAGGCGGAGACGACGACGAGCGCCACGGACAGACTGGCGATCGGCGTGAGGTTCCGGCGGAATTCCATGACAGGCGTCTTGATCGCCGCCGCGTAGAGCAACGGCGGCAGGATGCCGGTGAGGATCCATTCGTCCGGGATCCTGAAGCTGGGCACTCCGGGCACGAAGGACAGTCCGATCCCCACGACCACGAGGATCAGCGGAGAGGCGACGCCCACGCGTTGCGAGAGGACAGCCACCGCGACGAGGACGGCTATCCCGATGACACCCAGCAGTCCCAGTTCCACGCTGCCAGCCTAGGCGAACGGGGCAGCGACGGGTTTCTTTCCGACCGGCGCCCCGAACGGCTTGCGTCGAGGAGGAGCGTCCCTACCCGTCGGCGGAAGAGTTCGGTGTTGGATCCTGCAGAATCCGGGCACCCGTTGCGAAGGTCCGCACGCGGGCGTCCTGCCAGAGCTGCGCCGGGACGCCTCCTCCCAGCAGTTCCCGGGCCAGCCCGGGGTCCTCCCCCAGCGGTACGTCGCTCCCGGCGATGATCACGTTGCCGTAGCGCCTGCCCTTGAGCATCGCCGGGTCGGCGATGATCGCGGTGTGGGCGAACGCTGCGCCGATCGTCGTGGCTTCGCGTCTGGCCATCGCGAGATCGGGGCCGTCACCGCAGTTGACGACATAGACGCCGTCGGCCGCGAGGACGTGCTTCGCAGCCTGCGTGAACCCGAGCGTCGTGAGGGGCGCCGGGGTGACGCTCCCGGCGAAGACGTCGCGGATCACGAGGTCCCTGCTGCCCTCACTGAGCGACTCCGTCACCGCTCGCGCCTCGCCCACCCGGATCCGGACGAGTGGCGCCCGCGGGAGGTCGAACCAGCCTCGTACCAGCTCCGCCAGCCGACCGTCGAGCTCGACGACGACCTGCCGTGCCTGCGGGTGGGAGGCGGCGAAGCGGCGCGCCAGTGAGCACGCCCCTCCGCCGAGATGCAGGACGCGGAGCCTGTCGGAGGACGCCCAGCGCGAATCGACGAGCGAGGCGATCCAGCGCATGTACTCGAAGTCGAGCTGCAGAGGATCGGCCAGGTCGATGTGCGAACTGGGCACGCCGTTGATCCGCAGCACCCAGCCGTTCGGATTGTACGGATCGGGCTCGAGTTCGCACGTCCCGGTATCGATGGGGAATTCACCGATCTCGGGGCGCGGGCCCGCGGGCTTCGCCATCAGGCGGACCTCTTCACGTCGTGGATGGGGCGGCAACCGGCCGTCGGTACTGCTGCTCGAGCCCCTGGATTAGGCACCGGGCGGCCGGCGAAGCCCTCAGCACGAATGGTCGCGCCGGTCCATACGGAACATCGGGCGGTGGTGCCACGTGGGACCGCACAGCATGGAGGTGCCATCGGGCCGGAACCCGTTCCGGAGGTAGAAGCGTTCGGCCCGCGGGTTGCCATTGAGGATCCAGAGGTACGCGGCGCGCGTGCCGATCGCCGTGTCGAGCAGTCGCTGCCCCAGGCCCGTCCCGTGGGTGCTCCGCAGGGTGTAGATGTGGTGCAGTTCGAAATCGGGGCGATCCTCGTCGCGTCCCGGTCCGGAGGTCGCAATGGCGACCGGCTCGCCGGCTTCGTCGAACGCCAGCCAGCTCCGCGCGCTCCCCGGCTTCCTCTCCGCCTCCTCGAAGGCGGCACGCCGGCGCTCGATGATCGCGGGCAGCTCGGCGTCGTAGTACTCGTGGTACTCCGTCGGCATAAGGAGCTCGTACGTCTCGTGGAGCCCCGCGACGTGCGTGCGGGCGTACGCCTCGGCGTCGTCGACGGTGGCCGGCCGGATCAGATAGGGCAGCGTGAGCAGGTGCTGTGTCACCGCTTCAGTTTAGTGGCCTCAGGTCACCGGTTGGCACGGGCCAGTCTCAGGAATGGCCCTCGAACTGCTCCTGCTCGGCGAGGGCCGCTTCGAGCCGCTCCACCTTGCCCGTCAGCTCCCCCGTCCGGCCCGGGCGGATGTCCGCCTTGAGCACCAGGGAGACGCGGCTGCCGTAGCGGCCGACGGCGGCGGTGGCGTTCTTGACCACGGCCATCACCTCGTCCCACTCGCCCTCGATGGTGGTGAACATCGAATCCGTGGAGTTCGGCAGTCCTGACTCGCGCACCACGGCGACCGCTGCGGCCACGGCGTCGTGCACCGAACCGTCGGGGTTCTCACGCGAGAGATCGGATGTTCCGGACGGGCGACGCTGAAGGCTACGAGCATGGTCCCAGTCTGGCACGCGGGGAGAGCCGGGTCAGCTTCCGGTGACCGCCTTGACGAGCTCGTTCGCCCCGAGGACGAGGAACACGATGGTGGTGATGGCGAGGAACACGTTGGACAGCCACTTGTTCCGCCACTCCTTCGCCAGGCGGGAGCTGTTCAGCAGGACGAGCAGTGTGATGGCGAGGAACGGCATGAACAGCGACCCGAGAACGCCGTACATGAGGATCAGGAAGAACGGCCGCCCGAGCAGGAGCAGCAGCATCGGCGGGAGAGTCAGCCACAGCATGTAGGCCCGGGCCGCTTGCTGTGCGAGCCGGGGGCGTCGTCGTCGGACAGGTCGTCCGCCTTCTTGCGGAAGTTGGCCCAGAAGTCGGCGAACATCAGGCTGACGCCGTGCCAGACGCCCAGGAGGGAGGAGAAGGACGATGCCCAGAATCCGATCAGGAAGACCTTCGCCCAGATGACGCCGTAGCGGTCCTCCAGCACAGCGCCCATGTCGAGCAGGCCGCGGTCGCCGCTCTGCAGCGAGACGTTGGCCGAGTAGAGCAGTTCCGCGCCGAGGATGAGCATGCACACGACGAAGATCCCGGTCATCGTGTAGGCGACCGAGTTGTCCACCCGCATGACCTTCATCCACTTGGGCTTGTTCCAGCCCTTTTCCCGCAGCCAGTACCCGTAGGCCGCGAGCGTGATCGTGCCACCGACGCCGCCGGCGAGCCCGAGGACGTAGAACACCGACCCTTCCGGCAGGGTGGGGACCAGACCCGTTGCCATGGACGGTATGTTCGGCATCGCGAGGATGGCGGAACCGACCACGGAGACGAACATGATCCCGACCATCACGGTCATGATCTTCTCGAAGAGCCCGTACCGGCCGAACCAGACGAGGGCCAGACCGATCAGCCCGGAGGCGACGGCGAAGACGTTGAGCGGGACGGCGGGAAAGAGCGCCTGGAGCGGCAGCGCCGTCGAGCTCATCGCCGTCGCGCCGTACACGAAGCCCCAGATGACGATGTACGGGCCGAAATACCAGCTCGTCCAGACGCCGAGCGTCCGCCAGCCCTGGAAGATGGTCTTGCCCGTCGCGAGGTACCAGCGGCCGACGCCCTCGACGAGGATGATCTTGAGGACGCACCCGATCACCGCCGCCCACAGGAGCGCGTAGCCGTACTGGCTACCTGCGATCAGGGTGGCAACGAGGTCTCCGGCGCCGACGCCGGTGGCCGCTGCCAGCAGGCCCGGTCCGACGAGCCTCCACTTCGGCCTCTCGAGTCCGTCGACGTCCGTAACCGCGCGTTCAGCGCCCATGCTGCTCCCTCGAAGTCCTGATGATCCGGTCGAAGCTTAGCAAGGGGCCTGTGCGCGGATTCGCGGCAGGCTCATCGACCGATCCGCCGCACCAGAGCCCGCAAGAGAGAACCCTGGGCAGGGCCCACGGAAGCACGCGGGCCCCGCCCCCCGAGGCTCTCCCCCACCTCGGACCCGGGTGCGAATGTCACGACCCCCTGAGGCATGGGCCCGGCCGACTCTTCCGTGGCGTCCAGGCACCGCGTCATGTTGAAGGCCGTCGCAAAGGAGACCAGCTGGATGATGTTCACGACCAGGTGAGGCATGCACTCGGGGTCGTTGACGGCCCAGCGGAACAACGCCTCCGCTTCTTTCTCGTTCCGGGGCATGGGAATCGCGGCGAGCCGATCGCCGATCTCCCACCGGCCGGACACGGCACTCACATGGGCTGTGGCGCGGGAGAGCTCCTGGAGGGACAGGCCGGTCATGGCGAGAGCAGGCATGACGTAGGTTCCACGTTCCTCGGCATTCGAGACCTGCGCCAATCCCAGCACCTGGATCTGGTCCAGGTCGAGGTGCAGGCCGAGTTCCTCGCGCGTCTCCCGGGCGAGTGCTTTGAGCGGGTCGATCACTCCGTGACGATCCAGGTCGTCGACGGCGCCTCCGAACATCGGTATCTCCAGATTTCCTCCAGATCCTGGTCCCCAGCAGTTCGGGTAGTGGCCGATGTTCCCGCGCCTGGCGATGATGAAGTACCCGTCCGTGGTGACGGGAAGCAGTGAGAAGGTGAGGAGCATGGGAGCCGCGCGGTAGTCGACACCCTCCATGCTCCGGCCTGGATCGGTGAGCTTTCGGTGGTCGTCGTAGTAGATCTCGCCCAGCTCCAGGTGGATCCGGTAATTGCCGTCGGCGAGACTCCTTTCATACCGGTGCTGCTTCAGCAGGGGCAGGAGGCCGTTGTAGCGCCGAGCATGATCCGGAGTGTCGGCATGCGCCTGCTCCGCCTTCTCCGTCCGTGGTATCCACGACACCTGGACGTTGTGAGCTACGCCCTGGTCAGAATGCTCGAAGACTTCGATCCTGATCAGCGACGATGCGGTCGAGGAATTCCCCGAGCGAGTCGACCGGTAGGCAGTCCGCCGTTCGAGCCACCGGGGCTCGGGAGTGCTGCCCTTGAGCTCGCGCACTGGCCGGTTGATGGCCTGGACCGCGAGAACCGTGCCAACCTCCTGAGCTACCCGCGACACCTTCTCGAGCACGGGCTGGTTGCCGCCCAGCAGGAAGGTCCTGATCTGGAGTGCCGTACCGAAGCGAACGTAGAGGCGACTCAGATCCCTGAGCATCAGCGCCTTCGCGGGATCGAAGGTTATCGCCTCCCTTGCCCCCGAGTTCGCCGACAACCACTTCAGTTCGTCCGCCACCGAGTAGGACCGTCCACGTGTGATCGCCGATGCCTGTGCGGCGATCTCCCGCAGAAGGATGATGCGCTTCACACCAGGCGCTCCTTCCCTGCGGAGCAGGCGACCCACCCTCATCTTCCCGAGGATCAACCGTGCGATGAGTACGGAACGAGTGACGTAGGAAATGGACCCCACAACTGCGATCAGGGCGAATATGCCGGTTACAACCGTGAACACTTCAGCGGCGAGGGTCATCAGGTCATTCTGTCAGGACCGACGCACTCCGTTCCTCGAGGTCCCCGGTGCACTAGGTTCGTAGGGGCGCCGGACTCATCACCCGCGGCGTGGAGGGAGGAAGCATGCTGGGATTGCTGGGCGGGTTCGCCGTGGTCGGCGCCGTCATCCTCGTCGGGTACATCGCCGGACGCCTCGTGATCGGCGGACCGCAGGCAGGGTTCGCACTGAATCAGGTGGCGTTCTTCGTGACCAACCCGGCCCTGCTGTTCGTCGTGCTCGCCGACGCGGATCTCGGCTCGGTGTTCTCCGAGTACGTGCCGATCGCGATCATCTCCTCCCTGGCCATCGCCGCCCTCTACGTCCTGATCAGCCGGTTCCTCTTCCGCCGGGCGGCTGCAGAGACAGCGATCGGCGCCATGGCCAGTTCCTACGTCAACGCGAACAACATCGGCATCCCCATCACCGTCTACGCGCTGGGAGATGCCACCCTGATCGCTCCGGTACTGCTGGTGCAACTCCTGCTGCTGGCTCCGCTCTACCTGACGATCCTCGATCTCACCTCCAGCCGGAAGCCCTCCGTGCGCGCGGTCGTGACCCAGCCCTTCCGTAACCCCATGATCATCGCCTCACTGCTGGGAGTCGCCGTCGCGGCCACCGGATTCCGCCCCCCGGCGCCCGTGTGGGACTCCCTCACGCTCATCGGCGGTGCCGCCGTCCCGATGGTGCTCATCTCCTTCGGGATGTCCCTGCCCGGTAGCCGGCCGCTGAAGCCGAGTCCCGACCGCGTCCAGGTCTTCACGGCGACGGTGCTCAAGACCGTGCTGATGCCGGTTGCCGGCTATCTGACGGCGCACTACCTGTTCGGGCTCGACGGCGAGCGCCTGCTCGGTGCCGTGGTCGTCTCCGCGCTGCCCACGGCACAGAACGTGTTCATGTTCGCCAGCAGGTACGACCGCGGTGTGCCGCTGGCCCGCGACTCCGTCCTGCTGTCCTCCGTACTGGCGATCCCTGCGCTGATCGTGGTCGCTGCCCTGCTCGCGTGACCCTCGGCCGTGTGGCACGGTTGCGCCCGACCCGCGGAACGGTCAGTAGACTGCTTGTTGCCGCAACCCGGGCGCCCTATCATTCAGACGGTCGCCGTGCAGTTCACGGCCTGCAGAGGAGATGGGCATGAACAGCAGGATCACTCCGGACGACGCGTTCCCGGCCGATCTCGGTCGCCTCAGGAATGAGGACGTCGAGGTGCTGAACAGCAAGGTGCATCGCGAGATCGATCACGAGTTCGCCACCGACGGCGAGGTCCACCCCGAGACGGACGCGCGCAAGGAGGAGATCAGCGAGGAGCTCGACGAGCGCGACTCCGGGCCCCGCCTCTCCGTGGTGCCGCACCCCGCGCAGGACGACCAGGACACGGACGACGCCCCGCAGCGCATGGAAGCAGACCTGCGGAGGTAGAACCCTCCCGGTCGGCCGTCCCGAGCGGACCCTTCCGTCTCTCCGGACGACCCGCTGCAGGAATGCAACGGCCGACGTCGGTGTTGGCTCAGGAGTCGGGACCGTCAGCGGTACCCGTCCATGCCCTCTCGGTCTTCAACGGTGCAACCGGGGCAACGACCACCGGATCTCCCACGATTGGTTCCCCCTTGTCTGTTTCCAGCCCGCAGGTGTCGACCACCGCGCCGTTCCCCTACGTAGGACTGCTCTCCCTGGCAGGAGCGATCTTCGTCTCGGTGACGAGCGAGTTCCTGCCCACCGGCCTGCTGCCCGCCATGGCGCGGGACCTCGACGTCGGCATCTCGACGGCCGGCTACCTCGTCACCATCTTCGCGGGGACCGTCGTCGTCGCCACCACGCCGCTGGCGGCCGTCACGCAGCGGTTCTCCCGCAAGTCGCTGATCGTCGTCGTCCTCCTCGTGATCGCGGTGGCGAACGTCCTGGCGGCGATCGCGCCGACCTATGCCATCCTCGTCGCCGCGCGCATCCTCGGCGGGTTGGCGCACGGCCTGTTCTGGGCCGTGGTCGCCGCCTACGCGGCACACCTCGTCCCGGCCCACCAGCTCGGTAAGGCCGTCGCCATCACCGCCGGAGGCGGGACGGCGGCCTTCGTGCTCGGCGTGCCGGTCGGTACGGCCATCGGCAATGCGTTCGGGTGGCGCGCCGCCTTCACGATCATCGGGGTCGTCGTCGCCCTCCTGGCCCTCGTGATCGTGAAGTTCCTTCCGCCGGTCAACCACCACGTCGCACGGAAGGCCGGCGAGGAGAGAGTCCCGCTGCACCGGGACCCGAGCTTCCGGTCCGTCCTCCTGCTGTGCACCGTGATCCTGATCCTCCTCACGGGGCAGAACACCTTCTACACCTACATCGCTCCGTGGCTGACCGAGGTGTCGTCCTTCGAGCAGAGCTCGGTGGCACTCGTCCTCTTCCTCTACGGCGGAGCGGGCATCATCGGCCTGGTCGGAGCGGGCTACGCAGCCGACCGCTTCCCGCGCAAGGCCTTCTTCGGTGTCGTCCTCGTGGTCATGGCAGCGGCGCTCACCCTGGCCATCGCGACCACCAACACCGTGGTGGTGCTCATCGCGGTGGTGGTCTGGGGCGCTGCCTTCGGCGGCATCCCCGCCATGCTCCAGACCCGGATGCTGCGCACGGCCTCCTTCCGGGTGCGTGATCTCTCGGCCGCCCTGCAGACGACGGCGTTCAACGTCGGTATCGGTGGTGGCGCACTGCTGGGCGGATTGCTGCTCGACGGCATCGGCCTCGACATCCTGCCGTTCGTGATGATCCTCCTGGTCGGTGCGGGCCTCGGCCTGAGCCTCGCCACCGACACCGTCAAGGACCGCCGGGAACGGCACCGCCTGCGCGCGGACTGACCCGCGTCGAGAACCTGCCGGGCGGGGCATCGGGGCACAATGGTGCGATGCGCGCTGTCTGGTTCGACGAGTTCTCCGCCCTTCCCGTCCTCCGGGACGTGCCCGTACCCACGGCTCCGCCGCGGGGCGTGGTGGTCCGGGTCGAAGCGACCGGCCTGTGCCGCAGCGACGTGCACGGCTGGCTGGGGCACGACGACGGCATCGCCCTCCCGCACGTCCCGGGCCACGAACTCGTGGGAACCATCACGGCCACGGGCCGGGAGGTCCGTCGCTTCTCCGTCGGCGACCGCGTCACGACCCCCTTCGTGTGCGCGTGCGGCCATTGCCCCGAGTGCGCGTCCGGGAACGGACAGGTCTGCCGCAACCAGACGCAGCCCGGCTTCACGCACTGGGGGTCGTTCGCGGACTACGTGGCCCTGCACGACGCCGACACGAACCTCATCGCGGTACCGGCCTCCCTCGACGGAGGAGCAGCCGCGCTGCTCGGGTGCCGGTTCGCGACGTCCTACCGCGGCCTGGTGCACCAGGCCGCCTGCGGGCGGGCGAGTCCCTCGTGGTCGTGGGCTGCGGTGGCGTGGGGCTGAGCGCGGTCATGATCGGCGTGGCCCTGGGCGCGGACGTGGTGGCGGTCGACGTCGACGACGCCGCTCTCGCGAGGGCAGCGCGCCTGGGAGCGGGCCGGACACTCAATTCCGCGGGGCTCGCTCCGGCCGCCGTCGTCGCAGCCCTCGCCGACACACGTGACGACGGTTTCGACGTCTCGGTGGATGCGCTGGGGCGGGAGGAGACCGCGATGGTGGGCATCCTCTCGCTGCGGCCCCGCGGCCGCCACGTGCAGATCGGCCTCTTCCCTTCGGACCCCGTGATGCCGATGAGTGCCGTGATCGGCAGGGAGCTGTCGGTTCTCGGCAGTCACGGAATGCCCGCTCAGGATTATCCGGGGCTCCTGGAGCTTGTCTCCGAGGAGCGCCTGCGGCCCCAGGACCTGATCGAGCGGACCATCTCCCTGGCCGAGGTCCCGGACGCCCTTCGGGCGATGGCGGGTGACAGGTCGACGGACGGCGTGACCGTCGTCGACCTCGGGAAGGAGCCCTAGGCCCTCAGATCGAGGACGAACCGGTAACGCACGTCATGACGCCGAAGGCGTTCGAGGGCCTCGTCGACCCGGATCACGGGTAGCACCTCGACGTCGGCTGCGATGCCGTGGGTGCCGCAGAAGTCCAGCATCTCCTGCGTGGCCTTCGTTCCACCGCTGCCGGCCGACGCAAGGCTCTTGCGCCCGATGAGAAGGGCTATCGGATCGAACACGAGCCTGTCCGCGATGCCGAGCACGCACAGGGTGCCGTCCATGGACAGCGCTCGGAGGTAGGGCGTCAGATCGTGGGGCGAGGAGGCGGTGTCCAGGATGAGGTCGTGGGCGTCGAACTGTGCCGCCATGGCCGACTCGTCCGTCGAGAGCACGACGTCGTCCGCGCCGAGTGCATAGGCGGCGCCCGCCTTCGCGGGTGACGTGGTGAAGACGGTGACGCGAGCACCCAGTCCCTTCGCGAGCTTGACCGCCAGGTGCCCCAGTCCGCCGATGCCGACGACCCCCACGCTGCTGCCCGTACCGACGCCCCATCGCTTCAGGGGTTCCCAGACGGTGATCCCCGCGCACATCAGCGGTGCGACCGCCGCGGGATCCAGCTCCGGGGGGACGGCGTAGGCGAAGGCCTGCCGCACCACGTACTCCGAGGAGTAGGCGCCCTGCGTCAGCGCTCCGTCGTGGCGGTCGGTTCCGCCGTAGGTGAGCGTGGGGAAGGCATGACAGTAGTTCTCCTGCTGCGCGAGGCACGCGCTGCAGGTGCCGCAGGAGTCGACGATGTTCCCCACGGCCACGACGTCCCCGACGACGAACCGGGTGACGTCCGAACCGGTCTCGGTTACGGTTCCGGTGAACTCGTGTCCGGGCACCAGGCGGGAAGCGCCCCCCGAGGCCGAGGCGATCGCGTCGAGGTCGCTGTGGCAGACACCGCAGTAGTCGACGGCGACGGCGATGTCGTCGGGGCGCAGGTCCCTCCTCGCGAAACTCCACGGCGACACGCCTGCCTGCCCTTCGTCCGACGCGTATCCGACGACGTTCCTCATGAGCATCCCTTTCAGAACCAACCGTTTGGTTACTTCTGCCCACCGTACCCCTGTCCTCGACCAAAAGAAACCAACCGGTTGGATTAGGCTTTCCCCATGGGTAACAGCGACGCCACGAGGAAGCGCATCCTCGAAGCGGCTACGGAGGAATTCGCCGAGCGCGGGATCGCCGGCGCGCGCATCGACCGGATCGCACAGGCCGCCAGAGCGAACAAGGCCCAGCTCTACGCCTACTTCGGCAACAAGGAGCAGCTCTTCAGTGCCGTCCTGGCCGACCGGCTCCGAGCCATCGTCGACGCCGTACCGATCGACGGTGAGGACCTGCCGGGCTACGCGGTCCGACTGTACGACGACTACCTCGCGCATCCCCTCGTGGTGAAGCTCGCCGTCTGGACGCGACTGGAGCGGCAACCCTTCGGTGCGCTGGGACCTGAGATCGGCACCCTCGACGCCCCGAAGTTCGCCTCGATCTCCGCGGCGCAGGCGAAGGGTCTCGTCGATCCGGGCGTGGCCCCGGCAGACCTGTTCTCCCTGGTGATCGCCCTGTCCATGACCTGGTCTCCCGTGAGCACCACCATCGCCGCCTCCCCCGGCGACGACCAGGCGCAGCACGACGAGCGACGACGGCTCATCCGCCTGGCCGTCCGGCGACTCGTGACCCCCGACGCCTAGCGGTCCGCGTACCGGGCCCGCCGCCGTCCCGGACAGCCCGCGGGGGACAAGCTGTCGTCAGGACGTAACCGCGTTCCCGATCCGGTAGGACTCCCCCACGAGTTCGAGCAGCTCTTCGTCATCGATGCGGCCGAGCCGCACGAGGACCAGGGCCGCGTACCGCTCGTGGTGCGGGTGGAGGAAGAAGGCACCCGGCTGTGTGGCCAGCAGGGCGTCGCGCTCTCCCGTCTTCACCGTCAGGACCGTGTCGTCCCACATCCGGGCGAAGAGGGTCCGCGCGAACCAGGCAGGCCTGTTCCAGCTCAGCCGCTCCGAGACCCCTGGCAGGGCGAGGCAGGCCGAACGCACGTCGTCTTCGGTCACCATGGGACCAACCATGGCACCGGTCGCCCGGCCGGTCCAGCGGTTTCGCGGCCGTTGCCGTCAGGCGCTACCGGGCGACGACGACGGATCGCCGGTCCCGGTCGTCGGGGAGGAGGAAGGCCCTGATGGCCGTCGCGATCTTCCCGCCGCCCTGCACGGAGGGTTCGATGGGGTTCGCGTAGTCACCGTCCGCGTCGCAGACGAGCCGCAGATCGATGACGGCCACTCCCCGGGAGAAGGCCGCCCGCGTGATGCAGTCGTTGAAGAAGGCGAGCGCCGTGCGGATGACGGCGTGACCCGGCTCCGAGGCCGGCGTGTCGTAGATGGTGCAGACGGCGGCGTCGAGCCCTGCGGCGAGCACGGCGTCGAGCATCGCCGTGTAATCCCGCATGAAGTCCTCCTGGGCGGAGTGGAAAGCGAGCAGGGCATCGGGCACTCCGGTCACCGGTCGCTGCAGCAGGTGGCGGTAGCCGAGGGCATCGTTACCTCCGACACTGACCACGAGATGCGTGGCGTCGGCCGGGAGCGCGCGGAGCTGGCGCTCGACGCCGGACGTGACGTCACCGTCGACGGCCAGGAGTGTGGCTCGCCAGTCCCTCGGCAGGGCGGCACGGAGGTGTGCCACGACGTCGGGCCCGCCGTCGACGTACCGGGTGTTGTCGAAGATCGAGTCCCCGAGCAGTACAGCGTGTCCCATGCGACCTCCTGGTGCGTCGTCCTCCATCCTCTGCCCCCGGACGAGGAGCGGCCAGCAGCCGAGGTGGTGGCGGGATCCGTGGAAAGGCGGTACGGGCGAGCCGATCCGCCGGGGCACGAGGACGCCGTGACGGGGCCGACGCACAGGATGAGAGCCTTCTCATCCGTTCCTCACCTACGGCTCATGGGGGACTGGCTGACTGGGTCGAGTCCACCAGCCCGGAATCCGGAAAGAAAGTCGGCGAACCACGATGGCACGTTCCCAGCCCGCAGAACTCAGGGTGGTCCTGTATTCCCATGATTCGCAGGGACTGGGACACACCCGCCGGAATCTCGCCATCGCCCATGCGCTCTCCGCAGGCATACCCGGCTCCGCCGGGCGCAGGGTCACGGGACTCCTGGTCACCGGTGAGTCCTCCGCCACGCGCTTCGACATCCCCGATGGCTGGGACTGGGTGGTCCTGCCCGGAATCCGCAAAGGCCATGGTGGCTACCGCCCCCGCCACCTCTCGATCGGGCAGAAGGCGCTGGTCCAGTTGCGGCGGGACATGATCGACGCCGTGCTCGAACGCTTCCGCCCCGACCTCGTGGTCGTGGACCGCCATGCCTTCGGCGTCGATGGTGAACTGACGCAGGCACTGACGAACCTCCGCCGGAAGCGGCCCGCCTGCAAGGTGGTCCTCGGCCTGCGGGAAGTGCTCGACAGCCCTCGTACCGTGGAGCAGGAATGGAAGAAACTGGGTGGACCGGATGTGGTCGCCTCGATCTTCGACCAGATCTGGGTGTACGGGGACCCGGCGATCCACGACCCCCTGAGGACCGGGGAGATCCCGTGGGGACTCGGCCACCTCGTGCGGTACACCGGGTACCTGGCCGCAGGCAGGATCGCCCGCGGGAGCTCGACGCCCGTGAGCCGGCCCTACCTGCTCACCATGGCCGGCGGCGGTTCGGACGGGTTCGACCTGGTCATCGCGGCCGCGCGGGCGGCGGTGCCGGCCGGTTACGAGCACCTCGTCATCGCGGGGCCGCAGATGCCGAAGGAGCACCGCCGACGGGTGGAGGACGCTGCACGGCCGGGAACACGAGTGGTGGCCAAGGTGCGGGACGCACTCTCGGAGATCGAGGGGGCCTCCGCGATCGTCTCCATGGGTGGATACAACTCCGTCAGCGAGATCATGAGCACGTCCGCACCCGCCCTCATCGTTCCGCGCGTCGAACCCCGCGTCGAGCAGCTCATCCGGGCAGAGGCGCTGGCACGCCACGACGTCGTGGATGTCTGCCACCCTGATGATCTCTCCTCCGAGGCGATCGCCGCGTGGTTCGTCCGCGTCGCAGGAACCGAGGTGGACAGGTCCGGCGTCGATCTCCTGGGCATCGACGCCCTCGCACCGCTGGCCGCCGAGCTGCTCGGTTCCGTGGCGGGCACGCAGGGCTGGAGGTCCGCCCGTGTTGCCGTCTGACGCACACCTCCGACCCTCGCGGACCGCGTACGTCCTCAAGATGTACCCGCGCTTCTCCGAGACCTTCATCGTGACGGAGATCCTCGCGCGGGAGGCGCAGGGCGAGGACCTCCGCATCTTCTCCCTCCGCCCACCCGTCGACCCCCGGTTCCACCGGAACTGGCGCGGGTGCGCGCCGGGGTGACCTACCTCCCGAAGCCCGCCAGGATCATCGAGGCCTGGGACCTGCTCGGGGAGGGCTACGCCGCCGTGCCGGGCTTCGCGGACCGCTTCGCGCTCGCCCTGCCCGGGCTGCTCGCGATGGATCCGGTGGAGGTCCACCAGGGTGTGGCGTTGGCCGGGCACTTCGTGCAGGAGGCCATCACCCACGCTCATGCCCACTTCGGGACCGTGGCCGCCCGCACCGCCGCCGTCGCGGCCGATCTCGCGGGTATTCCTTTCTCCTTCACCGCCCATGCCAAGGACATCTTCCACGAGGAGGTGGACACCGAGGTGCTGCTGGACCTGCTGCACCGTGCCCACCACGCGGTCACCGTCAGCGACTTCAACCAGCGCTTCCTGCAGCACCTCGCGGGCGACGACGCCGTGCCGGTGCACCGCGTCTACAACGGTCTCGAACTCACCCGCTTCCCCTACGAGGACCCGCAGCCGGTCGGCGGGGTGCTGCGCATCTGCGCCGTCGGCAGGCTCGTCGAGAAGAAGGGGTTTACCCTCCTGCTCGGGGCTGCGGCGCAGCTGAAGGCCGACGGCGTCCCGCTGGAGGTCCGGATCGCCGGGGGCGGGCCCCTGGCGGCCGAACTCCGCGAGCTCGTCTCGGCCCTCGGCCTCACCGGGGAGGTGACGCTGCTCGGCCCCAGGACGCAGGAGGAGGTCGTGGCCCTGCTGCGGTGGGCCGACGTCTTCGTGGCACCGTGCGTCGTGGCCGAGGACGGCAACATGGACGGGCTTCCCACCGTGCTGCTCGAAGCGATGGCCACCGGCGTCCCCTGTATCGCGAGCGACGTCACCGGCATACCCGAGGTGATCCGCCCCGCCGGTCCGGCCGCGACAGGCATCCTCACGAGGGCCGGGAGCAGCACGGATCTCGTGGAGGCCCTCCGGCACTGTGGGTCCGCCGATCTCACCGGCATGGCCCGGGCCGCCAGGACCCTGATCGAGGACTCGTTCGACTCGATGGATCAGGCTCTGCGGCTCCGTCGGCTGCAGGACGGGCCCGCCTCCACTGCCGCCCACCTCCTCGAGGAGGCGTCATGAGCCACGTGGCCTACGTGTGCGTCGACCCCGGCATCCCGGTGTTCGGCTCGAAGGGCGCGTCCGTGCACGTGCAGGAGATCGTCAGGAGCTGGCTCGCCCGGGGCGCCGACGTCACGATCTACTGCACCAGGACCGGCGATGCCGTCCCCGAGGATCTCTCCGGTGTCCGCATCGTCGAGCACCCCATCCCGAGAGGCACCGGCCCCGAGCGCGAGCGGGCCCAGGCGGAGGCTGCGGCAGCTCTGGCCGGACAGGCGGTGCGCGACGGCGTCACCGCCGTGTACGAGCGGTACTCGCTCTTCAGCGACGCCCTCGCACGCATCACCACCGCCCTGGCCGTGCCAGGTTTCCTCGAGGTCAACGCACCCCTGATCGACGAGCAACGCACGCACCGCGACCTGCACGACGAGGAAGCAGCGCTGGGCGCACTCGCGGTCCAGCTCTCGGCAGCGACGACGGTGGCCTGCGTGTCCGACCCGGTCGCCGACTGGGTGGCACAGTACGTACCGGCCGGCGCCGGTGCGTCCGTCATCACGACCCCCAACGGCGTCAATGTGGACCGCATCTCACCGGCCGCGGAGGACGACGGCGTCCCGACCGTCGTGTTCGTCGGCACGCTCAAGCCGTGGCACGGTGTCAGCGACCTCATCGAGGCGAAGGCGCTGGCCGGCGACGCCTGGCACCTGCGGATCGTCGGGGACGGTCCGGAAGCCGCGTCGCTCCGCGCGCTCGCCGCCTCGAGGAAGGTGTCGGTCGAGTTCACCGGAGCCCTTCCACCGGAGGAGGTCCCTGGAATGCTGGCGGGCTGCGCGATCGCCGTCGCACCCTATCCACGCACCCGGCGCGAGGAGGAGCAGTACTTCTCCCCGCTGAAGATCTACGAGTACTGCGCAGCCGGCCTGCCCGTCGTCGCAACGGCCGTCGGGCAGATCCCCTCGATCATCGACGACGGCGTCACAGGTCTCCTCGTCGAACCCTCGCGCCCCGAAGCGCTCGAGAAGGCCCTGACCGACCTCGCAGGAGCGCCACTCGCACGGCTTTCGATGTCCATCGCCGCCCGCCGCTTCGCCGAGGACCACAGCTGGGACGCCGTGCTCGGCACCATCGTCGAAGGGAGTGGACTATGAGCGCCCCGGAAGCGCCCGCGGGCACAGGCCCGACACCGGTTCCCGGCATGG
>WNZI01000052.1 GCA_009728235.1 Vibrio cholerae | reverse complement strand
TTCTACCGTTTATCCATCTGAAAAACAGCAGTTCTACCGCATGTATCCAGCTAACTTTGGTTCTGATTTTCGTCCGCTGACCCGATGGTTTCCAGCTGGGACCAGGTCTCGTGTGGTTCTCCGGCTGCTTCGTGAAAGTGCCGGTGGTCGCGCAGCTCGGGGTGGGCTTCGATGTAGCGGCGGACGTCTTCGGCGCATATGTCGGCCTTGTCGTAGACGGGCTGGATCCAGTCATTGTCTTGGGGATTCTCCTGCAGCCAGGTGAACATCGCATCTTCATCCACGGCAATTCGGACGTAGTCGGCTTGGGTGACAGTCCGGTTCATGGAGAACAGCATTTCGGGTATCAGTGCGTGCCTGCTTTCGGGCTAGCGGGATGAGGCTGGTGAGGTCGAGGGCCGGGTTGCACCCCGCCCGCTGGGGCGGGGTGCGGCCTTCGTCAGCGAGTCCTAGCAGCGGTGGATGCATCCGTAGGGCTTGGTGAACTCGTCGTCCAGCTCCTCGGCCGTGGCGGGCAGGTGGGCCGGCCGTCTGCCTGTCCGTGCTTCCAGTACCAGAAGACCTCTGCGGTGATCGCCGTGTGGCAGGCGTCCTCGGCGCGGTACCAGTGCGTGTAGGTGTCGCCCTCGATGTAGGTCCCGTACCCATACAGGGTGCCGGTCTCGTCTCGGTGGGTGGCGGTGGCAAAAAAGACGTAGGGCCAGGGCCCGGCATCCCATCCATCGGTGCCCCACGCGCCCATGACCTTCCATGGGCTTCCGGTGAGGGTGTCGAGCCAGTCGTACCCGTCGCCGGTGCGGTCGTCCACGGGCAGGACGGGGGCGGTGATGCTTTCCTCGGTGTCCTTTGTGGTGGTGCTGACCAGAACTGCGGTATCGGTGTTCATGAGTGTTGCTCCTTGGTTGCAGTGGTGGTGTCGGGGCCCTGTAGTGACCAGCAGTGGACCCTTCCCCCGTTGTTTTTTGCCTGCTGGCGAGCTTGCTCGCTCGTCCCCGACGGAGCAGTGCTCAACGCCGTAGGTGCGAGGGTGCGCCGATCCTGGGAGGAAATAAGCGACGCAGGAGCGCCGGACAGGATCGGTGTGCCCGATGCCGGCGAAGCCGGTTGACGCTGTGGAGCGGGGGCGCACAATCCGAAGGACAGCAGCAAAAGACGTCGTAGACAGAACAGGGTTGGGTGCGACGAAGGAGCGCCCGGGCCTCATCAGGCCGGAGCGAAGCGATAGGACAACTTGAAGGGTGTGAAGCCAGCCGAGCTATTCGTGGAGGACGCGCGCACGTTGCATGCTGTGAGGCCGTTAGGTACTTTTCCGGGTGGGTAATTCGTCACTGGTGGCTTGCCCATGCCAGGCACCTACTTGGAGGTGCGGCTTCTTCTGTCTAGCAGTGGGCAGGAAGACGTGCAGGGGCGGCAGGGACACTGTGCAAAGCTCGTGCCCTGCCGTCCCGCCTCACCTTTCCCGGAGGCCAGCACCGAGAGCTGTCAGAACAAGATTGGTGCGCCGAGGTCGACGCTGGTGAGAAGGGGTCGAAGGTTGCCGAGGTTCAGTCGAGCCAGTCCGGGCGGCCGGCGAGGCCGAGCCGGTAGCGCGCCGCATCCACGGAGGGGCTGTGCGGGCCGAGGGCCAGTTGGAAGGTCCGCAACTGCAAGCGGGTGCGCTGCAACCGGAGGCGGTTTGCGAGCGAGCGGTTACCGCGGCCGGGCACCCCGGCGAGGGGAGCTACGGACGGGGAGATGACCAGCGCTCCGGCGCTGGCGATGCCGCTGTAGAAGATCCGCTCGGCCCGGTTCAGTCCGTCCGGTGCGGAGAGGAAGGTCAGGAGCTCGGCGGGCACTGGTTCGAGGTCAGGCTCAAGCGCGCGCAGCGCCTCTGCGAGTTCCCGGCGGCTGGTTGGAAGGTCTTCGGCTCCGAGGGTCCGGGCGCTGCGGGACCAGTCGGCAACGTAGGTGTCGGCCCAGTTGCGGCCGAACTGCGGTGTTAGGTCGTGTCCGACGGCTTCGTGGGCTCCGAGGAAGGCGTCGGTGAAGGCCAGGTGCACCCAGCGCAGCAGGGCGGGGTCGGAGGCGGAGTAGGCGCGGCCGTCGTCGGTGGTGCCGTTGACTCGCCCGTGCATGCGGCGGACCCGTGAAGAGTCCCGCTCGGCGAGTTCAGTGGAGCCGAAGGTGGTGATGGTGAGCCAGCGCGCGGTCCCGGCGAGGCGGGCCCAGGGGTCACTGCGGTAGGAGGAGTGTCGTGCGACCCCGGCCATGGCGAGGGGGTGTGCACCCTGTCCGAGGAGGGCCGCGACGCCGCCGACGAGGGTGGAGAGGCCACCGTGGACCTGCCAGACGACGCCGTCGGGTTCGAACAAGCCTGGGCCTTCTCCGACCAGGGCGATGTCGCGCACCCAGTCAGGTGCCCCGGTGGGGTCACCGGAGACCCGAGCACGGAACGCGCTGCGGACGCGGTGAGCCAAATTGGCGGGGCGCGGGATCGAGCTCACAGGCATGATGCTCCAACGACGGTAGGTCGGCTACGACGGACACCCGGAACAGGTATCTACTACACAGCGTAGAACATGGCCCTGACACGACGATGGCCAAGAGGACCTTCCCTGGACAGAGAAGCGTTGGCGCTTCGGGGCCGGTGCCTCGGCCCGAAATCACCCCCATCGGCAGCCTCGCCACCTTCCTCCGGCTACACGTCCTGGACCGCAAGGGCATCCACATCGGCTGGGGCCAGTACTTCCGCGTCGGCATCGTCCTGACCATCCCCATCCTGCTCATCACCCTCCTCGCCCTCGCCGGCTGGCTCACCATCATCGGCGTCTAAGGAATCGGTCGGCGCTAACCCACCCTGTCTAGCTGACCGTGGGCATGGACGCCTGTCCTGCCCACTACTGATCACCCGATAACCCTGAGGTCACCGCAACCAACGCCGGCGAGGCCGTCGGCGGGCACCGGTAGGGTCGATGCATGCCTTTCGCCCTGCCGCGCCGCTCCCACGTCCTCGTGGATGAGTCCAAGGCAGGCAGCTACTACATCGCAGCTGCGGTCATCTCGCCGGCGGACGTGACCGCGACACGTTCAGCGATCAGGAGTCTGCGGTACAAGGGAAGCTCTTCGGTGCATTTCAAGAGTGAGAGAGACGCAACGAGACGCGCGTTCCTCAGGGGCGCCGCCCTGACTGGTGTGAAGACGGTCGTCTACGTCGTCAGTGGTCAGCCTGACAAGATCGCCCGACCCGTGTGCCTGGAAGCCCTGATCCACGACCTGTGCGACGCCGAAGCAGAACGCCTCGTGCTCGAGCAGGACGACTCGCTCGCAGTCACAGACCGGCGGATCATTCACGCCGAGCTGAAAGCCCGTGGAAACACCGAACTGGAATACAGGCACATGCGCCGGACCGAGGAACCCCTGCTCTGGGTCGGAGACGCCGTCGCATGGTGCTTTCAAAAGGGTGGACCCTGGCTAACCGAGGTGGAACCGCTCATCGGCGAAGTGCGCCGGCTTTAAATGCGCGAGCCTGGCTCGTCATACCGTCCGGAAGACTGCCAGGCTAACTTCGCGGGGCTACTGCCCGTTGCAGTGCCTACTGTACCGGCAGTTCCACGTAGGGAACAAGAAGTACTCCCGCAGCAGAACCTAGCCGCCGACGCTCAACCACAGGTGGACGGCTTTGAGCTCCACCCTTCGGGCTCCACCCGACCACAGATGGATGAGCATCCTCAGATCACCTATCTCGGCCGAGCGACCTTGCGACCCATCATGTTCGACGACGTGGGTAGCGAGCCTCCCTAACAACGACGAAGGCTGTCTGTCGCGCGAACGGCCGTCCATAGGACATCCAGACGTAGCTGCATCCGGAGCGGCAGTCATATCGCATGAGCCGTGTCCGGAAGCTGTGTACAACGAGTGGCCTTCTCGATTTAGCGCGAAAAGACACCAGAAAAGGGTCGATGCATCATGGTCGATTCCGATGAGTATGGGCCGGATAATCGGCTCGTTTCACGCATGGTCAAGGAGGGCTGCGCGCAGCTCGATGACGTCGGCGGGAGCCCGGATCTGCTGACGTTTGTTGCCCGTAGTCGATGAGTGGTGTGGCGGGTGGCTGAGTGTGCGTACGCTTCGACCTATGCAGACTATGACGCATCACCGGTGATCGTCGTCCAGGACGCACTACCCAGTGAGGACAGCATCAGTGTCTTCCTCGAGCAACTCACCCTCGTCGGAGCGAAGCTCTTCAGCGACGAGGAGCACATCGCCTGTGGGCTGATGCTCCGGCGCACGGACGGTCAACCGCTTTTCTGCAGCGCATCACCGGTCATCACAGAAATGTACGAGGTCCTCGCGGCCCAGCATGCTCAAGGCGAGGGCCCCGCTCCACAGGCTCTCAGCACATCCAAACTGCAGGTCGCCGACAACACCGGCGATCCGTCACATCCGCCGTTCTTCGGCCTCCCAGCGTCACGGGGATTCGCCTCGATCCTCAGCGTTCCCCTGATAATCGGTGCAGGGAGCTCGGCCGCACTGAACTTCTACGCCCGACCCGTCGCGTTTTTCTCCCCGAAACGACAACGCGTCGCATCGGTATTCGCCGAACAAGCAAGCACCTCCATAGAACTGCGGCTACGACTGACCCAGTACCAGAACCTGACAGAACACATGCGCTCGGCCATGCAATCACGGACCAGCATCGACATGGCGATCGGCATCATCATCGCCCAGAACCGCTGCACCCAGGAAGAAGCCTCCGCCATCCTCAAACGCGCCTCGAACGCCCGCAACGTCAAGCTACGACACCTGGCGGAAGACATCGTCATTCAAGCAAGCGGCGGCACCCCCACCACCCACTTCACGTCCTAGCCGACCCTCTACCCGACCCTCTATCCGACCAGGTCCCCCTTCGGCTTTTACTCCTGCTCACGCGGCCCGGGTGGATCTGCGTCCTCATCGGCGAAGAGGCGGGGACCATTGATGTGATCCTCAGCGCGACGAGCTAGGGCACGCAGTCGCGCGTCGTCGCTGACCGAGTACTCCCGCGGCTGCTGGTCAATCACGCACAGCGTCCCGATCGTCCACCCACCGGGCCCACGCAGCGGATAGCCGGCGTAGAAGCGTATGTAGGGCTCCCCCACCACCAGAGGGTTCTCCTTGAACCGGCCATCCTCGAGGGCGTCCAGCACGACCAACGGGCCGGCGTTGCGGATCGTCGCGTTGCAGAACGAAATCTCCCGCGGCATGTTCTGTTGCACCGGTCCGATAACGGACTTCAGAAACTGCCGCCGATCATCGATCAGAGCGACGATCGAGGAGCTCACATTGAAGTAGTCCTTGGCTTCCTGAGTGATCGCATCGAAGCGTTCCTCACGCTCGGTGTCCAGCAGATCGGAGCGGGTCACCGCGTGCAGGCGTTCCTGTTCCTGCTCCTGAGCCGTCAACAGAAACGCGCCGGCAGCGCCGAGCTCATACCGGGACCGCGCCGACTCCGCTGACGAGTCACCCGAACATGGGCTCACCCGAGCCGTCGCGCCACTGTCGCTGAGAAGCTCGTTCGTCGCATCGGCCAGGAGATCGCACTCAAGGTCATCGAGCTCCAGCAACCCACCCAGGTAGGCCTCGAGCTCGAAGCGTGACACCGCCCCACCCAGGGCGTAGTAGCTCACCCACACGCCTTCCAACGACAGTCCAGTCTCTAACAGGACCTCTCTGAACTGCTGAACCTGCGCTTGCGAACTCATGACGTGAACCCTCGTATCGGCAATCCTGCCCAAGCCGTTGGACTGTCGTTGTAAGGCCTACCGACCAGTTCCCGCGCCCATAACTCAGCTGGCTTATGATCCGAGGCTACCAACCCCACCGAGTACGGGACGCCATTGCCGCTCCTCAACAGCAGCCTGTACATCGGGACCACTCAGGGGACGGGAAAAACCGGTAGCTGATGGATCAGAACAGGGTCGGCGCCGACGGGTCGACTCCAGTGAGTAGGGGTCGGATAATCGGCTCGTTCCATCCGTGCTCGAGGAGAGCTGTGCGCAGCTCGACGGATTGGGCGCGGAACTGGGCGCGGCCTACGCCGCGCCAGCGGAAGGTGGAGGCGTTGGCGTGCCTGCCCTTTTGGGACCGGTCGAGCATGTTCAACGCCTGTGTGCCCGGCAGCAGATGCGTGTCTCCCCCAGTACTAGCATGCACGCAGAGCGGCACGTCACAGACATGCATGAGCGCGATGCCGGGGTGCAGGGTCTCTCCGGTGAGGTGTTCGTAGGCGTAGCGTTGCGGCCGCCGAGCGCGCTGCTCGCCGTCCCTGATAACCCAGAACCGCCCGTAGCCGTCGTCGACCACAGCTCCGGTCCAGATCCAGCAGTCATGCGGCCGTGGGCCCTTCACGATTTTCTCCCAGAACCGGTCAGCCTCTCCCCTACGCGTTCTCATCGCCGATCACCCCCGCCAGGATGTCATCGGACCCGCGCCGGCCGGCGGACAATCGGGCGGCGGTCCTCCATCCGCACCACGCCGACGATAACCAAAGCGGCCGCACCAATGACCATCCACTCGGCCCACCAGGTGCTATCGGAGACGGCGACCGGGAGGAGCAGCAACGCCAATTAGCGCTGCAACTCACACCTGACGATATAGAATAGCCGCTTGTCACGTGAGTATTCACATATTCTACGGTGCGTGAACGTCTTTACTACCGGTTATGTGACGAGGGGTATTCGGCGATTTCTATTTCAGCGAGCAGTTGGCGGGCTTCGCCCTCTCTGCTCGGGGCAGGGCCAGGACTTGGTTGTCAGGTTCTGTATCCCAAACAGGGGCGTGGACGGGGTATCAGGTCGGGTGGGTCTCACCTAACGACGAGGCCCGGCCGCCCGGGTTCGAGTAGCAGTCAGAGCGTGAAGGCAAGGCTTTGGCCGACGATTGTGTTCGTCTTCTTCCACAGATCGCTGGCGACGTTTACATCCTGGGCGGTCCGGGATGGTCGGCGGATCTTTGGGTACCCCTTGATGCTCGCGAGGCCATTTGGGCCGACATAGGAGCCACCGGGAACGTCTTGTGTTGCGGAGTAAAGAGTGGGGAGGGCCCCCTGCTCGACGGTGTTCAGCAGCGGCCCCAGATAGTTGATGCGGCCGGTCAGTCCGCCAGCGTGTGAGGCGAGGGTGGTCCTGGCAATTCCCGGATGGGCGGCGATGGAACGAACGGAGCTGTTGGCAGCCTCCAGGCGGCGCTGAAGTTCGCTGGCGAACAGGACGACGGCGAGTTTGGAATCAGCATAAGCAGCCAAGTCGTCGTACTTCCGTGTTTTCCAGTCCAGGTCATCGAGGCGGACGTGACCGGTCCGGTGGAGCTGGGACGAGAGTGACACGACCCGATCGGTGATGTGTGGCAGAAGAGTACTTGTGAGGGCGAACGCACCGATGTAGTTCGTCGCCATCTGCAGCTCAATCCCTTCACGGGTGTGAGCGAGGGGGACCTGCATGATGCCCGCGTTATTGATCAGCACATCAATCGGGCCGGACCAGTTCCGCCCGAACTGGCGGACAGATTCCAGGTCCGCGACATCGAGGCGACGGATCTCGATCCGCCCCTTAGTGCGCCCGATGCCGCGGACGAGATTCGCTGCTTTCTGCTCGTTGCGGACCGCCATGATCACGTGTGCGCCGGCGCGGGCAAGTTCCCGTGTCGTCACCTCGCCGAGCCCCGCCGTGGCCCCTGTCACAATCATTGTCTTCCCGGTCAGATCGGGCAGGTCTGCCGTCGTCCACTTAGTACTCATTGCCTACTTTTCCACTCTCTGGTTTTTGGTCTGGTTTGTGGGTGGTCACCGGTCGGCGACGCGTTCACTCCGTTGACGTTACGTAGGCGGCGAGATCCAAGGAAGGACTGGTTTACCCTCTGATCAATGGACAGTGGTTGGGCCGATAACGATGCGGGAAACTACTTATATGGATAAAACCGCGTTGGCCGAGTTCCTGCGTTCACGGCGGGAGAGCCTTCAACCCGAGGATCTCGGCCTTGTTAGAGGTGAGCGGCGTCGGACTGCAGGACTTCGCAGGGAGGAAGTCGCAGCTCTCGCGGGTATGTCCACTGATTACTACTCACGAATGGAACGCGGTCACAGCCCGAGACCTTCGGAACAGATGCTCGCCGCCCTCGCCCGAGGACTGCGACTGTCCCTGAATGACCGCGACTACCTGTTTCAGGTGGTCGGCTACGACACCCAGCAGCGTGTACGCCGGACAGACCACATTGATGTGGGACTGATGCGGGTTGTGGACAGACTCGCCGACACACCTGCCATCGTTCTTACCGCCCTCGGGGAGACACTGTTCCAAACTCAGCCCGGGTTTGCGTTGCTCGGTAACCAGCGGGCCCACCAAGGACTGGCCCGGAGCGTCATCTACCGGTGGTTCACGGACAACAATGAGCGAGACCTATACCCGGTCGAGGAACATCCCAAGCATTCGAGGGTCCTCGCCTCCCAACTGCGGCAGGTCCTCACTCGAGAAGGACCCCGATCTCGTGCAGCCGATATCGTCGACGCCCTACAGGCCAGCAGCATAGAGTTCAAGGTAGTCTGGGCAGAGCACCCCGTGGGGTGGCGGTATAGCGAACACAAACGTTTCCTTCACCCCGAGCTCGGCGAGCTGACACTGTACTGCCAAAGCCTCTTGGACCCCGAGCAGACTCAGACACTGCTCGTCTTCACCGCAACCCCTGGCAGCGAAAGCTACGACAAGCTGCAGCTGCTGTCCGTTATCGGGACGCAGAAGCTGGGTTCCGATGCGTCCCGATGAGGGTCAGCTCGGACGAGGGGCTACGCGTGGACGGGTTAGCTACCGTCACCTCATGGATATGAGCAGCCGCATGCCCGTGAGGGCGCGACGATCCCCGGCGTCGAGCACCACTTCATCAACGCAGGTGGTGTGCGGTGGCACGTCGTCACCGCTGTCGAAGGGCCCGTGGTGCTCCTTTCCGCGGGCTACCCACAGAGCTGGTACGCATGGCGGGACGTTGTCGCGCCCATAGCCACCGAGGGCTTCCCGTGAGCCGATCCTTCTACGGGACGGAGGCGGATTCCTGTGACGGGTTGCCTGCCCTTGATGCTCAACCTGTGAGGACGCATGATGCGGGTATGGAGAGTCGGCATGTAAGTCGAGTTATTAGGGCCTCGCCTGCTGCGGTGTATGAGTACGCAGCGGATGTTGGGAATCTCCCGCAGTGGGCAGGCGGCCTCGCGCAGGCCGAGGTAGTCAGGGATGGTGAGCGGCTGCTGGTTGATTCGCCGATGGGCCGGGTCGAGGTTCGTTTCGTTGAATGGAATCAATTTGGAGTGCTTGATCATGATGTGACGCTGCCGTCCGGGACTGTGGTGACAAACCCTGTCCGGGTACTGGCGCATCCGGATGGGGCCGAAGTGGTATTCACCGTCCGGCAAATTGAGCTCGATGATGACGAGTTCGCTCGAGACGTTTATCTAGTTGCGGCCGATCTCGAGCGATTCGAACGCCAGGTCAGTCAACAAAGGTGGCGTGGAGATTTCATTTGACGGATGGTTATCCGGACGGATCGAGGCGGAGTGCTAGGGAGACGCTGTCGCGGATTCGGTATGGCACCCGAATGCTGAGAACACGCCCGTTCAGTGGCAGGGGACAGTCAAGTCATCCGAAAGTTACTCCTGTCGTCGCAGACCGTTCCTCTGCATGCAGTCAATCGCACCCGTTACTGCCTTCACTCAGCACGACCTGTGTCACTCTGGACGGATGACACCGGACGCAGGAACTTATGACCTCGAGGATCTGCGGGTGCGGGTCATGCAGAAAAACGGTGGATCGGTGGATGACAGCATTCCCGAACTCGCTGCCGCGGACGCCGACCAATGTGCCCTGGCCCTGGCCCTGCCCGACGGGACGGTGCGCGGCACTATGCAGGCGGAGTCGCCGTTCAGCGTGCAGTCGGCGGTCAAACCGTTCCTGTTCGCTCTGGCCCTGCTGGACACGGACGGCGAGGCCCTGGACCTCATCGGAATCGAACCGACCGGCGAAGCCTTCGACGCGATCAAGCTCGAGAGCGGCACCGGCCGCCCGCCCAACCCGATGGTCAACGCCGGAGCGCTACTCACGGCATCGCTCATCGACGGCAGTGATGTCGACGAGCGTAACGAGCGGATCCTCCGAGGCCTTTCCGCCTTCGCCGGGCGTCCGCTCGAAGTGGATGAAAGTGTCGCCCACAACGAGCACCTCCTCGGCGACCGCAACCACGCACTCGCACACCTCATGCGGGCGGAGGGAACCCTGCACGTCGGTGCCGACGACGCCGTCGCCGTCTACGCTCGCGCCTGCGCCGTTCTGGTTGATGTGAAGGCACTCGCGGTGATGGGGGCGACCCTCGCCTGCGGCGGTGTCAACCCGGTGACGGAGGAGCGCGTCGTCCCGCCGTCCGTGGCCCGCGACGTCGTCTCAGTGATGGCGACCTGCGGTGTGTATGACGGCTCAGGCCGTTGGATGCGTCGAATCGGCATCCCCGCGAAGTCCAGCGTCTCCGGAGCGATAGTGCTCTCCGCCCCCGGGCGGCTCGGTGCCGCGGTCATAAGCCCGCCTCTCGACGAGCAGGGGACAAGCGTGCGCGGACGAGTCGCCTCCGACCTTCTGAGCGTCGAGCTCGATTTGCACGCCTTCGGTTCGGCGACGAGCGGCGACCGCGGGGGACGCGCGTCCGCCCCGAGCAGTGATCTCGTCGAGCAGGACCAAGCACTCCTGGAACTCTTCAGAGCTCTGACCCGGATTCGGCCGACTAGACGAGCAGCAGGTACCGTTTCAGACCGGCCGCCGTGTCCTTGGGCGGAATGGGTCCAGATCGACGGTGAGGCTCAGGGCATGTGGGACCGGGTCCGCACACACGAGGTCGTGCATCACGGCCAGCCACCGGAGAGCTTCGGCTTCCTCCGTGAAGTACTCGCCGGGATATCGGGCGTGCGCATAGGGTGCAGCGAGAACTTCATCCATCGGGCTTTGTCCTAGTAGCGCTGCGGCGAGCACGTTTCGTGCTGAGCACAGCACATGACGGGCGTCGCCGGTGATGCTCGTGATGTTGTCGACAACCAGCAGGACGACGTACTGCCGGTTGTCCGTCAGCTCGAAGCTCCTCTTGAGAATCATCAGTGCGTCAACGTCGGAGATGGAGACGTTCGTTTTGGCTCGTACGGAGACAGCGCAGCGCTCGAAGCGGACGACCTCGAAGCGGTCGTCGAAGGTATAGGCGTTGTTCATGCGATTTCCTCGGTCGGGATAGGGCGCAGCACTGCCGAGGCAGCGTCGGTACACCAACTCAACGCTTCAGCGTCGTGAGACCAGCCGGAAAACCAAACCTCAATACTACTGAAACCCCGCAGTTATCACGCAACTTCGACCACACGACAAGGAGTCGGCAGGTGACGGCGAATCTTGAGCGGGTGTTCGGCTGATGTTGAAGGTGCTCTGCACATAATGATTCGATCCTGGTAGCTGACTCGTGACCTGATCACGGGATTACCAGGAGCACCGACGAGCTTCGTGCACGAACGCGGGAACCACGGGCAGGTCAAGAAGCCGGCTGCTAGGGGACCTTGAACTACAGCTCCGCTCAGCACAACACCTCCGTGAACTGGTCAAGAGGCTGGCCAGTTCTTTTGGTGTTCCCGATGCAGACCCCAGCTGACGAACACTCTTCGCTGTTCGTCAGCTACTAGATACCAGCTAGCCAGCACGAAACGGATATACATGAACTCCCGGCTATCGCCTGATGAAACCTTTCCGGATCTCACGCACCTTCCCATGGAGAAGGTCGAAGTCATCAACAGCAAACTTCACCGGGAGATCGCCTTCGAGTACGACACCGAAGGTGACCCGCACCCCGAGACAGAGTTCCGCCTCGAGGAAGTCAACGACGAGCTGGACGCCCGCGACGTCCTCACCGGATAGCTCAAACCACCCCTCCACCCCGTTCCCAACGCCATCATCGTCATCGCGCTTGCCGCAACTCGAGCTACGGCAACGCGGGAGCCTGCTCATGATCCTCAAGTAGATCCTCGCTAAGCGCTGATTACTGCAGCTCAACGGTCGCAAGTGGGCAGGACACGAGGTCAGAACCGACGGACAGCTCATCCGGTCCGATGAGGGATGGATTCCCCCGCAGGAAGCGATACTGGCGCGACCAGTCATCCCTGTTGATGTGCCGTAGCATGCTGATGAGCCACTTACGTGGCGAGGTTCAGCAGCGGGCCTACTCTATTTTTTATGCGTGGATGAGGTGCCCCGTTGCCTGACGAGAAGGAACTGGCCCGTGAGACTGAGCAAGACACTCTCACCGCCCAGCTACAGAACATGGTGCTCGAAAGCGACGATGTGCAGGACTTCCTGACCGGATTGGTGACCGTCGCCGCCGAAGCATTCACCGGACCCTACGGGGAAATCTTTTGCGGAGTCACGCTCCTGCGCCCACGGTCCATGATCACCGTTGCGAGCAGCAGCGAGAAGGCACGACAGGTCGACGAAGTGCAGTACGGATTCGACGACGGACCCTGTCTGCGTGCCGCCCGGACGGACACCACCGTCCACATACCGGATTTCCTGGCCGAAACCCGTTTCCCTGCCTACCGCCGAGCCGTTGCAGCCTACGGTCTGCGTTCTGCACTGGGAGTGCCTATTCGTCTCGATGCAGGCGCAAGTGCCGGCCTGGACTTCTACTCCACGGAACCTCATACGTTCGATGCCAAAGGCATTAGGGTGGCGCAGGGACTGGCCCGGGACGCATCACAGTCCCTGCGCCTCGCTGTGCGGATGGCGACCCTCACGGACGCGACCACCCACCTACGGGCTGCGATGGAATCGCGCACAACCATAGACATGGCGCTCGGCGCGATCATGGCCCAAAACCGATGTGATAGCGAAGAAGCCATGAACATCCTTCGCCGTGCGTCCTCAAACCGGAACGTGAAGGTCCGTGACCTCTCCGCCGAGATACTCAGGTCCCTCGGACAAAAAGCACCAGTCACCACCCACTTCGACGGCTGAACCCGACGGTTCACCCCGCGCCATTGGTGGTGGACCTGGGCGACAATGACGCAGGCGAGTTCCCGCACAGATCTGCAGCAATACCGGCACTGGGAAACGTTCGATCCCCATGGCGAGTGCGCTTTTCAGCCTCGCCGCGGCAGGCCGGACGATCGGACCTCAGCGCGGTTTGACTCTTACAGGAGCGTCCTGTGGGCGGGTGGAGCCCGAAGGGTGGAGCTCAAAGTCGTCCATGTGTGGGTGAGCTACAACCTTGTCGTTCGGAGCGGCAAGTCCATTGTTTGAGCATCGCCCACGAACGTCGAGCTTTGTTTTCCTTCGAGCTACTGGAACGTGTAAAGCTGGTCGCGCCAGAGGACAAGGGGTAGATCCACGACCGTACTGCGTGCCTGTCTAGTGCCCTGACTGGATACGGTGGTTGTGTTCATCGGTGGAGGACATGCGGGAGCAACAGGTAGCGAGGTTCATACAGCATGGATGAGCGTTTCGGCGATGACGAGCAGGATCCTGACCTGTGGCAAGGCAAGGAAGTCGGTGACGAGCTTCCTGAGGATGAGGACCTGGTTTATCGGGGGCGGGCCGACCACGATCAGCATCTTCTGACCCTCGAGGCGATGCAACGCATTGGTGTGAATGCTGCAGAGCTGTGGCTGTACTACCTGAGCATGGGCGGTGGCGTTGATGAGTACGAGGTCGACGCATACTTGCACGGGCTGATCCGCTTACCCGCCGTGGACCGGGACATGATCTCCCAGTCCGTAAACGAGATGATCGACGATATCTGCCGGGGGCCCCGGGCCCCCTATAGTGCCCGCAGGAACAGTCAATTGTTCATGTCTCCTCCAGACGCTGTGACACATGCCGAAGATTCTCATCGTGATGCCTACCTGGAGGCGGTGCAGGCAGGTGTCACTGAAACCAGCGGCATAGCCGCGCGCACCGAACCCGTGTTGTCCGTGGTGTATTCCAGTGCCGCGACCCAATCTTTCAAGGAAGCAGATCTAGGGCAGCTGCTCACCAGGAGCCGCAGCACAAACCACGCTTCCCACCTCACCGGTCTGCTGTTATACCGACGGGGTCGTTTCCTGCAAGTGCTCGAGGGGCCGGAGGCGACGGTGCGTGACCGGTTGGCCATCATCAGGGCCGACCCCCGCCATACGAGGATTCGGACCTTGTCGAAGAAGGACGGAATGATCGCCTCTTCCCGGACTGGACCATGGGTCATGAACCCATCACAGCCGCCTTGTCCAACGAGGTGCCGGGGTACGAGCGGACGTTCATTGGAGCGGAGGACGACGCCGACCCCGCCAGCACCTTAGGGGTTCTGAACGGCTTGATCCGCTGGTTCCAGGACCGCGCGATCCCCTCGCAATAGAGCTTCTTCGCGCTCCTCCGCTGCCCTACCGACCGTTCACATCTATCGCTTGGTAGCTACAGGTCCCTGAGGGCGTCGTCATCGTCGTACGGCGCGGCAGGACGCGGGGCTTCATCGATCAGTTCGTTCACGGCGTGGGAGATCATGTTCCGGTCTAGGGAGGTCAGACGAATCAGCCCGTGGAGGTAAGCGTCGAGCTCGAACTCGTCAACATTGCCTCCGATGGAGAAGTAGCGGATCCACACTTGCTGGACGTCGATCCCTATCTGGCGCATGGCGTGCAGAGTGCGCAGGCGTTGTTCTTCCGGCAATCGTTCGAGCATCACGCACCCGTGGCGTTGTGAGAACCGTCCTGTCGCTCAACAACATGGGCGGCGATCGACCCGATGGTCGTGCGCGCGTCGGTTGCAAGGTCGATGAGGTGATCCATCGCTGCCTGCTTGTTTAGGTGCAGTCGTTCCATGAGTATGCCGCGGGCGATACCAATGGTGTCCCGGTTGGCCAGGGAAGCTTTGACGTGGTTGCTGATGCGCTGCGGGGTGTCGTTGGCCTGGACATGTCCCAGCAGGGCGGCCGCTGACCGGGCAAGGTTGGTCAGTAACTCGCGATCGACCTCTGAGAAGGCGTCGGCCTGATCGGAGTAGACCTTCATCGCACCGAGCCCGGCTTGGTTGTGCATCAAGGGAACGCTCAGGCATGACCGGATGCCCGAAGCTGCTGCCGCGGCCGTCCACTGCGGCCAGCGCTCATCGGCATGCGTATCAGCGATGACCACGGGGGCGCCAGTTGACCAGGCGGCGATGCATGGTCCTTCGCCGAACTCGTACTGCAGATTGTCGGCCTCGAGGACGTGTCCGTCGGTCGCTCCGACGCTCAGCCGCTTCCCATCCGGGCTCATCAGGCTCACGCCGGCGCCTTGTGCGGATGAAATGATGTCGCGAGCTACGGTTGCCAGACCGTCGACAGCGTCATGCGCTGTCTCCTCGGTCAAAAGGTAGCCGTTGGTCCGACCAAAGATGGTGAACAGCTCAGAAGAAGGTGGGGGTGTTGTCGTCACCTGATATGCCTTTGCCTACTGTGTACGATCCTGTGCAGGGGCGCCGCCCCTGCCAGTCAGAGGCTGGCTGCTCAACCCCATGGATCCTGCGTCCGCAGGATCCACTAGTAATTTTACGATCTCGCTCCCCCATCAGGTACTAACCGTGCAGGGTGTGCGCTCACAGCTGACATGACCCGTTTCGATGCGCAGCCGCCCTAGGTAACCACCGCTTATTACCAGGCACCCACCCGAGGATCCATTCGGCGTTCACATTCGAGGATGGCCCTCGAACAAACAGTCGAAAGCCCTTCAAGGGACCCTCAGTGAGTTCCTCCATGAACGACAGACCGAGTCTTTCCAGGATTTGGTAGAGGTGCCCTTCAACAGCACGCTCAGGACAGTCATCGCAGACAACCGTCCCGCTATACGAACCTACGAACGAGCCGGTTTCGCCACACTCCCTGCCGCCTCAGGCCCCGGTGTCCTGGCAATGACCCATTCGCCCGCCGCATCAAGATTGCGCTGTCGTGCTCACGGAGGACTGTACGCAGTATGACGGAATGGGGCACGATCAGGGGCCGCCGGAACTGACCCGCCATAAGGCGTTATGGCCCTGCGATGTCCATATTCTCTGGTTACTGACGGATCATCAGGTGACGGCGCGGCTGATGATGGTGGCGAGGACGGGTCGGAGGGCGTCGGCGTCACTGGGTATCTGGATCGCTTCGATGCGTTCCTGGGCAGTGGCCAGGATGGCTCGTCCCTGGTCGGTGATGCTGACGATGAGTTGGTTGTGGACGCGGCCGCGTTGGCGAGTGATCCAGTGGTTGTTCTCGAGTTTCGTCAGGACGAATCCTGTGGTCTGCCCGCTGGCGAGCACCAGGTGGGCGAGTTCGGACTGCAGGATCGGGCTTCGTTCCGCGAGGTGTTGCAGGATATGCAGACCCATCTGGGGTAGGCCGATCGTGTTAAGAGAAGCAGCGGCTTGTCGCCTGACCAAGCGGGCTGCAACGGACAGGAGTTGCAGGGTGGATAGGTGGTCCGGCTCCGTCATGTGGGCATTTTCCAAATTATGTGTATGTCCGCGGCGCAATCGCTTCCCCGAGTCGTATCGGCCGTGGTCGTTGCCGAAGAGGGCGGCTCCGCCTCTCTTCAGCAATTGAAGATCAACGGACCGGGGCTGACGGGTGGGATGAGATGACAGGAGAGGAGTACCACCCATCGGGTAGTACCCCTCCCCTGTCATCTCATCCTGTCCAGTAACCCACCTGTGAGCCTGGAAAGGTGAGCCAATCAGGACGCGGGAGAGACTTAGATGCGGTGTGCGCCGTCGGCGCCACCGGTGGTGCGCTGGCCGGTCTGTGCCTTGGCCTGCTGGGCTTTGCCCTTGAGCTGCTGGCTAGCCGACGGTGCGGCGTCGGCCTGTGCCTTGATCTTGGGTGCTTCTTCCTCGGCCTTGTTCAGGTAGCCTTCCCACCGCTTGGACATGGGGCCGATGAGTCCGCCGCCGACGCCGACGACGATGACGCCGACGACAGCCGAGAGGACTGCGATCAGGATCGGGGTGGTGACGGTCGTTGCGATCTCGACCTGGTTCAGGGCGGCGATGATGCCGATGCCGAGGATGAAGATGCTGGCGATGTTTGCGAGGACTTTGCCGTAGGACAGGCCGCCGAGGGCGTTCTGGATCAGCGACTTCACGGCAGCCGCGATAGCAGCGGCGATGACGACGATGACGATCGCGACGATGATCTTCGGCAGGAACGCGATGATGCCGGCCAGCAGGTCACTGACGGGGTTCGGCCCGAAGACGCCGAAGGCGAACTGCAGGACGAACAGGACCAGGAAGTAGTAGACGATTTTCGAGACGATGTCACTGGCGTCCAGTGAGGACTGGGCCAGTGCCTTCTTCACGCCTCCGCGCTCAACGACACGGTCGAAACCGACCTTCTCGAGGAGCTTGTCCAGGGCCTTGGAGATCACCTTCGCGATGATCAGACCGACGACGAGGATGACGAGGAACAGGACGAGTTTCGGTACGAATTCGATCACAGTCGCCAGACCGGATCTGAGTGTTTCTTCCATGTGGGAGTTCTCCTAAGGGCCCGCGAGGGCCGGTTACCGGCGCCCCCACACGCCACCAGCAGATGTCTCTTGCACCGTAAAGCACTTTCGAGAGCGAAAGCAAGGTTCCTTACTATCAGTAGGCTTAGGTACCTTTTTTCTCGGGGCGCTTGACCCGGACAGTTACCGGCTCACCTGCTCGACGGTCAAGCGCCAGCTGGATTGAGCTCACACTCCTCACAGAAGGGATCGGACATGGCAGAGAACAATACTTCTGGGGCCAGCACCCCCAGAAGCCGTAGGAACGACGTCGTCGCAGCTGAGAAGGAACGCTTCGGCGGCATCAAGTGGGGTTCAGCCTTCTTCGGTTGGCTGACCGCCATCGGGCTGACCGTCCTGCTCAGCGCACTCGCGACAGCGATCGGTGTCGGCGTCGGAGCCGCGAACACCTCCGGTGCGCAAGATGCCGCAAACCAGGCGCAGGAGAATGCGCAGACCATCGGCATCGTCAGCGGCATCGTCCTGGCGATCGTGCTGTTCCTGGCCTACTACTGCGGCGGCTACGTCGCTGGCCGGATGGCACGCTTCGACGGAGTGAAGCAGGGCGTGGCCGTGTGGCTGTGGGGCATCATCATCGCCATCGTCCTGGCCATCCTCGCCGCTGTGGCAGGGGACCAGTTCAACGTGCTGTCCCGCATCAACGGTGCACCCAGCATCCCCGTCGACGGCAGCCTGCTGACCACCAGCGGCATCATCGCCCTGGTCATCGCCGTCCTGGTCCCCCTCCTCGGGGCGATCCTCGGAGGCAAGGCCGGCATGCGCTTCCACCGCAAGGTCGACCAGGTCGGCATCGACCACCAGTCCGGCATCACCAACCACTGATCGGACGCAGGCTGGCACCGTCTAAGCCATCGTGCGCCAGAACAAACAAACCTCTCGGGCCCATGCCCGACCCTCGAAACAGAAGGAGCACTTCATGATCACGCAGAACAACATCGACAGCATTCTCTCCGGCCGCGGCAATGTCCTGGACTCGAACGGCTCGAAGGTCGGCTCGGTCGGCCAGATCTACCTCGACGACCAGACCGGCGACCCGAGCTGGGTCACCGTGAAGACCGGACTGTTCGGCACCCACGAGTCCTTCGCACCCCTGCAGGGCGCCAACGTCACCGGCAATGACGTGACGATCGCCTACTCCAAAGACCAGGTCAAGGACGCACCGCGTATCGAGTCCGACGGCAACCTCAGCCCGGAGGAAGAAGACCGCCTCTACCGCCACTACGGTGTCTCCGGTCACAACAACACCACCAGCGGTGACTTCCTGGACACCGACACCACCCGTACGACCACGGGTACGAGCGGATACGAGCCCGGCTTCCAGGCCGGCGATGAGCGCCTCGACCGCAAGGGCACCGTCGGTCACGACACGTCCGGTCCGACGACCGATGACGCGATGACCCGCTCGGAAGAGCAGCTCCGCGTCGGCACCGAGCGCCGCGAGGCAGGCCGGGCCCGCCTGCGCAAGTACGTCGTCACCGAGAACGTCACCAAGACCGTTCCCGTCACGCACGAAGAGGTACGTATCGAACGTGAGCCCATCACCAACGCAAACCGTGGAGATGCCTACGACGGTCCCGCGATCAGCGAGGAAGAACACGAAGTCGTCCTCCACGCCGAACGTCCCGTCGTCGAGAAGGAAGCAGTCGCCGTCGAACGCGTCCGCCTCGACAAGGAAACCGTCACCGACCAGGAAACCGTCACCAGCGACGTCCGCAAGGAAAAGATCGAACTCCTCGACGACGCCACCACCGACGGCACTGGCCGCCGCCACTAGCCCGAGCACGCCCAGCTGAAACTCGCCCCTGGCGGCCCGAAGTAGTAGAGGGTGGGGTACCGCAATGCGGTACCCCACCCTCACTCACTGATGCGTCAACAACAACGGGGTCGAGAAAGCTGATGGCAAGAGCTTCTCACCTCAGGCCACAACCAGTACGAGCAAGAACACAACAAGTAAGGCAACGATCAATGCAGAGGAAGACATCATGAACGCCCCCTTTGTGGTCCTGGACGCCAACTCGACCGGCGGAACCAGATTCCTGGATGAACAGGGGAACGTCCTCGCGTCATTGAAAGCCGACATCTTTCCGCCGGTCGGTACTGCTGTGCGGTTGCCCGACGGCAAGCACGTCTATGTCGAGCGACTGTGGCTAGACCTGCACAGCGGTGACCAGACCGCGCAGGTCTCGGTCACAGTCAGCGACACGCCACCAGTTGATCACCGGGGAACCACCTCATGGGCTGAGATACAGCCCCGATGACCATGAAGGACACGCCAGCATCAACAGGTGCTGACCGGACAGAGGGAAGATCAGCAGCTTCTCGAGCAGCAGCAGTAGGGAAGCAAAAAACCGGCCACTCCCTAGATCCCGATCCTCGCTTCATGGTGTGCTACGTGCTTGAGTTCGCCGTTGTCGGCTTGTTTGTCGGCGCAATGTCCCGGCTACTCAAATCGGGAAAACAGCACCTGAAACTGCGGGTAGCCCTATCGCTCGGTGTAGCAGGCGCCCTCGCGGGCGCGCCCTGGCCCATCTGTTGGGAACAGGACCACTCTTCGAACTCAATCTCGCCGGCTTCCTCATTGGCTCCGCCGGATCAGCACTCCTGATCAGCGTGCCGAACACAGTCGCAGCTCAACGCACACCCAATCCTTAACAACTAGGTTTCCCACCTATCGTGACAGCCCCTTGGAGTTCGAGTATTGCTCCACTGCAAGGCTGCCCTCAAGCTTGAAGCGCACCCACCTATATCACCGATACGGGAAGGCTCACCGTCAGCGAACGGTTAATGCGCACAACCTCTTATTGCCGTGGTCCGTGTCCTGTCTGGTGGTCAGGCGGGTCCGAGCCATATTTCGAGTTGGACCTGGGCTGCGAGGAGTCGTAGGTCGCGCTGGTCCTCGTCGGAGAAGGACCGGGGCTGGTCGTCGATGACGCAGAGGGACCCGATCCTCAACCCGTCCGGGGTGGACAGGGGGTGGCCGGCGTAGAACCGTATGCAGGGCCCACCGGTGACGAGGGGATGGTCCGCCCACGCGGGCTCGTTCGTCGCGTCATTGACGATCAGAGTCCGGTCGGTTTCGATGGTCTGCGCGCATAACGCCATCTCGCGAGGAAGGTCCGATCCGATTGGGCCGACGACTGACTTGATGACCTGGCGGTCTTCGGTGATCAGGGCGATAGACGCGGAGCTGGTTCCGAACCGCTCCCGTGTTTGGGCGGTGAGGGCATCGAAGCGATCCTCGGAGCCTGTATCGAGGAGCCCCGATTCGTACAGTGCGTGGCACCGCCGGACCTCCACCTCATCAAGCACCTCCTGGCGAGCGGTGGCTGATCCGATGTCGTTAATACCGTGCGGTGCTGTGATGGCTGGGCGGTCGAACCGGTACCCGTCCGGGGTCAGCGTCAACGGGCGCAGATACTCACTGAATCCCGAATCGTCGGCCACACCACCAGTGCTGTAATGCGCGCCATCAACGTCCAGGCCCAGATCCTCGATGAGATCGTTGATGGCGTGAGCCACGAGGTCCCTTTCCAGGGATGGAAGTATCAGCAAGCCCGTCAGGTAGGCATCTACTTCTGTCTCGTCGTGCTGTCCGTTCATGCTCCAATAGGTGACCCATACCTCCGTGATGGTCAGATCCGATTCCCGTATCGCATGGACACTGGACCACTGCTGCACGTATTCACCGAGCTCCACACCATCACCTCGTATCGCCCGCTGTTCGGCCGGTGCTGTTCGACCGGTGCGGTTCAGCCAGCGCTGTTCATCCTGCGGCTCGGTCATCGGTATGTGCTCCTGTCACTGATATCTGCTGCCAAACAAGGTCAGCAGACCCGGACACGGAGCACCACCCGTTCTTCCTCTTGCACCTTGCTCTGGGGTTCGCTACTGCCCGGAATCGGGTGAGAAGGTGCGAGCGACCTGAGCATCCGGAAAGCCCGACTTAGCTCCCTCCGAGGTTCAGGTATCGGTACACCGTTGCCCGGCTGGCTCCGATGATCTTGCCTATATCGGCTGGGGCAAGACCTTGCGCTTTGAGCTCCCTGGCACGCCTGACCGTCGCGTGATCGGTAGTGACTTCCCGTCGGCCGGCTTTCCGCCCCTGTTCTGCGGCCGCGGCCATGCCGGCCTTGGTCCTTTCGGCTAGTTGGTCGCGCTCGAGCTGGGCGAATGCGGACATCACGGTGAACATCGCTCTGCCCATGGGACCTGTGGTGCTGATGCCTTCGGTGACGCTACGGAAGTGCACTCCCCTGCCCTTCAGGTCATCGATGAGAGCCAGCAGGTTGCGGGTATTGCGTCCCAACCGGTCCAGTTTCCACACCACGACCTCGTCGCCCTTGCGGAGGTGATCGAGGAGCTTGTCGAGTTCCGGCCGGTTGGCCGTCGTTCCGCTGACGCCGTGATCGGTGAAGATCCGATCGCAGCCAGCTGCCGTCAGTGCGGCATGCTGCAAATCTGCGTTTTGCTCCAAGGTGCTGACCCTGGCGTATCCGACACTTCCCATTCCCAAGCTCCTCACGTTCATCAAAGGCCCGATCCCGCTTTGATGAGAATACTGTATGTGAGACACATTGCTGAGACAGAGGCGGGTCACAGAACTCCGCGCCGATGCTGAGAACGCTATACCGCTCGGGAGCTCGCAGGTTCGTCCGGTTAAAGGAT
>WNZI01000051.1 GCA_009728235.1 Vibrio cholerae | reverse complement strand
CGCGACGTGCCCGGAGTCCGCGGACGATCTGCAGCCGTGTCTCCGACGGCGCGATGACGGCGTCGACATACCCCAGTTCGGCCGCCTGGTAGGGATTCAGGAGCTCCTCCTCGTACTGCTGCACGACGTCGGCCCGGCGGGCCTCGACGTCCCCTCCGGCGTCGGCCACGGCCTTGAGGTCCTGCCGGTACAGGATGTTCACGCGCCCTGGGCGCCCATGACGCCGATCTGGGCGGTGGGCCAGGCGAGGTTCAGGTCGGCCCCAAGCTTCTTGGAGCCCATCACGATGTACGCGCCGCCGTAGGCCTTGCGGGTGATGACCGTCAGCTTCGGCACGGTGGCCTCCGCGTACGCGTACAGCAGCTTGGCCCCGCGCCGGATGATGCCCTGGAACTCCTGGTCCTTGCCGGGCAGGAAGCCGGGCACGTCCACGAGGGTGAGGATCGGGATGTTGAAGGCGTCGCAGTGGCGGACGAACCGGGCGGCCTTCTCGGACGCGTTGATGTCGAGGGTGCCTGCGAACTGCAGCGGCTGGTTGGCCACGATGCCGATGGTGTGGCCCTCCACGCGGGCGTAACCGGTGACGACGTTCGGCGCGTACAGCGACTGCATCTCGAGGAAATGGCTGTCGTCGACGATGGCGTCGATGACGGCGTGCATGTCGTAGGGCTGGCTGGCCGCATCGGGGATCAGCTCGTCCAGGGCGGCGTCCTCCTCGGTGACCTCGAGTTCCTCGACGAACTCGGTCAGGGGCGCCTCGGCGAGGTTGTTCGAGGGCAGGAAGTCCAGCAGTTCGCGGACGAAGCCGATGGCGTCGGCCTCGTCCGTGGCCAGGTAGGCGGACGTGCCCGTCGTCGTGTTGTGCTGACGGGCACCACCGAGGGTCTCCATGTCCACGTCCTCACCCGTCACGGTCTTGATGACGTCGGGTCCCGTGATGAACATGTGGGACGTCTTGTCCACCATGACCACGACATCGGTCAGTGCTGGGGAGTACGCAGCGCCGCCTGCACAGGGTCCCATGATCAGGGAGATCTGGGGGACCACACCGGAGGCGTGCACGTTGTTCCGGAAGATATCCGCGAACATCGCCAGTGAGGCCACGCCCTCCTGGATCCGGGCGCCACCGCCGTCGTTGATGCCGATCACCGGGCAGCCGTTGCGCAGGGCGAACTCCTGCACCTTGACGATCTTCTCGCCGTTCACCTGGCTCAGCGACCCCCCGTACACGCTGAAATCCTGGCTGTAGACCGCGATGAGCCGGCCGTCCACCGTCGCGTAGCCCGACACGACGCCGTCGCCCAACGGCTTCTTCCGTTCCATACCGAACGCCGTGGAGCGATGGACGGCGAGGGCATCGAACTCGACGAAGGAATCCTCGTCCACGAGCAGGTCGATGCGCTCCCGGGCGGTGTTCCTGCCCCGCGCGTGCTGCTTCTCCACGGCCTCGGGCCCCGAGGGCTGTTCGGAGAGCGCCTGGCGCCTCCGGAAGTCGGCGAGCTTCCCGGCCGTCGTGGTGAGGTCGGGCTGCAGGTCCTGAGGCATTGATACTCCGGTCGGCGGGTGGCTGGAAGGGCGACGGCGGTGACTGGAGGTTTCCGACAAAGCCCGACGCATCTCAGCCAGTCTAGTGAGGATCGGAGGCAGCCACCCTTGTAGGACGCCTACAGTTTCCGGAGCCAACGGTTAGCCGGGTCGCAGAAGTTACCGACCGGTAACATCGGTGCGCCGCACGCTCCGTCGTCGTCGCCGGGTGCTTATGGTGGAGCCATGACTGCACGCAATGAAGCTCAGGAATCCCCTGCTCCGGCTCCGCTCGCCGGGCGCACCGTGCTCATGTCCGGCGGGAGCCGCGGCATCGGCCTCGCGATCGCCCTACGAGCAGCGCGCGACGGCGCGAACGTCGCCATCCTGGCGAAGACCGGCGAACCCCACCCGAAGCTCGACGGCACCGTGTACACCGCCGCCGAGCAGATCGAGGCCGCGGGCGGGTGCGCCCTGCCCCTCGTCGGTGACGTGAGGAACGACGACGACGTCCGCGCCGCGGTCGATGCGACCGTCAGGACGTTCGGTGGGATCGATATCGTGGTGAACAACGCCTCGGCGATCGACCTGTCCAGGACCCCCGACATCGACATGAAGCGCTACGACCTCATGGCGGACATCAACGTCCGCGGAACCTTCATGCTGAGCAAGTTCGCCCTCGATGCACTGCGGCGGTCGGAGAACCCGCATATCCTCACCCTCTCGCCGCCGCTGAACCTCGCACCGGAGTGGGCGGGGATGCACCTGGCCTACACCATGGCCAAGTACGGCATGAGCCTGACGACGCTCGGCCTGTCCGAGGAGTTCAAGGACGACGGCGTGGCCGTGAACTCGCTGTGGCCCGCCACCCTCATCGACACCGCGGCGATCCGCAACATGCCGGGCGGACGCCGCATGGTGCAGGCCGCCAGGAGCCCGCAGATCGTCGCCGATGCCGCGCACGCGGTCCTCGTGCGCGCTTCCCGAACGTGCACGGGGAACTTCTACACCGACGAGGAGGTGCTGCGCGAGGAGGGCATCACCGATCTCACCGGCTACAGCCTCGGGGCACCGGAGGACCAGCTCGTGCCGGACATCTTCCTCTGAGGCCCTCCGCAGGTGGGCGGGGCCCGGGCGGATAGGATCGATGGCATGTCCTCCCGCTACAGCAATCTCGAGCGCCCGGGCCTGAACCTGGGCGCACTGAGGACAGCCCTGTGCATGCCCGCCGGTCCGTTCTCTCGGCTGGACATCGTGGCGCGGACCGGTTCCACCAACACCGATCTGGTGGACCACGCCCAGCGCGAGACCGCCGGCTGGCCGGACCTCAGCGTCCTCGGCGCCGAGGACCAGACCGCAGGCAGGGGCCGCCTCGACCGCAGCTGGGTGGCACCGGAGCGATCGTCCCTGTTCGTGAGCGTGCTCCTGCGCCCCTTCAACCGGCAGGGGCGGCCCGTACCCACCACGGCCTACTCCTGGTTCTCGCTCCTGGCCGCCCTCGCGCTCGCCGAGAGCGTGGAGGACCGCACGGAGATCGCGCCCCGGCTGAAGTGGCCCAACGACGTCACGGTGGACGGCCGGAAGCTCGCGGGGGTCCTCGCGCAGTTCGTGCCCGGGGCGGGCGCCGAGCCGCCCGCCGTCGTCGTCGGGGTGGGCCTGAACGTGAGTCTCACCGACGACGAGCTCCCCGTGCCCACGGCCACGAGCCTGCTGCTCGAGTACGCCGGCACCACGGACCGGAACGTCCTCCTCAAATCCTTCCTGCGGACCTTCGCCGACCACTACCGCGCCTTCTGCGACGTCGACGGGGATGCTGCCGCGGCCTGGGACGACGGACCGTCCCTGCACGCGCGCATCGGGGCCCGCACCGCCACCCTCGGCCAGGACGTCCGGGCCGAACTGCCCGGTGGTGACACCCTGGACGGCCGCGCCCTCGCGCTCGACCCCCACGGGGCGTTGATCGTCCGCGACGACGACGGCGAGCGGCACACCATCGCAGCGGGCGACGTCGTGCACCTGCGTCCGCAGGTCTAGCCATGCGGATCAAACTGCTGCCGGGGGAGCGCGTGATCGTCCGCACCCGCCCCAGTCCGCTGCCGCTCGTGGCGCCGGTGACCGCCGGCTTCCTGATCCTGGCCGTCGGCGGATTCGGACTGGGCTACCTCGCCCGCGGTGAGTCCGCGGCCGGCCTCGCGGAGTGGCATCCCGCGGTGGTGGTGGCGGCGCTCACCGTCGTCGTGCTCCTGCTGCTCCGTGTGGTGGTGCGGCCGCTCGCCCGGTGGTCCAGCAACCGGTACGTCCTCACGAGCATGCGGCTCATCCATCGACGCGGCGCCACCCGGCGGACCGAGCACCAGATCAACCTGTCCGCGATCTCGCAGCTGCAGACGGAGCAGGGCGTCCTGCAGCGGATGGCGGGCAGCGGCACCCTGATCGCGGACCTCGGATTCGACCGGACGCACGCCTACCGGAACGTTCCGCGGATATCGACGTTCAAGGAGTACGTGGTCCAGGCCATCAGCGAGCTCCCACTGACACGCATGTTCGATGGTGTAGACATGGAAATTGATCCGCAGTACGCCCGCGGCGGGACGCCCTGGGTGCAGCAGGAATGGAGAGGCGAGCAATCGTGACAGTCGAGGACCGCCACGAGTCGGGCAGGCCGGGCGGCCCTGACGCGGCCGGAGAAGCTTCCCTGGCCCCTGACCAGGACCAGGACGACGACGCGCCCGAGGCGGCGGCGTCGACAGCGTCCAAGGCCGTGTGGCAGCTCCAGCCCGACATGGCGACCGGCGCTGCCGACCCCTCGTCGGACGCCGGGGCGAGCGCACCCATCGAGCTCGACCGCGAGACCATCCGCCGCCTCGAACGGGAGCTCCTGGGCGCCGAACGCACCCTGAAGCGCCGTGACATCGCCGCGGGAGCCGGTGTGTCACTGCTGTCCGCCCGGAAGTTGTGGCGCGCCATGGGGTTCCCCAACATCGGTGACGACGACATCGCGTTCACGGAGAAGGACCTGGACGCACTCACCACGATCATCGACATGGTCCGCCAGGAGCAGCTGACCGAGGACGCCGCCATCTCGATCACGCGCGCCGTCGGCCAGATGACGGACCGCATGGTCGTCTGGCAGATCGAGGCGATCGTCGAGGAGATGGTGGCTCAACGCGGACTGGCCGATGCGGATGCGCGCAAGACCCTCGTCTCCGAACTCCCGGACCTGATCGAGCCCCTCGAGAAGACGCTCGTGTACGCGTGGCGCCGCCAGATGAACGCCGCCGTCCAGCGCCTCGCGCTCCGCGCCGAGTCCGGCCTGCGTTCGAGCGAGGCCGGCCGTGACGGCGACGAGCAGGACGCGCCGCTCCCACTCGCCCGGGCGGTCGGCTTCGCTGACCTCGTCTCCTACACGAGCCTGTCCCGGCAGATGAACGAGCGCACGCTGGCCCAGCTGGTGCAGCGCTTCGAGAACAAGAGTTCCGAGATCATCTCGGTGGGTGGTGGGCGCCTGGTCAAGACGATCGGTGACGAGGTGCTCTACATCGCAGAGTCACCGGAGGCAGGAGCGGAGATCTCGCTGGCCCTCGCGAAGGCGTTCTCGGAGGACGAGGTCCTGCCGTCCGCCCGCTGCTCCCTCGTGTGGGGGCGCGTCCTGTCCCGCCTCGGCGACATCTACGGCCCCACCGTGAACCTCGCAGCCCGCCTCACCGCCCTCGCCGAGCCCGGGGAGGTGCTCGTCGACGCCGCGACCGCCGCGACACTCGCGCAGAACGACAGGTTCGTCCTGACGCCCCATGAACCCCGGCAGGTGCGGGGATTCGGCGAGGTCCGGCCGGTCACGCTGGCCCGGGGTACCGGCACCGGCATCATCCTCGACTGACGGAAGGGACGCCGGTCCGTCCCTCGCCGTCGAGCATGTCCGGCCCTGACCGGACTGCAGATCCCAGTCCTCGGCGCTTCCCGCGCCCGACGTAGAAGTGGTGGTGTTGTGCGCGTAAGTGTTGCAAGGTCCCGATTCGCCCCGCCGGCTGGTTCCGAGGTGGTGCGCCGATGGTTCGACATCGATCCGCGGACTCCGGTGGCCACGTTCCTCGAGCAGTGCGGCCTGCCGTTGCATTTCGTGGACGGCGATGGCTCGTGGGCCGTCACCATCGGTGGTGCGGGACGCGTCGAGGCGGTCGTGCGTCAGGCCCCGGCTCCGGACGGACGGGGTTCCGTTCCGGAGGTGATGTACGCCGCTGATCGAGCCATGGGTGAGTTCACGTCCGGGGATGACGCCGTCGACGTGGTGTACAGGTCTGCGCCGGGCCCGCTGGCCGATGTGGTGGAGCAGGCGAAGGCCGGACGCATCTGGACGGCGCCGCCTGCAGCCGGTGAGGTGCGGAACGATCGCGTCGCCGACGCCGTCGTGCAGTTCGCCCGGAGTCCCGACCAGCGGACCATGATCGAGGTGTTGCGTGCCTGCCTGGCAGGAGAGCTGCTGCTGGACGTGAGCGGCTCCGATCCCGCGTCGCCCGTCCTGCGCGGTTTCGTGGGAGCCGATGATTTTCCGGCGATCGGTGTCTTCACGGACCAGGGCGAACTCGCCCGGTTCCTCGGGGGCCGGCCGGACGCGGCAGGGGCGCCGCAGTCACTCGCCCTGCCGGGTGTCCTTGCCCTTCAGACGGCCCTGCAGGACACCGGGGCGGGCTGGGTGTACGTGAACCCGGCGGGCCCTACGTGTGCTCTGGCCCGTCCGGACCTCGAATTCGCCCTGCAGGGGCCGCCCAACCCCGTTCTCCGCGAGGTGGTTCTTCGCCAGGGCTCTCAGCAGGAGTTGTTCACGGCGATGCTCGGGGAGACGAAGGTGTTGCTCGGGGAGATCGAACGCGGGGGGAAGAAGCAACCCCTCACCGTCAGCGGCGAGGGGGCCGGCTCGACCGGGACGCAGCTGGCCGTCTTCACGTCGGCGGCCGAGGTCGCGGCCTTCGATCCTGCCGCGGCGGTGCGTGCGTTCACGCCCGAGTGGGTGGCACAGCTGGTGTTCGATCAGCGCCTGGGCGGGATGCTGATCGACCCGGCAGGCCCGACGGCCCTGATCGGGTCGTTCCAGATCTGGCACCTTCTCGGCAACCCGTCCCTCGAGAAGGGCTGACCCCGCTCGATCCGACGGACAGCCGCTGCGCGGCACGACCGTCGTCGTGCGCTCTGGTGGGACACTATGGACGAAGGCGATCCGGAGTGCGCGCATCACCGAACACCCAGGCCGCCAGCTGGACCAGGAGGAATGTATCCGTGAGTGACCCGATCATCGACAGTCTCCGACGAGCCCTGGGAGCAGCCCCGGACGACGTCGTCCTCCGGCTCCACCTCGCGCAGACCCTGCTGGCGGCCGGTGACCCCGCCGCCGCCATCGCGGAAGCGAGCACCGCACTGTCGACCGACCCGACGAGTGAGCAGGCGCGGCAGATCCTCGCCGCGGCAGCGACGGCGCTCAGTGCTCCGCCGCCCACCCACCTGCCGGACGGCGAGCCGGAGACCCCGCCGGTGCCGGCTCCCGCCGCCGACTTCGACTGGGACCATGCGGAGCGCGAGGTGGGCAGCGCCGTGCCACCGCCCTTCGTCGAGAGCGGCCGTGTACCCCTGGGTGCGACGGCGGACGACGGCGCGGGTGCGATCGTCGAGCAGCCCCGCGGCAGGGTGACGCTGGCGGACGTCGGCGGGTTGGACGATGTGAAGCAGCGGCTCGAGGAATCCTTCCTGGCTCCGATGCGCAACGCAGAGGTCGCACGAGCGTTCGGGAAATCGCTGCGTGGCGGGCTCCTGCTGTATGGCCCGCCGGGTTGCGGGAAGACCTTCCTCGCCAGGGCCATCGCGGGAGAGCTCGGCGCCACGTTCATGTCGGTCTCGATGACCGATGTGGTCGGGTCCTTCATGGGGGAGACGGAGAAGAACCTCAAGCGCATCTTCGACGAGGCGCGGGCGCAGGCTCCAACGGTGCTGTTCATCGACGAGATCGACTCCATCGGCATGCGCAGGGGTGCGATCTCCGGCGGCGGAGCGGGCTGGTTGCGCCAGATGGTGAACGAACTGCTGATGCAGCTCGATTCGATGAGTGGGGACAACGACGGCCTGTACGTCCTGGCGGCGACGAACAGCCCGTGGGACCTCGATGAGGCCCTGCTGCGTCCGGGAAGACTGGACCGTTCCATCCTGGTCAGCCCGCCGGATCCCACTGCCCGCGCATCGATCCTGCGCCACCACCTCAAGGACCGCCCGATCGCCGGAGTCGACGTCGAGTACCTGGCCTTGGTCACGGAGAACTTCTCAGGCGCAGACCTCGAGCATCTGGCCGTCACGGCGTCCGAGAAGGCGATGATGGAGTCGATCGCCCGAGGCTCCATCGCACCCATCACCATGGACCACCTGGCCGTCGCCCTGCAGGAGATCAGACCGTCCACCGTCGCCTGGCTCGAGTCCGCGCGGAACGTGGTCCGGTTCTCGAACGCCAACGGCCGCTACGATGACCTCGCCGCCCTGCTGAAAGGCACGAAGGGGCGATGACCGAGGCGACCGACCTCGATCTGCTGAGGGCCCGCTTCGATGTGTTCCTCACCCAGCAGAGGGGCCGCGAGGCCGTGGAGATGCTGGAGGGCCAGGCCATCCACCATCAGGATCAGCCGCTGTTCTGGGTACTCCTCGGACGAGCGTCGGTCATGGACGGGAGGTTCGTCGAAGCGGAGGACGCCGCACGGCGCGCGGTAGCGCTCGAGCCCCACTCCTTCGCCACCCGGATCACCCTCCTGCTGGCACTGCTGGGCCAGGAACGGTTCGAGGAGGCGATCGACCTGGCGTGGTTGCTCGTGGAGCAGCATCCCGACGAGGCGGCGTCGCACGCCTGGCTGAGCCGCGCACTGGTCAGCCGCCACCGGGACCGCCAGGACCTGGTGACGGCACATCAGGCAGCCCGCCACGCCCTGTCCCTCGACGCGGATGCAGCGGCCTTCGCCCTGGCGGCCCATACCGCGTCCCTGGTCGACGAGGACGGCGAGGCGCGGTCGCTGTTGGCGGCCGGTCTCGCCGAGAATCCCCAGGATCGGGAGCTGTTGCTGCTCAGCGGGCGGATCAAGGGGGGAGCGCGCCTCGTGGGACCCCGGGAGGAGCTCGTGGGTGGGCTGCTCAGGGCGAGCCCGCTCGATACCTCCGCCGAGTCGGATCTGGCGTCGAATCCGGTCCAGTGGGTACGTGGGCGGCTCTTCCAGCTCTGGTACTCGGTCCTCGCCATCGCTTTCGTCGCGGTCCTGCCCCTTCCACTGCCCGTGACCCTGGCGGTGTTCACCGCTGTGATCATGGTCCATGCGATCTGGTCGGCGCGTTCCTTCCGGAAGCTCGACAGGGCGCTGCCCGGAGGGTACCTGAAGCAACAGCTCACGGATCCTACCCGCGGCCGGGCCGGCTTCCGGGCCTACTGTGCGGCAGGAGCCCTGCTGCTGCCCGGCGGCGTCCTGGTTGCGCTGGTGCCCGGCCCCGGAACGACCGCGGGGGACATCCTGCTCGTCCTGACGGCCGTGGTGCTCGGCGTCGGGCTGCTCTCCGTCGAGAAGGCGCTCGCACGGCTCGTCGTCGCCGATCATGCCGAGGACCGTCGACGTCGGGACTACCAGCTCGTCCGATTCGGCGACAACGCGTCCAGGTACCGGCCCTACTGGCTGGCAGCGCTCGCCGGCGTCGTGCTGATGATGGTGACGGCCAGTACGGGTGGTGACGCCACGGGGGGTGCCGGGATGCTCTCGGTCGGGATCCTCTGGACCGTCAAGACCGTCGACCTCGTTCTCCTGTCACGCACGCTGCCCGGCGGCGAGAATCCGTGGGTGGCCGGACTCGCGCTGACGCAGTACGGGCGAGGGCGCCAGGCCGTGCGCGGACGCCTCATGGGGGTCCGGTTCCTGCTCCTGATGCTCTTCGTCAGCTTCTTCACCACCTTCGTGGGTTTCGGGGCCTTCTCCGGCGGTTTCGTGGACGGCAGCTAGCCGCCGGACAACCGACGGATCAGCGCGCATTGGCGCAGGCCGAGGACCGTGCGACACTGCTATCGACCACTCCGACAGCCTGCCGCCCTCCGTTCAGGGCGACCGAAGGGCTCGGCGCGGCCTGGAGCAGTCTGCAAATGGGGCAATAAGAGTGAAATTCCTGGGTCTCAAGCGTTTCTCGTCGAAGCACAGGCGCGCGATGTCCGGTGCCGTCGTGACGGCCGTCAGTGGAGCCGTGGTAGCCGGAGCGCTCCTCTATCCGGGCTTCGCCACTGCGGACGTGGACCTCAACGACGGCGGCGTCTGGGTCACCAACGAGAACCTCGGCATGGTGGGCCACCTGAACTACCAGTCACGCCTCCTCGACGGCGGGTACGCGGCGAACAGCGATGCGTTCGACATCCAGCAGGATGCCGCCACCGTCTTCAACATCAACTCCGACCAGTCCAAGATCAGCCCGGTGGACATCGCCGACGTCGCACGCGGCACGGAGGTCCAACTTCCCGGCGCCGCCGTCGTAGCCATGGGCGGTTCGACGGCGACCGTCACCGACCAGTCCTCCGGCTCGGTGTGGATCACCACGACGGCCGCTCTCGCCGCCTTCGACGACCAGGAGGAGGACCCGGTCTCCTCCGCCCCCGGAACCGTGGCAGCCGTGTCGTCAGGCGGGCACGCGTTCATCGCCGATCCGGCCGCTGCCACCGTCACCAGCTACGTGGTGCGGGAGGACGGCACCTGGGACGAGCCGGACGTCCGAGAGGCCCCCGAACTCGCCAACACCGGAGACCTGCAGGTCGCTGCGATCGGCGAGGACGCCGTCGTCTTCGATCCCGCCTCGGGCCTCGTGCTCCTGCCGGACGGCACCGCGGTCTCGTTCGAGGACACGGAGCGGGCGAAGCTGCAGCAGAGCGGTCCGGCGTCCGACACCGTGTCGATCGCCACGGAGACGTCCCTGATCCAGCAACCGCTCGACGGCGGTGACGCGATCATCACCGACATCGGGAACGGGCTGCCGGCAGCTCCCGTCCTGCAGGGTTCGTGCCTGCACGCAGCCTGGGCAGGAGCCGCGACCTACATCCGCGACTGCCTGAACGACGCCGACGACAAGCGCGAGGACATCCCGAACATCGGCGCACAGTCCGAGCTCGTCTTCCGCGTGAACCGGGAGGTCGTCGTGCTCAACGACGTCGCCGCGGGAGACGTCTGGCTCGTGCAGCAGAACCTCGAGCTCGTGGACAACTGGGGGGACATCATCCCGCCCAAGGACGAGTCCAACGAGGAGGACGAGGAATCCGCCAGCGAGAACCCCGTCAACACCCTTCCGGACCGTTCCGGCGAGAACCGGCCGCCCGTCGCCACCGACGACAGCTTCGGCGCGAGGGCCGGGCGCACCACGATCCTCAACGTCCTCGACAACGACACCGATCCCGACGGTGATCTCCTCACGACCACGCTGGCGGGCGAGCAGCCGCCGTCGGGCACCGTGCAGAGCATCTACGACGGCGCGGGCATGCAGATCGTGGTGCCGGAGGACGCACCCGTGGGCCGCAGCACGTTCCGCTACGAGATCGAGGACGGGCGCGGAGGCACGGCGAGCGCGTCCGTCACGCTCGAGGTGCGGGCCGCCGACGCCAACGAGGCCCCGCGGGCGAAACGTCCGACGACCATCCTCGTGGAGCAGGGCCGCAGCGTCAGCCAGAACATCCTCAACACCTGGGAGGACCCGGACGGCGACGATCTGTTCCTCGTCAGCGCGGACCCCACGCCCGACGGCGACCAGGTGCGCACCCGCTCGGACGGCCTCCTCACCTTCCGCGACGTGGGCAAGGGCCTCGGCGTGAAGGAGGTGCGCGTCGTCGTCTCGGACGGGGTCGAGCAGGTCGAGGGCACCGTCGTGTTCGATGTGCGGGCCAACGGGATCCTGCCGCCGGTCGCGAACTTCGACCACTTCACGGCGGTCGTGGGCCAGGAGGTCCAGCTGTCCCCGCTGCAGAACGACCTGGATCCGGCCGGCGGCCAGCTGAGCCTGGCGAAGGCCGAGCCGACCGGCAACAACGCTGCGATCACGCCCGACTACGACACCGGGACGATCGCCTTCACTCCCACCGAGGCGGGGACCGTCTACCTCGAGTACCTCGTGACCAACGGACCCCAGACCGCGAGCGGCCTGATCCGCGTCGACGCCAAGGCCAGCGGGATCGAGGGTGCACCCGTCGCCGTCCGCGATGTCGCCCTGCTCCCGAGCAACGGGGACGTCCTGGTCGATGTGCTCGCGAACGACACCGACCCCACCGGTGGGGTGATGGTGGTGCAGTCCGTGACCACGCCCGACGGGTCACCGCTCGACGTCGCCCTGCTGGACCACAACATCCTGCGCATCCACGACGTCCGCGGCCTCAACCAGCAGACCGAGGTGCAGTACACGGTCTCGAACGGGACGGCCTCGGCCACGGGCGAGGTCAGCGTGCTCTCGGTGGCCGGCCCGGAGACGCTCCTGCCACCGCAGGCCACTCCCGACACCGCGACGGTTCGGGTGGGGGACGTCGTCAACATCCCCGTCCTCGACAACGACACGCACCCCAACGGTGACGCACTGACCCTCGATCCGGTGCTCGCGCAGGGAGTGGAGTCCGCTGACGGCAGGATGTTCGCCTCGGAGAACGTGCTCCGTTTCGTCGCGGGGGAGACGGCCAAGACCGTCTACGCGATCTACAACGTCCGAGACTCGACGGGGCAGATCGACTCCGCCGAGGTCCGCATCACCATCAAGGCGCGCGACGACGCGAAGAACACCCAGCCCGTGCCGAAGAACGTCGAGGGCCGGGTGATCGCGGGCTCGACCGTGCGCATCCCCGTGCCGCTGGACGGCATCGACGCCGACGGTGACTCCGTGTTCCTGACCGGCATCGACAGCGCACCGACGCAGGGCGCTGCAGTCCCGGGCGCCAACTACATCGACTTCACGGCGTCCGCGACCGGCGCCGGCACCGACTCCTTCACCTACAAGGTCCGCGACCGCTTCGGTCTCGAGAACACCGGCACCGTGCAGGTCGGCATAGCGCCCGCGGCCGAAGCGAACCAGAAGCCCATCGCGGTGGACGACGGCGCCATCCTCCGCCCGGGCCGCGCGATCGCCGTCGAGGCCCTCCGCAACGACTCCGACCCCGACGGCGACCCCATCCGGCTGAACCCGGACGGACTCTCCGCGACACCGGCCGAGATGGCCCCCGAGGTCAAGGACGCCCGCGTCCTGTTCACGGCTCCGGAGGAGCAGGGCACGTTCAACGTGCGCTACCAGATCCTGGACGGCCGAGGCGGCACCGCCGACGGCAACATCACGGTGACCGTCGACCAGAACGCCGAACTGCTCCTGCCGATCGCACGGGACGATCGCGTGGAGGCCGCCCAGACCCGCGGTGAGACCGCCGTCGACGTCCCCGTGCTCGACAACGACGAGGATCCGGACGGCGTCCGCGAGGACCTCGTGGTGACGGTCGACCCCGAGTACACGGGCGTCAGTGTGGGCGAGGACAACGTCGTCAAGGTCGACCTCACGCAGGAGGACCAGCTCATCCCGTACCAGGTCGAGGACATCGACGGCGGGCTGGCCCGTGCGGTCATCTGGGTGCCCAGCCTCAGCGAGCAGTACCCCTCCCTCGTCTCCGACGCCCCCATCGACGTCACGGCCGGCGAGGACCTGACCCTCGACCTCGAACAACTCGTGGAGGTCCGGGAGGGCCGCACGCCACGCATCACGGTGGCCGAGAAGGTCGCGGCCATCGGCGTGGACAACGGGGCGGAACTCATTCGCGACCCGTCGAATCTCCTGTACAGCGCCGACATCGGCTACGCGGGCCGCGGCTCGATCACCTTCGAGGTGACCGACGGCAGCGGACCGGACGACGGAGACGGGCTCACGAGCACGCTCACCGTCCTCACGAACGTCATCCCGGCCCCCGAGACGAACCTCCCGCCCACGCTCACCTCCGCGTCCCTGGAACCTGCCATCGCGGAACCCGCCGTCTCCCTGGACCTGCGGCAACTCGCCTCCGATCCGAACCCGGAGGACGTCGAGAACCTCGAGTTCGCGCTCGAGGGCGAGGTACCGGCCGGATTCGAGGCCCGACTGAACGGGTCCGTGCTCGAGGTCGGTGCAACCGACTCCGCCCGGATCGGGACCGTCGGTTCGCTCGGCATCTCGGTCACGGACGGCGAGGAGAAGGCGCTCAACACGGTGGCACTCACCGTCCTGGCCTCCAGCCGTCCGCTCGCCGTCGCGAACACCGACGTCGTGCCGAAAGCGATCCAGGGGGAGTCCGTGACCGTCCCCGTCCTCGCGAACGACGTGAACCCCTTCGAGGACGCGCCGCTGACCATCGTCGACGTGATCGCCGACGGGAACGGCAGTGCATCCCAGCAGGGCGATTCGGTGGTGGTCACGCCGTCGGACACCTTCGTGGGCAGCATGACGGTCCAGTACTCCGTGGCGGACAAGACGCAGGAGAGCAACCGCTTCGTCACCGGGCAGATCCGGCTCACGGTGGAGGGGAAGCCGGGCGTGCCGAGCACGCCGACCGTCGAGTCCACCCGCAGCAGGACCGTCGTCATGTCATGGGATCCGCCCGCGAGCAACGGCTCGCCGATCACGACGTACACCGTGACGAGCACCAACGGTTTCAGCCAGGAATGCGCCACGACCACCTGCACCATCACCGGCCTCACGAACAACGTCGAGTACGTCTTCCAGGTCACCGCGACGAACGCCAACGGCACCTCGGACCCCTCGCCCGCGAGCGCACCGGCGCGGCCCGACACCAAGCCCGACCAGCCCGCACCGCCGACGCTCGTGTTCGGCGACGGTGCCCTGACCGTGAACTTCACGCCGCCGGCCAACGAGGGCTCGCCCATCGAGGGCTACGAGTTGCAGATCTCGCCGGCCCCGGCCAGTGGGGCGACGCAGCGCGCGGCCGCGGGCAGTCCCGTCGTGTGGGAGGGTCTCGCCAACGGCACGGCCTACAAGGTGCGGGTCCAGGCACGCAATGCAGCACCGGACCCGTCCGACTGGAGCGACTACTCGGCTGCAGAGACACCGGCGGGTCCACCGGGGGTGCCCCAGGCCCCGACGACGATCCGCGCCCAGTCGGTGGGAGCGCAGAGCCAGCTCTCGGTCGACTGGAACGACGCCGACCCCAACGGTGCGCCCGTCACGAAGTACGAGGTGCAGGAGTTCCGCGGAGGAGCCCTCGTGCGGACCCTGCCCGAGGTCCCGGCCTCGCAGCAGACCATCACCGTGGACAACGCAGAAGCGGACTACTCCTACGCCGTCCGCTCCTACAACAAGGCCGGCTGGTCCGCCTACGGTGCGCAGTCGGCGCCCCGGAGGGCCGTGGGCAATCCCTCCCCGCCGGCGCCGCCACAGCTCGTCGAGGCCGAGACCGGCGGAGCCGGTCGGGCGGTGACCATCACGTTCACGCCGCTCGCACCGGCCCAGCGGAACGGTGCCCGTGAGAGCGAGGTCGCCTACCAGGCGAGCTTCAACAACGGCGGCTGGCAGGCGATCGGCCAGAACCAGACCGTGGGCGGATTCCCGAACGGGCAGCCCGTGTCCGCGCGCATCCGCGCCATCGTCAACAGCGACGGCGCGAGCTACACCAGCGAGCCGGGAGCGCCGTCCGCGGCGGTCACCCCGTTCGGATCACCGGGTGCCGCGAGCGCTTCGGGCAGGGACGCGCCCGAGGGGGACACCAGCGTCGATCTCAGTTGGGGTCCGCCGAACAAGGCGGCCCACGACGTGGCCCGGATCGAGATCCGGATCGACGGCGGCGGGTGGGGTCCCGTCCCGGACAGCGGTTCGCGAAGTGTCGACGGCGCGTACGAGCAGGAGCACTCCATCAGTGTCCGTGCCATCAACTCCCGCGGCACAGCGGGCCCGGTCGCCACGGCCACGGCCCGGGCCGGCGCGGAGAAGCGCCCGGATCAGGTGTCGACGACCCTGCACGGGAAGATGGAGCGGAGCTGCACCGACACGGCGGATCGCGCCAGCTACAACCCCGATAAGTTCGAGTGTGACGGAATCAGCGCCGATCGTGAGCCCTGGTTCTACGCAGGACAGACTTTCACGGTCGGTTGCTACATCACGCACACGGACGGTTACGGAACCACCGGCAACTGGTACAGGATCCTCAGTGCCCGCAACGGCGGCCGCTACGTCGATGCCGGACACACCGTGCTGGGGCAGCCGAGCAAAGCGAGTCCCGGTCCGTGCTGACACCCGCCGGGGCAGGGCTTCCATGGGGAGTCCTGCCCATCGGGGTGCGGCCCCCTGCGCCGCTACACTGATGCAGGCACTCGTCTCAGGTGCCTCAGGTCTCCGGGGGAAATAGCGTGAAGTTGTCTGGTCCGACTGTGCGCGCGCGCAAATCCATGAGCGCCGTGTCACTGGCCGTGGCGGGTGCTGTGGCGATCACGGGTGCCGTCGTCTACCCCGGCATCCGCACGGCCGACGTCGACCTCAACGACGGCGGCGTCTGGGTCACCAACGCCTCGCAGGGGCTCGTGGGCCACCTCAACTACCCCTCGCGCACGCTCGACGGGGGATTCGCCGCCAACAGCAACTCCTTCGACGTGCACCAGAACCCGGCGGCTGTCTTCACCGAGAACCGCGACGTCGGGGCACTGAACCGGGTCGACACGGCAAGCGTGACCACGGGCGAGGAGCAGGTGCTCCCCGACCACGACGACGTCCTGCTCGGGAACCGCTACGTCATCACCGTCCGGTCCGTCGACGGGACCGTATGGCTGGGAGACACCACCGACCTCGCGAGCCTGACCACCGAGGACGCCACGCCACTGGTCGAGGGCGCTCCGGGCATCGTGGCCGGCATCGGCCCCGACGACACCGTCGCCGTCGCCGACCCCCGCGCGCACACCGTCACGACCTTCGTGCTCGAGGACGGCGCCTATGCGGAACCCGAGATCGTGTCGGTTCCGGAGATCACGGGTGAACTGCAGGTCGCCGTCGTCGGACGGCGGGCCGTCGTCCTGACCGACAGCGGCAACCTCATCACCGCCGACGGCGAGGTCCGGCCCCTGCCCGAGAACACGGACGCCCTGCTCCAGCTGAGCAGCGCGGACTCCGACGCCGTGGCCGTCGCGACGTCGTCGTCCCTGCTCGAGATACCCCTGGACGGCGGTGAGCCGACGAGCACGGCGACGACCACCGCCGGCAGGCCCATCGCTCCGGTGCAGCTGAACGGCTGCATCCACGCCGCCTGGACCGGCTCGGCGGAGTACCTGCGGCAGTGCCGCAACGACGCCGACGACGACGCGGGCGCCATCCCGTCCCTCGGCGCGCGGGCCGAGCTCGTCTTCAGGACCAACCGCGACGTCGTGATCCTCAACGACCTCGCCGGCGGCAACGTCTGGCTCGTCCAGCAGGACATGGTGCTCGTCGACAACTGGGACGAGATCATCCCGCCGCCCGAGGAGAACGACGAGGAGGACCAGGAGTCCGCGGACGAGAACCCCCTCGACACGCTGCCGGACCGCACGGGCGAGAACCGCCCTCCGGTAGCCGAGGACGACGCCTTCGGTGTCCGCCCCGGACGGACCACGCTGCTCCCGGTCCTCGACAACGACTCCGATCCCGACGGCGACGTCCTCACCGTGACACTCCAGGGCGAGAACCCGAGCGTCGGTACCGTCCAGCCGGTCTACGATTCCACGGGTCTCCAGGTCGTCGTCCCGGACGACGCCGTGCCCGGCCGGCACACCTTCGGCTACCGGATCGACGACGGACGCGGCGGCACGGACACCGCGAACGTGCAGCTGGACGTGCGCTCCGACAGCACCAACGACGCACCCTCGCCGAAGCGGGTGACCCGGCTCACGATCGAGCAGGGCGCCACCATCACGGCGAACATCCTCTCCGACTGGCAGGACCCGGACGGCGACGACCTGTTCCTCCGGTCCGCGACCGTCGGCGTCGAGGGCGACCAGGTGCGCACGCGCGACGACGGGCAACTCACGTTCCGCGACGCCGGTGGCACGCTGGGCCGGAAGGAGGTCACGGTGCAGGTCTCCGACGGCCGCGACACCTCCGAGGGCACAGTGCTGCTCGACGTGCAGCCCTCGGGGAACGTGCCGCCCGTCGCCAACTCCGACCACATCACCGTCGTCGCCGGTCAGGACGTCATCGTCGCGCCGCTGCAGAACGACCTCGATCCGAGCGGGCGGGGGCTCCGGCTGACCCAGGTGACGCCGCCCGAGACGGCGAGCGTCACTCCCGACTACGAGCTCGGTACCTTCACGTTCTCCTCCGAGACACCCGGCACCGTCTACGTCCCCTACGTGGTGGCGAACGGTCCGACGACGGCGGAAGCACTGGTCCGCGTGGACGTCACCCCCGAGGGCGGGGCGCCGGGGGATCCCATCGCCGTCCGGGACGTGGCCCTGCTGCCGACGGGAGGCCAGACTCTCGTCGCCGCCCTCGCCAACGACACCGATCCTGGTGGAGGCGTGCTGGTCCTGCAAGCCGTGCAGCTGCCGCCCAACAGCGAGCTGAACGTCGCCGTCCTCGAGCACAACGTCCTCCGCGTGACGGATGCCAGGGGTCTGCGCAATCCGACGACCTTCACCTACACCGTCTCCAACGGGACGAGCAGTGCCACGGGTCAGATCTCCGTCCTGCCGCTTCCCGCACCCGAGAAGCTCGAGCCACCACGCGCCGAGGCCGACGACATCACGGTCAGGGCCGGCGACGTCGCCACCGTGAACGTGCTCGACAACGACGTCCACCCGGACAACGCCGAGCTCGCACTCGCCCCGGAGCTCGTGGAACTCCCGAGCGAGGGGAGCGGGCTCATCGCGGTGTCCGGCGACGCCATCCGCTTCAAGGCCGGCACCGAGGCGGGTACCTTCCACGCCGTCTACGCGGTGCTCGGTCCGGACGGCCAGAGCGACTCGGCGCAGGTGACCTTCCGGGTGAAGCCGGCGACGGCGGAGAACAACGCCCGCCCCACGCCCAGGGCGCTGGAGGCCAGGGCCATCGCCGGCAATCCCACCCGGATCGTGATCCCCCTCGACGGCATCGACCCGGACGGTGACTCGGTCTCCCTCGTCGGCATCGAACAGGCGCCGACGAAGGGTACGGCCGTCGTGGGCGCCACCTTCATCGAATACACCGCGGCGAGCGAGGTCACCGGCCAGGACGTCTTCGGCTATGTCGTCGAGGACCGGTACGGCGCGCGGTCCACCGCCACAGTCCTCGTCGGCATCGCGCCCCCGTCGGCCGCCAACCAACCCCCGGTGGCCGTCGACGACGCCATCGCGGTGCAGCCCGATCGCCGCGTGAGCGTCGACGTCCTCAGGAACGATTCCGACCCCGACGGCGATCCGCTGTCGGTGACGCTCGACGGGCTCGACCTGCCCGAGGGGCTGCAGGCGGAGATTCTCGACCGCAAGCTCTTCTTCGACGCTCCGTCCGAACCGCTCACCACCGCCGTTCCCTACCTCGTCTCCGACGGCAGGGGCGGGGACGTGGTCGGCACCGTTCGCATCGAGGTCTCCCCGACGGCCCGCCGGCTCGCACCCGTGGCCTTCGACGACCGGGTGTCCTTCGCCGACACCCGGGGCAGGACGGCCGTGGACGTCCCGGTCCTCGACAACGACGTCGACCCCGACGGCGCGTTCGACGAACTGGACATCTCCTTCCCGGAGAACACGGAGGGCGTGTCTGTGGTGGAGGGCGGGCTCGTCAACGTCACGCTGCAACCCGAGGCACAGCTCATCCCGTACCAGGTGACCGATCTCGACGGACTGAGTTCCGTCGCCTTCATCCGGGTGCCGGGCCTCGCCGACCAGCGCCCCGCGCTCCGGGACAGCGAGCCGCTCGAGGTCCGGAGCGGGGACGAACTGCTGCTCGACCTCCAGGAGCTCGTCGTGGTGCGCGAGGGCCGCACGCCCGTCGTCACCGAGGACTCCCGCGTGTCCGCCATCGCGTCCGACGGCGGCTCGCTCGTCCGCGACGTCTCGACCCTGGCCTTCACCTCGGCCGAGGAGTACTCGGGTGCAGCGTCGGTGACCTTCGAGGTCACGGACGGTGCGTCCGCGGACGACCCCGACGGCCTGACCTCCGTCCTGACGGTCGGCGTCCAGGTGCTGCCCGATCCCGACCGGAACACGCTGCCGACCCTGACGTCCGGGGGCCTCGAGGTCGAGCAGGAGGGCTCCGGGAGCCTGGACCTCGCCGGGCTCGCCGCCGATGAGGACCCGCAGGACGCCGACGCCCTGACGTTCTCCATCGTCGGGGACGTGCCTGCAGGGCTCACCGCCCGGATCGACGGCTCGGACCTGGCCGTCGAGGCAGCGGACACTCCCGCGGGCACCCGCGCCGTGGTCCGTGTGGCGGTCGAGGATCCGCGCGGCGGGCGCGCCGAGGCGATCATCGACGTCGTCGTGGTCTCCTCCCGGCAGCCGCTCGCGGTGGCCAACGACGACGTGCTCGCCGACGCAGCACAGGGCGAGACGGTCACCGTACCCGTGCTCGCCAATGACACGAATCCTTTCCCGGACACGCCCCTGCAGCTGCTCAGCGCCGAGGTCGAGACCGGCGCCGGGTCCGCGTCCGTCGTCGGAGCCGACGTGAGCGTCACGCCCGCCGAGGATTTCGTGGGCACGATGGTGGTGCGCTACCGCATCGGCGACCGCACGGAGGCTGCCGACCGGCAGGTGGACGGCCGTATCCGGCTGACCGTGCGCGGTCGCCCGGAGACGCCCTCGGCTCCCTTCGTGGTGGAGGTGCGCAACCGGACCGTGGTTCTCGAGTGGGACCCACCCGCGGCCAACGGTGCGCCGATCACCGGGTACACGGTGCAGGGGAACGGCTTCACCCAGGCCTGCCCGTCGACCACCTGCACGCTCACGCCGCTGACGAACAACGTCGAGTACACCTTCACCGTCACGGCCACCAACCAGGTGGGGGAGTCGGACCCCTCCGCTGCCTCACCCGTGGCACGACCGGACGAGAAACCCGCGACTCCCGAGGCTCCGTCCCTCACCTCGGGCGACGGTTCCCTGGCCGTCCGGTGGACGGTGCCGCCCACGGAGGGTTCGCCCGTCGAGACCTACGACGTCGAGATCTCCCCGGCACCTCCGGGTGGCCCGGCCCTGCGCGCGGGTGTCCAGGGAACGGCGGTCGAATGGACCGGTCTCGCGAACGGCACCCCCTACCAGGTTCGCGTCCGTGCCTACAATCGTGCGCCCGACCCGTCGGGGTACAGCGCCTACTCCGCTCCCGGGATCCCCGCCGGGCCACCGGCCGCGCCTGCGGCGCCCGTGTCCGAGCTCGGCTCCCGCGGCGGGGAGGCCAACTCGGTGATGAACGTGTCCTGGGCCGCGCCCGCCAGCAACGGTGCCGAGATCCAGGGCTACACCCTGACGACGCTGCAGAACGGGAGCGTGGTCACCAGCACCGAGCTCTCCGGGTCGCAGACGTCCTCGACCGTCGCGGTCGCCAACTCGGAGGCTCCGTACAGCTTCACGGTCACCGCCACGAACAGGGCAGGCGTGTCCGGAGCGAGCGCACCGTCCCCGCCCCGGCAGGCCTCCGGCGCGCCGGGTGCCGTGCCTGCGCTGACGGCCGCGGCGGGCGACCGCTCCATCACGGTGGGATTCGGGGACGCCCCCCGCAACGGCGCGACGCCGGCGCAGCTCGCTTACCAGTACGACGTCGGCGGAGGGTGGCTGCCCGTGCCGGGGGACAGGGTGATCCGGGAGGGCATCAGCAACGGCACCACCTACCGCGTCACCGTGCGTGCCGTGAACACCGCCGACGGGCAGGCGCTGCCGGGCCCGGAAGCGCAATCCGCAGCGGTCGTACCGTTCGGCGCGCCGAACCCGCCCGGCGTGCAGGCGCAGAAGAACGGCCTGGCCGTTCGGTTCACGGTCACGCCGCCGTCCTCCAACGGACGGGACATCACCGGCTTCGACTACACGACGTCGGACGGCCGGACCGGAAGCTTCGGGGCAGGTGGGGGGACGATCGACAAGGGCACGACGGCGGACACGTCCTGGAGCATCAGGGTGACCACCCGCGACTCCGCCGGCCAGAAGTCCGGGGAAGCCACGGCAACGGCCCGCACCGACCCCACCACGATGGAGATCGGACGGGGCGCACAGCGCTCCACACCCGATTCCTCCTACAACTGGGAGTCGTTCCGCGTGAACAACTTCCCGCCGGGTGATCATCGGGTGAGTTGCTACGCCGACCAGACGAACGGCGGCAGCACGCCCTACGCAACCGGTGTCGACACCTTCCCCGCGTCGGGGAGCGGGACCTTCCAGAGCAGGGTCTGCTACGGCAAGTTCTCCGGGTCGGACCCCGGCTACCTCAAGGTCGTCGTCGACGGCGTCGGGGAGTTCAGGGCAGACGGCGGCTGGGCCTTCTAGGCACCGGCCGCATCGGCACGACAGCACGACAGCACGACAGCACACGCAGGACACCACACAGCACGACCAACGACAGGAAGAACGAACCATGGCAATGACAGCAGAGCAGGCAACGTGGTTTGCCGGCACCTTCGACAAGCTCGTGGGCAACGTCGGCCAGGCGGTGCTCGGCAAGTCCCAGGTGGTGCGCCTCGTGCTGACCGCGATGCTCGCGGAGGGCCATGTGCTCCTGGAGGATGCGCCCGGCACCGGCAAGACCATGCTCGCGCGGTCCCTCGCCGCCACTGTGCAGGGCTCCCACTCGCGCATCCAGTTCACCCCCGACCTGTTGCCCTCGGACGTCACCGGCGTGACCATCTACGACCAGAAGACCCAGGCCTTCGAATACCACAAGGGCCCCATCTTCGCGAACATCGTGCTCGCCGACGAGATCAACCGTGCCTCGCCCAAGACACAATCGGCACTCCTCGAGGTCATGGAGGAATCCCGGGTCACCGTGGACGGCGTGAGCTACACCAACGAGCGGCCCTTCATGGTCATCGCGACGCAGAACCCCATCGAGCAGGCGGGCACGTACCGCCTGCCCGAGGCGCAGCTGGACCGCTTCCTCATCAAGACCGAGATCGGCTACCCGGACCACGCCTCGACGGTGCAACTGCTCAGCGGTGCGGCCACGAGGGACCGTTCCCTCGCGCTGAACCCCATCATCACCACGGCCGCCGTCGTCGACATGGCGGACCTCGGGGCGACGACGCACGTGGACCCCGCGGTCCTCGAGTACATCTCCCGCCTCACCGAGGAGACCCGGTCCGCTCCCGAGACCCGGCTCGGCGTCAGCGTGCGCGGAGCACTCGCGATGGTGCGGACGGCGAAGGTGTGGGCAGCGGGCCAGGGCCGCCACTACGTCCTGCCCGACGACGTGAAGGAGCTCGCGCCCTTCGTCTGGACCCACCGGTTCGTGATGGATCCCGAGGCCGAGTTCGCCGGTGCCACACCCGAGGCCGTCCTGCGCCGCGTCCTGGCCGACGTGTCCGCGCCGCAGCAGCGCGCAACGGCCTAGCACCACCTCCCACCCCCGCAGCAGGCAGAGAACAGCAGGCAGACGATGGCAACCCCCACCACCGAGAAGCGGCCCCGCCGCACGGCTCGCGCGGCACGTTCCACCCGGTCGGGTGCACCTGCCGGGCGCACGCAGCGCGGGTCCGGCGGGAACGCCGG
>WNZI01000050.1 GCA_009728235.1 Vibrio cholerae | reverse complement strand
CCTTCGCGGAGGCGATGGCGCCCGTTCGCGCGGTGCCCGCGCCGGCCGCCGCTCCGGCTCCCGCAGCCCCCCGACGACCGACGGCCCTCTTCGACGCCGAGAGGTCGGCGGCCCGACCTCCCACACCGATGGAACTGCGCACCGCCGCCCTCGCCGTCGCGCATGGTTCCTCCGCAGTCATCGTTCGCGCTGGTGCACAGGGTGACGCGCCGCCGTCCGACACCACGGCCCCGGCTGCTGACGGGCCCGCGGGCGCGACGGCCTGGGTGCCCGTGGAGCTCCCGCGCCCCACGTACGTGGACGCCGCGAAGGCGGAGCGTGACGCTCCCGCGCCGTTGGACCTGCCGGAGGCGCCGAGACCGACCTCGAGGACTCCCATCAAGGCCGCGGAGGCTGCAGCCCGAGACGCAGCCGCGACTGCTGCACCGAACGGCGTCTCGATGGATGCCTCTGCCTCCACAGGTCGGATCAACCTGGACGACGTGCTCCAGCGTCGCCGCGCCTGACCCTTCGTCGTGCAGGGTCTCCGTGACACCCGCGTCTCCATGGCGATCAACAGGTCCGGTTCCCCGATGCCCCGCCGCTGAGCCGGCATGAGGCCGAAGGACGTCCGGATCAGGCGCGAGCAGGAGGCCATCGCGCTCCTGAGATCCGAAACTCCCGGTTCGCTGCTGCGTGACGCGCTGGCGTCGGCGGGCTGGCACCTCGTGGACTGGGAGCCCGGGTCCGTGCACCACCGGCCCGGGGCCGGGGTGACCGGAGTGTTCCCGATCGAGGTGCGCGCGGCGGCAGGGTCGACCCGGAGGAACAGATCCACGACCACCGTGGCGCCCAGCCATGCCTGTATCACGACCTCCCCGCTTCCCCGGGCCTCGGAGGGCGTCGCCGTGTTCCACCGTCGCGGCGCCGACGCGCTGTCCGTCTGGGCGCATCCGCGGGATCCGCTGCTGCCGGGACTGCCGATGGCACTCGACGCGGCCCGTATCACCGGTTATGCGTTCGGTCCCGGACACGAGCCCGCTGCGACGGCCCTCGAACTCAGGAGCTACCGACCGCTGCGGCGAGCGGTCGTCCTGGCGGCCAACGGCCACGAGTACCGCTACCTGAAGGTGCTGCGCCGCCATACGGCCGCGAAGTTGGCCGAGCGCCATCGCATGCTGCAGGCTGCCGGGGTGCCGGCGCCGATGCTCGCCGGCGTCCCGCTGCAGGACGTCGTCGCGATGCATCCGGCGCCGGGTGAGCCGCTCGCGGAACTCCTGATGCGTGACGGCGCCTCCGGCGTCGATCCCCACGGCCTCGTACGGCTCCTCACATCGTTGCCACCTGACGTCCTCGCTCTGCCCGTGCGCGCGCCCTGGGCCGCCCGGGTCCGCGACTATGGCGAGGGGGCCGCGGCCGCGCTGCCGGCCCACGCCGAACGGATCCGACGGCTCGCCGGGGAGATCGACGACGCTGTCCGGTCCACGGACCCGGGGCCCTTGGTGCCCACCCACGGTGACTTCTACGAGGGCAATCTCCTGATGACGGGAGGGACGGTGTCAGGGCTTCTCGACGTCGACGCGCTGGGACCGGGCCGGCTCGTCGACGACCTCGCCTGTTTCCTCGGGCACGCCGCCGTCCTGCCGGGGTTGCACGCCGGCTACGTCCACGTACCGGAAGCCGTGCGGCGCTTCACCCTGGGGTTCGACGAGCATGTCGACCCGGCAGCGCTGCGAAGCCGGGCGGCCGCCGTGAGCCTGACACTCATCGCCGGCGCGAGGCGGCATGCGGCCGACGACGACGGTGCCGGCGAGGCGCTCTCCCGGTTGGCGGTGGCGGAGCAGTTCCTCGAGGAGGCACGGTCCCGCGGGCGACGGCGGGGCGACCGCCCCTCGGGGCGGAGCTAGGGGCGTTCCGCGACCAGGCGGTAACCCATCCCGCGGACGGTGGCGAACCGCTCCGCTCCGAGCTTGTTGCGCAGGTACCGGACGTACACGTCGACGACATTGGATCCGGGATCGAAGTCGTAGCCCCACACGCGGGAGAGCAGCTGTTCCCGGCTGAGGACCTGGCCGGGGTTACGGAGGAAGGCTTCGGCCAGGGCGAACTCGCGGGCCGACAGGTCCACTTCGCGCCCGTCGATGAGGGCGCGTCGGGTGCGCAGGTCCAGGTGGAGCCCGTTGTGCGCAAGCACGGTGCTCTCCGCACCCGCGGTGTCCTGTCGGAGGCGCAGCCGTACGCGGGCCAGGAGCTCCTCGAAGCGGAACGGTTTGGTCATGTAGTCGTCGGCGCCGCCTTCCAGCCCGGCGACTGTGTCGTCGGTCGTGTTCCGGGCGGACAGGATGATCACCGGGGTGTCGTTGCGGGCCTCGCGCAGGCGCCGGAGGACGGTGAAGCCGTCCTGGTCGGGCAGGCCGAGGTCGAGGATGATGAGCTCGAAGTCGCCGGTCTGCGCCAGGTGGTACCCGTCGCGGCCGTTGGCGGCGATGCTCGGCGCATATCCCGCCGACCGCAAGCCTTTGGCGATGAACGCGCTGATGCGTTCCTCGTCCTCGACGATCAGGATCTGCGTCACGATTCCTCTTCCGGTGCAGGTGGGGTGCTGGTGGTGGTCGGCCGACGGTCGCGGTCGCTGGTGGGAAGGCAGAGTGTGAAGGTGGAACCGCTGCCCGGGGCCGAGCGCAGTGTGATCGCTCCTCCGTGCGCCTCCGCGATGGCCTCCACGATAGCGAGCCCCAGCCCGGAACCCTCTGCGCGTTTTCCCTCGGAACCGCGTTCGAACCGGCCGAAGATGCGCTGCTGGTCCGTCGTGCTGATGCCGAGTCCCTCGTCGCGCACCCAGAGCGTCACGCCGCCGTCCTCGAGTCGGCTGCCGACGGCTACCGTCGAGCCATCGGCGGAGAACTTGACCGCGTTGGCAGCGAGTTGCAGGAGGGACTGGGTGATGCGGCGGGGATCGAGTTCGGCGAAGCCCTCTGCACGGGAATCGATCAGCCAGCTCCGGTCGCCGAGTCCCCGGGCCTTGTCCAGCACCTCGTCGGTCAGGCGGCCGACGTCGGTCCGTTCGGGACGCACGAAGTCGGGGCGGGCGCTGCCCGCGAGCGTGACGAGGTCGTCGACGAGGAAGCGCATCCGCTCGAGCTCGTCCAGGGCGACACCGCGGACGGCCTCGACGTCGGTGGGGTCGGCCGGGTCCTGGAGCTCGAGGTGTCCCTGGATGATGGTGATCGGGGTCCGCAGCTCGTGGCCCACGTCGTCGAGCAGTTGCCGCTGCGACCCGAAGGAGGTCTCGAGGCGATCGAGCATGGCGTTGAACGTGCGGGTGAGATCCGACAGGTCGTCGTTGCCGGTGACGACGATCCTGCGGGACAGGTCGGAATCATTGATCCGCCGGGCCGTGTCGCGCAGGCGGCGCACGGGGTGCAGCAGGTTGCCCATGAGGAGCCAGCCGACCGCCGCGATGAGGAGGAGGGTGCCGAGGCTGATGAGCGCGAACGTGGTGAAGGTCTGGTTCAGCCGTGCGTGCTCTGCCTCCGAGTCGTAGGCGAGGACGAACATCGTCGGGCGCGTGTCGGCACTCAGCTGGACCGGGACGATCATCGCCCGGTAGGTCGTGCGTGCGGTGTCGATCGTGGTGATCCTGACGTCCTCGTCGATCGCCACCCCCGCCACGAAGGACACGAGTGCGGGGTCGTCCTCGAGGCGCAGCTGTACGCCGTCGTTCGCCAGGAGCACCGCACGGTCGCCGCTGACGCCCATCATGCCCTCGTTGGGCGCGGGCAGCGTACGCTGCATGACGAGGTAGACCAGTGTCTCAGCCGAGACGAAACCGGAGCGTGTGGCCGGGTCGATGCCTGTCGCCAGGAGGTTCTCGAACTCCCCGAAGCTGCGTTCCAGTGAGTTGTCCATGTCTGCGGTGAGCGCTGCCCGCTGCAGCCCGTACGCCGTCGTTCCTGCCAGGAGCAGTCCCAGCGCGGAGAGGGCCAGCATGGCGCTGAGCACGCGTGACCGGACGGTCCAGCGCCGGCTCGCCCGCCCGAACACCGCGCCGAGGCGACGGAGTGCCCGCCGGAGTGAGGCCGACGACGATCCTGTCTGCAGGGCGGGGCCGACGGGCGGAGGGTGGGGTAGTGCCGGGGGCAGCGGTGGAAAGGAGGGGGCGGCTCGAGCCGGCAACGGCCGCGCCTGCTCAGTCGTCATCGCCGTCGTCCTGCCCGTCGTCGTCGTCGTCATCCAGGTCGTCCTGATCGATGATGGGCGGGGGCGCCGGAACCACCGCGGGTCCCGGCGGAGGAGCGGGAGCCGGTTGTGCCGGAACAGGTGGTGGGACTGCAGGTGCGGTCGCGGACGGTGGGCCAGGAGCGGCGGGGGCAGCTGTCGGCGGCGGGCTGGGAATGCTCGACGACGGCTCGGGTGCAGGGTCCGGAGGGTCCGCCCCTCCCGTGACCACGACGGCGGGGCCGAGCGGCTGGTCGGGCGGCTCACCGAGGATCGTGACCAGCGTCAGGGCGCCGTAGAGGACCAGGGCGGCGAGCACCGCGCCCAGCAGCCACATCTGGAGCGCCGCGGTTCGCATGGCGCCAGTATCCTGCGGCTTGATGAGATGAAGATGAGAAGCGCGGTCTCAGGCCGTCGCGGGTGCGCGGACCTCCGTGTCCATCTGCAGCACCGGTGTGCCCCCGGATTCCGTCAGCTCCAGGCGCACCGTCACCGTGATGCCGGCCAGGGACTGCAGGTGCGTACCGCCACACGGGATCTCGGCGCGCTTCTCCGGCAGGTCGCAGATCCAGCGGCGCCTGTCGGTGAGGCCGGGTCGTCGACGTCGATGCCGATGGTCGCGCCCGTCGCCGTCCAGCCTGCCAGCGTCGCGTTGACCGAAGCGCTCAACGCGACCGGGTCGAGGTCCTCGACGCCGAAGCCCTTCCGCCGCAGCGACTTCCCGAGGCGGTAGCGGTCGACGGAGTTGAATTCGCCGATGACCGTCGTGTCGATGGCCAGGGCATCGAAGTTGGGAGCCCCCGGGCATCGGGAAGAACCTCCTTCTTCCAGCGGCCGGCCATCGTCCGGTTCAGGGCCAGTGAGGCCAGATGGCAGCCCGTGTGCCCGGCGGATACGGCAGCGCGGTGCGCGGGGTCGACGCGCACGAGGACGGCGTCGCCCTCCTCGGGGCCCGTGGGCCCGCCCTCGAGGAGGTGCACGACGACGAACGCCCAGCCCTCCGTTCCCTTGCGCACGGGAGACCGGTCTCCCACGTACAGGCCGGTGCCGTCGGTCGCTCCCACGACGCAGTCCACGACGGGCCAACGCCCGGACTCGCCGACGAGCTCCCCCTGGTCGGGCCCCTGGTCGGGCCAGGCGTGGTCCACGGGATGGAAGGCCGTGACGTCGAGCAGGACCGCCCGGCGGCCGTCCTCGAGCAGCTCCACATGGAGGACCCGCGAGCTGGACTCCGTCTCGCCCCGCGGGTAGGTGACGTGGGTGTCGGTGGTCGGCAAAGCCATGGTGCTCCTCAGCTCTTCTGCGTGCGGTGGTGTGGATCAGGCGGGTCAGTCGTCGGCGGGCTGCTGTGCCAGCCGTTCGAGCAGTGGTTCCGTACGGTAGGGGATGTGCTCGTGCAGGGCCAGGACCGTCTCGGTGCGGATGACTCCCCTGATCCTCAGCACGGATCTCAGTGCAGCCTGCAGATTGTGGGTGTCGGTGGCCGCGACGCGGCACCAGACGTCGCCCCGCCCCGATATCTCGTGGACCTCCAGCACCTGGGTGAGGGTCCGGAGTCCTGCGATGACGCCGTCGAGCTCGCGGTGCGACACCTCGATCGTGATGAACGCGATGACGTCGTACCCGAGGGCTTCGAGATCGAGTTCACGCCCATTACGGCGCAGGGTCCCCGCACGGAGCAGCCTGCGGATCCTGCTCTGCGCCGTGTTGCGCGCCACGCCCAGGAGTTCGCTGAGCTCGCTCACCTGTGCCCGTGGGTCACGCACGAGCTCGAGCAGGAGCCGCAGGTCGAGGTTGTCCAGTTTGCTCACGACGCTCACTTCCCGTCAGTCGTCCGTTCACGTGTTGCGCACCGAGCTCAAAAAGCGGGCCGGTGGAGCTGCAGCACGATCAACAGGTTCCATCCTATAGAGGTCCGGGTATCACCGCGCCCGGGGAAGCCCTAGTCTGGGCGCGTGCGAGCAAGGAGAAGTGGGATGAGCGTCATCAACGAGCTGCGCATGAAGCCGGTGGAGTCCGGGCAGCGCAGCTGGGACGCCTCCCTGGCCGTCCGGCTCGCGCTCGCGGTGACGGTGATCTCCACCCTGCTGATCGGGGCCAACCTCGCCACACCGATCTACCCGCTCATCCAGGCCGATCTCGGCCTGACGCCGTTCGCGGTCACGGTCGCCTTCGCGTCCTATGTCCTGGCCCTGATCACCGGCCTCGTCCTCGCGGGACACTGGTCGGATCACATCGGGCGGCGCGCTGCGCTTGTCCTCGCCGTCGCCCTCGGACTGATCGGCGCCGCGCTCTTCGCCGCCGCGAGCTCGCTGCCCATGCTCGCTGCCGGCCGCGCCCTCCAGGGCGGTGCCGTCGCGCTTGCCACGGGCGCCAGCGCGGCAGCACTGCGCGATCTGCTGCCCAGCAGGCCGGACTGGGCGTCGCGTTTCACGCTCATGGCCTCGGCCGGGGGAGTCGCCGCCGGACCTATCATCGGCGGCCTGCTCTCCCTGCTGCCCCAGCCGACCAGGACACCCTTTCTCGTCTACCTCGTGATCCTCGCAGCACTGCTGATCCCGCTCCTGCTGCTCCGCGCCAGGCCGGCGATCAAGCCCGCAGCCGTCGACAGGCCGCTCGCGGCGCTCAGGCCCCGCCGTCCGGCGGTCTCCCCGGACGCGCGCCGGTCCTTCTGGACGGCGTCCTCGGTCGGGTTCCTGAGTTTCGCCGTCTTCGGGTTCACCCTGAGCCTGGCGCCCACCTGGTTCGCGGGCATCGCCGGGACGTCCTCCCGGCCGGTGATCGGCCTCCTCGCGGCCCTCGTGCTCGGTTCCTCCGCCCTCAGCCAGCTGCTGTCCCCGCGTGGCCGGTTCGTGGTACCGGTGGGCCTGGCCGGCATGGCTCTCGGCGTCGGGTTCCTCCCCGTCGCGCAGGCCTCGGGGAGCCTGCCCCTGCTCGTCGCGGCATGCCTCGTGGCGGGCTTCGGACAGGGCATGGCCTTCCGGGTCCTGTTCAACGAGGTCTCCGTGAAGGTCGATCCGGCCCAGCATGCCCAGACGGTGAGCGCCGTGTACGTCCTCACCTACCTCGGCAGCGCCGTTCCCGTGCTGGGCCTCGGCGCCGCTGCGGGCGTGTGGGGGCTCAACGCCTCGGTCACGGTCTTCGCCCTGGTAGTGGCGGCGGTCTGCTCGGTGCTCGCGGCCGGATCGCTGGTCCTCCGCCTCCGCACCCCGCGCTGACCGCGCTCGCAGCCCCCGCGCAGTTTGTAGTCTGTAGGCATGCCGCACACTTCCGGGAGCCCCGACCCGTCCACCCTGACAGACGGGCACGCGGACTCGGCGCGCCTCGTCGTCGGGCTCGATATCGGGGGATCCAAGACCCACGGAGCGGTTTGGTCCGCAGGAACACTCGTCGCGGAGGCCCGCGCCGGGAGCGCGAACGTTCAGAACGTCACGAGCGAGGAAGCCGCCGGCAGTCTCGAGGCGCTGTTCCGCGAACTCCTGCCGGCCGATCCGGTGCCGGGATCGCACACGTCGTGGCCGGGTCCGGGGGTGTGGACACGCCGGACGACGCCGAACGGCTCCGCACCCTGATCGCTCCGTATGCGCCCCGCGCCGTCATCGACGTCGTGCACGACACCCGCCTCATCCTCGCCGCCGGTGGTGCGAGCACGGGGATCGCCGTCATCGCGGGGACCGGATCCGTCGCCTGGGGAGTGCGTGCGGACGGAAGGGAAGCACGCTCCGGCGGATGGGGCTACCTCCTCGGTGACGAGGGCAGCGGTTACTGGGTGGCCAGGGAAGCGGTCCGGCGGGCCCTGCACAGGCACGACACCGGGCACCCGCCCGACGCCCTCGACGCCGCCGTCATCGCCCTCAACGGGGTCGGTACCGCCACCGAACTCATCGGTCTCTTCCACTCCGGAGCCGGCAGGACCTACTGGGCCGCCCAGTCGGGGGCGGTCTTCGACGCGGCGCGTGCCGGACACACCGACGCGGGCCGCATCATCGATCGCGCGGCGCGGGACCTCACCGTCCTGGTCCTCGACGTCGCCTCGGTCATCGGCGTTCCCGGTCCGGTGGTCCTCGGTGGAGGGCTGGCGATGCACCAGCCGGAACTGCAGGAGCGGCTGCGTGCCCTCCTCGCGGCGGAACGAGTGACCGACGTCGTGTTCCTCGACCGCGACCCCGTGATGGGAGCCCGGTTCCTGGCCACCGGCTGACGCTGGGGCGGGTGCCTCGAGCGCGTGGGGCCGGCTCGACGGACACGGGTTCGAGACGCGAATTGGTACCCATATGTGTGCGTGTCCGCTCCGAACACAGAGTTAGACTCAGAACCTCCGACAGCTTGAACTGACCGCTGCGCGTTCCGCCAGCAGACTTTCCAGACGGCAAGCCGGGTCCGCCTCGCCCGCGGACCCGCGGGTGCAACCCGGCCGAGAAGCTCCTGCCACGAAAGGCATGGCTGCCATGACACCCTCCGAGCAGGCCTCCAGCCACCCGATGATCGAGTTCCGCGGCGTCACGAAGACCTACGACGGCGGACGACCGGCGGTGGACGAGCTCACCATGGACATCGACCGGGGGAAGATCACCGTGCTGGTCGGTCCGTCGGGTTGCGGCAAGACCACCTCGCTCCGCATGATCAACCGGATGGTGGAGCCGACCTCGGGGGTGATCCTGCTCGACGGGCAGGACGTCTCGCAGCGGAAGGCCGCGGAACTGCGGCGATCCATGGGCTACGTCATGCAGTCCTCGGGACTGATGCCGCACCGCTCAGTGCTGGACAACATCGCGACGGTCCCGCGGCTCAACGGCGTGAGCAGGGCCGACGCACGCCGACGCGCAACGGAACTGCTCGACGTCGTCGGCCTCGCCTCCGACCTCGGGCGCCGCTATCCCGGCCAGCTCTCCGGTGGGCAGCAGCAGCGCGTCGGGGTGGCCCGTGCCCTGGCCGCGGATCCGCCTGTCCTCCTGATGGACGAACCGTTCAGCGCCGTGGATCCCGTGGTCCGGGCGGAACTGCAGGAAGAGCTGCTCCGGCTGCAGCGCGACCTCGCCAAGACGATCGTCTTCGTCACCCATGACATCGACGAAGCCACGATCCTCGGTGACAAGGTCGCCGTCTTCGCGGTGGGTGGCCGACTCGCCCAGTACGCCGCGCCCGAGGAGATCCTCCGCGCGCCCGTCGACGACTTCGTGGCCGGCTTCGTCGGGCGCGACCGCGGGTTCCGCCACCTTGCGTTCCAGGATGGACACGGCGTGACCATCCATCCCGTCGAGACCATCGAGGTGGATCGCCTCGCCGATCCCACGGTCTCGGTGCGCTCACCGTGGACCCTGCTCGTCGATGCCGACGGATGCCCGCACGGGTGGGTTCCACAGGCCACACGCGCCGGCATCACCCGGCAGGCCGACGCGGTTCCCGGCGGGTCCCTCTACACGCGCGGTGACACCCTGCGCCGGGCCCTCGACGCCGCCCTGTCCTCCCCGTCGGGCCTGGGCGTGACGGTCGACGGCGACGGCCGTGCGCTCGGGGTCGTGCGCGCGGCGGAGATCTTCGAGCTCATCGAGAGCGCACGCCTGGATCGCGGGCGCGCCGACCACAACACGGCGGTCTGAGCATGGACTGGGTCCAGGGCATCGTCGGCTACGTACCGGCCAACGCGGCGCTGCTGCGCGAACTGATCGGGAACCATCTCCTCCAGTCGATCCTCCCGATCGTGTTCGGCGTCCTGATTGCGGTGCCCCTCGCGCAGGTGGCACGCCTGAGCCGGGCGGCCGGGGCATTCCTGCTGACGGCGTCGTCCCTGCTCTACACGATCCCGTCGCTCGCGATGTTCGTCTTCCTCCCGCTGGTCCTCGGCACAAGCATCCTCAGCATGATCAACGTCGTGGTCGCGCTGACCATCTACGCCGTCGCCCTGCTCATGCGCTCCACGGTGGACGCGTTGAACTCCATCGACGACGGCGTCCGTCAGGCCGCCGTCGCGATGGGCTACACGCCCCTGCGCCGCTTCCTGACCGTCGACCTCCCCCTGGCTGTTCCCGTGCTCATCGCGGGAGTACGGGTCATCTCGGTCACGAACATCTCGATGGTCAGCGTCGGCGCCCTGATCGGTGTCCCGAGCCTCGGTCGCCTCTTCACCGACGGCCTGACCCGCAACTACCCGGAACAGATCGCCGTCGGCATCCTCGCCACGCTGCTGCTGGCTCTCGTGCTCGACCTCCTCCTCGTGCTGCTCGAGCGCATGCTGACTCCCTGGGCCCGCGCGTCCTCGGCCCGCTCCGCACGTGCGGCAGCCCTCGATGCACGGACGGTGGCCGCCTGATGGACTACTCGAGCACGAATCTGTTCGTCCAGATGGGCGAGTGGCTCTCGGACCCCTCGAACTGGACCGGAGCGCGCGGGATACCCGTGCGGGTGCTCGAGCACCTCGGTTACGTGGGCCTGACTCTGCTCATCGCCTGTGTCATCGCCGTTCCGCTCGGGATGTTCGTCGGGCATACCGGACGCGGCCGGGTGCTGATCGTCTCGGGTATCGGCATCCTGCGGGCGCTCCCCACCCTCGGCATGGTCTTCCTGTTCGCCCTGCTCTTCTACCGCGGCGTGCTGCCCTCGGTCTGGGCGCTGGTGCTGCTGGCCGTGCCACCGGTTCTCAGCGGCGTCTATGCGGGCATCTCCTCCGTGAACCGGACCGTGGTCGATGCGGCGCGCAGCATGGGCCTCACCGAATGGCAGATCCTGTTCCGCGTGGAGGTGCCCAACGGGCTCCAGGTGATGATCGGGGGTGTCCGTGCAGGCATCCTGCAGGTCGTCGCCACCGCCACCGTCGTGGCCTACGCCAAGGCCGACGGCCTGGGCGTCTTCCTCGTGGAGGGCACACAGATCAATGACAACGGCCGCCTGTTCGGGGGCGCCGTCGTGATCGCGGTTCTCGCGATCGCCGTCGACGGCCTGATGGCGCTGATCCAAAAGTTTGCGATCTCCCCGGGACTGCGTGCCACGCGGCAACCCGCGGGATCGTCGAAGGAATCTGGCCGGCAAGAGGCCGTCGCCAGTGCACAAGGAGGAACAACATGAAGAACCTGTCACACCCGCGCGCCGGACGGCGCGCCATGATGGGGCTGGCCGGAGGCCTGGCGGCCATGCTGGCGTTGACTGCCTGCGGTGCCAACAGCGACCCCCAGGGGGAGACCGAGAGCGCCGGACCCGCGGGGTCCATCGTGGTCGGCTCAGCTGACTTCCCGGAGAGCCAGATCATCGCGGAGATCTACGCCGGCGCGCTGAACGCCGCCGGCTTCGAGGCCACCACGAAGCCCAACATCGGGTCCCGCGAGATCTACTACCAGGCCATGGAGGACGGCTCCATCAACGTGATCCCCGAGTACAGCGGCAACCTGCTGCTCCTCGCGGACCCCGCTGCCACGGCCGCTTCCGCCGAGGACATCCTGTCCGCCCTGCCTGACGCCCTCGCCGCCAAGTCCCCGGACGCCAACCTCGGGGTCCTCGAGCCGAGCGACGCGGAGGACAAGGACGCGCTCGTCGTCACCGCGGCGACGGCCGAGAAGTACGGGCTGGAGTCCATCACGGACCTCGCCGAGGTCTGCGGCGAGATCACGATCGGCGCTCCGAGCACGTTCCAGGAGCGCGCCTACGGCCTGCCGGGCCTCAAGGAGAAGTACAACTGCGAGCCCGGCGGGTTCGAGGCCCTGAACGACGGCGGCGGGGAACTGACGCTGCAGGCCCTGCTGAACGACGACGTGCAGGTGGCCGACATCTACACGACCACGCCGTCCATCGAGGACAACGACCTCGTGGTCCTCGAGGACCCGGAGAACAACTTCATCGCACAGCAGGTCCTCCCGCTCATCAACATGGACACGGTGAACGAGGAAGCCCGGACGGTCCTCAACGAGGTATCCGCCCAGCTGACCACCGAGGACCTCCTGTCGCTCAACCGTGAGGTCAGTGGCGAGGAGAAGCGCAGTGCGGCTGACGCGGCGGCCGACTGGCTCTCGGAGAAGGGACTCGCAGGCTGATCCGTCCTCCTGCCTGACCCGCACATCGTGTGCTCGGGCCCGGTGCGGGGATTCCTCCTGGAATCCCGCGTGCCGGGCCCTTGCTATGGCATCCTGATCCAATGGCCACGTACAAGCAGTCGGAGAAGCTTCGCAACGTCCTCTACGACATCCGGGGTCCGCTGCTCGAACACGCCATGGTCATGGAGGCCCAGGGCCACCGCATCCTGAAGCTCAACATCGGCAATCCCGCTCCCTTCGGCTTCGAGGCGCCGGACGCCATCCTCGTGGACATGATCCGCAACCTCCCCGAAGCGCAGGGCTACAGCGACTCCCGCGGCATCTTCTCGGCGCGCACCGCCGTCGTCCAGTACTACCAGGGCCGCGGCATCAACTCGATCGATGTCGACGACGTCTACCTCGGTAACGGCGTGAGCGAGCTCATCACCCTCTCGATGCAGGCACTGCTCAACGTCGGGGACGAGATCCTGATCCCGACGCCGGACTACCCGCTGTGGACCGCGTCGTCGCCCTCGCCGGAGGGACTCCCGTCCACTACCTGTGCGACGAGGACAACCACTGGTGGCCGGACCTCGAGGACATGGCCGCGAAGATCACGCCCGACACCAGAGGCATCGTCCTCATCAACCCGAACAACCCCACCGGCGCGGTCTACCCGCGCCCCGTCCTCGAGGGGATCGTCCGGCTCGCACGTGAGCACGGGCTCATCATCTTCGCCGACGAGATCTACGAGAAGATCCTGTACGACGACGCGGTACACGTGAACGCTGCTTCCGTGACAGGCGACGACGTCCTCTGCCTGACCTTCAGCGGCCTGTCCAAGGCGTACCGCATCGCGGGATTCCGGAGCGGCTGGATGGCGATCTCGGGTCCGAAGCGCGATGCCGCCAACTACATCGAGGGCATCAATCTGCTGGCGAACATGCGCCTGTGCGCGAACGTCCCCGCGCAGCACGCCATCCAGACGGCGCTCGGCGGGTACCAGAGCATCAACGACCTGATCCTGCCCGGCGGGCGGCTGAAGCAGCAGAGGGACAAGGCTGCCCAGATGCTGAATGCGATCGACGGCGTGAGCTGCGAGGTCGCCCAGGGCGCCCTGTACCTCTTTCCGAAGCTCGATCCCGAGGTCTATCCGATCAAGGACGACGAGAAGTTCGCCCTCGACCTCCTCAAGCAGCAGAAGATCCTGATCTCGCACGGCAGTGCCTTCAACTGGGTCAACACCGATCACTTCCGCATGGTGACGCTGCCGAGCGTCGAGGTGATCGAGGACGCCATCGAGCGCCTCGCCGATTTCCTCTCCACCTACAAGCCCTGACGCCCCACGCGTTCCTGACAGCAGGAGGACCCATGGCGGAAACCGCCGACCAGACCGTGGAAGACCAGAGGCCCCTGCTGATGGCGGGGCCGGATTTCTCTCTCTCCTCCGTGGACCCGCGATCCACCCCAGGGTTCGACGGCGGCAAGAAAGCAGGCACCGCCGCCCTCGCTGCCGGAGCAGCTGCTCTGTCGTCCCTCCAGGAGAAGCTCTTCGCGGAGAGTCGGGCCGGGAGCGGAATAGCCGTGCTGCTCGTCCTGCAGGGGATGGATACGTCCGGCAAGGGCGGGATCGTGCGGCATGTGGTCGGTCTCGTGGATCCGCAGGGCGTGCAGCACCACGCGTTCAAGGCGCCCTCGGAGGAGGAGCGGAGCCACGACTTCCTGTGGCGCATCCGGCGTCAGCTCCCGACGCCGGGAATGATCGGGGTCTTCGACCGCTCCCACTACGAGGACGTGCTCATCCACCGGGTGCAGGGCCTCTCGTCCGCGCACGAGGTCGAGGAGCGTTACGGCGCCATTCGGCGCTTCGAGGACGATCTCGTCACCGCGGGCACCAGGGTACTCAAGGTGATGCTGCACATCAGCCGGGACGAGCAGAAGGACCGGCTCGCCGAACGCCTCGAACGCAGCGACAAGTACTGGAAGTACAGCCCCGCGGACATCGACGATCGCGCATCGTGGGATCAGTACCAGGAGGCGTATCAGGTCGCCATTGAACGCACCAGTACGCCGGACGCACCCTGGCACGTTGTGCCTGCCGATCGGAAGTGGTTCGCCCGGCTCGCGGTGCAGCGCCTGCTCACGGCGACCCTCGAGGACATGCAGTTGAGCTGGCCCGGCCCGACCTTCGACGTCGAGGTCGAGAAGAAGCGGCTCGCCGCGTCCTGAGTGCCGAGAACCTCGGGTGCTGGTCGTTGCAGTCGGGGACCGAAAGAAAGAGGGACGATGAGCGAGGAACGCCGGCGGGAACTGGGGGAGACCGACGCACCAGTCGAGGACGAACTGAAGGACTCGTTCGACAAGACGGTCGAGGAAGGCGCCGAGAGGCTCCACCGCACACTTCGCAACGTGCTCGTGACCGGGGCGTTCGGCGGTTTCGAGATAGGCCTCGGCATCATGGCGTATCTGGCCGTCCTCCACGAGACGGGCGACCATCTGCTTGCAGGAGTAGCCTTCAGCGTGGGGCTCGTGGCACTTCTTCTCGCCCACAGCGAGCTGTTCACGGAGAACTTCCTCATTCCGGTTGCGGCAGTGGCCGCGAAGGAGGGCAGTGTTCTCCAGCTGGCGAAGCTCTGGGGCGGCACCCTCGTGGCGAATCTGGCCGCCGGATGGATCTTCGTGTGGATCGTCATGCAGGCCTTCCCGCAGTGGTCGGCCACCGTCAGCGAGAGCGCGCACCATTACGTCGACGCCCCGTTCTCCCTGCAGGTGGTGGCGCTCGCCGTGCTGGGTGGAAGCACGATCACGCTGATGAGCCGTATGCAGCAGGGAACCGAGAACGACGTCGCCAGGATCGTCGCCACGATGATCGGGGGCTTCCTCCTGGCCGGACTGCAGCTCTTCCACTCGATCCTGGACACCCTGCTCATCTTCGCTGCCATCCATTCAGGAGCGGACATCACGTACGGACAGTGGCTCGGATGGTTCGGCTACACGCTCCTGTTCAACATGGTCGGGGGGCTTCTGCTGGTGACGCTGCTCCGCCTCGTCCGCACGAAGGAACTGCTCAGGGAGCGCCGGCAGGAGGCTCCCGCCGACCCCGACGCCCCTCACGACAGCTAGCCGGCAGGTCGTTGTCCGGCTAGCGCCGCTCCGCCTTGTCCCGGGCCGCGGCAAGCCTCGCCTTAGCACCCTCGAGCCAGCTTTCGCAGCGGTCCGCTAGGGCCTCTCCCCGTTCCCAGAGGGCGAGCGAGTCCTCGAGGCTCACGCCCCCTGCTTCGAGCCGGGAGACCACCGCGACGAGCTCCTCGCGCGCCTGTTCGTAGGACAGCGTGCCGACGTCGTGCGGCTTCTGCTCGGACGGGATGGGTTCTGTCATGGGAATCTCCTGGTCTGTAGGGACGGCCGCGAGCGGACAGTGATGGGTGGGATGGGCGCGACGGACAGGTCCGGGCAACGCCGGACACTGTCGGACCCGTGCGGTGAAGCGATCAGGACCCGCCCCCTGGTGCTGGATCTGCCCCGGCGGTCGCTGTGAACTGACCCCCCGCCACCCTGATGCGCAGCGCGTCGCCGGGCGTGACCTGGTCCGGCTCCCTGACCACCTGTCCGCTGTCCGTCTGGACCACCGCGTATCCGCGGTCCAGGGTCTTCTGCGGGGACAGCGAACGCACACGATCCCGCAGATGCCCGACGGCGTCCGCCTCCCGCTCGACAGCGGCGGACGTGCTTCGCATGGCCCTCGACCGAAGGCGCTCCACGTCGGCCTCGCGGACGTCGATCATCCCCTCCGGCCGCGCCAGGGAGGGCCTGGACCGGAGGTTCGCGAGGCTCTCGCTCTCGCGGTGCACGAGCAGTCGGACGGACCGCTCGAGAGCAGAACGCGCCTGGGCTATGCGGTCGAGCTCCTCCGAGACGTCCGGCACCACGCGTTTGGCGGCGTCGGTCGGGGTCGACGCACGGAGGTCGCCACTTCGTCGAGCAGCGGACGGTCCGCCTCGTGGCCGATCGCACTGACCACCGGGGTGCCGGCCGCGGCGACGGCACGTACCAGGGATTCGTCACTGAAAGGGAGCAGGTCCTCGAGGGCCCCACCACCTCGGGCGATGATGATGACGTCCACCCGTGGGTCCTCGTCGAGCGCCACGAGAGCAGCCGTCACCTGGGCCACGCTGCTCACGCCCTGCACGGCGACCTCGCGGACCTCGAACTCGACAGCGGGCCAGCGCAGCGCGGCATTGCGCATCACGTCCTTCAGGGCATCGGAATCACGACCGGTGATCAGTCCGATCCGATGCGGGAGCAGCGGCAGTTGCTTCTTGCGGGCGGAGGCGAACAGTCCCTCAGCTGCCAGCGCCTGCCGCAACCGTTCGATCCGCGCGAGGAGGTCACCGATGCCGACGGGCCTGATGTCGATGGTCTGCATCGACAATCGCCCGGTCTTCACCCAGAAGTCGGGCTTCAGGCGGGCCACCACGCGGGAGCCACGTTCGAGCGGTGACGACACCCGGTCCATCACCGTCACGTAGACCGACAGCGACAGGGAGACTTCCGTGTCGACGTCGCGGAGCGTGATGTAGCACATGCTCGAGCGGCGGTTGAGCTCGATGACCTGGCCCTCGACCCAAGCGGCGGGCGCGCGTTCGATGTGGGCCTTCAGCTTCTCGGACAGCAGATGCAGCGGCCACGGCGAATCCGGGGACGTCTCGGCGGCCGTCGCGGGGATCGTGGACGACCGCAGTTCACCCGCAGCCGCCTGACGGGCCTGCGTTCCCTCGCTCGTCATCCGTATCCTGTCCTCGGGCCGCTCCTGCTCCCGCTGGTCGTCCTGCCTGCACACCGGTCGTACCTCGTGGAAGTACGCCTACCATCTCTATCACCTCCAGCCCACGAACACCGGTTCCCGGACCGGCTATGTGCATGGCGGGCGGCCGGGTCGCGGTCGGTCGGCGGAGCTGTGCTGTTCGACAGGGCATAATCGTGACCTCGACCTCCAGACAAGGATTCCATGCGGACACTTTTCTCTGCCCTCCTGGCCCTTCTGGCCCTCGCCGTAGGGGCGGGTGGGCTCGCTGCGGCCTGGGTCGACCAGAACCTCGTGGAGGAGAGCGGGTTCGTGTCGCTCGCGGCACCCCTGAGTGACGACAAGGACTTCCAGACAGCCCTGACCGACGCCCTCGCGCAGGAGTTCACCGCCACCAGCGGTCTGCCCGAGCAGTTCCAGTCCTTCGTCGAGCCACTCATCAGGGACGCGGCCGGAGCCGTGAGCGACTCCTCGGCTTATCCGGCCGCCTGGAACGAGACCCTCCGTCTCTCGCACGCCTTCACCTTCGCCCAGGCGCCGGATCCGGCGGACCCGGCGCCCGCGGTCCTGACCCTCGACCTCGGTCCGGTCGCGCGACTGGTCGCGGACGGCGTCGGGGGAGGACTCGGCGTGGAGGTACCGGTTCCGGAGGACACCACGATCGATATCGGCTCCTTCGAACGTGGCGGCCTGCTGAGCGGGTTCGCCGACGCGGTTCAGGCCTGGCAGCTCTATCTGGCGGGCGCCGGTGTGCTGGCACTGCTTGCGATCGTGGTGGCACGACGCCGTGGGACGACGCTGGCGCTGCTCGGTCTCGGCATCGCAGGGATCGGCGTGGTGGGTCTTCTCGCGGATCGATGGCTCCCACAGATCGCAGGGGAAGCACCCGGATCACGTGCCATCGCCGACGTCTTCGTCCGGGGTCTGGCGGGGCGGGCAGGAGCCGACATCGCGGCGTCGAGTCTGCCGGTGGTGGTGGGCGGGCTGATCGCACTGGTCATCGGACTGGCGGCGCAGCTGGCCTTCGGGCGCCGGCGTAGGGCCTAGCTCACAGCGGAAGGACGCCGGTTCAGTGAGGTGGGGGACCTTCACCCGGTAGAATCGGGTCATGACCAGTACCACCGTTCAGGTCCCCATGCCCACCATCCCGCGCAGGCGTCGCTCCCCCGAGGACGTACTCGCAGCCGCGCCGGTAGCGGGGGAGAAGAAGGTACTGCTCGCCGCACCCCGGGGCTACTGTGCCGGTGTGGACCGAGCCGTCATCGCCGTCGAGAAGGCCCTCGAGCATTACGGGCCACCGGTGTACGTGCGCAAGCAGATCGTGCACAACCTTCACGTCGTCTCCACGCTCGAGGCCAAGGGTGCGGTCTTCGTCGAGGAGACCGATGAAGTACCCGAGGGCGCCCTCGTGGTCTTCTCGGCCCACGGTGTGTCGCCGGCCGTCGTGCAGTCTGCGGCGGACCGCGGACTGCGGACCATCGATGCCACGTGCCCTCTCGTGACCAAGGTGCACAAGGAGGCGCAGCGCTTCGCGCGCGACGACTTCGACATCCTCCTGATCGGTCACGAGGGCCATGAGGAGGTCGAGGGGACCGCGGGTGAGGCCCCCGAGCACATCCAGATCGTCAATGGGCCCGAAGACGTGGACAAGGTTCAGGTGCGTGATCCTGAGCGGCTCATCTGGCTCTCGCAGACCACACTGAGCGTCGACGAGACCATGCTGACCGTCAACCTGCTGAAGGAGCGCTTCCCGACTCTCCAGGACCCGCCCAGCGACGACATCTGCTACGCCACGTCGAACCGTCAGGCCGCGATCAAGAAGATCGCACCCGAGACGGATCTCGTGATCGTGGTGGGTTCCGCCAATTCCTCGAACTCCGTCCGCCTGGTCGAAGTCGCCCTGGAGTACGGAGCGAAGGCATCGCACCGCGTGGACTTCGCCAACGAGGTGGACGAGTCCTGGTTCGAAGGTGTCACGACCGTGGGGATCTCGTCGGGAGCGTCAGTTCCCGAGAACCTCGTGCAGGACGTCCTGCGACTCCTGGCCGAGTACGGCTACGGCCAGGTCGAGGAAGTGGTGACTGCACAGGAGGACATCATCTTCTCCCTCCCCAAGGAGATCCGTGCCGCACTCAAGGCGATGGGCGATCCCTCGGACGGACGCGGCGGCCGGGGCCAGCGGCAGGATCACACCTCGCTGAACTGATCCGATGAGCGCGGGACAGGCTCAGCCGGCGGTCCCGTCGAGCAGTTCGTGGGCGGTCAGCGAGCGGGGAGTGGCATCGATCGCAGCGGCGGCCTGGCCTGAGGCGCCGGCAGAGCTCCCGACGCGTTGCGCACGGGCCGCACCGAGGACACTCACCCCGGCGCTGTCAGCAGCGTCATCGCCTCCGGCCGCTGCGTCGACGTCGTCCAGGGACGCCGAATCGAAGGCACCGATGCGCCGGGCCGTGGGGAGAACCCTCGATTCGAGGGCACCGACGAAGGAGTTGTATCGCTCGACGGACGTCTTCAGTGACGCGCCGAGGCGCGTGACATGGCCGCCCATCGTGCCGAGGCGTTCGTACAACTGCTTCGACAGGTCGAAGAGTTCGCGGGCGTTGTCCGTCAGCACCGCCTGCCGCCAGCTGAAGGCGGCGCCCTTGAGGATGCCGAGCAGCGACACCGGTGACGCCAGCGCCACATTGCGCGAGAAGGCGTAGTCGAGCAGCTCGGGATCCGCCCGCAGGGCTTCGGAGAGGACGGATTCGACCGGAATGAAACAGATGACCAGTTCCGGGGAATTGGTCGCTCCCTCCCAGTACTTCTTGCGCGCCAGGGCATCGATGTGCGCGCGGAGCGCCTTGCCGTGCTGCTTCAGCAGTTCCGTGCGTCGTGCGCCGACGGCACCGGCGTCGTCGGGATCGCCGGTCAGCTCCTGAGCGGCAAGGAAGGCGCTCAGGGGCACCTTCGCGTCGATGACGATCTGCTTGTCGCCCGGAAGCTGGACCACCATGTCCGGCCGGGCCCGCTCGCCGTCGTCACCGGCGGAGAACGACACCTGTTCCAGGAAGTCGACGCGCGAGATCATTCCTGCCGCTTCCACGACGCGCCGCAGTTGGACCTCGCCCCACTGGCCACGCGCACTGTTGCTCCGAAGCGCTCCGGCGAGCGAGTGTGTCGTCGCGAGGAGCAGTGCGTCGGCTTCGCGCGACTCCTCGAGCTGCCGCGCCAGCTGCCCGTACTGTTCGACGCGGTCCCGTTCGAGGATGCCGACCTGTCGCTGCACCTGGGTCAGCTTCTCCGCCACGGGCGCGAGAGCGCGGAGGACGTCGTTATCCGTCGACGTCTTGCCGGACAACTCGCGGTTGTGCTGCTGCAGGAGGTCGCGCTGTGCGCTCGCGGCCGCGAGCTCCGTCGTCGTACTCCCCAGGCGGGCAGTGGCGTCGTCCAGTTCGGAGCGGAGTTCCTCGGCCCGCACCCGGAGGGCGCGTGCCACCAGGAACGCACCGACGGCGCCACCGAGGATGAAGGCGAGGACAACGAGGAGGACGGTTGTGGTGCTCATGCCCACACTGTCGCAGGAACCTCCGACATTCAGCGGCGCGACACCGGCGGACGGTGACGCGAACCCCGGTAGACTTGTCTCCCGTGGCTCTTACTATCGGCATCGTCGGACTGCCCAACGTCGGCAAATCAACCCTGTTCAACGCGCTGACGCGCAACAACGTCCTGGCGGCGAACTACCCCTTCGCCACCATCGAGCCGAACGTCGGCGTGGTCAGTCTGCCCGACACGCGCCTCGACAGGCTCGCCGAGGTGTTCGGTTCCCAGCGCATCCTGCCCGCAACCGTCTCCTTCGTGGACATCGCCGGCATCGTGAAGGGTGCCTCCGAAGGCGAGGGCCTCGGCAACCAGTTCCTGGCGAACATCCGCGAGGCCGAGGCCATCGCGCAGGTCATCCGCGTGTTCGACGATCCCGACGTCATCCATGTCGACGGCAAGGTGGATCCGCGTTCGGACATGGAGACGATCAACACCGAACTGATCCTCGCGGACCTCCAGACGCTCGAGAAGGCTGTTCCGCGCGTCGAGAAGGAAGTCAAGATCAAGAAGCGGGAGGCCGCCCAGCTGACCGCCATGCAGGCCGCGCAGTCCGTGCTCGAGCGCGGAGACACGATCTTCTCCTCCGTCACGAGCGACAAGCTCGAGATGGAGCATCTCCGCGAGCTGAGCCTGCTGACCGCCAAGCCGTTCATCTACGTCTTCAACGTCGACGACGCCGTCCTCGGTAGCCCCGAGCGCCAGGCAGAGCTTCGCGGGCTCGTCGCACCCGCCGACGCCATCTTCCTCGATGCCAAGCTCGAGGCTGATCTGGTGGAGCTCGACGAAGCCGAGGCCCGCGAGATGCTCGAGATGAACGGCCAGGATGAGTCCGGGCTCGACCAGCTCGCACGCGTCGGCTTCCACACCCTCGGCCTGCAGACCTACCTGACGGCGGGTCCCAAGGAGAGCCGGGCCTGGACCATCAAGAAGGGCGCGACGGCGCCCGAGGCCGCCGGGGTCATCCACTCCGACTTCCAGCGCGGTTTCATCAAGGCCGAGGTCGTGTCCTTCGATGACCTGGTAGACGCCGGCTCCATGAGCGAGGCGAAGTCCCGCGGCAAGGTGCGCATCGAGGGCAAGGATTACGTGATGTCCGACGGCGACGTGGTGGAATTCCGCTTCAATGTGTAGATTTCGAGCAATTGCTTGAGAAAGGCCCGGGATATCAATTGCATCCCGGGCCTTTCTGTCTTCGCTGCCTCGGCCGATGGAAACGTGAAGCACTTCCGTAACGGTGATTGTTCCCGAGTTGGTGGAGCAGTGTCCGTCTGTGACAGGAACAGCTGCACGGTCTGGTCAGCGGTTGCCGGGGAGTTCCTGCGTCCGACATGCACAACCGGTCGCTGGATGAGGACCTCGACGAATACCTCGAGCCGCACCGCAGCTGGCGACCGCTTGACACCATAAACGCGCGCTCGTCATCATCAGTAGTGACCGGCGGCGGCGGGCCACTGGCACCTTGAAAGAAAGGCATACCGATGCCCACCACAATTTTCGTCAACTTGGCTGTGAGTGATCTGACCCGGTCGCGAGCATTCTTCGAGTCGCTCGGCTACTCCATCAACGAGGGTTTCAGCGACGAAAATGCCGTCAGCGTGGTAATCAGCGACACGATTACGGCAATGTTGCTCACGAGGGCGTTCTTCGCCGAGTTCACCAGTAAATCGATCATCGACGCCACCACCTCGACCGAGGTGCAGCTGGCCCTCAGTGCTGAGAGCAAGGAGGAAGTCGACGCCATGCACGAGAAGGCCCTTGCAGCGGGTGCCACCCCCGCCGGCGAGCAGGACCACGGTTTCATGTACTCGAAGAGCTTTGACGACCTGGACGGCCATCACTGGGACTTCGTGTGGATGGACCCAACGGCGGCTGCCGGTGGCGCACCGGAAATGAGCATCGAGGACATACGAGGAAACACGACGTACAGCTGAGCCAGGGTCAAGGCCTAACGCACCGCGACTGGCCACGGAGAAACGCGAATACGTGTCCGGACCTTCGGCACCGGACAGCGAGCAGGGCAGTCAATGCCGTCTTTCCTCGGACGTCCTCACAGCAGCGAACTGCGGCTCGCCTGTAGGTAGACAAAGCTCCGACGGGTAGAAGCAGTCGACGTCGGAGCCTCTACAAAGTCTGCTGATTGCCGAGAGCGGCCCGTAGCAGGGTGATCGCCTTCGGGCCGACGCCAGGCAGCGCGGCACGAGGGCGTAGCTGATGATGCCGAGCAGTGTGAGTGATGCCCCTGCCAGCCATAGCCCGAGGACCCATCCGGTGAGGCTCGTGTCGCGTTGTATCAGGGTCCGATCGTTCTTCATGCCAGCACGACGCCGGAGGAATCCCTGCTCAGTTGGATGCTCGTACGAAGGCGAGATGGCGAACACGACGCGGGTCGCTAAGGTTGCGGTAGAAGAGAAGGTCGAACCTGATTCGTTATCCAGCGATAAAATTGCGGCATGAAGACGGATGAAAAGACTCTGGCCCGGGTTTACCAGATGCCGTTCTCTGCGGTGTATCCCCACTACGTCACGAAGGTGGAGAGAAAGGGTCGCACGAAGGCCGAGCTGCACCAGGTCATCCTGTGGTTGACCGGCTTTGATGACACCGACCTCGAGCATCATTTAGCGCAGGACACTCCGTTCGAGGCGTTCTTTGCCGAGGCGCGCCTGAATTCCAATGCCCCGCTAATTACTGGCGTGGTGTGCGGAGTGCGGGTCGAAGACATCGAAGACCCTGTGATGCAGCAGGTTCGCTATCTTGACAAGCTGGTCGATGAGCTGGCTCGAGGCAAAGCCATCGAGAAGATCCTGCGATCTTGACCCCCGCTACGACCGTTGGCTTTTACCGCTGGTTTCTACGCCGGGCGAAGGCCCCATTGCCGATCGCTTAGCTGGGTTTGGCCCGCCGGCTGTGCACTGCCGGCGGGCCGTCCGATCAGGCGTGTTCGACAGGGAGCCACAGTTCGCAGGTGGCTTCGCTGAGATCGTCGGTGCGGTCGAGGATCGCGACGATCGAAGGGCCCGGGGCAGGCGCCACGGGTTGGAGGGGAACCAGTCCGTAGCGGTGGCCGCCCAGGCGGACTGCAGGGTAGCCGGGTACTCGCCTTCGGTCCGGAACACCGCCCACGTCCCCGCCGGTACCTCGATGGCGTCGAGATCCTTGGGTGCGGGAGTTGACTCGCTGACGGCCACCCCGTGCAGGTAGGTCAGGTCGCTGCCTTCTGTGTAGTCGGGGTCGACGTCGGCGCTGACCTGCAGCATCCCGGCCGGCTCGGTGTTGCCCAGGCCTTTGAGTCGGGCGTGCTCCTCGGTTGGTAGGGACGCGATGTGCGTCTGGATGTGTGGGTTGATGCCTTGGTGGATGAGTGGCACTCGGGCTGCGCGGCCGACGAGGCGGAAGGTCGGGTGTTCTGTGATGCGGGTGTCCATA
>WNZI01000049.1 GCA_009728235.1 Vibrio cholerae | reverse complement strand
GCCGACGGTGCGCTCGATCCTGCGCAGCCATTCCCGCATCTTCGCGACGGTGGGCGTCGGCGTGCTGCTGATCGCCGCCGTGCGGGCCACCCGGCAGGCGGTGCTCCCGCTCTGGGCCGAGAGCATCGGGCTGGACGCGTCGGCGACGGCGCTGATCTACGGGTCGTCCGGCGCCATCGACATGCTGATCTTCTACCCCTCCGGCAAGATCATGGACCTCAAGGGCCGCCGCTGGATCGCCGTGCCGTGCATGCTCATCATGGGAACGGCACTGACCCTGCTGCCTTTCGCGGGCGATACCGCGGGACTGCTCCTCGTCGCACTGCTCATCGGGTTCGGCAACGGCATCGGTTCGGGCATCGTCATGACTCTCGGAGCCGACTTCTCGCCGACGCCGGGACGCCCCCAGTTCCTCGGGATCTGGCGCCTGCTCACGGACGTCGGGACCATGGGCGGGCCGGGGCTCCTCTCGCTCGTCACGGCCCTCGCGACGCTCTCCGCAGGGATCTGGGCGACAGCCGCCCTGGGGTTCCTCGGCGCGATGGTGCTCTGGTACTGGATACCGCGCGCCGCACCGGGAACCCCGGAGACCGCCGCAGCTCGGACCTGATGTCCTCGCCGGGGGGCTCCCGGATCAGCGGCGGGCGCGGGCGATGGCGCGGGCTGCGAGCACCGCTCCGGCCGTCGCGGCCACCCATGGTCCGCCGACGATGATCGGGTCGATCCACTGATGGTTGACGTCCACCCGGTTCTTCCCGAAGCGGGACGAGATGCCGTGCCGGCGCCCCTCGGACAGTATTCCCGTCTCGGTGATCGGGTTGTCCGGCCGCAGGGACGCGAGTGACTTCACGTGGGCACCCCACGCATCGACACGGTCCGCGAAGATCAGGATGAGCCAGTGTGCGGCGCGTCCTCGCCGTACCGGTAGGCGTAACGCCGGATGCTGCCGGAGACGCCGTGCAGCGGCGCGCTCGTACCGAAGACCGGGGTCAGTTGCCCGTGCTCGACGGACCGTTCCCGGTTCTCTCCGCCCTGCTGCTCCTCGGGATAATCCCAGTGCGCGCCGGTGCTTCCGGGATCGTAGACCTCGCGGGGGTAGGAGGGTCGGTCCTTCGGATCGAGGTCCACGCCCCACCCCGGGATGCGGGCGCGAAGGGCTTCCGCGCTGGGGATGTCCTTGGGCTTGTTCGCGACGTAGGGAGTCGACGGCTCGGACGGCATGGTGGTCTCCTAGCTCGGGTTCGCGATGATGATCGGCTTGATGCAGTTGTCGAGCTTCGCCGAGAACATGTGGTAACCCTCGGCGATGTGCTCCAGGGGTATCCGGTGCGTGACGATGTCGTTGGGCTTGAGGTAGCCGTTCTGGATGTGCTCGAACAGGCGGGGCCACTGCCGCTTGACCGGAGTCTGGTTCATCCGCAGCGTCAGGCCCTTGTTGAGCGCGTCACCGAACTTCACCGCGCTGAAGATGGGACCGTAGGCGCCGACGACGGACACGGTGCCACCCTTGCGTGCCGAGTCGATCGCCCAGTTGAGCGCGACGGGGGAGCCGCCCTGCAGCTTGAGCTTGGTGCCCGTCACCTGCTGGATGAAGTTGCCGTCCGCTTCGGCGCCGACCGCGTCGATCACGACGTCGGCCCCGAGGAAATCGGTCGTCCTCTTCATCTCGACCACGATGTCGTCGTACTCGGCGAAGTTGAAGGTCTCGGCCTGGGCGAAGCTGCGGGCCTTCTCCAGCCGGTACTCGAGGTGGTCGATGACGATGACCCGACCCGCGCCCATGAGCCAGGCCGACTTGGCCGCGAACAGGCCCACGGGGCCCGCCCCGAAGACCACCACGGTGTCACCCTCGACGATGTCCCCGAGCTGCGCTCCGAAGTAACCCGTCGCGAGGGCATCGGTGAGCAGCACCGCGTCCTCGCTGTCCATCCAGTCGGGAATGATCGTGGGCCCGACGTCGGCGAAGGGCACGCGCACGAACTCGGCCTGACCGCCGTCGTAGCCGCCGGTGGTGTGCGAGTAGCCGTAGATGCCACCGACCGCCGTCGCGTTGGGGTTCACGTTGTGGCAGTTCGAGTAGAGGCCGCGCGCGCAGTAGTAGCAGGACCCGCAGTACACGTTGAAGGGGACCATGACGCGATCGCCGCGCTTGAGGTTCTGGACGGACGGTCCCACCTCCTCGACGACGCCGATGAACTCGTGGCCGAAGGTGTGACCGATGCGGGTGTCGGGCATGAGGCCGTGGTACAGGTGCAGGTCCGAGCCGCAGATGGCTGCCGTCGTCACACGGATGATCGCGTCGTTCGGGTGCTCGATCTTCGGCATGGGTTTTTCCTCGACCCGGATCTTGTAGGGCCCGCGGTACACCATGGCTTTCATTCGTCGCACCTTTCGTCGCTGTTCTGGCCAGCGTTCCACCGTGCCGTCGTCGCTTCAACGGGTGGAGGGTGTGCGGAAAGGGCGTGCACAGGGTGGTCGGGAGTGTTACGGACGCGCCGTGGTGACGCGGGACTGGGCGGCGAAGAGCCAGCCGGCGGACGCCGCGAGGGTGAACCCGGTTCCGATGATCCATGCGAGGCCTGACCAGAAGAACAGCGGCACGGTGGCCGGGATCGCATCGGACACCGGTCCCACGACCTGCGCCCCGAGGTAGAGGACCGCCGAGGCGAGGATACCGCCGAGCCCGAGGACCCAGCACAGGACGAGCCAGATGCGTGACGAGGCCCACCAGGCGCCGAAGCCCGTCCAGGTGTTCCAGGTGTCTCCGGTCCGCAGAATGACGAGGCCGCCTATCAGTGTCCACGTACCGACCACCAGCAGGGCCGCCACGACGTCGGCGGGCCGGTGCCAGAGGTTGATGAACGTCGCCGCTCCGGCCAGGACGGAGTAGGCCCCTCCCGCAGCTGCCGCGAAGGGACGCCAGCGGGGCGTCGCGATGATGAAGACGGCAGCGGCAGCGGAAGCGGCGAGCGTCGTATGCCCGGACGGCAATGAATTGAAGGCGAGCGTCGCGACGCCCCGGTCGGGACGGTCGAAGACCAGGTTCTTCAGGATCTGGGTGGTCAGGTTCGAGGTGCAGATGACCGCGACGGCGACCGCCGCCGCGGCGTAGCGATGTCGCCGGAAGGCGACGAACAGGATGGCCGCGGTCGCGACGATGATCGAGATGGTCGGAAGGGTGTCCAGGAACCGGAGGAACGGAAGCTGGGTGTCCGACGTCGCGACCCCGGCCTCCCGCCACGCGGACTCGTCCGCGAACTGCCCGGTCGTGGTCCTCACGAAAGCCCAGTAGGTCCACCCGAGGACGCCCGCGCAGGCCACGGCGGCCAGCACGAACAGCAGCGGTGAGCGGGCTGCCCGCGCCGAGCCGGAGGAGGTGCGCTGCGAGGTCATCGGACCAATCGTTCCACAGGTACCCGGGGGTTCGTCACCTTCCCGTGATCTCCGGAGGAGGTCCCGTAGCCTGACACCGTGCACCCTCCGACGATGCCCCCTGCCGAGCGCCCGTTCCTGCCCCCCCTCGAGACCCTGGCCGCGTCGGCTCGTGTGGTCTCGGTACCCATGCGCGTGAAGTTCCGTGGCGTGCTCGTCCGGGAGGCGCTGCTTCTGCGTGGTCCCGCCGGGTGGGGCGAGTTCTGTCCCTTCCTCGAATACGACGACGTGGAGTCCGCCGCGTGGCTGGCAGGTGCGATCGAGGCCGCCTGGCTCGGCTTCCCTGCGCCGGTGCGATCCGCCGTGCCCGTCAACGCCACGGTCCCCGCCGTCGGCCCAGGCGAGGTGGAGGCCGTGCTGTCCCGCTTCGGCACGATCCAGGCAGTCAAGGTGAAAGTGGCGGAGCGCGGACAGGACCTGGCGGACGACGTCGCGCGGGTCGCCGAAGTCCGCCGGCTGCTGCCGCGCGCGGCGATCAAGGTGGATGCCAACGGCGGGTGGAACGTCGACGAGGCACTCGGAGCACTGGAGGCGCTGGCACCCTTCGACCTGCAGTACGTCGAGCAGCCGGTCGCGGACATCCCGGGGCTGCGCACCGTGCGCCTCGAACTGCAGCGCCGGGGACAGGGCATCCTCGTCGCGGCCGACGAGAGCGTCCGCCGGCAGGAGGACCCGCTCCTCGTGGCCCGCGAGGACGCGGCCGATGTGCTCGTGATCAAGGCACCACCGCTCGGGGGAGTACGGCGGGCCCTGGCCATCATCGAGCGGGCCGGGTTGCCTGCGGTCGTCAGCTCGGCGCTGGAGACGTCCGTGGGGATCCGGGCCGGTGTCGCCCTCGCAGCCGCCCTTCCGGACCTGCCCTACGCCTGCGGACTGGCAACGGTCTCGCTGATGGCCGGAGACGTCACCGACACCTCGCTCGTGCCGCAGGACGCCACGCTCCCGGTCCGCGAGGTCGACGTCCAGGAGCAGAGGCTGACGGAGTTCGCTGCCGGCACGGACAGGACCCGGTGGTGGCTGGAGCGGCTGGGCCGCTGCCATGCGGTTCTCGCCGCCGCCCAGCAGGACTGATGCCCTGTTCCCGCGGCGTTCACGCTGTGTTCACCGACGCCGACCTCGGATGTTCAGGTGATCCCGACAGGGTGGGTGCGAACGCCGTTCCCCTGTGAGAGGTATCACCCCCATGACTGACACCGCACGCCGCCTGCTGCCCATGGCCGGCCACACCAAGGGCAAGCGCAGTGCCGTCACCTGCGCGCTCAAGTGTGACAACGCCTGCTCCGAAGCCGTCTGCAACACCAGCAGCAACACCTACTTCCGAGATATCGCCTCCAGCGAGTTCTCGCGCCGCAATGCACTCGGAGTCGGGGCAGCCGGCGCACTGACGCTCCTCGTCGCCTCGCAGACAGGGGCTACGTCCGCGCAGGCAGCACCGGGGAAGAAGCCGGCTCCCGCCGGGAAGCTCGCCTTCACCCCCATCGCACCCGTCGATGCCATGGTGGACGACATGACGGTGCCGCAGGGCTACGGCTGGAAGCCCGTCATCCGCTGGGGCGATCCCCTGTTCCGCACCTCGCCCGCCTTCGACGCCGGCAACCAGACGGCAGCCGCGCAGGCCCTGCAGTTCGGCTACAACTGCGACTACACCGACATCATCGAGATCCAGGGCACCAAGGGCCGCCGGGCCGTGCTCTTCGCCAACCACGAGTACACCAACGAGAACATCATGGTGCCGCCGACCATGCCCGCTGCCGAGGTGCGGGGCATCGGCAAGGCAGCCCACGGACTGTCGGTCGTCGAGCTCGAGCGCAAGAACGCGAACAAGCCGTGGTCCTACGTCCAGGGCGCGCCGCTCAACCGCCGCTACCTGACCACCACGCCCTACGAGGTCACGGGCCCCGCAGCCGGCTCCGACCTGCTGAAGACCAAGGACGATCCCGCAGGGCGCACCATCCTCGGCACCCTCGGAAACTGCGCCGGTGGAACCACGCCGTGGGGCACCATCCTGTCGGGCGAGGAGAACTTCAACGGCTACTTCGTGGCGGCGGGCACCAGTGACGGCGATCGTCGGTACGGCATCAGCAACCGGCCGACGGCCCGCGGCTGGGAGATCGACGAGCCTCGCTGGGACACCCGCAACGCCGGGTACGAGAACGAGAAGCACCGCTTCGGCTACATCGTCGAGGTCGATCCCTTCGATCCCACGTCGACGCCGAAGAAGCACTCGGCGCTGGGGCGCTTCAAGCACGAGGGTGCGAACGTCACGGTCGCAGCCGACGGACGCGTGGTCGCGTACATGGGCGACGACGAGCGCTTCGACTACCTCTACAAGTTCGTGTCGAAGAACCGGGTCCAGCCCGGAACGAGTCCGGCCGCCCGCCGCGCGAACATGACGCTGCTGAGCGAGGGCTCGCTGTACGTGGCGCGCTTCCAGGGCAACTCCGTCGCCGAGATCGACGGCACGGGCGCGCTGCCCTCCGACGGCGCCTTCGACGGCGTCGGCGAATGGCTGCCGCTGCTGATCGACAACAGGTCGGTGGTGGCGGGCATGACCGCCGCCGAGGTGGCGGTCTTCACGCGCCTCGCCGCGGACACGATGGGTGCCACGAAGATGGACCGCTGCGAGGACGTCGAACCGAACCCCCTCACCGGCAAGGTCTACGTCGCCTGCACCAACAACACGAACCGCGGCGTCGGTACGAGTGCCCTCGCCGACGAGGCGAACCCCCGCACGCAGAACCGTGACGGCCACGTCGTGGAACTCACCGAGGCCGGCAACAACGCGACCGGAACGCGCTTCACCTGGAACCTGCTCCTGGTGTGCGGTGATCCGGCACGCAACCCGACCACCTACTTCAGTGGCTACCCGAAGGACAAGGTCTCACCGATCTCCTGCCCGGACAACGTGGCCTTCGACTCCCAGGGCAACCTGTGGATCTCCACCGACGGCCAACCGAGCACCATCGGATTCAGTGACGGCCTGTTCAAGGTGGGGCTCGTCGGAGCGGAGCGCGGCCGCGTCCAGCAGTTCCTCGCCGTCCCCCGCGACGCCGAGACCTGCGGGCCCATCATCCACGACCAGGACGGCAGCGTCTTCGTCGCCGTGCAGCACCCCGGCGAGGACGGCAGCTGGGCTGCCCAGGCCTCCCTCTTCCCGGACTACGTGCCGCTCGGCGGCCGGCCCCGCAAGGGCGAGGCAGCCATCCCGCGCCCTTCGGTGGTGCAGGTCTACCGTGGCTCCGAAGGGCCCAAGGAGGACCATTCGGGCCGTGGGCGCGGGCGGCAGCCCGGCAAGCCGCGCCCCAAGGGCAACCCCAACGAGGTCCGTGGCGGAGGCGACGGCAAGTAGCTCCTGACCCCTGCGAACGCACCTCCTCCCTCCGGAGGGGGTGTGTTCGCGTTGGGGATGTGAGGATGGTCCCGTGACCGAATCAGCTGCACGCACCCCGGCCCCCCTCGACTCGGCCGCTGCGGCCGCACGCGCCGTACGCGCGCTCGTCGCCGGTGGTGTCACCGACGTCGTCGTCTCCCCGGGATCGCGCAGCGCACCGCTCGCCTATGCGCTCGCGGAGGCCGAGGCCGCCGGTCTCGTGCGGCTCCATGTACGCATCGACGAGAGATCGGGCGCCTTCACCGCGCTGGGCCTCGCACTCGGCGGGCAGCGCCCCGCGGCCGTGGTGACGACGTCGGGGACGGCGGTGGGCGAGCTCCTGCCGGCCGTGATGGAAGCGAACCACGCCTCGGTGCCCCTGGTGGTCGTCTCGGCCGACCGGCCCGGGGAACTGCGGGGTACGGGCGCCAACCAGACCACCGTCCAGCCGGGACTGTTCGGCGTCCACGTCCGCCTCGGGTTCGACGTCGCTGCGGGGGAGGACCCCGCTGCCTCGATCAGGGAAGCCCTGCAGGCCGCCGAGGGACGTCCTGACCAGGGAGGGCCCACGCGCCCGCCCGGGCCCGTCCACCTGAACCTCGCCTTCCGCGATCCGCTCGTCCCTGGGGCTGCCGGCGCCTTCGGCGGCGTCGGAGATGCCGGGTCGGCCCCCGGGGACATCTCTCACGAGGCCGAAGCCGTTCCAGCCGCTGTCTCCGAGCCCGCCGAGAAGCGGGAACCGGCCGACGGGGCGTTGCCGGCCGGCGCGACCACCGTCGTCGTCGCAGGGCACGGGGCCGGAGAGCTGGCCGCCGTCTTCGCGGCGCACCTCGATCTCCCGCTCCTGGCGGAGCCCTCGTCCAATGCACGCTTCGGCAGCAGTGCCATAGCGCCGTATCGGCTGCTGCTCGAGCACATCGGCCCCGCGATCACACGCGTGGTGACCTTCGGGCGCCCTACGCTCTCACGGCCTGTGACGGCGCTGCTGGCGCGGGCCGACGTCGAGCACGCCCTCTACCTGCCCTCGCCCGTCGCGTGGTTCGAGGAGGGCCGGAGGTCCGAGCGCATCATCGACAACCTGCCCGAACTGCTGGAGTTCGCCGGCCGCGGTGCGGACGGGTGGCTGCGGAGCTGGCGCGAGGCGGGTGCTGCGGCGGACGCGGCAATCCGGACGCTGCTCGACCAGGAGGAGGGCGTCTCGGGCCTGCACGTGGCGGACGCGGCGTGGGAGCACACGGACGGGAACCTCGTGCTGGGCTCGTCCAACCCCATCCGCGACGTGGACCTCGTCGCGGCCACCGACTGGCACCCGCTGGAGGTCTTCGCCAACCGAGGGCTGGCCGGGATCGACGGCACCATCTCGACCGCCACGGGCATCGCCCTCGCAGCAGGGATCCCGACGCGCGCGCTGATGGGTGACCTGACCTTCCTGCACGACATCGGTGGCTTGTTCCTCGGCAGTGGTGAGGCGCAGCCGGATCTGCACATCGTGGTCCTCAACGACGGCGGTGGTGGCATCTTCGGCCTCCTCGAACACGGCTCCGACACCACGACGGCCCGGTACGGCGCCGTCGTCGAGCGCCTGTTCGGAACACCCCACACCGTCGACCTCGCGGCCATCGCGGCCGCCTACGGACTCCGCTACGAACGGGCGACGACGGTGGAGGACCTGGACACGGCGATGGAGCGGCCCATTCGGGGCCGCTCCATCCTCGAGGTCCGCGCGGACCGTGCTTCGCTCCGGGACCTGCATGCGCGCATCCGGCGTGCGGTCGGGGAGATCACCGTCTTCTAGGCAACGGTCAGAGCACCTTCGAGAGGAACAGTCGGGTCCGCTCGTGCTGGGGGTTCCCGAGGACGTCCTCGGGCTTGCCCTGCTCGACGACGACCCCGCCGTCCATGAACACCACGCGGTCGCCGACCTCCCGCGCGAACCCCATCTCGTGCGTGACGACCATCATCGTCATGCCTTCCCTGGCCAGCTGCTTCATGACCTCGAGCACGTCGCCGACGAGCTCCGGGTCCAGTGCGCTGGTGGGCTCGTCGAAGAGCATCATGTCCGGGTCCATCGAGAGCGCGCGGGCGATCGCCACGCGTTGCTGCTGACCGCCGGAGAGCTGCGACGGGAAGGCGTCCGCCTTCTCCGCGAGGCCGACCTTCGCTAGGTTCCTGCGCGCGATCTCCGTGGCCTCGGCCTTGCCGCGTTTCTTCGCCCGCTGCTGGGCGAGGGTGAGATTCTTCAGCACGCTGAGGTGCGGGAAGAGATTGAACTGCTGGAAGACCATACCGATGCGGGTGCGGACGCCATCGAGGTCCGTCTCGCTGTCCGTGATGTCGATCCCCTCGACCAGGACGGTGCCGGTCGTGGGTTCCTCGAGGCGGTTGACGCAGCGCAGGAGTGTCGACTTCCCGGAACCCGACGGGCCGATGACGCAGACCACTTCGCCCTGGTCCACGTGGAAGTCGATGCCCTTGAGCACCTCGTTGTCGCCGAAGTTCTTGCAGAGTGCCCGGATCTCGATCGCGGGGACGGTCGGTGTCGCGGCATTCGATGCGGACCGGGTCATCCGGCTCACCGGCCTCTCTTGTTGTGTCGTTCGAGCTTCGCGACCAGCTGCGTGAGCGGGAGCGTGATGACCAGGTAGAGCAGCGCGGCGACGACGAGCGGCGTGGCGTTGGCCTGGTTGGTGAGGGAGTCCCGCGCGAACGTGGTGAGCTCCCGGTCCGCGATGGCCATGCCCGCGATGAACAGCAGGGAGGTGTCCTTGATGAGGATCACGAGCTCATTGGTCAGCGGCGGGGTGATGATGCGGAATGCCTGTGGGAGGACGACGGTGGCCATCGTCCAGGCTGAACCCATGCCGAGGGAGCGCGCTGCCTCGACCTGACCCTTGGGGACGCCTCGATGCCGGCGCGGATGGTCTCCGCGATGTAGGCCGCGGAGACCACGATCAGTCCGAGGAGGCCGGCGCCGACGCTGCCGCCCGGTGGCTGCCACTGGAAGGCGATCGGCACGGCGAAGGCGAAACCGAAGATGACGAGCAGGGCCGGCAGTCCACGGAACAGTTCGATGTAGCCCGTCGCCAGCCAGCGGTAGGGGAGGACGGGGGAGAGCTTCATGAGCGCCAGCAGGAGGCCGAACAGCATGCCGCCGACGAAGGCGATCGCCGTGTAGATGACGGTGTTCTTCGCTGCGATCGTCAGGATCTGCGGGAAGGTCTCCCGGGCGACGTCGAGATTGAAGAAGTAGGGCTGGATCCTGCCCCAGTCCGCCGAGAGGATGACGAAGAGGATGACGGCGGCGAAGACTGCATAGAGGATGCCCTGGGTCAGCCGTCTGCGGGTTGAGCGTTTCACGCGTGGCACTACCTTCCTTCGGGGAGGGACACTGCTAGGGCCCCGGTGGAAGCCGGGGCCCTGGCGGTGGAAGCGGGTCTACTCCGCGAAGTAGGAGTCGTAGATTTCCTGGTACCTGCCGTTGTCGCGCAGCTCGGTCAACTGTTCGTTGACGGCTGCGACCAGCTCCTCGCTGCCCTCCTTGGGCATGATGAAGCCGTACTGCTCGTCGGTGGGCAGTTCCTCGGCGATGGTGAAGGCGCCGTCCTCCGTGTGGCCGAGGTTGACCGGGAGGTCCTGCAGCAGGGCGTCCACGTTGCCGGCCTGGATGGCCGCGTACATCTCGGCGTCGGACGGGTACTGGACGAGCTCCGCCTCGGGCGCGTTCTCCTCCGCGTAGACCGCGCCGGTGGTGCCCTGCTGGACACCGACCTTCTTGCCTGCGAGGTCCTCGATCGAGGCGATGTCCGAGTCCTCCGGAACCAGGATGGACTGCAGTGAGTCGTAATAGGGATCGGAGAACGAGAGGTTGGCCTTGCGCTCCTCGGTGATGGTCACGGCGCTCGCGCCGATGTCACACTGGCCGGCGCCGAGGACGGCGCCGCTCTGGAGGCCGTCGAACCCGACGTCCTGAACGGCGAGCTCGAGGTCCATGCCGGTGGCGATCTCCCTCATGAGGTCCATGTCGAAGCCGGTGTACTCGCCGTTCTCCTCGAATTCGAAGGGCGGGTAGGGGATGTCCGAGCAGACGGTCAGGGATCCCTCGGAGACGAGGTTCAGCCCGCTGTCCTCTCCGGAACCGGCGTCGTCGGATCCCCCGCCGCAGGCGCTGAGCGCGAGGGCGCCGGCGGCCAGGGTGGCCAGCAGTGCAGATTTCTTGGAAAGCATGGGTGCCTCACTAGGACGTGGTGGATCGGAAAAAGGTCCTGCTGATTCTAGCGACGAAAACGAGATGTGCGTCACAGGCTACAGGCATTGCCTATTGGTAACCAAGGGTCATGTCGGGCCGCTCAGTCCGAGGGCTTCGATCATCGGGCGGAACTTGCTCCACGTCTCCGCCAGCTCCGCTTCGGGTTGCGAGCCCTCGACGATCCCGCATCCTGCGTACAACCGGACACGCGTGGGCGACTCCACCACGGCGCCCCGCAGCGCGATGCCCCATTCGCCGTTGCCGCCCGCGTCGATCCAGCCCACGGGCCCTGCATAGGGACCGCGTTGCAGGTGCTCGAGCTCGCGGATGAGCGCGCCCGCGACCGTCGTCGGTGTGCCGCACACGGCGGCGGTCGGGTGGAGAGCCTGGACCAGGGCCAGCGACGTCGGGACCTGGCCGTCGTCGCCGGGGACGAGCTGCGCCGTGACGTCGGATGCCAGGTGCCAGACGTTCGGCAGCTGGAGGACGAAGGGCTCACTGTGCGAGGTCATGGAACTGGTGAACGGTTCCAGTGTGCGGGTGAGTGAGTCGATGGCGATCCGGTGCTCGTGGAGTTGCTTCTCCGACCCGGCCAGGACCCGGTCGGCGTAGCCGGGATCCCCCGCAGGAGCGTTGGCGCGGTCCAGGGTGCCGGCGAGCACCCGGGCCCGGGCCGTGTTGTCATCGACCTTGATGAGCATCTCGGGTGTGGAGCCGATCAGGCCGTCCACGGCGTAGGTCCAGCAGTCCTCGTACCGCACCGCCAGTTCCCGCAGGACCTGAGCAGTGGCGACGGGGGAATCCAGGTTCGCGACGACGTCCCGCGCCAGGACCACCTTGCTGAGCTCGCCGGCCTGCACGTGCTGCACGCCCGCCGCGACGGCGAGCTTGTACTGTTCCTCGCTGAGGACGCCGGGGCCGAGGCTGTCGCCGGTGCTGGGTGCACGGTCGCCGTCCGGCTCCATCAGGTACGCCAGCAGTGCCGCTTCCGCCACCTCGGCGCTCAGCTCGGCCTCGGAGTCGTCCGTGATGTAGGTGAGCCAGCTCCTGCCCTCGCTGCAGCCGATCACCACCTCGGGGATGATGAGGCGCGACTCGTGCGGTGAGGTCTTGGAGAAGGCGAAGGATCCGAAGGCGATCAGCCCGGAGCCCGGGAGGTCGAGGTCGTCGAGCACCTCGGCGCCGGCGAGCTCGCGGCGCCACCACTGCTGGGCCTGGGTGAAGCGATCCGGACCGGTGACCGTGAACCGGGCGGTCTCCCCGTAGGCCACGAGCCCTCCGCCGCGGCGCATCCAGGTGTGGGCGTCGTTGCGGACCACGTAGTCGAGGAGGCCCGTCCGCGGGTCCATGTCCGCTCGTGCGACGGTGATGCTGCGGAGCCCGCGCGATTGTCCGGGCGCAGGCGTCAGCGCGGAGAGGGACGGAGTGCTCATGATGCTCCAAGGGTACTCCGCAGTCGCAGGCGCGATGCCTGTTCCGCCGTGAGATCCGGCACGTTCCGGCGCCTCGAGCGCCGTGTCCTCCGGCCCCGGCGCAGCTATCCGCGCGCGCGGGTCGGGTGCGGCCTGTTTGTTTGAGACAATGGCGAGGTGAATCGCGCATCGCTTGAGAAGCGGCCTGACGAAGTAGCAGCCATGTTCGACGACGTGGCGCCGAGGTACGACGTCGTCAACGACGTCCTGTCGATGGGGCAGACCCGCCGGTGGCGTCGCATCGTCGTGGATGCGGTCGGAGCGGAACCGGGGCAGCGTGTCCTCGACCTCGCGGCCGGCACCGGGACGTCGAGCGAGCCCTACGCGGACGCGGGAGTCGACGTCGTCGCCTGTGACTTCTCGCTCGGGATGCTGAAGGTCGGCAAGCGCAGGCGCCCGGACATCGACTTCGTGGCCGGCGACGCGACCAACCTCCCCTTCGCCGACAACTCCTTCGACGCGTCCACCATTTCCTTCGGCCTCCGCAACGTCAACGAGCCGAAGAAGGCGCTCGCCGAGATGCTGCGGGTCACGCGACCCGGCGGGCGGCTCGTGATCGCCGAGTTCTCCCAGCCCACCGCCGCGCTCTGGCGGACCACCTACACCGAGTACCTGATGCGGGCACTTCCCCCGATCGCCCGGAAGGTCAGCTCCAACCCGGATGCCTACGTCTACCTCGCCGAGTCGATCCGCGCGTGGCCGAACCAGGACGAGCTCGCGGCCTGGATCAGCGAGAGCGGCTGGACGGGCGTTGAGTACCGGAACCTGAACGGCGGGATCGTCGCCGTCCACCGAGCCTCCAAGGCTCCCGCAGCGCCCGGCGAGGAGCCGCTCCTGCCGGGTCAGGTCCGGCTGCGCCGCGTCACGACTGCGGCGGACTAGATGTCCGTCCTGATCGTCGGAGCCGGCCCCGCCGGTTCCACCGCCGCGTTCTACCTCGCGACTGCCGGCATCGAGGTCACCGTCCTCGAGAAGACGTACTTCCCCCGGGAGAAGGTCTGCGGTGACGGACTGACGCCCAGGGCCACGCGCGAACTGCAGCTCCTCGGGCTGCCGCACGACGAGAGCGAGGGCTGGCGCCGCAACAAGGGTCTCCGGCTCATCGCGGGCAAGCGCACCGTCGAGGTGCCCTGGCCCGAACTCAGCGACTTCCCCGACTACGGCCTCGTGCGCACGCGCCTCGGCTTCGACGAGCGCTCGCCGGGCACGCCCAATCCGCCGGTGCCACCATCCTCGAGGGCCACTCCGTCTCGACAGCCATCCGCGACGATGCCGGCCGCGTCACCGGGGTGACCGTGAACCTGCTCGACGCCGACGGTCGCAAGACGGGTGAGACGCGGGACTTCACTGCCGACGTCGTCCTGGCGGCCGACGGCAACTCGACCCGCACCGCCGTCAGCCTCGGTCTGCAGAAGCGCGACGACCGACCGCTCGGAGTCGCCGTCCGCACGTACTTCACGAGCCCTCGAACCGATGACGACTGGATGGAGGGCTGGCTCGAACTGCCGGACGCCACCGGCAAGCCGCTCCCGGGGTACGGCTGGGTTTTCGGTGTCGGCGACGGTACCTCGAACGTGGGCCTCGGCATCCTCAATTCCTCAGCGGAGTTCGGGAAGCTCGACTACAAGCAGGTCCTGCGCGACTGGACCGCGGGCATGCCGCCGAGTGGGGCTTCAGCCCCGAGAACCAGGTGGGGGAGATCCGCGGAGCGGCCCTTCCCATGGGTTTCAACCGCACACCGCACTACAGTCCGGGCCTCCTGCTCCTCGGGGACGCCGGAGGCATGGTCTCGCCGTTCAACGGGGAGGGAATCTCCTACGCCATGGAGTCCGCGCGGTACGCCGCCGAGTTCATCGAGCGGGCGCAGTCGGTGGCCTCCCCGCTCGGCCGCGACCAGGTGATGTCCGCGTACGCGCCGTACGTGCGCGAGCAGTGGGGCAGTCACTTCACGCTCGGCCGCATGTTCGCCCATCTCATCGGCAAGCCCGCCATCCTCTCCCTTGCCCTCCGGACCGGGATGCCGGTGCCGGTGCTGATGCGCTTCGTGGTGCGCATGCTCGCGAACCTGACGGACAGCGGGGGTCGGGGTTTCGAGGACCGCGTCATCCATCTGCTGGAGTCGCTCGTCCCGCCCACCTCCAACCAGCCGTCCCTGACCGGTTACCTGCGTGCGCAAAGCGCCGCGCCACTTCGTTAGTCTTAGACGGTGACACAATCCTTCAACTCCGGGTGGACCAGCGTGGGTCTGAACAGCGCGCTGGACACGGCGGACATCCCGGACGAGGCTGACGCCTTCCGCCTGCCTCCGGGTTTCGCCCTCATCGCAGAGGACCCGGAGCTCGGACCGTCCGTCTCGTCCTGCCTGGCGGAGGTGGAGAAGCAGCTGCGGGGGGCCATCGCGAATTCCGATCCGCTCGCCGACGCCACGAGCCGCCACCTCGTCGAAGCCGGCGGCAAGCGCATCCGGCCCCTCCTGACGATCCTCGCCTCGCACCTCGGCAACCCCGCCCGCGCCAAGGTGGTCCAGGCCGCCGTCGTCGTCGAACTGACGCACCTGGCCACGCTGTACCACGACGACGTCATGGACTCGGCTCCCTTCCGTCGCGGTGCCCCGACCGCCCATGAGGTGTGGGGCAACTCGGTCGCCATCCTCACCGGTGACCTCATCTTCGCCCGGGCATCGATCCTCGTCTCGGAACTGGGCGGCAGGGCCCTCGGGATCCAGGCACGCACCTTCGAGCGCCTGTGCCTCGGCCAGCTGCACGAGACGGTCGGACCACGCGACGGCCAGGACGACCTCGAGCACTACCTCTCCGTCATCGCCGACAAGACCGGATCCCTCGTCGCCGCGTCGGGGCAGCTCGGCGCGATCTTCGCGGACACTCCGCCCGAGGTGGTGGACGTCATGGTCTCCTACGGTGAGAAGGTAGGTGTCGCGTTCCAGCTCGCCGACGACGTCATCGACGTCACGGGACTCAAGGTGACGTCGGGCAAGGCCCCCGGGACCGACCTCCGCGAGGGAGTGCCGACCCTCCCGGTCATCCTCCTGCGCCGTGCCGCGGCTGCCGGTGACTCCTCGGCGGCCGATGTCGTCGCGCTCGTCGACGGCGATCTGTCCTCCGACGATGCGCTCGCCGAAGCCGTTGCCGCCGTTCGGGCCCACCCGCAGACGCAGGCGGCCTGGGCCGTCGCGCAGCAGTGGGCGGACGACGCCGTCGCCGCCCTCGCACCGCTGCCGGACAGTACGGTGAAGCGGGCGCTGGAGAGCTTCGCGCAGGCCGTCGTCAGCAGGGACGTCTGACTCCGTCCCGACGTGACCCGTCCCTGGCCGGCAGGCCCTCGCACGACTCCGCAGGAGCGCGGAACGGTCGGGCGCCTACGACGTCGGCAGGTGCGCCCTCAGCTCGTCGGCCTTGCGCGCACGGATGGCTGGATCGACGATGGGCCGCTTCGGGGTGAAGTAGAAGCCGTCGTCGTGCCAGCGGGGCAGGACGTGCTGGTGGTAGTGCCACACGTGCTGGCTGCCCGCCGGCTCGTTGTGCTGCCGGGTCGAGACACCGTCGGGGGTCCAGGCCAGCTTGATGGCGATCGCGATGTCCCGGGTGAGCGTCATGAGGCGTGCGGCGACGTCGTCGGCAGTTCGTAGAGCAGTTCGACGTGCTGGCGGGGGGTGATGAGGACGTGGCCCGGGTTCGGCTCGAAGCCGTGGGACGCGATGAACGCCAGGACCAGCTCGTCCGAGTAGATGAGGTCACCCGGGCGGCACAGGTTGCCGGGGTTGCCGAAATCGCCACGCGCCAGGTCGCAGAAGGGGCACCGGTAGCCCTCGGGTGCGTGGTGGGCGAACTCCATCAGTCCTCCTCGTTCTCCTCGAAGACCCACTCGAACAGGTCGAGCACGTATTCGCTGAACGTGCCCTCCTCGCTCTGCCATTCCCCGCGTGCGTTGTTGCGCCTCCAGACGATCGGATCGGGTACGTCCAGCTGGTCAGCCCTCATACCCCACGTGTACTGCTCTTCCTCGTCCTCGAGGAACAGGAGGAAGCCGTCCTCGATCTCCAACTCGTCGGGGTCCCAGAAGAAGTGGAACGCCTCCATGATGTCCTCGGTGGCGCCCACCGCGCGGTAGAAATCGCGCAGGGCCAGGGGCAGCTCGAAATCCTTGCCTTCGAGCATCTCGGCCAGTTCGTCCTCGGACAGGCCGTCCTCCTCCGCCCAGTCGTCCTCGAAGTACACGGGCACCAGGGCGCGGAATTTGTCGGAAAACAGCTCAGTCACAAGTACTCCAGGAGTGGTGGTGGGGGTGCGTCCATCCTAGCCGCCACGTCCGGCGCGCGGGCTACCTGCGTGCGCTCCACGTCCGGGCGGCGAGGGGCGCGTGCCAGCCGTAGCGCCAGGCGAGCACGCGGAGCGAGAACACGAGGGACGCGGCGAGCATGCCGGTGATGATCGTGAAGGTGCCCGTGAGATACAGCACCGCGACCACGCCGGCGCCCAGCATCGCGGGCAGGGCGTAGATGTCCCTCGGGTCGAACAGCTGGGGGACCTCGTTGGCGACGACGTCGCGCAGCAGCCCCCCGCCCACGGCGGTGGTGACTCCGAGCAGCACGGCGGAGACGGGGTTGAGTCCGACGTCGAGCGCCTTGACGGTGCCCGTGATGCAGAACAGGGCCAGGCCGGCGGCATCGAAGACGACCAGGACACGCTTGACGCGCTCCATGCCGGAGAAGACGAAGTAGACGAGGGCCGTGGCGACCAGGGGCGGGAGCAGGTAGGCGGGGTTGGTGAAGGCCGCCGGCGGCACGTCGATGATGAGGTCCCGCGCTACTCCTCCGCCGAGGGAGGCGAGGGAGGCGAGGAGAAGTGAACCCACGAGGTCGAACCCCTTGCGCGCCGCCAGCAGCGAGCCCGAGACCGCGAAGAAGAAGACGCCGAGGAGATCGGCGGCAAGGGCGATGTTCGTCGTGGTATCCATCTCTTCCTCCGGCGGGTCGGAACGGCTGCTGGCAGGGCGTGTCGCGGTACGTCGACCGGCGTCGTCCAGGGCCCAGACCAGCATGACAGAGGCGGCACGGGCCGGCCGCCCGGCACTAGGCTGGCCCCATGACGAGCGGACAGCCCATGGGCACGGAAACAGTCGAACCGAGCGCTGCCGACGGCTCGAGGGCCATGCGCATCGCGTCCCGACTGATCAGCTTCCTGCCCACGAAGAGGAACCTCGCCGGCACCGACTGGGTGAACTCGACGTACCCGGGCCGGAGCTATCCGGCGATGGCTGCGATCCCCTGGACGCTGAAGCAGACGCACACGATCCAGGAGAAGCGGATCGGCGGGGTCCGCACCATCACCGTCCGGCCGCTGCTCGGCGCCACCCGCTCCCACATCATCTACACGCACGGCGGCATCTACATCAACGAGCTGGGGCGGCCGCACTGGTGGATCATCGCCGAACTCACCAAGCGGACGGGGGCCGCCGTCACCGTTCCCCTCTACCGGCTCGCACCCGAGAGCACGTACCGGGAGGCGTTCCCCTACCTCGTCTCGGTCTATCGGGAGGTGCTCCGCACGGCGCAACCGGAGGACGTCACGCTCATGGGCGATTCCGCCGGCGGTGGGCTCGCCATCGCCCAGCCCTGGGCGTTCCGCGACGCGGGGCTTCCCGCGCCGGGGCGCGTCGTCGCCTTCTCGCCCTGGCTCGACGTCACGGCCACCAACCCCGAGATCCCGAAGTACGACGCCGTCGACCCGATGCTCTCGGTGGCCGGCGGGGTCCAAGCCGGCCTGTGGTGGGCCGGTGGTGACGATCCGAGGACACCGCTCGTCAGCCCGGCCTGCGCTCCGGAGGAGATGCTGGCGGCCGTGCCGGTCACCCGCATCTACCAGGGCACCCGGGACGTCTGCATGGCCGATGCCCTGGTCTTCCGGGACCGTGCGGTCGCTGCGGGCGCGGACGTCACGATCAGGGTGTACCCGGGTGGGTTCCACGTGTTCCCGGCGTTCCCGCGGCTGCCGGAGTCCAGGGCGGTCTACACCGACATCGCCTCGTTCCTCGGGCGGCCGGCCCTTCCGTGACGGAAGCTCCGGCCGGCGGAGTCGGTTCGCCGGCTACGCGTCGCGCGAGAGGACCCAGACGTTCGAATCCCCCTGCCGCTCGACCGTGACCGTCGTGACGAGCGCCCGGATCATCGAGAGGCCGCGCCCCGATTCGTCGAAGCCCTCCAGGAGCGCGTCAGCGGTCGGTTCCGGTTCCTCGGGCGGGTCGAGGTCCAGGACGGGATCGTGGGCGGCTGCCCCGATCTCCGTGATCACGGCCCGGAGGCGCTCGGTCTCGACGGTCAGTTCCACGCCCAGCAGGAGGGTGGCACCCTCGGACGGCACACCGTGCTGCACCACGTTGCTCGCGGCCTCGATCACTGCCGTGGTGAACGCCATCTGGTCGAGTTCAGGCACGAAGGCGGCGTCGATCCACAGCTGGTCGAGGATGCCGTGCAGGTTCTCGATGGCCTGGTCGCTGGCCGGCTCCTCGAGGGTGCGACGCGCCAGGATGTCAGTCATTGAGGAACGCTTCCTCAGGGGTGGCGTGCGGCGTCAGCACGCGGTGCATGCTGGTGAGCTCGAGCACCATGGTGACCTGTGGCTGCACCGCAGCGATCCGGAGATCGCCCCCGGACTGGCGGGCCAGCTTCAGGCAGCCGATGAGGGCTCCGAGCCCTGAGGAGTCCATGAAACTCGTCTCCGCGAGATTGACGACGATGCGCTTCCCGCCTGCGCCGACGACCTCGTTGATGACCTCGCGCAGCTTGGGCGCCGCGACCATGTTCAGCCGGCCGCTCGCCGTTACCTCGGTGTAGCGTCCCTTGTCCTGCGTGGTGAATTCCATGTGCACTTTCCTTCTGTGGTCCTGGTGTGTCGTCGCGCGTCAGCGCCGGGTGGAGCAGATCAGACCGGGGAGCGCCGGAGGATGACGACCGTGACGTCGTCGGCAACCTCCGGTACGTCGGCCAGGTCGAGCAGGACGGCGCAGGCGGCATCAGCGCCGTCGGCGGCCGTGATGACGCCTGCCACCGCCTCCGTGAACTCCTCGACCGTCTCGTAGATGTCGAGCAGCCCGTCGCTGACGATCGCCAGCGAGTCACCCGGTTCGAGCTGCAGCGTTCCCGCTGCCCAGGACTGGTCCGGCCAGGCGCCCACGGGCGGACCGCCGAGGGAAGACGGGTGACGCTTCCGTCGGCGGAGACATGCAGCGCGAGGCCGTGGCCGGCGTCGACATAGCTGACCACACCGGCGTCCGCGGTGAGGCGCCCATGGAACAGCGTGACGAAGGAGCTGGTCTGGTCGAGGTCCGCCTCCGTGGCCCGCGCTGCCATGGCGAACGCGGTCTCCGTGTTCGTCTGGGAGCTCACGGACCGCATGATCGCACGCACCGTGGCAGCGATCAGCGCGGCACCCATCCCCTTGCCCATCGCGTCCGCGACCGTGAAGTGGAGCCCGTCCGGCGTCCCGTACCAGTCGTAGAAGTCCCCACCGACGCTCCGCGATGGCCGGAAGCGCCCCGCGAGTTCGTAATCGCGCAGCCAGAGGTTGTCGCGGGGGAGGAGGTTCTGCTGTACCTCGGCCGCGCGCTGGCGCTCGTCGGCGTTGGCGACGTCGGCCGCGGCCTGCCGGCTCTGGCGACGGAAGAGGGAATTGATGCGCGCCACGAGTTCCCGCGGGCTGAAGGGTTTGCTGATGTAGTCGTCCGCGCCGGTCTCCAGCCCTGTCAGGCGCTCGATCTCGTCGGTACGGGCAGTGATCATGAGGATGTAGGCGTCGGAGAACGTGCGGACCTCTCGGCAGATGTCCACACCGTCACCGTCGGGCAGGTTCAGGTCGAGGGTGATGAGGTCGGCTCCGGCGCGGGCCTTGATCAGTCCCTCGCGGGCGGTGGCCGCTTCCGCTACCTCGAATCCCTCGCGCTTGAGGATCTGGACGAGCAGGCCCCGGATGTCGACGTCGTCCTCGACGACCAGTGCGCGGCGGATTTCCGTGGCGGCAGTCATGGAACCCATTAAACGCTACCGGGTGGGAACAGCCGGACGCTGCGCGCAGCTTCGTCCTGATCACCGGTCTAGTGCGCCGAAATTGATGCGATCTTGAGGACAAGGACAGGTTTGGGGTCCGGTAAACGCAGGGGTGCCGGGCTATTCTGTGGTGGCTGGCGCTGGTGCCTGCCCGTCGGGCAGCGACGGTACAGCTCGATGAGGGACGGGGGATCGGCCGACCGATGGACAGGGTGCTCTCCTATCTCGCGCTCAACAAGCGGCAGTTCCACGAGTTGACCCTGCGGGTTCGCGTGATCCTCAGCCAGTTGCCGCTCTCGTTGACCGTCCTGCTCATCCTCGTGGGCGGAGCCGCCTTCCATCAGGAACTCTTCGCCAGTCAGGCCTTCCTGCTCGGCGTCGCCCTGCACGCGGTACTGCTCGCACTCTGCGTCCTCGTGCCGTGGGACCGGCTCCCGTACGCCAGTTTCATCGTCATCCCGCTGCTCGATTTCATCCCCATCGGTTTCATGCGGTACGGCGCGGGTGCGGTCATCACAGGCGTGGGGCTGCTCACGGTGTTCCCCGTGATCTGGCTCGCGGCGTCGGGCCTGTTCCCGCGCACGCTGATCACCGCGGGCTTCCTCGCCTCGGTCGGCATCGTCTGGGTGCCGGTGTTCGTGACGGACATGGCGGTCAACTCGCAGTCCCTGACGCAGTCCTTCCTCCTGCCCTTCATCATGCTGGCGATCGGTGTCACCATCAGGGTCATGACGGCGAGCATGATGGCCCAGCAGGCGATGGTGGAGGAGAAGGACCGCGCGCTCGAGGTGCTGCTCGAGGAGAGCGCCCGCCGCGAACGGCTGCTGGAGACCGTGGTCAACAGTGTCGACGTCGGTCTGATCGCCGTCGACGCGTCCGGGCGGCCCGTTCTGACGAACCGCAAGCTCGAGCAGTTCCGCGCGGTGGCGGGCGGTGCCCGCGACAGCAGCGAGGCCGATCTGCACATCTTCCAGCAGGATGGTACGTCGGTCATGCCGGAGACGCGCCGGCCGACGCGGCGTGCTGCCGAGGGGCAGGTCTTCTCCGACTACCTGCTCTGGTGGGGAGAGCGGCCGAACCAGAGGGTGTTGTCGACGTCGTCGCGCCTGATGGCGGACCAGGACGGCACCCGGGAGGGCTCCGTCGTCACCTTCAACGACGTCACGGAGCTCGTGACCGCACTCAATGCCAAGGACGAGTTCGTGTCCACCGTGTCGCACGAACTCCGGACGCCCCTGACCGCGATCCGCGGCTATCTCGAACTGCTGACCGGAATGCCCGGCCTCGACCCCGAGATCGAGTCGGGACTCGAGGTGGTGTCGCGTAATTCCGAGCGCCTGCACAAGCTCGTGGTGGACCTGCTGTCCACGGCCGAGGGTTCTCCCGAGATCACGGCCGTTCCCACGGATCTCTCGACGCTGGTCAGCGAGCGGGTCGCAGTGGCGGCAGAGCGCAACATCAACCCCGGGGTGGCCTTCGAGGACCGCACCGAACCGGGACTCGTGGCCTCGTGCGACCGTTCGCGGATCGGTCAGGTGCTGGACAACCTGCTGTCCAACGCCGTCAAGTACTCGCCCGGGGGAGGGCGCGTGACGGTGCGTGCAGCGGAGGTCGACGGCGAGGTGGAGTGCAGTGTGACGGACCAGGGGAGCGGGATGTCGCCCGAGGAACTGCAGGGCGTCTTCTCGAAGTTCTTCCGGACATCGGCGGCACGCAACGCGGCGATCCCCGGAGTGGGTCTCGGACTGGCCATCTCCAAGGCGATCGTCGAACGCCACGGCGGGACCATCAGCTGCAGCAGCGTCGAGGGAGAAGGCTCGACCTTCAGCTTCCGCCTGCCGCTGGCCCACGCCGCGCCGGTCCACGAGCTGCAGTCGCAGCACTGACCGGAGCCCGGCGGCTGATGGGTGCCTGATCGACGCGCATCGCCGAACCCCGGTCCCGTCCTGCTGCCTCCGGCGCCGGTCAGGCCGCCGGACCCAGGTCCACCGTCGCGGTGGTTCCGCCACCGGGGGTCTCCATGAGGCTGATCGAACCCTGATGGGCGGCCGCGATGCGAGCACACGTCGCCAGTCCGATCCCGCTGCCCGCGGGGTCCCCGTCACGCTGCAGGCGCACGAGCGGCTCCAGCACCCGACGCCTGTCGGCCGCGGCGATCCCCTTGCCGTGGTCGATGACGCGCAGCACCTGCCGTTCGGCGGAGTCGGCGACGACCTCGATCCGCGGTGGAACTCCCGGGACCGAGTACTTGATCGCATTCGACACCAGGTTCTGCAGGAGAGCGGTGACCTGCGCCTCGTCGACAGACAGGTGTGCGTCCTGCACCGTCACGACGGCGTCATGCGCGCGGGTCAGGGGCAGCACGTCCTGCAGCACCGCATTCATGACGGTGGTCAGGCGGACCGGGCGGCGGTGGATCGATCCGCCGATCCTCGAGAACTCGAGGACTTCCTCGACGGTGCACAGCATCCGGCTGGCGCTGCCCCGGATGATGCTGAAGTAGCGCGCAGCGGTTCCCGCAGCTTCGACGTCGACGTCCTGCTCGACCAACTCGGTGTAGCCGAGGATCGCCGTGAGGGGGTTCTTCAGGTCGTGGCTGACGCGGGCGGCGAACCCGGCGAGATCCTCGTTGCTGCGCCGCACCACCTCGAGAGCCTCGACGAGCTGCCGGGTCTTGAACTGGAGATCGAGGACCTCGACGACCTGTCGCGCGAGGATCTCGAGGCCTTCGCGCTGTTCGACGCCGAAATCGAGTATCCGGGTGGAGAAGACGCAGAGCGCTCCGAGCGCATAGCCGTTCTGGGTCACGAGGGGAACCGAGGCGTAGGAACGCACTTCCGCGATGGCGCCGTTCACGAAGGGATTGTCGGCGAAGCGTGGATCGAGGGACGCGTTGGCGAGCGCCGTGATCGCTCCCGAGCTGAACACCTTCGAGCACATCGAGTCGTCCCGCGAACACACGGAGGCATCTACGCCGACGGCGGCGATCTGGTGCTGCTGGTCGGCGGTGATGATGTTGATGACACCGGCGTCCATGCCGCTGACGCGTACCGCGAGCTTGACCAGGTTGAGCAGCTCCGCGGGCGTCTCGTAGTCGGCCTGCTCCACCTGCCTTCCGTCGGCCTCGCCGTAGGGAAGCCGATACTCCTGGAGGACCGCCTGCCGGGCGAGTTCCTGCAGTTCCAACTCGTCTGCCTGAAGAAGTGACATGTATACCCCCGAGAACAATGAGACCGGTGTATGTGGACCAACTATCCCATGCCGGCGGCGCGGACCCGCAGGGCGAGGTAGAGGTGCACGCGGTCCGCGGTGACGGCCGGGTCGTACCCGGTCAACGCGACCACCTGCTGCAGCCGGTAGCGGATGGTGTTGCGGTGCAGGTCGAGATCGGAGGCGACGGCGGCCACGGATCCGTTCAGGTCGAGGTAGCGACGAAGCGTGGGCACCAGGCCCGCGCCATGAGCCGCGTCGAACGACTCCAGCGGCTCCAGGGTCTCGGCGGCGAGGTCGGCCAGCGGTACGTCGACGCTCGACATGAGGAGTGAGGTCAGACTGAGGCGGTCGGCCAGGTTGAGGGGCTGGCCGCGCTGGAGGGCCTCCCGTGCCTCGAAGTAGCTCCAGCGCAGTCCGTTCGGCTGGACATAGCTCCCACCGACACCGATCCGCGCAGTCAGACCCGCGCCGTGAAGGTACGTGGCGAGGTCGGAGGGTGCCGGTGCCGCTGCGGCAGGCAGGACGAGGACGAGCCGCTCGTCGACGAGGGCCGAGCGGACACCGTCCCACCCGTCCGGCAGGGGGAGCGTCCGGAGCGCCCGCCGCTGCCCGGAGGCGACGTCGACGATGAGTACGCTGTGGCGCACGGCGGCGTCCATCCCCGAACCGGCCAGCCTCGCTGCGGCCTCCGCGCCCGCGAGCGTGCCCCCGCACGA